>JBGTIP010000032.1:0-147861 GCA_041745615.1 Pyrinomonadaceae bacterium | reverse complement strand
CGGGTGGCTCGCGGTAGTGTGTTTCGGGGTAAGGATCGTATCCGGGACCTTCCCGAGCAGTAACATCTGCTGTGGGATCGAACTGCTCGATCTCGTCTTCTTGTCGATCGGTTCCGTGGTCAAAAGTTTCCTCGGCGTCATCCTCCGGATCGCTGTCGTGATTCAATTCTTCGGCGTCATCCTGCCAATCGGTTCGGTATCCACTCTCCTCAACGTCATCCTCCGTATCGCTGTCATGATCCCATTCTTCGACATCTTCCGGCTCACCGCAGAACCTATCTGTCTCGGGCGGCGGCAGCACTTCCGTTTGCCAATGCACCATGGGCGGCGGCTTGGGGCACATCATGGCGTATCTCTGGACGGTCGTTTTCGACATATCGAGCGTCTTTGCGATATCCCGCACCGGCATCTTGAGCCGCTTTAGTTCGGCTATCCGGTCGATCATCTGCCATTCCCGCCGGTCGTCGTCCGACAAACGCAGTGCTCCCTCGCGTGCAAACCCGCGAAACTCGAAGTATGTAAAATTGGCCCGCTTCCTGATCCGAAACCACGGCACGTGGGCCGCCCCGAAAACGTGCGCCGCCGCACCCGGCCGCAGATGCTTGATATACCGCTCCGACGCCGCCGCACCGACCCGCCCCACGGCAAAGACATTATCCGCCAGTGCCGATATCACCCCGGCAAACGGCAGATCGCGTGCCTCTATCCCCCGGCGAAGCGTGGCCGGAGGCGAATGCACCAGCAGCAGTATCGAGATACCGTCGCGACGGCACAGACGACGCAGTTCGCGCATCAGCCGTGCCGCCTCGTTTGACGAATGCCCCTTCATCAGATGTGCCAGGTTATCGATGACCAGTACCTTTGCTCCCGTCGCCTCGATCACCGCCTCAATGTCCGAAACACCCGGCTCCGCAATGTCCGTCAGCCGTGCATGGACGAAATTGTCCGAGAACTTATACGGCTTAAATCCATCATCGTGCCTGTACCGGCTGCAGAATTGCTCATGAGTCGATTCCAGATCGACGTATACCACCTTCTGCCGCCGCGGCTTTGCATCGAGCGGCTTAAATGCTGCCCCCCGTGCGATGCTGTCGGCGATCTGTACGGCCAAAAGGCTTTTCCCGCATCCCGCCTCGGCAAACATCACCGCCAGCTCGCCTGTAAGCCACATATCCCCAAACAGCGGCCGAGCAGGCTCCGTCTTCCTCGCCAAAAGCTCGTTCACCGTACTGATCTCAAACCTGAGCGACGTTTCGCTTCCCTGCCCTTTTATCTCATCCATAACTCAAAAACCGTTGACATCTGCCAACGGTTGTATATACTACTACACGTGTTGCGAACATTGCAAGATATTTCTTGCATGCAACACAGATCCGGATCTTTGAAAATCGAAAATCACCCGCCCCAGAAAAAACACTGGTACACTGCTCAGACTTGTAAACCTAAGACAGGTTTAGGGTTAGAGCGATTATCGTGTCCCGAGGTGGTACAAAAACAGGGGGGAAGAGAGTGGAGATTGGAGAGTGGAGTACAATTCGTGCAGGATCGAACCGGCCGACAAAAAAGCCGCCCGGTTATGACCGGACGGCTTTCTGGATAAGTGGCGGGGCCGACGGGGCTCGAACCCGCGACCTCCAACGTGACAGGCTGGCGTTCTAACCAACTGAACTACGACCCCGCGAAGGCGAGTTTAGAGTCTTGAGTGCGGAGTCTTGAGAGTAAAAAACTCACGACCCCAGACTCACAACTCTGGACTCACTATTTGGTGGGCACGAAGGGACTCGAACCCCTAACTTCCTCCTTGTAAGGGAGGCTGTCTACCAATTGACGTACGTGCCCAAAGACCAATAAATCAAAGAAGTGAATTGCACGCGTGCCCCACGAATTTTCAAAAAAACGTCGCTCGTTTCGAAAAAAGAGCGAACCTGAATCGTACGAAAGATGAGCTATACGTGTCAAGTTGGTGGCGGTCCCGAGGGCTATCGCCGCATTAATACCGGCTTTGGCCCGGAGCCCCGGCCCGTGGAATTCTCGTCATACATCAAAACGGTGCCTCCAAATCCCACGGCCCATCCCCGACCTGCCGAAAAGACCACCTTTTCGAGCTTGTGAGTGGATTTGGAACCCACTTCCGTCCATGTCATGCCGCCGTCTTTCGTCCGGATGATCACACCATCGTCACCTACGGCCCAGCCATCGGTCGGGCTCGTAAAATATACGTCGTTCAGATTCGCTGTGACGCCCGAGTTCATTTGCCGCCATAATCGAACGCCGACCGATCGGAAAACCCGGCCCTTGGTTCCTACGGCCCACCCGCCTCGAGCGGCAAAATCTACCGCGTTAAATTTCGTGTCCCGGTCTCCCAACAGAGTTGCATTTTCCCAGGTAAAGCCGCCATCGTCGGTAAATAGGATAGTCCCGGCAGCTCCGACGATCGCACCGTTTTTTTCGTTAGCGAATGCTCCGTCGAGCAGCAGATAGCGCAAGCCCGTCTGGTTCTTCTTCCACGACAGTTTGTCGTCCTGCAGGCCATAAAACGCTCCGCCTTCGCCAAATGCAGTGGCCCTGCCGTCCTCGTGAAATAACAGCCTGGTGATCCGTTCGCGGCCGCTGTCATGAAACTCAACCTTTTCCCATGTCTGGCCCCCGTCAACTGTTCGTCGAAGGTAAGACGAGGCCTCTGACCCTCGTGCGTAAATATTTCGCTGGCATAAAAGCCATCCGGTGGTTTCGCTCTCGAAATAGATCTGCAGAAGAGTGTCCGTGGTAAATTTCTTAGCGAAGGTCCAGTTGTTGCCGCCGTCTTCGGTCGACAGCATCACTCCGTCGCCGCCGACGATCCAGCCCCTCTTATGGTCAAAGAAATAAACGTCTCGAAACCACGCAAAACTATTGGTTTCCTGTCTGACCCACTGGGCGCTCGCCGTTTGAACGAAAATGGCGAGCATGATAAGCATTACCAATTTTGAGACCGATCTCATAAAAAACTATGTAGCTACTCGATCAAAACGGCATACCGAAAAGCAGCCTGACCGCACTTGCCCTTCCGATGATATCGAAGACTTTATCGATCGAGAACCCTTTGCCGGAAACAAATACCTGGTCGCCGGGACTTAGGAATACCATGTCAGCCTTCCCTTTCTCCATCTCGGAAAGACTTACCATCTTTCGCGAAAGTCGGCCGTCCCTCGCATAACTTACGATGTAGACCTTATTCCGGTCACCGTTCTTGGTAACGCCGCCCGATTCAAGGATCGCCTCGTAAACGCTGACCTTCCGGTCCATGACCCTTACCCCGGGAGCCGCGACATTTCCCATCACGCTGTATCGGGTCGCCATCGCTTTGTCGAGGGTGACGGTAACTTTCGGATCAATTATGTATTCATCCAACTTGAGGGTTATCTCAGCCGCAACCTGCTCGACTGTTTTCCCAGCAACCAATATCCCTTCTCTGATGAGCGGATATGAAATTCGTGCATTCGGCGGGATCGTGATGCCTGTCTTGCAGTAATCCGGGCATTGGCCGAATACTTCCACCGAGATCATATCGCTGGGGCCTAACCGATATTCCTTGAGATAGTTATCGTAATAGGGAAGAATTTCATCATCCGATGAGTCTTTGTCGTCCGCCTGCGCAGCTTGCGGATCCTGGACCGCCGGCCTGCTGATCTCCCGATCGGGAGTAGGCTCCGGCGCATCCTTCTTGGCTGGATCAGCAGACTGTCCGATCGCGGCCCCGGCAAACAAAGCGACCCCTGCCAGAGTTATGAAAATGCTTCTAATAGTTAACAGTGCTTTCATCATGCTTTCCTCGTAAATCGTTTCCCCGTTCTGAATAACATTATCGTCCGCCTTTCCCAAAGAGTACGGTCTTGACCGTTTCGAACACGATCACCATGTCGAGGGTCAAACTCTGATTCTTGATGTAGTACAGGTCATACTGCAATTTTTGTATGGCATCGCTGACCGAAGCTCCGTACGGATATTTGATCTGTGCCCAGCCGGTCAAACCCGGAGCGACGAGATGTCGATGTTCGAAATAAGGTATTTCGGTGGCAAGCTGCTTAACAAAGTGGGGGCGTTCGGGCCGCGGACCGACGAAATTCATATCGCCTTTTAAGATGTTCCAAAACTGAGGTATCTCATCGATGCGAAGCTTTCGTATGACCCTGCCGACTCTGGTCGCTCTTTCATCGTTCGAAGCAGCCCACAATGGCTTTCCGTCCTCTTCGGCATCGATCTTCATCGAGCGAAATTTGATGACGTTGAAAACCTGACCGTTCATTCCGACCCTTTCCTGTCTATAGAAGACGGGGCCCCGCGAATCAAGTTTGATCAGGATCGCAGTCACGATAGCGATCGGCATCGACAATATCAGTCCCGTTAGGGCAAGCAAGCGGTGTATCAATTCCCTAAGAGCGCTCTTTACGGGCGAGTCTTTCCTGCGCCCGGCGAAGATAAGCCAGGAAGGCCGAAGCATATCTACGTGGACTTTCCCGGTGATCCGTTCGAAGAATGACGTGCATTCTTCTATCGAAACATCGCCGGCGAGACTCATTCTCAGCAACGCTTCGGCAGGAAACGCCCCCCGCCGCTCCCTCACGGCAATGACCACTCTGTCGATCTTTTCGTTTCTAATTACATTTTCCAGTTGGTCCGCGCGGCCGAGTATCTCAGAACGCCCCAGCTTTTCACGTGGCTTGGCCCCGTTCTCGGATACGAACCCGACTATGCGATAGCCTGCGTCCCGTCGTTCCCATACAGCCTCGGCCGTATCGAGCGCCGTCTGCCCTGTACCCACGACAAGGATCTTTTCACCTATATCAGGGTGGCCGGTGAGAGAATGTATAAAGATCCGCCAAACCAGCAACATGCATAGGACCAGCGGCACGGAGATCACAGAGACCCCTCTTCCTAAAAGCAAGGGCGGGAAAAAATAGAAGACGATGGCAAGGAGGATCCAGGCAACGCCGAGCGCTTGCACTAAGCGAAGCAGCAGCTCGCGGCGATTGGTCATTACGATGTAGTCGTAAAGATCGTAAAAATATAAGATCAGTAAGCAGCCCGCAGATGCGATGGCGATCTTCATCCATCCGTTCTTAAATGCGAGTTCATTCGCCGTTCCCGAGGAACCGAGCCGGATATACATGGCCAGTATCACGCCGCAGTATAAGATCGCCGCGTCGGCCAGTATCAACCAGAATATTCTCGGACTAAACCTCGATGAACTCATGATTCCTTATTTGCTACGGACTCAGCGTCTGGTTCACCTTTCTGTAGTTGTAGTAGCTATAGTTGTATTCCGTTTCCTTCAGTATGTCCTCGCTTTGATTTAAGACCACTCCGAGAAACCGGTCTTTCGGGATCGGTTCGAGCGCTCTGTCGATCATGCTGTAGCGGGTCTTATTGGCTCGAACGACCAGCATCGCTCCGTCGGCATGGTTGATAAGCACGGTCGCATCAGTGAATACACCGAGGGGCGGTGCGTCGATGATTATGTAATCGAACATATCCCTGGCCTCGCGGAGTATCTCCTTGAACCGGGGACCAGAGATGAGCTCTGCTACGTCTTTTCGGGCATCTCCTCCCGGCAATATGTGCAGGCCCGATGGTTCGAGCTTTACTATCGATTCCGCGAGTGTTGCTTCGCCGGCAAGTATGTGTGATAGCCCCTTATCAACCTCGATGCCAACGTAATCCGCTAAGCTCGGCATCCGAAGATCGCTATCGATTATGAGTGCTTTGACGCCATCCGTCTGGGCCAACAGCCAGGCAAGGTTAAGTGCAGTGACCGATTTGCCTTCACTGGGGTTAACACTTGCAACCACGATCGATTGCAGCTTCTGCCTCTGGCTTTTATGCAGCACATGGGTTCTAAGGCTGCGGTATTCTTCGCAGTAACTTGAATCAGGGCTGGTGATCGCAACAAGACGTGGCTCAACGCGTTCGGGGTCGACAGTCCAACTGACAAAGTCAGGAAGCTGTCGACCTACCAAACGCGTTGAGCTTCCGGCGTCCAATTTTGCCCCGGCAGTTAATTCCGATCCCAAATCAGGGAGTGCCGTCCCGAAAATAGAATCTGGCTGCCCTATGAACGCCGAACCTGGGCTACCGATGACAAGATCGTCCGCTAACAACAGATCGGGTGGCATGTTAGGACGCCTCCCCGCTGGGTCAAATGGAACGATATTTTCCTGAACGGCTCTCGTGTCGCCGCTCGAAGTCTCGGTACGCTTCTTTTGTAATGCCTTTAAAATGCTCATCTTGCTGCTCCGCTAGATCGTGAACCGCCATATCGCGGCTGCTGTCAATTGAATCTCGTAAATGTGCCTGCCACTTCCTCAGACTCCAGCTCTGCGTCATCATCTTCAAGTTTTTCGTAACTGATTTCCTCGATGGAGGAATTTCCGTTTGAGTGTCCGTTCGTCGATCCGTTATAAGACCCGTTGGACTCATTGACGAAAACCTTCTCCTCAATTTCCGAGGAGAAAGAGTCACTTTCCTTTGTCATTAAGAGATCTTCGGCCTCTGGACGAATTACAGTTACCGGATCCGAGATAACAGAAGTCGCGGCCGTTAGAGCATCCTTATTCGGAAGCATGTCCAGATTCTCTGCGACAGTCTCAACGATCTGACGGCCAATAACCTGTTCGCCGGCCGAATAAGCTGCCAACATGGCGTTGTCGCAAAGATTGTTGATCTGCCGCGGTATCCCTTCGGAGCATTGAAAAATGAATTGCAAGGCCGCGGGTGTGAAAATATTCGGCTGGTCGCAACCGGCGATGATCAGCCTTTCCGTAATGTAACGTTCGACCTCGTCGACATTAGGAAAAGAATGCATCGAACATCGAAGGGCGACCCGCTGCTTCAACTGCCTCAGATTGGTCTGGTTTAGCTTTTCACGAAGCTCTGTCTGCCCCGTGAGGACGATCTGTAAATGTTTCGCATTGTCCGATTCAAAATTGAGAAGGAGACGGATCTCTTCCAGGACGTAATCGGAAAGCTCGTGAGCTTCGTCGATAATGATCACTGTTCTCAATCCGCGGCGATGGCGTTCCTCAAGTACCCGTCCCAGGGTGTTAAGAAGCTCGCTCTTGTTCGACCATTCCTTTATGCCGAGCATCTGGGTAACATGATGGTAGAAGTCGTCGATCGACAGGCGCGGATTGAATACGTAGGCTGCAAGCACACTCGAATCCAGTCGACGAAGTATCCATCGAAGCGCGGTCGTTTTTCCCGTACCCACCTCGCCGGTCATTACGATCAGACCCTTGGCGTTCTCCAGGCCATAATAGAGACTCGCAAGGACCTCGTTATAACTCGGGGTAAAAACGATGAATCGCGGGTCAGGCGTCAAGGTAAAGGGTATGTCATCTAAACCAAAAAACTCTTTATACATAGAACCTCATTGCGACGATCAGTATCTGCTGTCGCTCGTACATAACTAGGAAACCAACCTGTCCAATAATCGTGTGACCTGAAGGATCACTATGATAAGTGGGATAACGCCGATAGCTGCCGCGACTCCCGCCGAAAGTTTTAGCCAGTGGGATCGCTTGATCCATAATTTTTCTCCAGGGGACAAAAGCGGTGGAACCGACGCGAGCACCGGCAACCCCGTATAATGCCTGGCGTCATCGATGTTCTGGATCTTGAAAAGGCGCGGCACTTCGAAAAGGGCAGCCAGGATCAGCCCCAGAAAGAGGCCGATCCCGCTACCGAACAATGTTAAGATCAATCGCTTTGGTGCAACGGGTGCTTGAGGGACGTTCGCAGGATCCTGAACGCGGATGGTTTCGCCCTGCGCATTAGTTTCAACGCCGACAACCGTCTCGGCATCGTTTTTCTTTTTCAGGATTTCATCATACGACTGTTTTGCAGACTGATATTGAGCTGTAACGCCCTCGAGTGCCACCTTCACGTTTGGTATCGTGTTGATCCGGGCTTCAAGTATTGCGATCTGGCCGCTGTTTTGTTGGCGCTCCACGTCATTCATCGCAAGTTGCTGCTCTATCTGTCCGATCTGAGCCTGGATCCTCTGATTCTCAAGCTCCAGGTTCTTTTTCTGAAGCTCGGCCCTTCGACCCGTAGCCTGCGTAGCCACCTGTACCCGCTTGTCGGTACTTTTCCTGAGATTTTCGAATTCCTCGTTGACCCGGTCGATCTCGCTTTGCTTGGCAATTACATCAGGATGCTTTCCCTTGTAAACCTTTTTCAGATTATCTAATTGAGCATTCAGATCGGCTCGACGTCTTATCAATTCGCCGTACGCTGGAGTGTCTTCGACCTGTGATACCTGGCGGGCCGTATCCTGAGCCTCTTTTTCGCCAAAATCCTCGATAAGGCGCATCTGCCGGTTGTTTGCCGCGATCGAGTCGCTCAAACGACCTTTTTCAACGAATAACGTCTGTTTTTCCTTGGCTATCGTGTCGTCTCGTGACCGGAGTCCCTCAAGTTGAGCAACAAGTCCTTGTTCCGATTCCGGCAAAGTCGCAACGTTTTGCATCATGATGTCTAAACGCTGTTTTTCGAGTTCGTCCAGGACCACCTTCTTGTCCTGAAGCTGCCGTTCAAAGAGAAGATTCGTGGATTCGGCGATCTCCGTCGAGGTCTGGACCTGTGCATTTACATATTTGCTCGCCAGTTCGGCGGTCACGTTCCGTGCGGCCTGTGGATCGCGATCGCGGTAACTTATTCGGAAGGCCGCTACTTTCTCATTGCCTGTTTCCTCGAGGTCGACTTTGATATTCTTGTACAGCCTCTCCACGATGAGTTCCATCGGCATTCCAGCCGACCGCTCCTGTTTGAAGAGGTCGTATTTCTGGACAAGAGGTTCGAGAGACGAACGGCTAAGAACCTCCTGATTGATCGTTGAAAGCCTTTGGGAAAGTGCCTCTGTCGACAATGCCTGCACAAGGCTCAAGGAGATCGACGGCGGCTTTACGGTCAAAAGCGACGTGGATTCGTAAATGCTCGGGAGTCGGTAAACAACGTAGCCGATCGCCACGGTAAGAGCGATGGTCGGCAGTATGATGAGCCACTTCTGCCGCTTTAACATGGCTAGCAACTCGCCCGGTTTTCGTTGTCTGAATTCAACACTCATCTTTTAACCTCTTAGTTTGACCCTGCCATAATTCCGCGAGCATCAATAAGTTCTTTTTGAGTTAGACTTTCAGGAAACCGCAGGGACGCCTGGGCTTCGCGTCTCGCTCCCGAAGGGTCGCCCGTTTTCGCCAGGGCCATTGCCAGCCTCACTCGGTAACCCGAACTGGGGGACTTGCCCGTCCGTTTTGCTGCGGACTCATCCAGAGCGACGGCCCTCTTAAACTTTTCGATAGCGGGCAATACGAGGCCCTTTTGCAGATATACCCAGCCCAGGGTGTCGTGGTACCCGGCAACGGATGGATCTCTGTTCGCCGCTGACGTTGCGAGTTGAAGAGCCTCATCGAGGTTTCCTTGCTGCTCCGTCAAGAGCCAGGCCAAATTATTAGCCGCGATCGCAAGATCGGGAGCGGTTTCCAGGGCTTTTCGGTATGCCGCCTCAGCTTCGAAGAAGCGGCCCCTTGAATCTTCGAGAATACCGAGCAGGGTATATACCTGTGCCGTTGGTCTCAGTTCGATAACCCTTTGGTACTGTGACACGGCTTCGTCCGTCCGGTTCTGACCGACCAGCAATGCCGCATAACCTGCGTAAGCGGGCAGGTAGTTCGGGTCGACGTCTATTGCTGTAAGAAGCTCATTTTCCGTCGCCGCTGAATTCCTTTCCGCCGTGTAAGTTGTGGACTTAAGGTAATGCAGTCCTGCCGTAAGCGTGGCGTTGCCGGCCTGAGAAGCGATCATCTCATCCGTTTTGTTCCGGGCCAGGTCCGGCCGGCCCATACGGACCGATATGTCCACAAAACCGGTAATTGCGTCAAAATTTTGAGGGTCGAGAACCGAAGCTTTTTCATAGAGATCTTTCGCGAGGTCTAATTTGCGTTCCGCCGCATAGACTTTTGCCAGGTTGACAGCCGCCGGCGGTGACTTTGGTGACGATCGGGCAACACTCTCAAGATCGGCACGCGCATGAGGGAGCCTCATCAGATCCAGGTTCGCAAGCCCTCTAGATGACAATGCCTTGAGCCGAAGCTCCTGTATCGCTTTCGAACTGTTTATCGCGTTTGGCTGAGTAAGGTCGATCTTTTCGAGAAGACTGTCGGCAAGTTTCAGCGCGTTTTGTGAATCCGCCGCCGAAAATGCGGACTGGATCTTAAGAAGCCCGGAATTGAGGTCGTTGGGATGATATCGTTCGAGATCCAGAATAAATGCGTTGGCCTGGTCGATCCGTCCGGCAGATAAAAGGGATTGAGCCATTAGGAAAAGTGGTTCACGGCCGCTAGGCTGTTTTTTCAACACTTCCTCAAGGTCCTTGATCGCGCTGTCCGCTGCGTTCTCCTGTAAATGAAGACGTGCACGAAGCATAAGTGCCTCGGTGTCCGTATCATCTATTCTGAATAGCTCGTCGAGCTGTTCCCGAACCTTGGCGAGGTCCTTTCGATCAAGATGAGCTTTGCCTAGCCGATACCTTGCCAGAGCATATTCCGGTGTATCCGAAAGTATTTGCTCAAGTACGGCGAGACTGTCGAGATCGCGTCCGGCCTTTTGATAAAAATCAGCCAGAACAAGGCGACTCTCCGGACTATTCTCTTGGATTTCCACGAGCTGCAGATAAGCCTGCTCGGCCTTTTCGATCTGACGGCTGACCAAATAAAACTCCGCCAAAGCTTCCCTCGCCTCGATACTCGTTTCATCCAGGGCGATAGCCTTAAGAAATTGGCTCTCGGCCTCTTCGTCCCTGCTTGAATACATCAGGAATCGGCCGTATTCCGTGTGCCCGAGAATAGAATCGGGGGCCGCTGCGATCCCTGTCTTTATTGCACGTTCAGCCTCCGCGGCATTCTCGCGGGTCATATAGAGACGCTGGAGACTGATATATGATTCGATCCTTTTCGGATCGAGCGCGATAGCTCGATTTACAGCATTAACGACATCCGAATCAGGCAATCCCTGGGCCGCCATTATAGAGGCTGTGAGCATGTGCCCCTCGATGAATTGCGGATCTGCCTCGAGAATTTCGTCGCGAATTTTTTCCGTCTCGCCGATCATCGGCGGGGTCAGAAGTAAAAAGTAATTGCCTAATTTCGCCTTCGCTTCAAGATTGGCTCCATCGAGATCGACAGTTTTGCGAATTTCCTCAAGCGCCTCGTTAAACTGACCGAGGCTTTCGTATGACCGGCCCAGGCCCCAATGAGCTTTGGCGGAACTGGGGTCCGATTCCTCAGCAGAGCGGAACTGCATCAAGGCGTCGTGAAACTTACGTTTTTTGAGGTATTCTTCGCCTTTGGCTAGAAAGGTTTCGGTGGAATGTCCGCAGGCGGTCATCAACAGAACCGCGGAAATAATAACGGCAAAAAGGCGTGATGAGACTTGGCACTCTCGGTAGGTCATAATTTTTCGCCTGCGGCCCTATGTATCCGGGCAAGGAACACGATCCGCATTATTCGGCATTTGGTAGAAACTCGTAACGATATGTATGAGCTTCGGATTCACACCGATAAAACAAAACTTCTACCGGCATTTGGGAAATAGGTGTAATCCAGTGTAGTTTTCAGAAAAATCCCAATAAAATTGAAGGGGGGAGAGGTTGAAAAGTCCGGGAGAATAAGGGTTTAGGCGTTGCGTAAGATGGGAAGGGCTACTCAGGAATAAAGGGCGCGAGTTCGTCGACAAGTCGACCGGCAAGTTCGGATCCGACCTTCACCGCATCCTCTTCGTCGTTACCGACACTGGTCATGACCCGGACCATGGCTCCATCGCTCCGGCGGCTGAAGACGCTGTCGAAAACGGTATTGATCTTGTCCTGGTATTCACTTGCCTCGATTCGGCCCCGTCCCTGATACCAATAGATCATCACCTCTTTGTAAATGCCGTTCTCAATAATATATCGGTGAGCTTGAAACTTCCGCCCTGCTGGCGAAACGATATCGATATACTGAGGATCCTTCATTACCCATCCTGCTCCCGGCAGGCAATTTTGCGGGCTGTGATAGGTGGCCCCGGTACGCTGCGATGCATAGTAGCCAACATACAGGTTTGCGATCCTGCCATTTGGCAGCGCGTATTCACGCATAGTGTAATCGGTCGTCCGCAAGACCTGTTCGATCTGCTCACCGAACTTGATCTCGCCGCCTCTCTGCCGCCATTCGCCCAATTCCATGGGAAGTTCTGTCAAGCTTCGACGCTGAACCCCAACCTCGCCCCGGTTAATAAACCACTGCCCTAATAGGCCGCTCAGAAATAGCGCGATCACCAGCGGCCATACAGCGGCCTTGCGGCCGGTACCCGTCGAAAACTCCACAGGAGGCCCTTCGGCAGGAGACGAGCCTTTGAAGATCTTGCTTAAAACGAAATTGGACCCGAGCAATAAGGCAAGAGCGGCCACATAGACGAGCCATCCGGAAAGATCGTGCCAGAGTCCCTCGACGGCTTGCCGCCCATAATAAAAAGTCAGAATGCCGGTTCCTGCAACGCGGGCCGCATTCGTTAATACCGCTATCGGAACTGCGAGGGCCATCAGCAGCACCGTTCTGAACAGGTCCTCTTTCCAGAATCCCCCTATCGTACCGTCCTCATCTCGACGCGTGAAGTACCCGAGTACCAGCGCCAGCGTCACGAGTGTCATAAGCGATCTGATGCCGCTGCATGCCTCTACAACTTCGAGGGATATCGTTTGGGTCGAGCCCCGGGGAAGAATATCGATTATATTGCCGTTGCGGAGAGTTGGTACCTCAGCAAACCTGATACCCCATACGGCCGCCTGCGAGGCCCAGATCTGCAGCGGAAAAGCGATCCGGTTGAACAATATCTGGGGAATAGGGATCGCAAGCAGCAGTAGTGCGAACGGCACAATCAGCAAGTTTAGTACCCGCAGGCCCAGGAGGTAAATAACTATGCCTGCCAGCATCAGCACCAGTGAAATACGCTGGGTGAATAGCTCGGCCGCAAGTATCCCTGCGAGAAGTAAAAGGAACGCAGCCGCAATGACCGGTCCAGCGACCCAAAGCGGCCCCTTAGCCGCGATCTTCTGCAGCCGAGGCCATTCCCGCCATACGATCGCCCCGATAACGATCGGAACAAGCAGCCCGTGCGAGTAGTTTTCATCTACCCACCAATCGCGGCCGAGTTTGTCGATCACGGAGAAATACGAAAATACGACGGCACCGATCAATGCTGCGATTTTAGTTATTGAGATGTGATTGAAACCGTGTTCGGTCATGGGCCAATCAAATAGAAAAGCCGAATGTGGCCGCTGTTCCGCCTTTCTCCACTGGCCCCGTCAATAATCAGTTCGTTCGATCGACTATAAACGTCGCCAGCCCTTCAAGGATCTCTGTATTTTTTTCCAGTGGAGAGATGGCCGCAATTGCCTCGTCACGGATCATCGCGGCCAGTTCGCGGGTCCTGGCGACTCCAAAATGAGCCGGATATGTCGCCTTGTTCGCATTGGCATCTTTCCCGGCGGTCTTGCCGAGTTCTACCGTACCCTGCGTAACGTCGAGGAGATCGTCCGTTATCTGAAACAACAGCCCCAATTTCCCCGAATAGTTCCTGATGGCCAACACATCTTGTCCCGATGATCCTGCAATAGCCGCACCTGCCGCAGCCGCGGCGGAGATCAGCGCTCCGGTTTTGTGGCGATGGATCAACTCCACTTCTTCGATCGTAGTCGTTCTCCCCTCGGCATCCAGATCAAGCTGCTGCCCACCGGCCATTCCGGCAGGAGAGCCCGATGCCGTCGCCAAAAGCGAAATTATCTCGATGCGGCATTCGGAAGACAGCAGTTGGTCTTCCGCGATCGCCTTAAACGCAAATGTTTGAAGAACATCACCCGCCAGTATCGCGGTCGCTTCTCCATATTTTCGATGGCACGTCGCCTTGCCCCTTCGAAGATCGTCATTGTCCATCGACGGCAGATCGTCGTGAATTAGTGAGTAGGTATGTACCATTTCTATCGCGGCCGCGGTTGCCAGCAGATGATCTCGTTTGGCCCCGAGCACTTCTCCGACAGCGATCACTATCGCCGGCCGCACGCGTTTCCCTCCCGCAAAAACGCTCCAGCGTATCGCAGAATGGAGGTTGCGGGGCTCGGCGTCTTCTGAAGGGATTATCGCATCCAGGAACCTATCGACGTCGCTTTTTATCTGTTCGAGAAATTCGACAACGAGGGCCATAGTCGAAAATTATCCTTTATTATCAATGGATTATCAAAAGCCATATTTTTGCGAATTGCGGAGGGATGCTGTAGATTTCTGTTTTATTATGCCTGTTTCTGAAATTGAATTTCGAAATGCGCTTTCCAGGTTCGCAAGCGGGGTCAGCGTCGTCACAACCAGAGACAGTCAGGGTCGCTTCTTCGGAATAACGGTATCGGCGTTTTGCTCGGTATCTCTAAGTCCGCCCCTCGTTTTGATCTGCATTGAGAAGGAAACCGCGAGCCACTACGCCTTTCAGGAGTCCGGCGCATTCATTGTCAACGTGCTCAAAAACTCTCAGGTGGATCTTTCGGAACGATTTGCCGCACCCGCACCCGACAAATTTGAAGATGTAGCTCATACCCCGGGGATCGCCGGAATTCCGCGCCTGCATAGCACCCTGGCGAGCATAGAATGCAGCATTAGCGGGGTTCACGAGGGAGGGGACCATTCGGTCTTTATTGGTTCGGTTGAATCCAGTTCCGTAGATGACGGTGAACCGCTTCTGTACTTTCGAGGCCGTTACAATTCGCTGACCGACGGCCCCGGAGCCGGCGACCTGATCCCGGTTTAGCAAATCTGGCACGACAAAGTCAGACCCTGCTACCTTTACCTTCGCTTGTTGCAGCACGTAACTTGTCCACTATATGTTGTGCAATTTTTTTCTTGACTTTCGTTTACGATGAGCATAGTATGGGCTCACTTGGGCCTGTTTTTCGATCTGAGATTCACATTCACTTATCCAACGCTATTATTCCAGATGATCGTTTTCGATTGTCGTCGCGGATGTTAAAATAGTAATTATTACAGGCAGTAAAATGCACTTGTCATGACGCGAAAGGAGCCATCAAATATGAGCACTGTTTTAGAGTCGGCTGTAAGCAGCTTTTTGGAAAAGAATGGGGTCGGCGCAGGAACCGGCACCGCCACTTCCAGAGAGTACGCCCACCTGGGGCTGAACGCAGAGAAGGTCGTAAGTAAACGGTACTCGTTAAAGGACGAAAGGGGTGAGCCCTTGGAAACCTGGCCTGACATCGTTCGGCGGGTGGTCGGCCATGTTGCGCTGGCTGAAGCAGATCCGTTTAAGCGTAAGCTTTTTTACAATGACCTGTCCGCGATAATGCTCGCTCGTGAGTTCGTCCCCAATACGCCCTGTCTCGTTAACGCAGGCAAGCCGAAGGGCCAACTCGCAGCCTGCTTCGTGCTCAATGTTCCCGATTCGATCGAGGGAATAATGGAACACGCACAAAACGTCGCGATCATCCACCAAACCGGCGGCGGAACGGGCATGACCTACGAATTCTTGCGTCCTGCCGGATCGATGGTAAATTCCACACGCGGAGTAGCTTCGGGGCCCGTCAGCTTTATGAACATCGTCAATCAGACGACCGAGGTAGTGAAACAGGGCGGCGTTCGCCGCGGTGCGAACATGGGCATTCTTTCCGTTTCGCATCCGGACATTCTGCGGTTCATACACGCGAAAAACGACCAGACGAGCCTTACAAATTTCAACATATCCGTTACCGTAACTGACGCGTTCATGGAGGCAGTCGACCGTGGTATCTGGTTCCAGACCGAATTCAACGGCGAACTCTGGACACAGCCCGTCTTTGACGCCGTGACGGGTAAAGATTATGTGGTATACCGACGGCAGGATGGTTCGACGGTCACATTCGCAGATAAACTCACTTTCGAAGTCGCCGACCTTTCAGAATGCACCATCGAAGAGCCGCCGATGCCCGGGATGGTCTTTGCACCCGACATCTGGAACCGCATTATCGCGTCCGCTCATAAATACGCGGAACCGGGCATAATATTTATCGATGAGGTCAATCGTCATAATCACATGATGGCGTCGATGGGCAAGATATTCGCCTGCAACCCCTGCGGCGAGCAGATGCTCCATTTCAATAATTCCTGTAACCTCGGTTCTATCGATGTCGCAAAATTCTTTCACCGCGGACCAGACGGCGAAGGGATTGTTGAATGGGAAAAGCTGTCGCGCGTTACCCAGCTCTGCACACAGTTCTTGGACAACGTTGTCGATGCCGGCCACTTCCCTCTTAACGAGATCGACGACGTCGTAAAACGCACCCGCCCTGTGGGGCTCGGTATTATGGGCTTCGCCGATCTTTGTCTGAAAATGGGCATAACCTACGGCAGCGATGTGTCGATTCAGTTGATTGAAAAGGTAATGGGCTTTGTTCGAAAAGAGGCCTGGCTTGCTTCGCTGCGGCTCGGCAAGGAAAAGGGCGTCTTTCCCGAATTTGAAGCAAATCGCGACGCCTATGCAAGGTTCATATATGAGGACCTTGGTATCCCGCGTGACATTCCTCTTACACCCCGCAACTATGAGGTTACGACGATCGCGCCGACCGGGACTATTTCCCTCTTGGCCGAGACCTCATCCGGCATCGAGCCGAACTTTTCCTGGGCCTATGTCCGGCAGGACACTCTCGGAACGCGAACGTACGTTCATCCGCTGGCCGCCGAAGCGCTTGGAAAAGAGGTCGATACGATGGATGACGCGTCGATCAAGGAGGCCGCCGAGTACGTGGTCGATCATGAAAGCGAGCTGCCGCCACACTTCATCTCGGCGGTAAATATAAAATCGATCGAACACGTAAAGGTCCTTGCCGCTGCCCAAAAGCACGTTGACAATTCGATATCGAAAACCTGCAACGGGGCGACCGATGACACGGTCGAATCGGTGAATGAGCTTTATCAACTCGCCCGCAGGTCCGGGTGCAAAGCGGTCAGCTACTACCGCGACGGCAGCCGCGAAAACCAGGTCCTCAACTCGATGAAGGCCAAAGCAACAGACGACACGGAGACGGAGGGAGACAGCGACACAGAGATTTCTATCCCGTCGGCCTCCCGTCAAGCCGCCGCCCCGTCGCAGGCCATCACCCAGCCGCCCCACGTCGAGCGGCCGCGTGAGCTGCAGGGATCGACGTGGCGAATTCCGTTCGAAGGGCAAAACCTGTATGTCACGGTCAACCACGACGGCGAACGCATACTTGAGATCTTTGTAGCGGGCCCGATCAGCGCGGGTGTCGGGTTGCTGACCTCAAAAATGCTTCGAGGCGGTTTCGACGCTCAGGATGTCGCCCGAAGCCTCAACAAGGTCACTTCGACGCATGCCGTTTGGTTCAACGAGAGGCTTCTCACGTCGCCGGAGCAGGCGGTAGCTGAATGCCTTCTGCTGATCGACCGCCGTCTGAATGGCCAGCCCGAATCAACACGGGCCATCGGCAAATCTTCCGCGGTCGAAACGACGACAATGTCCTCAATGGTCGGCGAATGCCCTGAATGCCGCGGCCAGCTTGAGCACGCATCGGGCTGCGATACCTGTCGCGATTGCGGGTATTCCAAATGTAAATAGACCGAGTGATCTTGCTCAATAAACCACCCGGCGATGATACATTCTCGCCGGGTTTTTGGTTTGGGCACGGGTCATCCGTGATCGGGTTGACCATTTCTAGCCGTTTGCATCTAAAATGTAACTATGCACCCTTCGAACCGTAAATATCTCTTGTTCGCGGCCGCGATCTTCTTGTCCGTATCGGCTTTTCTTATCTCGGACAGCTCCACTTTTGCTGCCCCGAGAGGGGCAAATGTATATCAGACGACCCCGACACCAACACCTGTTCCCTCGGTGACCCCAACGACGGTTCCGAGTCCGAGGCAGTCCCTTGAGGATCTGCAGTCGCAGATACGCCAGCAACTCTTCGCACCAGCGGTCCGTCGCGGACGCGTTGGCATCAGGATCGCTTCACTCAATACCGGCAAACTCATTTTTGAACAGGATTCCGAAAGGTACTTCATGCCCGCATCAAATATGAAGAACTTTACGGTCGCCGCGGCCCTCGAACGCCTCACACCTGACTTTAGGATCGTTACGAGCGTTTACTCATCTGCGATGCCCGATGAACAGGGTACCCTAAAGGGCGATCTGCGAATAATGGGCCGCGGCGATGTGTCGATATCCGGCACCTTCAACAACGGCGACGTTAACAAGGGTATCGACAACCTGGCCGACCGGATAATCGCCGCCGGCGTCAAACGCGTCGAGGGTAGCATAGTAGGCGACGAGAGCTACTTCACGGGCAATGCCATCCCCGCGACCTGGGAATGGGACGACCTGCAGTGGTATTACGGGGCTGAAATATCGGCATTACAGATCAACGACGGTGCGGTCTCGCTTTCGGTCCTGCCCGGCCCTTCTGGCTATGGCTGTTCCGTCCGCCTCGATCCGGGCAACACGATTTTCCAGGTGATCAACTTCTGTACCACTTCCGGCAGCCAGCGGGCTATCAGGGTAAACAAACGCCTCGACCGAAACATCATCGAGATCACGGGTACGATGCCGGTCGGCGACAGCGGTTTTCGTGGTTCGATCACGGTATCGCGGCCGGCCGATCTTTTTGTTTCTTTATTGAAACAACGTCTGGAAGCAAAAGGAGTGATAGTGGCCGGAGGTACGCGTCTACAGCCTACCAGGTTAGCGGCCGACCCCAACCAGGTCGAGATCGCAAAGCTCGAATCCCCGCCTCTGTCCGAGATCGCCTCCCGGACGATGAAGCCCAGTCAAAATATGTATACCGAGACGCTGCTCTGGACACTCGGCGAGCATTCCCGCGCTCGAACCGGTTTTCCGACTGTCGGAGGGGCAACGGGTGCGAACGCTACCAGCGCGGCGCTGGGCATCGGCGAGATTAAAGGGTTCTTGAAAGAAATAGGCCTTTCCGAAGACGCGATCGTCCAGCACGACGGCAGCGGCCTTTCGCGACACAACTTGATCACGCCAGCCGCGGTAACGACCCTCTACACCTATATGGCCCGGCAGAGTAAATTCTCCCAAGCCTGGCGGGATTCGCTAACCATCGGCGGCGTTGATGGCACTCTCACCAATCGCTTCCGCGGAACAGCGGCCGCTAATAATGTCCGCGGCAAAACGGGCACGATAGGACAGGTCTCAGCCCTTTCAGGTTACGTAACAACGGCCGCCGGCGAACAACTCGTATTCTCGATACTCGTTAACGGCGTCCCCGAAACCCGAAGTCGTGTATCCCTGATCGATGACATAGTCATCAGCCTTGCCAATTTTAACGGCAAGATCGATTGATGAAAACAATTTGGGCTTCGTCGCCAAAGGCGGCGAATATTAAAGCCTGGGGTGACGCCGTTTCGGCGGAACCCCAGCTCCGCAGGTCGTGGATTTCGCTCCTGCCAAGGAGCAACGATGACGTTTTTATCGGACGCCTCGCCTTGCTCATTGCACCTTGGGCGTGAACATGACTCGCCGTTGCCGAAAGCAAACCAATGAAAATGGCCGGTCTTCACCGGCCTTGCAGATAAAGCTCTAACAGCCCACTTACCAGCGCTCGCCGCCGCCGTAATTGCTTCCACCGCCTCCATACGACTGATTGTCGCGGTTGCGATAACCGCCGCCGCGGTCTTCGCGAGGACGGGCTTCGTTCACGACCATATTGCGGCCGTCATATTCCTGCCCGTTAAATTGAGAGATCGCCGCGGTCGCGTCACCGTCCGAAGCCATCTCGACAAATCCAAAACCCCGCGAACGGCCTGTCTCTCGATCGTAAACAACGTTCGCTGACTCGACGGCCCCGGCGGCGCCAAAATACTCCTGCAGGTCCTCGCTCGTCACGCGGAACGACAGGTTACCGACATATAATTTATTTCCCATTTCCTCTATTCGCTGATCTAGTAGAAGCAAATGGCAGGCAAAAACCGGAAGGATCGTAAGCGGGCCTCCACAAGAACGCGACGCACCCTACACCTAAAAACAATTGCTTCAAATGCCCAAAGAACCAACTCTCAAAACCCAACCGACAAGCGCCGCTCTTAGACGGCCGGACGCATCAACTCTGATACAGCGAGAGCAAAAACACTAGGAATTATGCCTTCGTAAGCCGATTTAGGCAAGAGAAATTTTCATGAGATCGCGGGTTACGCATAGACTTTTTAAATGATTATCCGTGGTGAAACGTTATCGGTTGCGGCATTCGCTAGTTAGGCTAGTTATCGAGTAGTATGCTGGAAACTAGCGGAATAGGATTTTGCATGCCTCACTTCACACTACGCTTTCTTCTTACGCTCCTCACTTTCATCGTCGGGGTTGCCGCTTCGACAGTCTGGATTTATCGCCACTCTCATCCGGAAAATATACCGAGCACTGTGCTCAGTAACACGATTGAGGTGCGGTCTCCCCCGACGGAGTCAGAAACCCCATGTCAGTGGAACCAGCAAATTGGTCCGGCTCTCGCGCGGTTCTCCAACGAATATTCAGAGATCGAAAAGGGGCCATCGATAGAAAGGCTGGTTATGCTCGATGGAAAGATCCGGCGATTCTTTAACAGTCGTCCAGAGTATTATCCCTGTGAAAATGAGATTAATTTCTGGAAAGATGAACATAAAAAATTGGGCATATACGCTGGCCATTGGGATGTTCTTGTTTACACCGAAGAACTACTTATTGCCGCTCACCAAATGAATCCCAATTCAAAATTCAGAAGCTATACTCTTTTCTCATCTATTATGAGCGTCAGGTCGCTGCATGGCATGGGCGAGATGCCGGATATCAAATCAGCATACCGATATGAAAGAGAGTTCCCAGACGGCCCGTTTATAGAAGAAACCTTATCAATCATTGGAAATTTTAATAAAGACCTTTACATAGTACTGCGGGATAACCTGAATGATTATAAGTACGATTGTTTCAAACCATACATAGATCGGTCACCACGCATAACACAGAGTAGTCGAGCGCGACAGAGGGCGATAAGTTATTACGAAAAGGTGTTATCGATCAACCCGTCGAATATCCGTGCCAGAAGGTTCTTGGAAGAGGTCAGCAAACAGACCGTTAAGTCATGGAGCTTTTGTGCGGATTAAGACGGTAGTCGTTCCTCATCTAGGGGTCTAACGTTGTCGCATTCTTCACCATCTTTCTTCTCAAGTGCGTGACGCCAGAGGCGTCAAATGTTTGCAGAATCTATATGGCCAATACATACGACCCCCGCGGGGTCGCACATCTTTTCGGTATGACTGACCTATAACATGTATCCATGCGGATCAAAACTGCGCGCCAACGAGTCTTACGCCCCGCGTCTATTCCACCAATCTCCCATCTTAGGTTAGTTCTCTCACCGCAGATTTAATGTAATAATCCTTGCAATTCTGTGCTATCATTGCAACGTTCCGGATTGTGTCCGGATAGATCTTTGATAAATAATTTGTTCGTTATTGTTGTTGCTGCTCGTTCTTGGTTGGCAGCCCCGATCCGGTTTTCGGCAAGATCGGCGATCTCAAAAAAATGGGTGGTACAAGGTTCAAACCGGTAACTGTAACTTTTTAATAGCCGTTAGGGTGATTTCGGTGTCCCGACGTGGTACAAAAACAGGGGGTCTCGGGACAGCGTGAGGGCTTTGCTGCTGGTCGTTCTTGTTTGGCAGCAGCGATCCGGTTCTCGGGCAAGATCGGCGATCTCAGAAAAACTGGTGGTACAAGGTTCAAACCCGTAAGTTTAACCGATGACAGTAGTTATGGTGATTTAGTTGTCCCGGGGTGGTACAAAACGGGGGGTCTCGGAGCATGAGGGAAAAGTCGGAGCCTACGTGGTTCCCGGTTTGAGTCGTTCGAGGAGCTTTTCGTGAATGCCGCCGAAGCCTCCGTTAGACATAATTGCCACCACATCGCCTTCGACGAGTTCGGGAAGGAGGTGTTCGATGATGGTGTCGGCGTCCGGGAAGCTCATAACCGGCTTGCCTTGGAGGGCGATCTCGTCGACGAGCTCATCCACGTCCAGGACCTTCCCGAGCTCGCTCGCTTTTGACGTGTTGTAGACGCCGGCGATGATGACGTAATCGGCGTAGACAAAGGCCCTGGCGTACGGCTCCTGGAAAACGGCGAGCCGCGAAGACCAGGTTCGGGGTTCGAATACGGCGATCAGTCGCCTGCCCGAGTACTTCATCCTAAGGGCTTTCAGGGTTTCCTCGACAGCCGTGGGGTGATGGGCAAAATCGTCGATAACGGTTACGCCATTCACGGTCCCGCGGACCTCGACACGGCGTTTCACCGACTTGAATGTGTCGAACGCTTCCTGGATCTTGTTCTTTGAAATATCCCACGCGTCGGCCGCTATGATGACGGCGAGACAGTTCCGCACATTGAATTCGCCGATAAGGTTGGTCGAGAATTCGCCCCAAGCCTCGCCTTCGCGATAGACCTTGAATCGGGTCGCGGCACCGGTAAAATCGATATCGCGGGCCTGCCACTTGGCATCGTCTGTTAGCCCGAAGGTTTCGACCTGCGTGAACAGCTTGCCTTCCATCTCCGCAAGCACTTCGCGTACGACCGGCGAATCGATTCCGCAGATGAGGCGTCCATTGCCGGGGACGAGATTCATCAGGCGTGAAAATTCCCACTTGATATCATCAAGATCGTCATAGATATCGGCGTGGTCAAACTCGATATTGTTGACGATCGCGATCTCGGGGAGGTAGTGCATGAACTTGGGCTTTTTGTCGAAATAGGCGGTGTCGTATTCGTCGCCCTCGATAACGAAATGATCGGAGTCGGTCACACGAAAGCTCGCCCCGAAGTTCTGCACAATGCCGCCGACAAGGAACGAGGGATCAAGCCCGCCGACCTCGCATACCCAGGCGGCGATGCTGGTCGTCGTCGTCTTGCCGTGGGTACCCGCAACGACCAGCGAACGGCGGCCGCGGATGAATTCTTCCTTTACGATCTCGGCCTGCGAGCGGTAGAGGAATTTACGGTTGAGGACCTCTTCGAGCTCGGGGTTGCCGCGTGAGATCGCGTTCCCGACGACGGTCACATCGGCACCGACATCGGCATTCTCGGCTTTATAGCCTGTGAGGATCTCGATACCTAGTTCCTCGAGCTGGGTGGACATCGGCGGATAGACATTCTGGTCCGACCCGGTGACCCGATGGCCGCGGGCCTGCAGCATACCGGCAAGACTCGCCATCGCCGTTCCGCAAATTCCGATCAGGTGATAATGCATGTAAAAGTGTTCTGCGGTTCAGGCCAATGCCACCCTGAACCGCATTAGAACATCTTAGATTAACGGAAACTTTTATTGAAGCGAGGCATTCACAAATCATGAGATGCGTAATTTCGTTTGCGGCCGTAGTCACACTTTTGCTGAGCATGTTGCCTGTGGTGGCCTTCGAGACCGACCAATATAACCTGCCGCCCGATCCACTGGCAGATATCGGCGTTGAGGTAACGGAATACGTTGCGAGCCAGCTTCGCTTGGCCGCGGCCCAGGCCAATGCGCAGATCGCCGCCTCGGAAGCCTGCCTCCCGTCGCGAGCCTCAGAATGCAGCTCGCAGAAAAAAGTTCGAAAAGAGTTCGAATACTTGCGTTCCGAAGCCGCGATGGCAAAAGCGGTTTACGAACTTCTCAGTGGCGGTCATCTGATGACCACGAAATTCGGGAAGTGGATCAACGAACATAAATTTCGCTCTCAGCCCGCGAGCTACAAAGCGCCTTTTCTGGATAGCATCTACCTGATCAAACCTTCGAACTACGTAACGCTTAGCCCGACCATCAAGATGTATGGCCACGAATTCGGTATAGATAAACTTGAGCACCTTTTTCAACAGGGGCACCAGTATTATGAGCGGGTTAATGAGGCTTTAGAGGACGGCAAGCCACGCAAGGAAGCCGTCAAAAAGGCGATCGAATGGGGTAAACGCACCGAGCGGACGTACTACGGCATTCTCACATCCGGGGTTTATTCAAACGCTGACCTTCATGCAAATTATGTGGGATCAAAGTTTTATGAGGGGCTCACGCGTCCAGTCATGATCGGCGATTCAATGCGGCCGGCGATGCTGACATTGAAAGACGGTCGTTGGCACCTCGCCGACACCGAAACGCTGAACGAGCATCTGCTCAAGCCTTTTATCAGCGACCACATGAACGAGGCATTCAACCCATCTGCGTTTAGGTTCACGCTTGTTGGTGCAGTAAAAAGAGCTGTTAAGAAGAATAGCTGTCCACAATGGAGGTCAGACCTCCCGGACCTGACGGCCAAGCAATTGAGTGATCGGGCCCGTTCCCTGGAGCTATGGAACGGCGAGGATTATGGCCATACCAAACGACGTGGTTTTGTAAATATCGGCGAGATCTGCTTTCGGCAGATGTCAGCGCGGATTAATTAGAGATAGATATTTGAAAACTTAAAAGCGTCCTGATGGGGGCATGATAAAAGCCCGGACATTTCTGCCCGAGCCTTTCCCCCTTGATCGTTTGCTATGACGACTATTTAGTATCTTTGCAGGCCGAGGATACCCTGGAGTATCGTGCCAAGGATGCTGCCGCCGCTGCCCGTGCCGAACTGGTTCCGGCTGTTATGACCATCTTGGTACCCACGCTGAAATCCCTGTTGGAAATAGTGCTGGTAGAGGTTGCGGTTTACATATGACTGGTATCCATAGGTTCCCGTACGATAGACGTTTGAATTGTTCCAGTTCATACCCCTTCGGCCATTCCGGTCATTGCGCCCGGCTGTGAAGCCCTGGCGATATCCAGCGTTGACGGCTTGCTTCAGCAGTTCGGCCTGACGATTGTCGACGGTATGCCATTGACCGCCTCTATTTACACGGTAGCGATTCATCTGAGCCTGCCTTGCAGCCTGTTGCCGAGCGAGTTGCAGCCTTTGATGTTCCTGCTGGCGTCTGAGATTCTCCTGATGGATCTGGTGCTGCCTGATCTGTTGGTTACGGTTGATCTGACCACGATTCTGAGCACTGATCCCCGTGACCCCGATAAGCACTGCCCCTGAAAGGCCCAGGATCGTTACTGTTCTTTTGAGATTGAATAATTTCATGACGTTTCCCCTTTTTCTAAATCTTCTGGACTACTGCCTGCCACTTTACCGTCCAGTGTAAAGTTTTGTAAACGATTGATAAGTAAGTACTTATCGTATCGTCGCAGTAGTATAAGCAAGGTGCGTGCCACAGCATCCATGACCTGCATTTACAGTGTCACAGAGCTTTTGGAGGAAATCGTCGAAGGCTGAAATACACCAATTGGTGTAAGAATGTGTCGGCGGGCAAGGCCGCTGACTAAATTCCTAAGGGGAAGCGATTATCTCAGGAGAGCACTGTCCGAACCTTTTCCATTGCCCCCTCGAGAACGCTGTCTTCGCGGGCGATACATATGCGGACATGGGCGTCCCAGAGATCGCCGTCGGCGAAGGCTCCGCCGGGTGTCATCCCGACTCCCGCATCGCGCATAAGCATCTCGTTGAATGCGATCGCATCGTCAAAGTCCCGCGGAATGCGGGCCCAGAGGTAAAAGGCCGATCCTGAGTTATAGATCTCAAAGCCCAGGCCCGACAGAGTGTCACTCGTAAAAGAGCGTTTCTGTTCAAAGCTCTCTCTCAGTCTTGGATAATAGCCCTCGTCAGCCATCAGTACGCGAGACAATGCAGCCTGCAGGGGCGTTGCCGGGCACACATAAATGACGTTGGCCGCATTATTGATCGGGGCGAGCAGTTCGCCCTTGCCGTAGGTGTACCCGAGCCTCCAGCCCGAGATATTCCAGGATTTCGAGAATGAATTCACCGTTATCGTCCGCTCCCACATCCCCGGGAGGCTCGCGATCGGAATATGAGGATTCTCCCCGTAAACATAGTGCTCATAGACCTCATCCGAGATGACCAAGAGATCGAGTTCCTGAGCTACTTCGGCGATGGCCTCCAGTTCCGGTTGTGTCATGACCTTGCCGCTGGGGTTCGCCGGTGTGCAGACGATGATCGCCTTAAGCGGAAATTCACTGCGGCCTTTTAGCTTGCGGCACCGGGCCAGCAGATCGTCCTTTTCGAAGGTAAGCTCCTCGTCGAGTTCAAAAGTTTCTGTTTTTGCGTTAAATTCGTCGAGTATCCGCCGATGGTAAGGGTAGTACGGCTCGAAAACGAGGGCCGAGCCGTTTCTCAAATAGCTCTGCGCGATGCCGATCAACGCCCCGGTTCCGCCGTTGGTGATCATGACCTCAAATGGCCGTGCTCCGGCGTCTACGTTGATCCCGTTGTATCGGGCGATCTTCTCGGACACCGCATTACGAAGCCGTTCGTCGCCCTCGCTGCCTCCATAATGGTTTTGGCTTGCGGCAATTATCTCAGCCGCTTCGCGGGCCAACTGCGGATCGATCGGAAGTTCCGATTGGCCCTGAACGAGGTTCCCGCTCGGCGGCACAAGCCGCGTGATGGCGCGGATATCCGGCTTTGCTTTCTTCAAAATAGGTTCTGACATATCATTCAAAAATATCAGTTTTCTGAAATTTCTCTAAACACTGATTAGCAAAGGCAACAAAAGTGTAGGACTATTTCGGTTTACTTGCGGCTGACGAACCCGTTGCCTTCTACCCAAAACCGCCACGGCCGTTCAGAGTCTTCCCCTGCGTAGTCGATGCCAATGCGGCTCCCTGCCGAGATTTCCGAATTGGGTATCTCCCGATAATCTTCGATCCAAATTCGGTCCCCAAGCAGGTCGGCGGTATTGAAAGTTCGATCAATGTCGAGAGCTATGCAGAGCTTTCCGGGACCTGATGTCAGGTTGCGGTCTTTCATCGGCCCGCGTCGCTCTCGCATTATTTCTATTCCGTCGATCGGCTCGACAGCACGGATCAGGACAACGTGCGGGTGGTCGACCGGGCCGGTGACCACATTAAGCTGGTAATACATCCCGTACACGAAAAAAACATAAACGTGTCCCCCGAGCGCATAGGTCGCCTCGGTGCGGGCCGTCCGGCGGCCGCCATAGCTGTGGGCGGCTCGGTCGGTGATACCCAAATATGCCTCGGTTTCGACGATCATCCCAGAGATGCGGTCCCCATGCTCATTCGGCACCACAAGTAGTTTGCCGAGCAAGTCACGGGCGACGGCGACCGTGTCTTCCCGAAGATAGAAACCGCGAGCAAGCTTCATATCGAGATAGTAACAAAATCGCAAAAACAACCAATCCGGGTGGCTTGTGCGTCAGAGACTATGACTTTTCTGTTAAAATCGAAGCTTCAAACACTTTAAATAATGAAGATCATTACACCAGTACTTCTACTGATTTTTGCCTCTTCTGTCCTGGGCCAGGCGCCTGACGAGCCTTTAGCCACCCTGACAGGTCGCACTATCACGTCCCGTGACCTTTCACCGGCTGCCCAGGAAGCGATCGAAAAGCTTCCGGCTGTTATTGCCAGTGTCCGCAAGCAAATGTACGCGCAGCGGCTGGGTTCGGTATTGCTTGACGTAGAAGCAAAGTCACTCAAAATGACGATCGCGGCGTTACTAAAGCTGCAGACCGCAAAAGTCAAAGCGCCTACGGCTGCCCAGATACAGGCCGTTTACGACGCCAATCAGGAACAGATCGGCGGGCGGCCGCTGTCAGAAGTCCGCGAGCAGATCATCTCCTTTATCCGGCGGGAACCCGAAGAGAAGGCGATAAGCGACTATGTCGACACCCTAGCGGCAAAGTATAAGGTCGTACCGGGCAAAGACGTCAATGCCCCTGATCTGAAACCGGCGGATGTTTTATTCACCGTCGGTGCCCGCAGTCTTACGGCAAAAGAATTCGATGACGAGAGCAGATTAACGCTCTACGGTATCCGGGCCGATTTCTATGACCAGCTCCTGGCCGAGCTTGAGGGGGCATTGTTTAACGCGGTCGTTGCTGAGGAAGCCAAGGCACTGAAAATAGATTCCGGCGACCTTCTGGCTCGCGAGATCACCGGAAAAATGAAGGATTTTTCTGACGCAGAACTTAGAAACCTTCAGGAATCATTTCGCACACGGATGTATGCCAAATATAACGCGAAGGTCCTTCTTATCGAGCCCGAAGCTCCCGTCCAGGCAATATCGCCCGATGATGATCCCGCACTAGGGCCGCCCACGGCACCCGTAACGGTCGTGATGTTCAGCGATTTCCAGTGCTCTGCCTGTGCTGCGGTTCATCCGATCTTAAAACATGTGATCGCGGGGTATGGCAACAAGGTCCGGCTCGTTGTCAGAGACTTCCCGCTCGAGAGCATTCACAAAAATGCTTTTGCGGCCGCCAAGGCCGCCTCGGCTGCCCATGCTCAGGGCAAATTCTTAGAATACACCGAGCTTCTCTACAGCAGGCAGGATGCGCTCGATGCCGCATCGCTCAGGAAATACGCGGCCGAACTGGGTTTGAATGCAAAACAATTTGAGTTAGACTTTAACTCCGAAAAGACGGCAGCCGAGGTGCGAAAAGACATGGCTGACGGCAACTCTTATGGAGTAAATTCGACACCTACGATCTTTGTAAACGGGGTCAGCGTACGAAGCTTTTCGGCGGCGGGCTTTAGAAAGGCGATCAATCGTGCATTGGCGAAATGACCGTCTTCGATTCGTGATATATATGCGTATTTTGATAATGGCCCTGGCGGTTTCGGCCGCGTTCGGATGCTCGGATGGGGCGAACGCTCCGGCAAATAACAGGATCGTGAGCAACGCAAATACAGCCAGGCCGTCCGCATTGCCCGTCTACGGCTACGAGATAGTAAATACCTATCCTCACGATCCTAAGGCATTTACCCAGGGCCTGCTGTTCGAGAATGGATTCCTTTACGAAAGCACGGGAAACTACGGCGAGTCATCGCTGCGAAAGGTAGATCTCAAGTCCGGACGCGTCCTGCAAAAATGGGATCTCCCTAAAGACAACTTCGGCGAAGGCATCGCATTGCATAACAGCCAGATCTATCAGATAACATGGCAAAATGGGATCAGCCGCGTATTTGATATCAATGATTTCAAGCTGATACGGGAATTTTCTTTTCAAGGCGAGGGATGGGGATTGACATCCGACGGCACCAACCTTTTCATGAGCGACGGTACGCATGTCATCCGAGTGATGAGTCCCGACACCTTCAGATCTGTCCGCATGATCGCGGTCATGCGCGAGGACGGAAAGCCATTGATGAATATAAACGAGCTTGAATACGTCAACGGCGAGATCTGGGCGAATATCTGGCATTCGGAAAAACCGGATATCCTTGGAAGGCCTAACCATATTGCCCGCATCGACCCGGCCACCGGCAAACTGCTCGGATACATCAACCTGGACGGCATCTCACCCGACGATGTAAAAAGGGGCGAAGAAAATACGCTCAATGGCATCGCCTATGATGCCGAGGGGGACCGCATCTTTGTAACAGGAAAAAACTGGAGAAAGCTGTTTGAGATAAGGCTCACACCGCCAAAATGAACGCTCAGGACCGTGAATTCATGACGCGGGCCATCGGCCTTGCACGCGCGGGTATGGCCGCGAACGCGGGCGGGCCGTTCGGAGCCGTGGTCGTAAAGTACGGCAGCATCATTGCCGAAGGAAACAATCGGGTTACCACGTCGAACGATCCGACCGCCCACGCCGAGATAATCGCGATCCGCCAGGCCTGCGAGGCTCTGCAGAGTTTCCAGCTCGACGGCTGCACCATTTACACATCGTGCGAACCGTGTCCGATGTGCCTCGGTGCCATCTACTGGGCCCGGCCCGACCGGGTCGTATACGCATGCACCCGCGAAGACGCTGCAAGTATCGGTTTTGACGACGACTTTATATACGATGAGCTTAAAAAGGTCAACGATGCGCGTGAGAGGGTTATGATAAACCTGATGCGTGATGAGGCCCTGGAAGTCTTCCGAGCGTGGGCTGAAAAGCCCGATAAAATTGACTATTAATCTGCAAATTTCAATTTTCAGTTCTCAGCTATCAGTTATTCCGGAATAACTGATAAATGATAAGGTGTAACTGACAACCAGAAAAAACGGAATGCCGCCTGCGATGCAGTTCATCCTAAATGACCAGTCAATTTCGACCGACGAGCATCCCGGCACGACGGTTCTCGATTTCGTTCGCTATCGCAGGAATTTAAAGGGGACAAAGATCGGGTGCCGCGAGGGTGATTGCGGAGCCTGCAACATACTCGTCGGCGAACTCGCTCACGAGAGTGTCAAATACCGTACGATGACTTCCTGCCTTATGCCGCTTGCCAACGCGGCTGGGAAGCACATCGTGACGATCGAGGGTATCAATTCCGCAGATGGCTCGCTCACGCCCGTGCAGCAAGCGATGGTCGACGAAAGCGGAACGCAATGCGGGTTCTGCACGGTCGGCTTTGTGATGTCATTGACCGGTTTTTGTCTGGACTCGAACGTAGATAAGGGCTCAGCCTCGCCCATCGAAGCCGCAATCTCATCCATCGACGGCAATATCTGCCGCTGCACCGGATACAAATCGATCGAGCGGGCAGCAGCGGTCGTCAGTGGTCGGCGGTCAGTGGTCGGTGGGCAGAAAGAAAAAGCGAAAGAGTCCGGAGTCGTACCCGCCTATTTCAAAACTATCCCGGAACGCCTCGCGGCGATGAGAAAGGATCATGTCCGACCACTGGCCACTGACCACCGGCAACTGTTCGTCGGCGGCGGCACCGACGTTTACGTCCAGCGGCCCGAGCAGATGGCGGAATCTGATGCCGCGCCGCTGCTCTATGATGATGATCTCCGCGGCATTCGCGATACGGGCGAATACATCGAGATCGGAGCCTCGGCCACGGTCACCGACCTGCTCGAATCGCCGGCGATGCAGGCGGTCTTTCCCGATCTTTACAAACATCTCAAGCTCGTTTCATCGACCCCGATCCGCAACATGGCAACGCTCGCGGGTAACTTCATCAACGCCTCGCCGATCGGCGATATGACCATCTGGTTCCTCGCCCTCGACGCCGAAGTCACGTTGGGATCGCAAGCACCCTTGCCTGCATCGCCGCAAAGCAGCGAGAATACGCGTACGCTTCTGCTACGTGATCTCTACCTCGGCTACAAACAGCTTGCAAAATCATCGGACGAGATCATCACCTCGATCAGGTTTCGCAAACCACCGGGCGATTTTCGTTTCAACTTCGAGAAGGTAAGCAAACGCACCTACCTCGATATCGCCACAGTCAACACAGCGATCTCGCTTCAGCTGGACGATATCGAGGGGTACTTGCGAAAGGGTAAATTTTCAAAGATCAAAATAGCTCATTTATCCGCCGGCGGCGTCGCCCCGATTCCGCTGTACCTGAAAGAAACCTCCGCATTCCTCCGCGGCCGCGAGATCAGCGAAGAAACCATCACCGCCGCCAACGAGGTAATGCAGTCCGAGATTTCGCCGATCTCCGACGTTCGCGGCTCGGCGACGTATAAACGACTGCTGTTAAGGCAGCTGTTTCGTGCACATTTTGTTGAGGTATCCATTTAATATGAAAAGAATTGGGATTCTAATTTACTGTTTACTCCTCCTTCCAACTTTTGCAGTAAGCCAGGTCGACCTTAGCGCAAGGATAGCCAAGAGGATTGAAGATGCAACACCCAGGTCTCTTCCACAATTGCCGCGGGCACCCAAGCTACGAACGGATGCTGAAGACGAACGACTGAAGGGGAAAATAAGAACCGTTGTCAAAGAAAGTGAAGACCTGTCGGGGACTTGGAGCCAACAAGGACGACACTACAACTCGATCACGGATTTTGACGAAGGCGGAGATTATGTAAAAGCCATATATTTCAGTTCGAATGGTAATCCGTATGAAGTCACGGTCTACGGATATTTGGACGGCTCAAGAGTTTCTTTAAGCCAGGCAATCTACCAAGATAGCGGGATAATTAGCTCTGCATCACCTGCCGACAGAGCAATAATGGTAAGACCTGCCTCCGACTCCCGGTATAGCCGTAAATACGAATACAAATATGCTGACGGGAAATTGTCGGAAATGCAGATGATTCAAAATAACGGTGAAAAGGGTATGCGTTATGTTTATAACTACATGCAGACTCGAATGGAAAAGCTGGCATATGGATATGACGGAAAACTTAATCAAAAATACATAACTGTTTTCGACACCAGGGGCAATGAAATCGAATGGCACAACATAGCTGTCATTAATCTGCCACGACCTGAGCGGAAATACTTGATAAGGACAGACACGACCGATCAACACGGAAATTGGACAAAGAGAACCTTCCTGAAATTAGTAACAGATAGCGGGAAGATTAAGCAAGAGCCTGCTTGGACTGAGTATCGAGCACTCACATATTACCCGAATAAGTAGTGATCAACATCGACTCACATTCACACGTCCGCGGCGAGAGTGTTTATCTCGACGATATTCCGGTTATTCAGGGGACGCTGTATGCGTGTATTTTTGATTCGCCGGTTGCGCACGGGATAATCAAAAGCATAAGCACCACCGAAGCCGAAAAAGCTAGGGGCGTGATCAAAGTGATCACCGCCGCGGACCTCGTCGGCGAGAACCAGATCGGCGGGATCGTGCCTGATGAACCGCTGCTTGCCGAGGGCGAGGTGCATTTTGCGGGGCAGCCGATAGTTATAGTTGTTGCGGAGACCGAGGACCTCGCGCATAGGGCAGCCAAGAAGATCACTGCTGAGATCGACGAACTCACTCCGGTTACTGATCCGCGTGTGGCGGCGGCGAATGGTGATCTTATCGTGCCGCCGAAGCAGTTTATCCTTGGCGATGTCGACGCTGTATTTGCGGATTGCAAGCATATCTTTGAAGGCCGCGCCGACGTAAACGGCCAGGAGCATCTTTACATCGAAACCCAGGGCGCGTACGCGGTGCCCACTGAAAACGGCGGATTGAAGGTGTATTCTTCGACGCAAGGGCCGACGGCTGTTCAGCGGGCGGTCTGCCGTGTGACTGGATTGCAAATGCATCAGGTCGAGGTCGATGTTCAGCGTCTGGGCGGCGGCTTTGGCGGCAAAGAAGACCAGGCAAACGCATGGGCCGGGATCTGTGCCGTGGCGGCCCAACTCACGGGCAGGCCCGTGAAATACGCGCTTCACCGTATGGAAGATATGCGGATGACCGGCAAGCGGCATCCGTATTCTGCCGATTTCAAGATCGGTCTCGGTAAGGAACTGAAGATCGTCGCCTACCAAGCCGTCTTTTACCAGAATGCCGGTGCCGCGTGTGACCTGTCGCCGCCGGTGCTCGAACGCACGCTTTTTCATTGCACAAACTCCTATTTTATTCCCAACGTCACTGCTACTGCGTATTGCTGCCGCACTAACCTGCCGCCGAATACGGCATTTCGCGGTTTTGGCGGGCCGCAGGGGATGTTCGTTATCGAATCTGCTATTGCGCACGCCGCGGAGAAGCTCGGGGTTTCTGCCGCCGAAATTCAGCGAAAAAATTTGATCGACGACGGCGACGAGTTTCCCTATGGTCAAAAGGCCGAAAGCGACGCGATCACCTCATGGACACAGGGCGATGAGAAATACAATTTCGCTAAACTTCAGGCCGAGGCCGACGAATTCAACGCAAGTTCTAAATACTTTAAGAAGGGCGTTGCCCTGATGCCGGTCTGCTTCGGCATTTCGTTTACCAAAACCCCGATGAATCAGGCGCGCTCGCTCGTCCATGTTTACACGGACGGCTCGGTGGCGGTGTCCACGGGTGCGGTGGAGATGGGCCAGGGCGTGAATACCAAGATCGCACAAGTCGCGGCCCGAACGTTCGGCCTCGACATCGCAAATGTCCGAGTTCACACCACCAACACGCTCCGAATAGCCAACACCAGCCCGACCGCGGCGTCGGCGGCTGCCGACCTCAATGGCAAAGCTACCCAGATCGCCTGCGAAACGATCCGTGACCGGCTGTTCGAGGTCGCCTGTGGACTGGTCGAGGCCGAGTCAGCCGAGGCCGTTTCGGTAACGGATGGATTCGTTTACCGCAGCGGCGAAAAGACCAGCCTTGAGTGGCAAACTCTCGTGCTCGAGGCCCACCTGCAGCGCGTTAACCTGAGCGAGCATTCGCATTACGCTACCCCTGGCATCCATTTCGACTGGGGCACCGCAAAGGGCCATCCCTTCGCCTATCACGTTTACGGCACCGCGGTCGTCGGCGTCACGGTCGATTGCCTGCGCGGCCGTTACGAGGTCGATTACGTTAAATGCTGTCACGATTTCGGCTCGTCGATGAATACCTCGGTCGACCTCGGACAGATCGAAGGCGGCATCGTTCAGGGCCTCGGCTGGATGACTATGGAAGAGGTCGTGTATGACGCCGACGGCCGTCTGAGATCAAATGCACTCTCGACCTACAAGGTCCCCGACATCTACTCTGTCCCAAAGGATATCAGCGTCTTACCGCTTGAAACCGACCGTGAGAATCTCGCCATTTTCAACTCAAAGGCCGTTGGCGAGCCGCCGTTGATGTACGGCATCGGGGCGTATTTTGCGATCAGGAATGCGGTTCGCTCTTTCGCCGGTACCGCTCCGAAGTTTGACGCTCCTTTTACACCCGAAAAGGTGCTTCTAAGTCTCTACCCTTCAGAAAAAAATAGCTGATAGCTGACAGCTAATAGCTCATAGCTAACTTTCTGTGTTTCCGACGGTCTGGTTTTTCACTGAGACGATCTCGGCCGCAATGGAGACGGCGATCTCCTCGGGCGTGCGGCTGTTGATCGAAATGCCGATGGGGGAGTGGATGGAACTGAGACGCGTTTCGTCGAGGCCCTCATTTCGCAGTTCGCGGAACATTGTCCCAACTTTTGCGCGGCTGCCGAGCACACCGAAGTAACGGAAGTCTTTATCGATCAGGCTCCTGATGACCTGCATGTCCGATGCATAGCCCAGGGTCATCACTGCGACATAGACGTCATCGCCGGACGGGACGAATTCATCGATCTTCGAGTATGTCTCAACTATGGTGACGGTGTCGGCATAGCGGTTCTTCTCGATCGTGTTAAGGTCGGGCCGGTCGTCGAAGATCGAGATATGAAAACCGAGACGCGACATCACTTCGGAAAGAGCCAGCGCACAGTGGCCGCCGCCGACGATGAACAGACGGCCGCTCGTCTCAACTCGCTCTGAGTAGATGAAATCACTGTCGGACAACCGCTCGAATGAAGTGGGCGGGAGGTCGCCGGGGTCGTGTCTCAACTCGAACTGTGAGGGAGTTATCGATATCCGAAGGGAGTCGCCGCTTGCAGAGGCCCTGAGGATCTGGTCGACTGTCTCAATGTCATTCGGTGTGAGTGAGCGGACGATCACGGTCTGGCTGCCGGAGCAGATCATGCCGGATGCGCTAGGAGAATTTTTCTGATGCACCTGCTCGATGACCTGAGACGAGGCGTTCTCCCACTCGGCTGCTGACAGCCGTGACCTGGATCGCTCGACCAATTCCACCTCCATCACCCCGCCGCCGATGCTTCCCGACAACTCCCCATCAATTGAGACAGCCATCTTATAACCGGCACGGCCCGGGCTGCTGCCGGTGCTCTCTGCCACGACGAGCAGCACAACGGGCTCGCCGCGGCTGAGCCGCTGATGGATAAATCGCCAGGTTTCGAGATCTTTTTTCACGCGTCTCAATTACAGAAACATTATAGATTTTCAAAGAACAATAGTACGACACAGGTAAAAACGGAAATGGTTGTGGCTCAGTGTCCCAATGCCGGTGAGCCGCGGGCCAGGATGAGCGGAGTTGAGAGAAAGCGATCGAGCGAAGTGAGCGGCCTGCCGGGAGTGCCAGATCTGGACGAGTCTAAGGCATTCCCCGGGCAGCTTTCGAGCCTCACCGATCCGCCTCTCTCGATGGGAGTGATCGAGATCTCCTGAAGTCGCAGCCGTTCCGTTACGTCGAGGAAATCGTCAGTCATTTGGCAAGCGTTCCACGGCAGCTTGCACAAACCGCTAAACCCCGACATTGGCTCATAGTGCTTGTCGGATCCGGTGCGGCTCTCGATAAGCACGCGGCAAACATGATCGACAAAGGCCAGCCTTTCGTCATAAAAGATATCGTTCGGTTGATGGCTGCAGCGGGTTGGTGTGACGGAATTACTCATACACTCTGAACTTATCTCAAACGGATACGCGAGGGGAATACCAAATGGCGTATTTGTCCCATTTGTCCTATTTGTCCTATTTGTCCAATTTGTCCTATTTGTCCAATTTGTCTCATTTGTCCCATTTGGCGTATTTCGACGAGTTATCGGACGCAGACTCCGATCGAGCGGTTCACTGGGATATACAGGGCAAAGAGGAATTCCCGCAAAGACGCAAAGTCGCAAAGGAGGAACCTAAAGGCTCTTTCGCCGAATTCACGCCAACATGGTGTGCGGCCGGGGTGATCGGGTGGGAGGTTCATTTGATCTCGTTCTTTCGACCGTCACGGGTAAACAGCGCAAGGTTGCCGCCATTTTGATTTGCCCGCAGCTGCACCGTCGCCTCGGTCCGCTCGTCCATCAGAATGAGGCCCGCACCTCGATCGTCGGCGCCGAACTTTGCGCGGATCGTACCGGTCGAATCTCGCAGCCGAAAGACGACCTCGCCATTAGATTCTACGTTTAGCTGTGCACGCTTTTTGCCTTTTTCGTCAAGCAGTTCGATCGCTCTCGTGCGCAAAACCGGAAGGACACGCTCGTCAGCCTGAGAGCGATCCTGAACCGTAATGAACACCAAGAACAGTAGATTGACTACGCATAGCGAGATGCAGAGACGATGAAATTTCATTTGGACCTCCTGTTTATCTTACCTTTAGACGATAGATCCATGCTTTTTCTTCCATTTTGCTGTAGCAAAATCATGTTTGGAACTAATCTATGTTGCCGGTGTCTAAGTAAACGAGCGGCTGGCACCGACGCTTTAGGAGGAAAATAAATGTTTGACAAGTTGATCGAAAGCGAACCGGAAGGCGCTGAATTTAAAACACGCCGGAGCTATTTCCTGGCGTCGTCGCTGGTGGTAGGTGTATTTTTTGCGTCGGCCGTTGTCTTTAGCCTTTACGCCGCCGATATAAGTCTCGGCAGCGATAATTTTGTTCTCAGCACAATGCTTGCCCCCGTCGAACCCCCGCCCGCGAAGCCCGAGATCGAGCAGCCGAGGCCGGAGAGGAACGCGTCCCCCGCATCGGACAGTGCCATACCGACTCGGCGGATCAACATGGCTCGAGTCGATGAATCGAAGTTCGTACCCGACTCGACGTCGGATGTGCCTAATCAGCACCTAGCTCGGCCTGACACAGACAGATTCAAGATCGATGCGAAGGGGATCGACTCAGGACCAGCTAATTATAGTGGACCCGCACGCGGCAACTCAGGCGGTCCGACGGGCTCTGGCGTCGAAAGTTTAAGCACGTCAAGGAACGCGGCCGACTCCGTGCGAGAGCCGGAACCGCCGCCTGTGGTCAAGGCCAAACCGCAGCCACCCACATCTCTCGGGGTGATCAATGGGCGAGCGTCCTATTTGCCAAAACCGCCTTATCCGGCGACGGCGATCTCAATGAACGTGCAAGGGACGGTGGATGTTCAGGTTTTGATAAATGAATCAGGGAGCGTTATATCGGCCAAGGCATTAAATGGTCACCCGCTCTTAAGGGACGCGGCGGTGCGGTCAGCCTTGAACGCCCGATTTTCGCCGACTAAGTTGTCCAATGTAGCGGTTAAGGTGACCGGTGTGATCGTTTACAACTTTACACGCTAAGTGTAGGAAAGTATTACTGTTAGTGACCAGTGTGGGCCTCACGGCCCACACTTTTTTGCAAAACTTTGCAAAATCGGGTTGTTTTCTCATATAGACTTTCGTTTGTAAGTACAAGGAAGGCGTTTTCGCCGGAGAAATTTATATGTTTGAACAATTAATAGAAACCGAACCTCAGCACAATGACGTAAAGAACAGAGGCCGCTATTTCATAATAACGTCAGTTGTACTCTGCTCCACTTTATTCGCCGCCTTAATATTTAGCCTATTTGCGGTCGATCTCAATCTCGGAATGGGTGAACTCGACATGTTCGAGCTTATTGCTCCCGTCGAAATAACGGAGAAAGAGAAACTGCCGGAGCCTGAGATCGCGCCAAAGACCCCCAAGCAGGGTGGGCCATCGGCAACGGCATCCCGCCAGATCAATATGGCACGGATCGATGAATCACCGCGTGACGTCCCGAATGCAGTATCAACCGCGCAGAATACCGCCAAAGCGAGGCCCTCGATAACCAATTTCGAGCTCGGTAAATTTGACACCGAGCACCTTGGCGGGAATGGATCTGGCCGGGGTGACGGTACCGGAGACACGGGACTAGGTGATGGAGATGAGACTATCGCCACAACCGAAGAGGTCGCCGAACTGTCCCCGCCGCCTCCGCCGCCGGTAAAGAAGGCCGTTGCGGAAAAGCCGCTTATCAAATCTATGGGCGTCGTCAACAGCATCGCGATCAGCCTGCCAACGCCATCGATTCCGGCGGCTGCTAAAATCGCAAACGCCGCGGGAACCGTGAGCGTCCAGGTATTGATCGATGAGAAGGGAAATGTGATCTCGGCGAATGCCGTCTCGGGAAATAGTCTGCTGCGTGCAGCGTCAGAAGCGGCTGCGAAAAGCGCGCGATTCTCCCCAACGATGCTTTCCGGACAGGCCATCAAGATCTCTGGCGTGATCCATTACCACTTCGCGGGCTAACCTTGCGGGCTTCAGAAGACCTTAACCCCGAATTTACACAAAAGAAACACCAAAAAGATCTTACGGTCTTTTTGGTGTTTCTTTCCTATAATTCGGTGGTTACGATTGCCGATCAAGTGAGCATTTCGATCAGGCCCGCGATATCGACGTCGTAGACCGGAACAGGAAATTTCCTTTTTAGTTCGTCATATGGCATCCCATCGATAAAAATCGGCTCGTCCGATTTGATCGTGACTTTAGGGATGACTACGAAATCTCCAACGATTTGATCCATGACTGCCAGAAAATCCTGCCCGCTAAGTAAACCTGCCACTGAAACATCACCGCCAAAATATGTATTCGGAACAGCTAGGACGCTCAGCCGTGTGCCATTGAGAGCGTTGTACCGGTCGATCTGTTCCATCAGAATCGGCGCGAACATCTCGCCGGTCAGAATAGTGCCGTCCAGGTCAGTGCCAATAGTGCCAACGGGCAACTGCAGCACTGCATCAATCGCGTCAACCGGTACCATAGCTGCGGCGTGCGTACGTACATCTCGCGTCCCGACTTTCGATGCCAATATCGTCGGCCTCGCCGACAACATTTTCTCAAACGCATTTACGAACGATCGCACCATGCCCACGCCGTCCTCGATCTGGGGATAGTTGCCGTAATGACGCCGCGACGGGATATCGGCACCCGCCTTGATGTAGATCTCATCGCCGAGAAACGCAAAGGTGACGCCAAGCGTGCGGCGAAATTCTTTCTGGAGTTTTTCGACCTCGCGGATCGTGCGTCGGCAAAATTCCGGCGTGACGCGGGTCAAACGTTCGTCAGTGTTGTATCGGGTCAAGGCCACCGGAACGACAGCCGTGCTCACGACTTTTGGGTAGTAGGCAGCCAGATCCCTTAGCGTCTTTTCCAGGATAGCCCCGTCATTGATCTCGGGGCATAACACTACCTGTGCATGCAGTTCGATGTCGGCAGCCAATAGGCGATCAAGCTTGTCGGAGATATCGGCCCGCGATTCATCCACTCCGAGCAGGTAGGCCCGAGTTTTCAGGTCCGTAGCATGGACCGAAACATACTGCGGCGAAAGACGCTGCTCGATGATCCGCTTCATCTCATCCTCGGTTATCGACGAAAGCGTTGTGTAATTGCCGTAAAGAAACGATAGCCGAATATCCTCGTCACGCACAAACAATGACGGCCGGGCATCGTCAGGATTGCCCTTGCAGAAACAAAAAATGCACTCATTAGCACATTGCCGGGGAACGATCTGCTCGAACATCAGTCCGAAATCCTCGCTCTCGTCACGGTCGAATTCGATCTCGACAGTTTGGCCGTCAGGCTTTTTCACCTGAAACGTGAGATCGGTTTCACCCGCAGTCTGGAACCTGAAATCGAGATAATCCCGCACCGGCCGGCCGTTGACCCGCGTGATCCGGTCATTCGGTTCCAGCTCAAGCTCCGCGCCGAGGCTCTCCGGGGTGACCTCGGTTATGATCACGCCGGGACGGCGAAGCTGTGTGACAGCAGGTGTAACGGCAAATTCGTACATGCGAAAGTCGTTTAGAGCATTTATGAATGCGATCGGTTGCAAAAAAGCCTAAGCCACGAAATAACACGAATGTCACGAATAAGCTAATTCGTGACATTCGTGTAATTCGTGGCCGAAAAAGCCGCAATACTTACGCCGCGGTCGCTTTTCCGAGCAAACTGTCGAGCGGCGTGTATTCCAGGTTTTGCGAAGTTGCCACTGCCTCGTAAGTGAGCTTTCCGGCATAGGTATTCACACCCTCGGCAAGGCCGGCATCGTCTTTGATCGCCTGCTCAAAACCTTTGTTGGCTAGGGCCAGAGCGTAGGGCAATGTTGCGTTGGTAAGTGCAAACGTCGACGTACGCGGTACCGCACCGGGCATGTTGGCGACGCAGTAGTGCAGCACGCCTTCTTCGTAATAGGTCGGGTTCGAGTGCGTAGTGGCATGCGTGGTTTCGAAACACCCGCCCTGGTCGACGGCAACATCGACAAGCACGGCCCCCTGAGGGATCAGATGGAGCATGTCGCGAGTTACAAGTTTCGGTGCGGCAGCTCCGACGACCAGAACGGCACCGATCACAAGATCGGCATGCGAGATAGCTTCTTCAATGGCGTACTGCGATGACGCGAGCGTCTGAACCTTGGAAAGAAAAATATCATCGAGCTGCCTTAGCCGGTCGAGATTTCGGTCGATGATCGTGACCTTTGCACCCAGGCCGACGGCCATCTTGGCCGCTTCTGTGCCGACGATCCCGCCGCCGATGATCACGACATTTGCTGCCGGCACACCGGGTACTCCGCCGAGCAAAATACCGCGGCCTCCGTTCATTTTTTCGAGATACGTGGCACCGACCTGCACCGACATCCGGCCCGCAACCTCGGACATGGGCGTCAAAAGCGGCAGGCGGCCATGCCTGTCCTCGATGGTTTCGTAGGCGACTCCGGTCACCTTTCGCTCGAGCATCTGCCGGGTCAGCTCGAATTCCGGAGCCAGGTGAAGGTAAGTAAACAGCAGCTGATTTTCTCGCATCCGCGGATATTCAGGTGCAACCGGCTCCTTGACCTTTACGATCATATCGCCGGTTTGCCATACCTCGTCGGCAGTATCCAGCATCTGGCCGCCAGCCTTTACGTACTGATCGTCAGTAAATCCCGAGCCCTCGCCCGCGGTTTTCTGTACATAAACCGAATGTCCGGCATTGGCCAGGGCCTGTACCCCCGCCGGTGTTAGACCGACGCGGCACTCGTTATCCTTGATCTCTTTTGGTAATCCGATATTCATTAAATTCGCTCCAGTAAAATGGGTTCTTATAGAAATGGCTGCAAGCTGAAATTCTACGATTTTTTGACGGATTGTCTAAATGGTAGAGCAAGTTTTCGGCGCCCAGCTGGCCATTTCTTCCTTGATAACCGGTTCGAACTTCGTTATTCTCGACGGGTGCGAGAAACCGCGCCAGCAAACACCCAGTTCCATCGCGGTGCGGTACTACCTAAGCACGATCGCAGGACGTTTCTCCGCAATCTGGCGGTCGCGAGCGGATTTGTCCTCACATCTTCGCCAACACAGATCTTAGGCCAGACACAGCTACGCAGTCTCGCCCCGGTTAAAGTCGCTCGCAGCCGAGTAATACGCGAGATCGTCGGTCTGAGACCCTTTCGTCCGGAAGGTTTTGTAGTAGAGGCTCATCGGGTCGGGCCGAAGCTGCTGGTCCACAACTACGGCCACGGCGGTGCCGGGATCACTCTTTCCTGGGGCACGGCGGAGCAGGCCGTAGATCTGGTCCGTGACTTTACATGGCCGAGGCCAACGCGTTCTCGTCAGCCGGCGGCAAAACGATTTGCCGTTATCGGATGCGGGGTGAATGGTCTTTCAACGGCGTTGATGCTGCAGCGGCGGTACCAGGACGGGCCCGGCACAGTAACGATCTATGCAAGGGATCTACCGCCCGATACGACATCAAACATTGCGGGAGGATTTTGGTCACCGACGGCGGTGTTCGACGATGAGGACGTTTCGCCGAAATTTATAGACCAGTTTCGTCTGGCAACTAAGGCCTCTAACCGTGCTTTCCAGCTTCTGGTCGGGCCGGAATACGGCGTCAGGTGGATCGATACATTCACTTTTCACCGAGCTGAGATCAATCCCCAAAGCAATCTTCCGGGCGGAAACGATCTCTATCCAGACATACAGATCCATCGTGACCCGTCAAGGTACTTCGGGTTCCCTTACGCCCGGCAGTATAAAACGATGCTGATCGAACCCTCGATCTACCTGCGATGCCTGCTCCGCGATTTCTATAACGCCGGCGGGAAGGTTGTAGTGCGTGAGTTTCGAAGCCGAGACGAGGTGATGCGATTGCCCGAACCAGTGATCTTTAATTGCTCGGGGCTTGGCTCCCATGCCCTTTTTGACGATAAGAAGCTGATCCCTATCCGCGGACAGCTCACTATACTGCTGCCGCAGCCCGAGATCGATTATTGCTATCTTAGTTCCGGCCACATGTTCCCGCGTTCGGACGGGATCGTCCTCGGAGCCACGTTCGACCGCGATGATTGGTCGACTACCGTAAGACGCGATCAAAGTGACGGTGTTCTAAATAATCATTCCGAAATCATGAGAGGGATTCGATCGCAGGTCTAGAACGACCAGATCATCGGGATCATAATTGTTGCCAGGATCCAGAACATTATATTGAGCGGTGTTCCGACCTTCACAAAATCAGTGAATTTATACTGCCCCGGTCCGTAGATCATCGTATTTGTCTGATATCCGACGGGCGTCATAAAACTAGCCGAGGCGGCGAACGTGATAGCCATAAGGAAAGGCGTTGCGTTCAGATCCAGCGATTGCGCCGTTGCGATCGCGATCGGGGCCAGCAAGGCCGCGGTCGCATTATTTGACATTGTTTCGGTAAGTATCGAAGTAACCAGGTAGAATGCCGAAACGAGTGCGATCGGACCAAGTACGCCGACATACTTGATCATGTTTGACGATAACAAGCCCGCCGCGCCCGATTGGTCGAGTGCGACACCCAGTGAAAGGACCCCGGCAAGCAGAAATATTATTTTCCATTCGATAGCTTCGTATGCCTCTTCGAGGGATATGCAGCCGAGAAGGATCATCCCGATCGCGCCGACTAGAGCGGTCACAACTATGGGAGCCAGATTAAGGGTCGCCGAGATAACGACGCCTGCGACGATCGCGACAGCGAACACAGCCTTACCCCGACGAAACTCGGCAGCTTCCATTTCAGAGGTGATAATAAAATCACCGCTTCGCTTGAAGGTTCCCAGCCTGGTGGTTTTGACTTCGACCAGCAAGAGATCGCCCGCGCTGAGAACGGTATCGGAGAGCTTCTCTCGAAGAAGCCGGCCCGCATGACGAATGGCAAGTACGGTGCCGCCGTATTTCTCTCGAAAAAACGATCTTTGAAGCGTGCTGCCGACGAGATCACTGTTCGGATCGATCACGGCCTCGATGAGCCGATAATCGTCCGACATCAGATTCACATCCGCCCATTTCGCATGTGGCTTGAATTGCACCCCTTCCCTTTCCTGCAAGGCACGGATCTTCTCGATGTCACTTCGGACGAGCAGGACATCGCCTGCCTGCAGGGTTTCCTCCGCGGATGGCAGACTGATGACCTCGTCGCCCCGCTGGATAGTCAATATCGTAAGGTCGAGGTCATGCACCAGCGGAGCATCCCTGATCATCCTGCCGACTGATGTTGAATCCGGCTGCAACACGATCTCTGTCAGGTATTCGCTCAAAGCAAACTCCTCGACCAGGTCACCGCTTCCGCGTCTTACCGGGATCAGGCGGATCCCAAAGACCATTAGATAAATGCTGCCGAAGAGAAACATCAGCAATCCCAAAGGAGCAAACTCGAACATCGTGAAAGGCCGGAGGCCATTCTTCTCGGCGATTGAACTGACAAGAATGTTGGTGGAGGTGCCGATCAGAGTGCAAACTCCGCCAAACATAGATGCGAAAGAAACCGGCATCAAAATCTTCGAGGCACTGATACCGGTTTCGCGGGCCACGCCCAGCAAAATAGGCAGGAAGATCGCGATCACCGGAGTGTTATTTATAAAGGCCGAAAGGACGCCGACCACTACCATCACCGAGAATATGCCGATCCAGAAGCCACTCCTGAATACGCGGCTGACAAAATCGCCAAGGAATGAAACCGCACCGGTCTTGAACAGCCCGGCACTCAAGACGAACATAGCCCCCACCGTTATCGTCGCGGCATTGCTGAAACCGGATAGGCCTTCAACAGGCGAGATTATGCCGCTCAACAGTAAAAGGGCCATGATGAGCAGCGCTACAAGATCCACCCGCAGTTTCTCCGTAACAAAGAGGTAAACCGCGAGGGCCAGGACTGCGAGTACGATAATTATCTCGATGGACATAAAAAAAGGCGCCCTTGTGACGCCTAGTTTAAACATTTAAGATTTAAGAACCAACCTTCCTATATATCGACAAGGTCGATCTGGGCCTTTTGAAGCTTCCCGGAGTAGTCGATATAGAGTGACTTCCACTCGGTAAAGATATCCAGAACCTGGGTTCCCGCCTCGCGGTGGCCATTTCCCGTACCCTTGGTACCGCCGAAGGGCAGATGGACCTCGGCACCGATCGTGGCTGAATTTACATAGCAAATGCCGGTGTAAAGCTCCTGCATTGCATAGAAAGCCTGATTAACATCTTGTGTGTAGATAGCCGATGAGAGGCCGTAGGCGACCCCGTTAACGATGTCGATCGCCTGATCAAGCGTTGAGAAAGGGATCACACATGTAACCGGCCCGAAGATCTCTTCCTGTGCAATACGCATTTTGGGCGATACGTCGGTGAAGACGGTCGGCTCGATGAAAAACCCCTTACCGTACGCCCCCTTGGTCAGCTTATTGCCGCCGCATGCGAGCGTTGCTTTGTCCTCGTCACGACCGATGCGGATGTAATCGAGAATTTTGTCCATCGCCTTTTCGTTGATGACGGGCCCGACCTCGGTCTTTTCATCGAGGCCATTGCCGACGCGGAGCTTTTTCACACGCTCGACAAGTTTTTCGCAAAACTTCTTATAGATTTTCTTGTGAACGACCAACCTCGACGATGCGGTACATCGCTGACCGCTTGTGCCAAAAGCACCCCACAGCGAGCCATCGACTGCGTTATCAATATCTGCGTCATCCATTACGATAATGGCGTTCTTGCCGCCCATTTCGAGGCTAACGATCTTATTGTCTCGTGCACACTGCTCAGCGATGGTCTTACCGGTTGACGTCGAACCCGTGAATGAGATAAGCCTGACATCCTTGTGCCCAACGAGGGTAGGGCCTATCTCCTTGCCGCTGCCGTTGATCAGGTTTACGACACCGGCGGGAATACCGGCCTCTTCGCAGGCTCTCACCAGATTGAGCGATGAAAGAGGAACATCCTCGCCGGACTTAAGCACGACAGTGTTGCCGCATACGAGCGCCGGGATCAGTTTCCAGGACGGAATGGCCATCGGAAAGTTAAATGGCGTGATCAATCCGCAGATACCAACGGGCTGGCGGACACACATCGCGAACTTATTCGGCATTTCCGCCGGCGTGGTAAATCCGTGAAGCCGCCTTCCTTCGCCCGCCGTGTAATATGTGCAGTCGATTGCTTCCTGAACATCGCCGCCGGCTTCCTTGAGGACCTTGCCCATCTCCCGGGTCATCTGCCGGGTAAATTCATCCTTATTTTTCCTGAGGATCTCACCGAGCGTGAATAAGAGTTCCGCTCGTTTCGGAGCCGGCGTTCGCCGCCAGCGAGTCGCGGCTTCGCGAGCAGCTTCGACAGCGCTATTTACGTCAGCGTCATTCGACTTGGGAAACCGCCCTATAACATCCGAAGTATCAGCGGGATTTACATTATCAAACCACTCGCCCGATGAGGACTTGACCCATTCTCCGCCGATGTAGTTGTAGTATTTTTTGACGGACTGTTTAGATTTGGCTTCTTTAGCTTTTGACATAGTTTTTATACTTAATATAACAAGGGACGAGTCAATTCAACTCGTCCCTATGACATATACAGTATTAGATTACAAAATTATCGAACCGTAAACTGTACGATCTTCAATTGTGGGGCCCGCGCGGCGGGGTTGTAGGTCAGGACATGGAGGACCACGGGGTCGCCGGGCTTCAATTTGGACACGACCGAGTTGAAAGCATTGATGTCGGCCACACTGACCCGATTGATCCGCTGAATAACATCCCCCGGGTCGAGAGCATCGCCGCCCTGCGAGGTCTTGACGTCAGTGATAAAGCTCGTCGGGCTGATCTCTTTGATCACAAGGCCTTTCTGGCTCGGCATCCTGTACGTGCCCGCGTTGGCAGGTGTAAGTTCAACAAGAGTGAGCCCGAAGGGTTTCGCATCAGCCTTGGCAGCCTCTACAGGCGGGTTCCGGTTCTCCTGATCGGCATCATTCGAAGCTCGGGCAGACGGCCGCTCACCCAACCGAGTTGATAACATCCGGCTGACCAGGTTCGTACCACTCTCACGAAGGATCCCAAAGGTTACGTTCTCTTCCGGAGACGTAGCGGCTACGCGTGCTATAAGGTCCTGCGCGCTGTTTACGCTGTGCTCGTTGAACTTAACGATAATATCGCCTACCTGCAGGCCGGCAAGGGCGGCAGGACTCTTATTGTCACGAACCTCCGTGACGATGGCTCCGCGAGTATCGTTAAGGCCGTAAACCGACGCGAATTCCGCTTTTACAGAATCGAGTAAGACTCCCATGTAGCCACGGCGAACTTTGCCGTTATCAATGATCTGTCTGAAGACGTATTCAGCTTCTCGCGAAGGTAAGGCAAAACCTACCCCATTGTAATCGCCGGTCGAAGTGGCGATCTGTGAATTAACTCCGACTACCTCGCCGTCCATATTGACCAGCGGTCCACCCGAATTCCCCCGGTTGATCGCAGCATCGGTCTGGATAAACTTTTGAAAAACTGATGCATACGGCGTTTCGCGCTGTGTTTGCGAAATGATGCCGGCCGTAACGCTCTTGGCGAGCCCGAAAGGCGAACCGAGGGCAAGGACCCAATCACCAACCTCGGCTTTGTCCGAATTTGCAAACTTAACAAATGGCAGGTCACGCCGAGCATCGATCTTGAGTACGGCAAGGTCCGTCTCCGAGTCAGTTCCCACAACAGTAGCAGGAAATTCTTCGCCCGAATCCAACTTGACGATTATCCGCGAGGCTTCATCGATGACATGAGCGTTGGTCATGATATAGCCGGTCCGGTCGACGATAAAACCGCTGCCGACCGCACGAGCGGCCCTTGGCTGCATCTGCCGCCGAAGAAAGTCAAGAATGTCGCTATCGTTTGGCGGTGCCGGCGTACGGTTCGCGGCAACCGGCAAAACCTTTCCCTTCGTATCGATACTCACAACGGCCGGCTCGACCTTTTTCGTGATCTCTGCAAACGAACGAGATAACTTCTCAGGCTGTGCAGCCAGGTCGCCTGCAAATACTAACGGCCAGATGAAAAGAAGAGCCACCAGCCGTCTGACACGTCTGGAACCTCCTCGGGCATTTTTCTTCTCAAACATACATTCCTCTTTTATCATTTTACTTCGAGTCGGTCAGTAGATTATAGCAGACTGGTCCGTATTGTATTTCACGCACGATCTGACGGATCGGTCGACTTTTTCTTTAAGGTTTGAGTAATATTTTCAGCACACCGTTGTCCGCGGCCCTACGCATTGCGGCCACACCGTCCGAAAGCCGATACTCGCCGTCGATCATTCCCGCGACATTGATCCTTCCGGAATCCAGTAATTCCAATGCCGCGCCCAGCCTTCCGCAGCGCGAACCGACGATGGTGATCTCATCTACGACGATACGTGACGCATCCCATTCCGGTACTCCATGAAACGTAGACTTCAGCACGATCGTACCTCGCGGCCTAACGAGGTCTATCGCGGTAGCAAATCCGGATGCAGACCCGCTGGCTTCAACCACGATGTCAGCCTTGCCGCGCATGGATCGATCCATTTCGCCAAGGAGAATTCCTTCGACCCCCGCTCGTCGGGCAACGGCGATCTTGCCCTCATGCTTGCCCACAAGGATCACATTGTCGGAAGTAAGGGCCAGGCTCATAGCGCACAGTAACCCCAACTTTCCGTCGCCTACCACCACAACCTTCGACTCCTTATCGACGGAAACCCGCTCTGTTATTCCGTAAGCCGCGGCCAGGGGTTCCGCAAAAACGGCAACCTCGTCCGGAATATTAGCAGGCACCTCCAGGAGATTTCGGGATGGAAGCTGAAGGAATTCGGCATGCGCACCGTCACGCCCAAGAATTCCGAGCACCGTCCTCGTAGGGCAATGCCGGGGATCCCCGGCCTGACAGAGTAGGCAGGCTCCGCATCCGGCGTTTATTTCTCCGACCACCCGGTTGCCAACCAGATGCGAGGCGCCATCGGCCTTCTCCACGATCCCGACAAATTCGTGGCCTATCGTTCCCTCAAACCCGCCATAGCCTCGGGCTATCTCGATGTCGGTATTACATATTCCGGACATGACAACTCGTACGAGCGCCTCGTTTTCCCGGTCGGGCCGGGGAATTTCCTCGACGGACAGAGTTTTATCGATGCATCTTAGAGCCTGCATTATTCATATAAACGTGCAATAGCGTTTTTAATACACCCTTAGATCCTGTTCCGCCGTTATAAGCCAGCGGCCTCCGATCTTCTCGAGCTGAAGCTGCTGCCGGACCTTGCCTGTCGAGCCACGCTCGCCTCGAAAACGCCATTCTTTGTCAAATACGGCGGTGACCCCGTCGTCCGAATCGTTCGGGGTTATTACGATGTTAGTTATTTTCAGACTAATATCCTCGAACTGGGAAAATGCCCTGTTCTTATCCTTGCGGATAAAATCGATGCTGGCACCTTTTCTGGTGTAATAATCGACACTAGCGGCATAGTGTCCCATGAGAGCATCAAGGTCCATTTCCTCAGTCGAGGAACGCCAGCCGTCGATCTGACCTGTAATTTCGGCTCGTGTTTGGGTATCGATCGCTCCCGGTCGTTCGGCAGGCGGAGTAGAATTCGCCGGCCGGTTCGCGGATCTCGGCGTCATCGAGGGAGAGGTCTGAGGATCTGCATTCTTATTTTCCGCAATATTTCCGGACGGGTCCGATTTGACGTTTGCCGTTTCAACAGGCTGCCGGTCCCGAAAATAAAGGAAGGACGCAAGTCCGAGTAATCCGAAGATGATAAACATTACAAACGCAGTGATCGCGACCGCGATAGCCGTTCGCGAACCAGAGCGCTTATCTGAGGGTTGATAGGCTACCGCATTCTTTGGACCGTCAGGCTGGGTATCGAACCTCATATCCCCCGGCGGTAATTGTACGACCGTGTCGGCCTCACCCAATGCCACCGTCGGAACGTCGGCCTGGCGAATATCGACCAATGGAGTTCCGTCCTGAAGACAGTATTGCAGAGTATCGTCGGTATATTGAGTTAGACATGCCGGACAGTTCTTCATAACAAGGCGGCACAGATCGCCTCCTGTGCCATTATGATGATATTCCAGCCAATTCGTTTAGTAAATCATTCTCTCCAGATCAGACTTTTGGGAATCGGTTATGGGGCATAATATACTCAGATATCGAATGATGATTCATATGCGGCCCAAATTCCATACTCAAATATTGTTTCTTTTGGTCCTTTTTTTACTGTTATCACTACTAGGCGCGTGTGGCAGCACGGATAGCAGTACGGATAACAGTACAAGAACGGACACGCCAACCGAAGCCTATAAACGCCTTTACGCGGCGGTAAAACAGGGCGAGACGGAGGCGATAAAGCAAGAGGTTACCCAAAAAACCATTAGCCTCGCCGAAATGTCAGCTAAGCAATTTAACAAATCGGTCGAGTCAAGGTTTGAGATCGGCTTTACCGCCACGACCTATTCCAATACCCTGCCGTCGATCAGAGACGAGCGGGTCAGCGGTAATATGGGAGCGATCGAGGTCTGGAATGCCAAAGAAAGCAAGTGGGAAGATCTGCCCTACATCTTCGAAGACGGAAAGTGGAAATTGGCAATGGGCGACGTGTTTGCCGGGACCTATCAGTCGCCGGCAAAAGGCCAATTCCTTCGTGAAAAGGAGGCTGCCAACCTTATTTCAAATTCAACGGTTATAAGCCCTGGAAATAACGCGAACTTGCCCGCCAATAAGGGATCAAACAGAAAATGATCGATCTGGAGATGGTGAGCGCGATCATTGACGTGTATCAAAAACATGGATGGCACCTTCGCAGAATTTTAATTACGGATCCGGCGGATGAACCTCGGATCGCTGGTCGAATCGATGTTTCAGACATCCCGATAAAGCGCTCCGGCATAAATGCAGTATGGTTTTCGAGAACGCCGAAAGATGGTCCGGCAGCATGGGAGATCCGTTATCTCGGAGACATCCCGTTTGCATTATTGGAATGTCTGGATGAGAACGATCCTGAATTTGAGCCATCGCTTTCGGCGGTTGAAGCACGGCTCGGCGAATCGATCATAGCAAAAAAAGCCCCTTGACAAGTCGGTGCCGCGACTGCAAACTTGAGATATTGAAATGACGATCAAAGAATTCGGCGGAAGGGTTGCGAGTATATGGGAAGGTTTGCGGCCCGTCACCAAAAACATGCTCGTCGGTGCCATGCAGTCCGGCAAAACCGGCTCCGCTAATAACAAGACCCCCAAATATTCGTACGATGCCCATGCTGATTGGGAAGTCAGCCGGCTGCTTTCGGCTTTGGACGAAGAGACCCGGTCCTCCAAGATCCGCGAGGATCCGGTGAAATTTACGGAAATATCGCAGTTGGCCGACACTTGTGTCCGTATTCTGGAGTCTCAATCCGCCTCGGCTGAGGTTTTTATTCAGCTTGCGGAACGGGCGATCCTGGATAATGACTATAACCGTCTCGACACGCTCGCCGACACGCTGTCTGAACGCTATTCATCGGCAGAAATTGCTGAGGTCGCCCGGCAAACAGATCGTCCCCAGGTCCGGGCTATCGCTTACGAGACGTTGGCGATGCTGCCTATTCCGGCACTATTACCTTTGCTTGAGGATTCGCTTTACGCTGGGATCGCGGCAGCCGCACTGGAACAGAAGGCTTTTGAATTCGATTCGGATGAGGCCCGCGAAATACTAGATCAATTCGATTCGGTAAACGATCTCAACGATCAGTAGGTGTTTTATCTTTCGGCTTCTTAGGTTGCTTTCTTGGGAATTTATTCCCGAAACCCCACCTGAAAGGCGTAGGGAGGAACGAGACGCCGCCAACCCTTACGCCAATATACATGATCGATGACAGGAACTTGCTGTTGCCTTTCGACCTCACACACCCGTAAAGCTCTTTATCGGCAGCCCTGCGTTCCTTTAATGAGCCACCGACATAGTAGGCTTTGTCGTGCTCAACGCAGCACTCCCGATAATTTCCGTCCGGGAACAGCGAACACCCGTCGCTCTTAAAATCCGCGGGCACAGCTGATTCTCGCGGCTGACTATTTCCACCGACAACAAGCAGCGAGAGCAATACAAATGATGTCAGGATCTTTCCCATATCTGCAAAGAACTTATCCTGCCACTCCCATCTCGTCCGATTCCGGTTTGAATCGGCCCGGGTACATCGGAAATCTGGATGCGACCTCACGGACCTCTCCCCTGACCCGTGATTTGACCTCTTCGGACTCGGGATCCCAGATCACCGATGCGATCATATCCCCGATCTGCCTCATTTCCGCTTCCTTCATTCCGCGGGTTGTCAGGGCAGGCGTTCCTATCCGAATGCCAGAAGCGATGAAAGGCTTGTTCTTATCGAACGGTATTGTATTTTTATTTACCGTTATATCTACATCTTCCAGGGCTTTCTCGGCTTCCTTACCGGTAATTCCCTTTCCGTCCATAAATACGTCGACAAGCATCAGGTGATTGTCAGTGCCTCCAGAGACGATCCTGAGGCCGGCATCTGCTAGGGTTTCGGCCAGTGCCTTGGCATTGCTCACGATCTGGCGTTGGTAGGCCTTGAAACTGTCCGAAAGGGCCTCGCCAAATGCCACAGCCTTTGCCGCGATGATGTGGATCAGCGGCCCGCCCTGTACGCCGGGAAATACGCTGCGGTCAACGTCTTTGGCAAATTCTTCCCGGCAAAGTATCAGGCCGCCGCGCGGTCCCCTGAGGGTCTTGTGCGTAGTAGTGGTTACGAATTCGCAGTGCGGCACCGGTGATGGGTGAATCCCCGCAACCACCAGGCCGGCAATATGGGCAATATCCGCCATGACCTTGGCATCCACGCTGCGGGCGATCTCGCCGATGCGCTCGAAATCGATCGTTCGCGGATAGGCAGAGGCCCCGCAGATCAAGAGCTTCGGACGAGATTCCTCCGCCTTTCTCTGAAGATCGTCATAATCGATCTGTTCGGTCTCGGGGTTAACACCATAATCGGCAACTTTGTAATTGATACCTGAAAAATTCAGTGGATGGCCGTGGGTCAAATGACCGCCGTGCGATAGGTTCATGCCCAGTATCTGGTCCCCGTGATCGAGCGCCGTCATTAAGACAGCCATATTGGCCTGGGCGCCGGAATGCGGCTGAACATTTGCGTGCTCCGCCCCGAACATCTCCTTCGCTCGGTCGATCGCAAGCTGCTCGACGACATCGGCAAACTCGCACCCGCCGTAATATCGTTTGCCGGGATAACCCTCCGCATATTTGTTAGTAAAGACCGTGCCCATCGTCTGCAGCACGGCCTCGGAGACGAAATTCTCCGACGCGATCAGCTCAAGACCGTTCGTTTGGCGTCGGACCTCGTCGTCGATCGCTCGGCTGACGATAGGGTCAACTTGTGAAATATTTTCCCTGAAGAAATTACTCATTTACTTTATTTTACTTCTAATTGTTTGGGCCTTCAGCAGTTTTAATACCCTTGGGTAGTTTGAAAAATTCGTCATCAAGCGTCATAGGTTTGACTTCAACGGCGATGCTCTCAAGGGAAAACTGGCTGTTATCAATCACCATTTTCAAGGGTAACGAGCGCGATCTCGTAAGAAGGTTCTTCCAGTTACCAAATTCGTGCCGAGAAAATGAATTGACCTCGGCTGACAAACCCTCGTTATAAAAATACCGCTCGCTTCCATCTTTCAGAATAAATACAAGCTCATCACATTTGTAGCCTAATATCTCAACCACATTTTTTCTCATCTCGGCTTGTACAACAGCACTCGTATTGATGGCTCCGTCCTGCCAAAACGCAGAATCAGAATTCGTCATTTTCGTGTAAATTCTATTTTCTTTATTGATATATAGTTGCCATTGCATAAGCGACCCGTTAGAAACAGACTTATAACTACCTTTTTTGATGAAGTAGTCCATTTTGGAACCCATCATTGAAGAGAGCTGCTCGTCCGACAACTTTGGGATCTTACTCTTGAATCGGTTTTCATAAACGATTTTACCCTCGAAAGCCTGGCCAAACGAGCTAAGAGCGAAAACCATTAGAAGTAGAAAAATTACTGCTTTGTTCATACTGTCCGGGTTCGAAATTGTCATCTTAGAATTGCCGGGAATTCATTGTTATTCAGGAGGGATGTCAACTAGTTCTCTCGGTACCGCCCCATGGATCCTTCGAAAAACGAAATCCCGTTCCTCCTCTACCGAGAGCCCATCGGGCATACCGATTCGGGCAAATTCTTTTGCATCCTCGTACATTTCGGCGCACATCAAAACTCGTTCTTCAACGGATTTTGACATCACTACTTCACGAACTAGTTCTCGAGCGGCTTGTGTTGTATCTTCCATTTCTCAACCTCGGCCCAGATCTCCTTCAAATCGAGCTGAGCGATCCAACGTCCCACATAATCGGCATCATATCTGGTGCTCGTAAGATTGGCAATATCACGAATCTGCATTTCAGAACCCGTATCCTTGGCCCACTGCAGCTTTGCAACGATCAGGTCTTCCTTTGTCGTATTCCAATACTCGATTCCCGCAACCCTCACCTTGTATCGCCGGGCAAAGCTTGCCCGTGCAAATTCCGAATTCTTTTGAATGATACAGTCGATCTTTCCTCCATGCTGATTACTTACCAGATTGAACATAGACCCACGGTCGATCGCTCTTCGAATCGATATATCGCTAACATAATAATCATCTATAAACAGATTATAGAAGGGAGCCGCGTCGGTCGATAAAAGCTCTACAACTACGTCGATGTCCTTCGTCATTCGGATCTCACCGTATGCGCTCATCGCGTACGAACCGGTCACCATATATTCGATGCCGAGTTCATTCATTTTTTCAACGAAATCACGCAGCATCTCTATCATTGAAGTCCCTGTTTTCATCGCCTGTCTACAAATGTCAACAAAAGAGATCTCTGCTGCATCGCCGTTCAAAAGCTCGCCGTCGCGGAGCTCTTGCGAATCCGTTTCCATCCGCCCGGCGAAAGCATTCAGTGAATCTATTAAGCGTACTTTTTAAACTAAAATTATGAAACTCGAAAAATCAGATCTCTTTATTCTCGGCGGGGCATTCTTATCATTTCTCTTCTCGGTTTCTCTCTGGTTCGGACTACTAGGTGAGGGAAATCGAGATACCGCTATTTTCGTTGGAATGTGGGTCCCATCCATCCTTGCTTTAGGGCTATACGGAACGACGACGCGAAGGAAGATATGAACAACTTGAACCTGATCGTATTTTGCGTCGGCGTGGTCGTGAGTGTGTTGGTGGTTTACGGGATCTTCACCCAAGTCGTGTCGGAGATGTATAGGGCCCGCAAAGGCGAAGAGTCCGAATAGATCGACTAAATCTTTAGTGTAGCCGTGACGGAATTGAGCACCGGCGACGTTTGAGTACCTAAGGCCCCTAGATCAAAAGAAAGACCTTTTAGTAAGCTTGGCAATATCTTTGGCGACCTTTCGGCCAACATCATCGAGGGTAAATTGGTAGATTCCGAAGTATATTTTTCGGTCGATCTCTTTTTCGAGCAGTATCGTGCCGTCGGAAGCATCGATAAACTTGATCCGAAGTTTCAAACGGGTCCCAATATCCCCGCCTTCTGTTGTGTATTTTTGCGGAATCAAGGCGAAGTATCGTGCGATTGTGCTCTCGAGCCTAATTTTCGGAGCATGACCTACGTGACTTGCCAATGCGGTATTGGGATCGAGCTTGATGATTCGGTCGAACTTTTTCAGCTTGTGAAGTTCGTCGATTATTTCGAGCCAAACGACATTGACTTGATTGGCCGGGATATCGACCCCAGAATCTACGTTAAGCTTTACTACCTCGATTGACCGATATTTTCCCTTCAGTCCATTATCGTTACTTGTACTCTTACTCTGGGCAAACGTGACCGAGAAGAAGGACGCCATCACCACAATCAGCAATCGTAAGATTGATGGCATGATTTTGCAGGCCTTCTTTTCCATAAATCACCGCCCTTATTCCTGACATGGACCCGCAGCCACACAGATCAGTCCGGCTATTGCCAGCCCGCCTATCACTATACCGACGATCGCCCAGTTACGACTCAAATCTCTCGAAACCTTCTTCACCTCCAAGTACCTGAACGTGGTCGTCGTTTTCTTTTTTTTGTCGATCACACTGAAGCCGTCGTCCGTGATCTGGGTTATATAACCCTTGACTGATTTTCGCTCATCCTCCAGATTCACAACGATGGGAATCCTATCGTTAACGCCAATCTTATTGACCTCGATCTCCGCTTCACGCTGGCGTTGAGCTTTCTTGTCGTCCTGAACTTGGGAAAAGGCAACGGTTCCGACCGACAGATTAACTACGAGTAAAGTCACCAACGATACTAGAAATCTTTTGAACATATGTTTTCGATAGTATCGGAGGGTAAATTGTGTTGCAAATCTTTATTCTGAAGATAACTGCCTTTGGAACCTTGCCTCGTCCAATATCGCAACGCCAAGACTTTCCGCTTTTGTTAATTTTGATCCTGCATCAGTTCCTGCGACGACGTAATCCGTCTTTTTGCTAACGGACGAGGAAACACGGCCGCCGCGTTCTTCAATAAGTTTAGCCGCTTCATCGCGGGTGTAGTTTTCGAGTTTGCCCGTGAGGACGAATGTTTTGCCGATAAAGCGTTCGTCGAGCAAGGCGGCTGAAGATCCATCGGTCTCGGTTTTCACACCTGCAGTTTTTAGGCGTTCTACGAGGCCAATATTTTGCGGGTCCCGGAACCACTCATAAACGCTTTCGGCGACTGACAGGCCGATCTCGTGAATATCGTCGAGTTCCTGGACGCTCGCCTCTGCGAGACGGTCGATCGAGCGAAAATGATTGGCCAATATTTTGGCGTAACGCTCACCGACGTGGCGGATGTCTATCCCATAAAGCAACCGCTGCAGCCCGCGCTGTTTGCTCGCCTCGATCTGATCGATGAGATTTGTGCCCGACTTTACAGCCATCCGATCGAGCGACGCGATCTGCTCGACGGTCAAATTGTAGAGATCGGCCACGTCCCTGATCCAGCCGTTGTCGACCAGAGTCTCGACCAGCACCTCGCCGAGGCCTTCAATGTCCATCGCCTTTCTGGAAGCAAAATAGAGAATCCGAGCTTTAATCTTGGCCGGACACTCAGGGTTAATGCAGCGGCGAACGGCCTCACCTTCTGGCCGAACGGCAGGCGAATGACACGCCGGGCAAACGGTCGGAAACTCAAACTGGACCTCATTGCCCTCACGTTTTGAGGCCACTACGCTCAGGACCTGAGGAATGATCTCACCGCTTTTCTCGATCAGCACATAATCCCCGATCTTGAGATCGAGACGTTTTATTTCATCTTCGTTATGTAGCGAGGCCCTCGCGACAGTTGTGCCCGCGAGCAGAGTTGGTTCGAGATGCGCAACCGGTGTCAAGGCACCGGTGCGGCCAACCTGGATCCCAATTCCAAGCAGCCGCGTTGTCGCCTGCCGCGCCGGATATTTGTACGCGATCGCCCAACGCGGGGCCTTCGTTGTTGCGCCAAACTCATCCTGCAAGGCCGTCGAATTGACCTTAACAACCACCCCATCGATCTCGTAATCCAGATCGTCACGCAACGGCTCCATCTGAGCGATGAATTCGACTAAGGACTCAAAGCTCGAGCACAAGGCCCGGTGCGGATTGACATTAAAACCGTTGGTTTCGAGCCACTCGAAGTTTTCCCAATGCGTCGAAAACATTTTCTGTCGCCCTTTGAGGACGTCGTAGGGAAACATATTCAGACGACGAGAGGCGACCACAGCTGAATCGAGCATTCTGAGCGTACCCGAAGCGCAGTTTCGGGGGTTAGCAAAAGTCTTTTCACCCTGCATTTCAAGTTCGGCATTGATCCTTTTAAATTGCGAACGCGACAGGAAAACTTCTCCGCGAACTTCCGCGTGTTTGGGAGCATCGATCCGCAGCCTCAGCGGGATAGCCTTGATCGTCCTTATGTTCTGAGTAACCTCATCTCCCGCCGCTCCGTCTCCGCGTGTTGCTCCGGCTGTCAGGAGGCCGTCATCATAATGGAGCGAAACGCTCAACCCATCGATCTTGAGCTCGGCAACATAGTCGACTTTTCGACCCTCGGCAAGCCTCTCACATCGCTCGGTAAATGCTTTTAACTCATTGAGATCATACGAGTTATCGAGCGACATTAATGGCACCGTGTGGGTAAAAGGCTTCAAACTCGTCGCCTTTCCGCCTACCCTCTGCGTCGGGCTGTCAGGAGTGATCAGTTCCGGATTCGAGGCCTCAAGTTCCGTGAGTTTTTCGAGCAGTTGGTCAAACTCAAAGTCCGAGATCTCAGGCGCAGCCTTCTGATAATAAAGCTCGTTGTGCCGTTCGATTTCGGTGCGAAGACTTTTTATTCTATTTTCTTCGAGAGAATTTGCGCTCATAACGCTAGGACGAGCCTGATTCCTGCCTCTATCTGCTCTAATTTTCGTTCGGAAACTCGACCGGCAAGTTCCGTCAAGTCCGAACGGTTAGCAGTCACGATCTGAGTTATATTAACGACTGAAGCCTTAGGCAAGCCGCTCTGTTGCGGGCTCAATTCGACATTACCCGGCATTGCCGCGAGCCTAAGGTTGGATGTGATCACTACCCCGATGACTGTCGCCAAATCAGCCTTGTTAAATCGATCAGACTGGACTATGACGATCGGATGAAGAAATCCGGGCATTGATCCTTTGGGTTCAGGCAAATCCGCCCACCAAATTTCACCATGCTCGATCACCATTCACTCTTCTGCAAAGTACGACTTTGCATCTCCTTCCAGAATGGATCTACCGAAGTATCTACTTCCGCACATACAGCGTTGATTCTGGCGATCATTTCTTCTTCATCCATCTCTTCACCGAGTTTCTGAACGCCGAGAGCGAAAACAGCACTTCGCGACATCTTCAATTTCTTGGCCAGGCGTTCACTGAGTTTAAATACCTCGGGGGGAACAGAAATCGCGGTTTTCATAGTTTTCATAGTTGGAGTATAACTGGAGTTATACCGCCGGTCAACGTAAAAATTCCGCTATCAATCGATGAAAGTGATGCGTTCCCTGCTCGCGTGTTGGTGAATAACGGCCGCGGTCGTAAAACCGCGATCGAATACCTTTTTGCACACTTTCGACCACCGCCTCGTCCTCCATTTCGACGCCGTGAAGATCTGCACCGGCTCCTTTTTCAACCAGCGATTCGTTGCCGACGTAAGTCAGAAACTGGACGATAGTCTTCGACGGAGAAACCGGCCGGACTATATTTACCGAGATTCCCCAGGGATAGAAATTAAACATCAAGTTTGGGAAAATAAACAGGTATTTCGCCGCGATCTGGCCTTCATCGTCGTAACCTGTCTGCAAACTCGAATATCGAAACGTTTCGGTCTTGTAACTACCGTAATCGACAACGGCGTTGAGCGCCTGGTGCACATACGGAATATGAAACCCTTCGAGATAGTTCTCGCAATACAGTGCCCAATGGGCGTTGACCTGATATTCTCTTGTCGCAACAAGCGTCAGACCTTCCGGATCGTAGGTATCGCTGGCAAATATCGCCTCGTTCCCTAAAAACGCCTCAAACGTATCAATAGGGTCGAGCGACGCAAAAATAAACCCTTGTTTTGCCGCTAATGGGATGCTCCTCAAATTATCGCTTTCACACGGAAAATCCTCGACGCCTTCAAACTCAGGCATCGACACAAACTTGCCCTCGAGCGAAAATCGCCGCCCGTGATACCCGCAGCGTATCAGGCCGGCCTTGCAGGGCTCGTCGACAAGGATCTTCCCACGGTGCGTACACACGTTCGAAAAGCACGCGAGCGACTCACCGTTCTTGATCAGTAAAACAGGCTCGTCCAAAAACCAGGGCATTATAGTCGCGGGTTTCAGACATTCGACTTCATCCGCCTTGCCCAAAAAGTGCCAGGTTCGGGCAAATATCTTTTCCCTGGATAACTCGAAATATCTCGGATCCGTATAGAAATCGGCCGGCAAGGTCCGTGCCTTTCGGATGTCAGGATCGATATTAAACACGTCACCTCAGTCAGCGTATAGCAAATACGCGGGCCGCTCGCCCCTTTGGAATCCCCGGCCGATCATGCCGGCTGCAAATGCCGCCTCGAACTCTTCCCGGATCCTCATTTGCTCAGCGAGAGCTCCTTCCGGATCAGCTCTGACAAGGGCATTCCAATCGTCCGGAACTTCGATCCGAACCGCCGGTGCGCGGGTTTCGCGAAAATGCTCACCATGGGCCAAGGCCCGTACCTTTTCGCTTTCGAGTTCCCATTTGGCAAAAAGGCGATCGCTGGCGAGGCCTATTCGGCGATCGGATGCCCCGCCGTCTGTGTAATCGATCCCATAAAAGTCTCTTTCGTATTCGGATACGATCGCACCGAGCTTTTCGAGATTAAAGTAGGCGTTTTTTGCCTTCATCGGCTCGAACGTCCATTTTAAGTATTTGATACCTTCCGCGAGAGCACGATCCCGCTGAGCCCATTTAAGTTGGGCTCCGATGCCCAGCCCCTGATATTCCGTCCGCACTCCTGTCATATGGGAGTAGAAAGCCTTCTCCCCATGCACAAATGCCGGAACACTGAGGACGAATCCGGCGAGTCGCTCGCCGACATAAGCTCCCAGCGTAAAACCGCCGGCATTCCTGGTTACAACAAGATGGCGGACCGGCGATAGCTCGACCTCGGGGAGAGCAAAAACCTCGCGCTGCAATTGAACGCACTCGGCCAGGTCCTCCAAAGTGTCGCATTCCCGTATTTTGATATCAGTACTCATCGTCGGCAAACATCAAATGCTACCAAATAGCGATTTCAAACGCGAAAAAAGCTCTTAACTTTTCCCTATACACTCTGTTATTATCCTTATGGGCCTCTGCCCTCCCAACCATCCTTAGATGACCCCGCAACCTGAGCTAGAGATAAAAGGAAATTTCCTGACCCATCCGTTCGCCGAATTACTGACGGAATGCGCACGAGCGCGTCTGAACGGCAGCCTCAGGATAACGGAACGCGACAGGAAATGTATCTTCTATTTCAAAAGCGGAAATCTTGTATTTGCGGTTTCAAATGCCCGAACCTCTCGTCTCTTCGACATATTGATAAAACGAGGCAAACTCTCCAAAGAAGATATCGCCAAGATACCTAATTTCAGCAACGATTTCGAATTGGCCGCTCACCTTCAGGAAGAGAAACTTCTCGATAAAAACGGATGTGACCGCCTTTTTGTCGAACAGATAAAAGAGATCGTGGTCGAAGCCCTGACATGGCCTTCGTCCGATTGGGTCTTCAGCCCACTGGCACGTGTCAGAGACGGACTTTCTTTCCCGATCAATATAACCCCTATTCTTGTCGATTACGGACGATGTCTTAATGTTGACAAAATGCTGGGCCGTTTTCGAAGCCTCGACGAAGGATTTCGTCGATCTAATGTCAGGGAGATAGAGATCGGACTCAGTCCCGATGAAGCGTTTGTACTGTCACGCGCTGACGACGGGCCGCTAACTGCCGCGGGTCTGATCAGCGTGTCGGCAATGACCGAGGCAGCGGCTCTCCAGGCGATATATACACTGTGGCTAGGCGGACTTCTCGATCGAAGCGACTGGCAGCCGGCCTTCTCTGCAGAACATATTGCTGCGATGAAGAATGTCCGGCTTGAGTTGAAAAAAGAAGCTACTCTTCCGCGAATATCGCATTCTGAAACGAAGGACAGACCTTCCGAAGCTAAGCCGACCAGTGAGAGCCGTCCGATCGAACCGGAAAAAGTCATCTCAACCGAAGACTACCTGTCACGGGTGGAGAGTGCAGAGACATACTACGACGTCCTGGGTGTCGACACGGCGGCTGATGCCGATACGCTTAAGCGAGCATACTTTAATCTTGCGCGGATGTTTCACCCCGATCGCTTCCATGCCGAAGGCGGCCAAAGGCTCGAGCGGATCCAGAACGCTTTTACTGAACTCGCACAAGCAAACGAGACACTAAAGAATACGGAAACCCGGGAACTCTACGATTATCGAATGCGGAAAGAGATCGCTGATCGAGAAAAACGACGGGCGGCAGGTAATTCAGGACATGATGCCTTAAAGAAACAGCAAGCGGCTGAAAATTTTGAGAGTGGCTTCGACCTTTTGATGAACGAAGAACCGGAAGAAGCGGTTCAATTCTTTGCTCGGGCAGTACACCTGACACCGCAAAACGCTCGATATCACGCGTATTACGGAAAGGCACTATCGACAGACCCGGCACAGCGTTACAAGGCTGAATCGGAAATGCAGGCGGCGGTAAAACTCGACCCCGACAACCCCACTCTTCGTATCCTGCTTGCTGAGTTCTTTATTCAGTTTAATCTGCTCAAGCGGGCCGAAGGCGAGCTAAACCGGCTGCTCGCGATCTTTCCGAGTAATCAAGAAGCCCGCGAGCTGCTGAATACACTCAAGATCTAGTTTGCCGAGCCTTGGACCGGGACGGACTTGAATATTGCCAGGAAAAGCCCGAAACTAGTTTGGTGCAAAGCGTTACCGGCGTGGCCGTCGAAATCAGCGAAAAATTGATGAGTCTCTCAGCCCGGATCGATGCGTTCGAAGGGTATACGAGCGCCCACGGCCGCCGTCTTGCCTCGATAGCCGATGCGCTCGGAGCTCATTTCAATCTGGCTTCGCGCGACCGATTTTTTCTTCAGCAGGCCGCCCTGCTCCACGACATCGGCGAAATGTCTATGAACCGGGAATATATAGCTTCACCGCGGGTACTATCTGCGAACGAGCGTTTCGATCTGCAGCGGCATCCGGTCATCGGCGAACAGGAGGCGGCTAAATTAGGCCTTTCACGAGGGGTCCAGTTGATCATCCGATGGCATCACGAGTGGTGGAATGGCGGTGGATATCCCGATTGTCTTGAGAATGAGCAGATTCCGCTGGCTGCAAGGCTGCTCCGCATTGCCGATACTTACGCGTCCTTAACCGCGGCCCGGCCATATCGTCCCGCGATGAGTGTCGATCAGGCAAAGACTTATTTGGTCGAATGGGCCGGTATCGAATTCGATCCGGTCGTAGTAAAGGCTTTCCTTACAGTAGCGGACTCGGCGGCTGCCCGACAGAGAGCGTCAGCCTCCGTTGAAACAACACAAAATGTTTAGACCGACCAAGATCTCACCAAAAAGCTGGCTTGCGTTTGATTTGAACGTCCTGCGGCGACTTCGATTTTCAAATGCAGCCCTGCCTTTTACAGATCAGCCTGCGTTGGGTGCGTACCTGAAACGTTGGGGCGTTCGTGTATTTGCGAATGACCCTCTACAGTCGGTCTGGACCGGTTCTGTTTCGCGCATCACGAACAACAAGGATCGCTTAACTGCCGACGATGTAAACACGGTCCTCGATGATGCCTATGTGCCGGGTTACCGGCTGCAGAATCCATCGCTGCAGAATTGGTTTTCGGAGACCGATTCATGGTGGTTCGACAATGTTCGGCGCAATATTGAGCGGCTCCCATCTCCTGTTTCAAGGGCGATAGCTTCATCGATCGTCCTAGCTGCCGGAGACTATGTGTTCTCGTTCCGCGACGACACACGGGAATTTCGACAGCCGCTCTCCAGCGTCTTCAGGCGTCTGTGGACGACCCAGCCGGACCCTTTTGATAACGGTCAGAATAATGCTTCGACAAATAAAAGCGCTGACGACTTCATCGCGGAAACACCGTCGGAACTGATGTTTTTGCGGCTGCCATCCTCACATCCACAAGGCGTAAAAACCCACCTCGGTCGTTTGGCGTGGCGGGAAGAGTGGGTGCGCGGAGGAAATGATTTCTGGGATGATCTCGAGATCAGCGTACGCGGCAAACTAGGTGCCGCGACGGAAACAAAGTCACAGTATTTGCATTTACTCGACGAAACCCTCAGGCGTGCTTCGCATATGCGGACCTGGGCCATCGCCCACGTCGAAGACGGTTTTATCCAAACACAGGATATTGTCGAAACGGTCGGACGCCTCCGGCGGGTGGACACGATCTTTACCAAGGATTTCACCGAACTTACCGGGACAAAAGCTGTGATCATCACGGCCTGAGCCGTCGACGCCCATCCCGAATTGATCGCTGCCTAGAGTTCCGGGCTTCAGCATTGTCCGTTGTCCACTGTCCATTGATTCAGCACTGTTCACTTTTCACTATTCGCTATTCACTATTCCGTGTTATCTTTCCCTAACGTTTTTAGGACGCAAGCTTTTCCACCTTGCGGCAGTTGCAGTTTAATTGCTTAAACTTGAGAGGCCGCCTGGCAACAGGCGAAGCCTTTCGTTTTCCACAGGTACTCATCGAACTATGGCTAAGAATGCTCCCGCCCTCTTTTTCGTTCCGAGCAATTTCAGTGTTATTATGGGCTTGTGTGTATGTAAATGCACATATTCACCGGTGTCGTCTAGTGGTTAGGACGCCCGACTTTTAATCGGGAGACCCGGGTTCGATCCCCGGGGCCGCACTTATATAATAAAACGGGGTCAGTCCATGCAAAGTTACGATTTTTCAGGACTGTCCCCGTTTTCCCGCGTTACAGGAAAAACCAGAAATCTTCAGCGATTCTTCCACGGGTTCTGACCCGAATCTGTCTTATGAAAATACTTTACGCAATAGTACTCGCAACAGCAGTTATTTCGACCGGGAACGCTCAACCAAACCCTAATGAATCTATTAGCTGGAAGGGACCGACTATCGATATAAGCAGTCAAGAAGACATCGTAACTAAATTCGGAAAACCCGGAAAAGAAGAAACCGGTCGGCTTGATATTCTAGACACTAGAGCTAGTGCATTTACACAAAACGCCTCGAGAAAAGAATGGCGCATCTTAAAATACAAGGAAATTGAGCGCGCGACCAGCGTTGAGTTTGGCTTCAACAAAGACAATAAACTTGTATTCCTTCGATTTAAACCTTCGCTAAAAGACAAGAAAAAACTGATTGACGTTCAAGCCTTTTTAATGTCTTTTGATAACACGAACTTTAGGCCCAAAAAAGGTTCTTTGACTTATATTCTTTTTGGTAGACAGCCAGCTGGTTACATATTAGCCGAGGTTAGTCGAGGCATGGCCGTGCTATTTGAAAGGAAATCCATATTCGACACAAAAACCATAGAAGATGTGTCAAATGATGATCTAGATGGAATTGTCATTGAGGTTCAATTCATCAGCAAATCGCTAGAAAATAACGACAACACCGATGTTCTTAAATGATTGGAATGAGAAAACGATGAGAGTGCAGGCACTTGGAGCCATGTAAATGACAATGAAAAATCAGACACTCTTTCTTTTTTGGCTTGTGTTGATATTCCTTCTCCCGACGTCAATTGATGCTCAGAAAAAGAAAACACTTCCCAAGGTGGGCGACCAAAGAGTTGCTGCACCCATAACTCGCAGGTTCAATCATCGCTTTACGATAGATTTTAGCTACGACCAGTTCGAGGATCGAACGAAAGTTCAGATGCGACTTCCTGTAAACGCCGTTGAGTCAATTCACTTTGCGTACTTCTTCAAAGGCCAAAAGCTGCGGGTCGCGCCAACGGACATTATCTTCATGTTCTTCAAAGACACCGGACGAGAGTTCCTGTTTCCGGTTACCGATTTCGTAATACTGACGGACCGCGATCGTATGCGGGTTAAGATGGTCGAGGCGAATGACCTAATCGTTGATGGCAAGAACCCCTATACGGCAAAGCTTGATTACCCGACCTTCCTTAAGATGGCCAACGCCAAGACTCTCGATGTTAAAATCGGCGATTTTGCTATCTCGTTCGACAACGAAGCGATGGAAGCACTAAAAGACTTTGCGAGTCGGTCCAGTCCGACGTACAAGCCTAGCCAGGCTCAAAGAGGTTCCAACAAGCTCGATAAGAACGTGAAGGACGAGGCGGATCGCCTTCGCCGGATGAGCATAGAAACAAAAGCCGCCATCCGTGACGTACTTGTGGTAGCAAAAGCCTCGATGATCGTTTGCCTTGGGTCGTCCGCGGCCGATATCAAACAGGCATCGGTCGGTGAGGCGTCGCAAGTCTGGATTGAGAACAAGTCCGCGTTTTCGGGTGACTTCGCTGAGCTAATGGACGAAGTTATGAAAGCGCTTGTCCGTTCCGACATCCTGCGAGGTGTCAGAAACGGCACGATAGACGCACGCCAATTCAATACGCAAGAAATAGTAGCCCAATATGAGTTGTCGAAAGTTCCCGCGGCACGTAGGCCGAAGGCCATTCTCAATGTGGGCGACAAGTACCTCGACATGGTGCTTCGTATTGCTCGGGCAGCTGAAATAATTGATTGAGCTAAATTGCTTCGTACGAGTACTCGAGTCAGTGCCGCAAAAGTGCAGCTTTGCAGCACTGACTCCATTGAGCGACTTTTGCCCCAACTGCCTCGGAATTGCAGAAAGATAAAACTCGCAACATAGTCGCAGTTCAGGTTCCGAGAACCTCGGCAGGTGAACAAGTCGTCTTCCCAAGAGCATCCGTAAGAGGACGTATGTCAGAAATATTAGTAGTGAGAACGTCGCCGTCTGCGGGACAATATAAGGCAAAAACGGCGTCGCCCAACGCCTTACAGTCCTTATTTTTCAGTTTTAAACTCGGACGAACTGCCAGCTCATGCAACACTCTCTGGCGGGAAATATTTTCCCGCTTTGGCGGCTGTGCCTTTATCACAGAAACCAGTTTCGTCAATTCCATCTTACGACTTCGCAGATCGGCCGCCAAGCAACAATCGACTTTACACGTTGTTGGATCCAGATTATATTGACCGTTCCGTCGAACCTTGGGTGCTGCTCGCACATAGCATGGAAGATCGTCGACAATTGAATCGGCAATAGTTTCGCATCTCAGCCACGCTTTCATAACCAACAGCTTTGTCTCGTCAACCAGTCGATCGTAGATCACCCTATCTGCATCGGCCAGAGATCTATAACGCGAATCCAGACCTTCGCTCTTCGACTCCTCCAGAATCCGTTTGCGGAGATCTGCAATCAACCGAAGGCATGTCGCAACCTGATATTTATGATTGATATTCCGAGCCAAGGCCACCAAAACGTCGTCGTAGGATTTGCACTCTAATAGCTTAGAATGCAAATAGCTAACATTGAGCAACGGGCCCGCCTTAAACTCTTTAATCGCGTACACCGGAAGAAAGGTAGATTCATAAGACCGAACCGCCTTTTTAGCGGCGTCGGAATCGCTGCCAATCTTAAGGAGTGAATCTGCAAGGATCGTCGTTTCGAGGAAGGCTTTAGACTTCGGCATTGATACCCGCAAACTCTTGTCGAAATTCCTCACCAAATATCTCTACCAAATCCAGAAATGCGGTCGTAACATGAGACTCCACGACGAATCCAGCGTCCTCAAAGTCCATTACCACTCTGACCGCCCGCTCAAATGTCATTGCTGGCTCCCGCAAGAGCGAGGATAGAATATCGTTCAGTGCATGCAACTCCGACTTATCGAGTGCCGCACCCCGACGGTTTTCCATGGCATTTCCAATAGCATTAATAACAATTCCAAAACTCTCACTTATCGTTCTAAGGCAATAGAGCTCCGGAAGTTTATGCTTGAATTCCATTGTGAGCTCGTCTGATCGTAACGGTTCGCCGTCCTCAAGCAGCCGAATCGCATCTGAGATAAATGTACGAGAACTCTCGAGCAACTGAACTGCACGGCGAAGTTCATCGGAAATGGGCTCACTCCGAAAATAGATTGACGGGGAATCCACAACTTGTTCGATCGATGTTCCAGTCGTAAGCAATGGGCTACTTGGTTCACCTGACAAAATTGGCTGTGAAGACACAGAACGAGTTTCGTCGGCTGTGTCCGAGCCAGTTGGTTGAAGGTACTTAACCTTCGAAGCGCGTGTCTCAGTTTCAATCGCAGATGCGCCGAAAGACTTTCTTAGGCCTTCGAAACGTGGCGCGGAAGTCGCATTGGTCGTTACGTCGGTGTCACCGATACTGGATGGATAGCTACTTAACATACTAGTCTTCCGGGAAGAAACATTTAGCGTCTGACTTCACGACATCGTAGGCTTGGTTGAGCCATTCGTCGATTAAAATCTCGCCAGGGGAAAGAGGTTTCGAAGTAAACACATCCGCATCGAAGATGAATTGATTGTATACCTTTTCTATTTTTGCTGGATATTCATTATCGCCGAACGCCAACATTGGCGGAAGGTCAATTTCGAGTTTGGAAGCATTCCCTCGTAACCTGTAAACGGTGGTCTTTTGGCCGTCACTGTAACCAACATTGTATGTAGGCATCAGAGCCTTTCCTCCTTGAGCGAGAGTTAGTCCGTCAGGCACTGCAATGTACGGTAATTTTAAGAATGCCTGAGTGACTGCAATTGGATCGTCAAAGTCGATTGAGTAAATCAGACGAAAGCCTATACGAATAAGCTTCTCCGTTCTCATCTGCTCAACGTAAATACGATGGGTCTTCAAACATAATGCGAAAAATGAGGTCAAGTCTTTTCGAGGAAAATGCTGTACAACACTGCTTTTGTCCTGATCCAACGTCACTTCCTGCCCATTTTCTAACTTGGTGAATGAAGCTTGATCTTGAAAGCCGTATAAAATAGGAACACCGAGTTCCCGTTCAAAACTGTCCCAAAAGTCCGTGACGACCCCGCGCATGAATGCTCGGTTATACGCCCGAACCTCTACAATTGCTTGTTCAATCTTAAAGGAGGATATGCTAATTCTCGCTGGACCTGGCTCGGTAGTTTTCTTCTTAGGCATGTTCGAATTGGTCTTTTGAGGTATCAATAGAGGTCTCGATATTTGTAATCTGTCTATTACATCACAAATCTTAGATACTTTGAATAGGAATTCTCTTAATAAAGGAATGTTCGGCGCTCGTATAGCGGCAGGTGCCTAGCCCAGCGATCCGACCTTTGTGACATTGTTGTTATAAGTGTAAAATAATCGTTGCATTCTTCTGAAGGATGGTTTATAGTTGCAGCTATGGAACATATTCCTACACAAGAATCGGACGTTCAGAAGGTCATTAGGATAGCGAGAGAGCTTGGTATCAGTCTTGAAGATGCCGCGGTTACGTGCGCGGGGTTCGAGTTGGCGTTTTCCGATGATATTTTGCGGCGTGAAATCTTTGAGATCATTCACCGGCTTGATGACGAAGCATACAAAAAGGGCGAGCCGATGGGGCTGATCATCTCGTACGCGGTCGAGCTGCGGTCGGGCGGCATCAGGGTAGGCCGCTACGCCGACGAGATCCCGCCCGGCGTGGTGGTCACCCTGACCCCGACGGACAGGGCCATGATCTTCCTGAAGATCAAGGACAACTTCCCCACGCAGCAGTTCCTGGGGCCGATCATAATGAACCGGCCTGAATGGGAGTTCGAGAGCAAGGATCAGTGCCCAGCGGAATCCGAAATCCAAAATCCAATATCCAAAATCGATAATGGGGTTGTTTCTTCTGACAAATCCAAAATCCCAAATCCAAAATCCAAAATCGACAGGGTGGTTTGTTCCGACGACTCCAAAATCCGCGTCAAGCTCCCCTCCTTGGATAAGGAGGGGTGCCCGTTAGGGCGGGGTGGTTTGACCGATCGCGAGACTTGCGACACGGGGTCAGCACCGGAAGCGGTAGCGACTGGGGTTGTTTCTTCTGACAAATCCAAAATCCAAAATCCAAAATCCAAAATCGATTATGGGTTGGTTAGTTCTGATAGCGAGATGAAAGAGTCCGCGATCCCGCTAGGCCCTTCGTCTTTGGAACCGGCCAGGGAGCCCATCTGTCTCGGACCGATTCGTCTCAAATTTAACGAGCGTTTTCCCTGTGTATCAGCAGCCAGGTCGTCGTTTCAGCGGGTGGTATTGCCGGCAAGGATGCCGGCGTTCCAGAAAGCTCTCAAGCCGCCCCATCACCTGCCGCCGTGGGCATTGCCGGCAGAGATGCCGGCGTTCCAGTGGACCTCAGGCCTCTCCCCGCCGCTCAACGCGGAGAACCTGGGACACTCCGAGCGAAAGATGTTCCTTCGGCATCGGCAATAAGACGTAGAGACACGCGTCTCACATTTGGATCTTTGAAATTTAACAGCGGAGCTTGAGACGAAGCCGTCGGAAGTGCATAAGCCTGCACGCAGTAAGGGCGATAGCCGAACCGGAAAGGTAATAACGCCAAGGCATATGCCGCATGCTACGCACGCTCGGATCCGACATTCCACCTAACCACACGTTTCGCAAAAAACGCTCCACGTGTGGCTACAGGTATACCGCCCGAAGCGGGCTGATAGACCTGCTCTAAGCGTGCATCGCACGCGAGATAACTTTAGCCCCATGTGAAGCGAACGCGGAACGTGGGGACAAGCGTTACCATCCGTCTGAGTGTGTGAAACACACGGCATATGCCGCATGCTACGCACGCTCGGATCCGACATTCGACCTAACCACACGTTTCGCAAAAAACGCTCCACGTGTGGCTACAGATATGCCGCCCGCAGACGGGCTGAAGACGTCGCAGCTATGGAACTAATGACTTAGCAGACAGAAAGTTGAGACGGCTTTTGCCGAACATTTAAGAATGTCTCAACTCCTGCTTCAGCCACATTCGGACTAAACGCCCGGCATTCTTGCCTCTTCTTTCCACCAGCTAAAGCTAGCGGCAATTCAACATGCACTTCAGGCACAGCCCGACACCTGAGACGAGCCCACACATGTGCAGAAGCCCGTACGCAGTAAGGGCGATAGCTGAACTTTGAAGTTGAGACATTGGATTTCCTGGGCTTCGCCCCATAGCACTGCGGTCGGGTTGTACCCGACCGGGAAGATGCACCCACACCCTTCCCCGCATCGGCTCGCGTCGCGAGCCGATGCGGGCAGAGATTCCTGGTCCCGTGAACGGTCAGGCACAGCCTGACCGCACTGCGACAGGGCGAAGCCCAAAGAAGCCATATCCAAACTGAGACAGGGCGGGGTGGCAGCCGCTCTGGGCTGACGGGGTGGTTTGTTGTCGGGCAGGAATCAAGAAAACGGGATACGTCTCAGGTGGCGATTAAGGTGCTGGTGCGAGGTACGTCAAAGATCAAACCACCCCGCCCTACCGGGCACCCCGCCTTATCCAAGGAGGGGAGCTTTTCCCGATCTATTCCCTTTTCTGTCGTACAAACCACACTATCCCGGCCATGGCTGATAGAAGACCGGAGATGATAGTTAATGTCTGCGGCGAGATGTAATACATCATTCCCCCCGCAACGTAGCTCGATAGGCCGAACACTGTCAACTCCGCGCCACGGTCCAATGTCGAAATTCTTCCGCGGATCGTATCAGGCAGGCTGCGCTGGAACATGGTTTCCTGGACCGCGTATTCTACTCCCACGATCGCGCGCGAAATGAATACGATGATGCAAAACAACAACAGCGTCGGCATAAACGCACCGACAGAGAAAAGAAGGCCGTGGATGATCAGAGCCCATCCGATAAACGTGCGGTTGATGTTCTTCCGGTCCAGGTAGATCGACGCCCGGTGGGCAACCAGCATGCCGATCGCAAGGCCCAGCCCGGTCGAGGTCCACATCAACGCGACTGCCAGATCAGGGTTCCAGCCTTCCGTCGCCGCGAAATGTACGCCGCCCAGCCGCTCGAAGATTATGTTTATGGCACCGCCGCCGGTTGCCCAGATGACATTGACCAGCAGGATGGTGAATGCAAAATGGTTGCGAAATGCATAATGGACGCCTTCGCGAAGTTCTGTCCAATAAGATTCGCGAGGCTCCGTGCCTGCCATTTTCGCTGCCGTTACGTCGTCCCGTGTGACGTGTTCGGGGATCATCCAAATGGTTACGGCCGAAATAAAAAAGGACGCTGCATTTATGATGAATGCCGCCTCATACCCGAAAACCCACGCGGCCCATCCGCCGAGCGCCGATCCGATCGCCATTAGCAGGAACCTGGTCGAGAACAAAAGAGCTACGGCGGCCAGAAGACCTTCTTTTCCTACGAGATTCGGTGCGGCCGCATTCTTTGCCCCATCGAAGAACGCTCCGAAGGTATGAAGAAGGACTGTTGCCAGATATGCGATCCATAGATCATCGGGCCCGGTAACGAGCAGGAACGAGAGAGAGATCACGACCCGGGCCAGATCGGTCCAGATCATTACCTGCCGCCGCGAGAGTCGATCGACGAAAGTACCCGCAAAAGGCGATGCAATAGCAAAGGGGATCAGGCGAGCGACAAAAAACAATCCGGCCGCCATGGGTGACGCGTCCGACACCAGGCGCACGAGCCCGAGGCCCGCAATAAAATTGAACCAATTACCGAGTTCGGATATGAATTGGCCGGCGAGAAGATAGCGAAAATTACGATTTCCGCGAATCAACTCGCCGTACGTCAGCGACCGCATTGAGTAAGGATAATCGGTGACGGCTGTTTAACGCTATCCACTTGTCACTATCCATTATCCACTGCAGAAACAATTACTCTTCAGTGGTTAGTGAAAAGTGAATAGTGAATAGTCGCTTAGTATTCTATCGTGTCTGGTTTCTCGGCTATTCACAATCTTCACCAAACAAACTCGCCTGTGACGGTTCGGCCGTGGCGACTTCTTTGAAGTGGGTTTCCTCATCGCCAACGGGTTCCATTAGGCGACGAAGTTCCGACATCGGCGTGTCGGGATCCAGCCATTTCTCGTGATCGTATCCGTGAATTACCACAGCCTGACGTTGTTTGGTGTTATGGATCTGTGCAAAGACCGAATTTGGTCTTGTGGTGATGATGACGCCGCACCTTTTCTCTTCGTCTTTGATCTTGCATGTCCGGGCGATGCCGCCGAATGCAAATAAGGGCTCGTCAAACCAGATCTCATATTTCTTTTTCGATTTATCGGGCAGTTGGTGCCATTCAAACAGGCCGGTAGCCGGGATCAGCACGCGATCCGTCTTGAAGGCATCTTTGAACATTTCAGCCCACAGAACGTTCTCGGCTTTAGCGTTAATGGTTTTACGCCAGACGCCGCTCGCGTCCTTGTCTTCGATCGTCCACCAAATATCCTCGGCCTTATGCTGATTATTTATGGCAAGTATATCGGTGCCGGGAAAGATCTCGGGCTGCTTCTTATACCCGTGTATGTCGAAATATTCGTCCTGGTGAAGATATGGAAATTTCTCGAATAGCTCTCGCTCATCCGCCGTCATCTTATAGCGTCCGCACATATGACCATTTTATCCGATTGGGTCGTTTCAGCCGAAGCAAGGGTCAATCGTCCCGGAGGATCTTTCCGCGAAGCCACTCGCCAAAAAAGTCCAGCGTCGTCACCAGGACGAGGATGAAGATAAGCACGGTCGAGAATTTATCCCAATGGCCAAATTCCTGATAAGTATGCAAAAGCAGCCCGATCCCGCCGGCACCGACGTAGCCGATGATCGCCGCTGAGCGGATGTTGTATTCAAGCATCCAGAGGACGTGGCTGAGAATGAGAGGCTTGACCTGCGGCAGCAGGCCATACTGAAAAGACTGGATCGCATTTGCACCGGACGAGCGAAGTCCGTCGGAAACCTCGGTATCGAGCGACTCGAAAGCATCGCTGAAAAATTTTCCCAAATATCCGATGCTATAGAACGTAAGGCCGATCACGCCCGCCAGCGGATTCGGGCCGACGACCGCCACCGCGAGAAGGGCCCATATCAGGCTGGGCAAGGTTCGGATGATGTTCAATATCATCCGCGTAACCAAATTCATCCAGCGAGGTGCGATGTTTTGTGAACCGGCAACGGCAAGGGGCAGGGCGATCAGTCCGGCAAACACCGTTGCCATTACAGCGATCTGCACCGTTTCACCGAGAGCCGAAAGAACGGCGGGCGTTACACTAAGATCCGGAGGGAAAAATTTACCGGCAAATCGCCAGAAATTTTCAAGGTAGTTTAGGTCGCGGCCCGATCCCGTGAGCGCGGGCAGCGAGATGATGACGGCCACTGCGAACAGAAGCAGTGTCGCCCGAAACGCAGTGAAGCGTTCGCGCCAGGAAAGCTGTGGTATCTCGGTGGATCGACTCAAACTTGAAGTTTACCTTAACTGGCGAAGATCCCAACCGAGCGGATGGCGTTGATCCAGGGAAAGCTCCCAATCGGCAAATCTTTGAACGAGGTCCTCATCGTGAAGAACGCAGATCGCGGACCTCCCTTGAACGTCACACTGCTCGCGAAAGATCTCGAGCACCTTTACCGAGAGCTCGGCGTCGAGATTCGAGGTGGGCTCGTCTGCCAGAATTATATCGGGGCCCTGATATAACACCCTGGCTATTGCGGTACGCTGCTGCTCACCACCGGATATTCTGCGGACCGGTTTATTCGCCAGCTCGCCAATGCCGAGTCGGCACATTATGTCATAGGCTCGCTGCTTTTCTCCGTCAGGGAACGAGAACAATGTTCGCCACCAGGGCTGCGAGCCCAGTCGCCCGCAGAGGACATTGGTGAGTACGGTGAGATTTCGGGTAAGCCGAAGATTCTGAAATATGACACCGACTTCCCGGGGTTCCCCGGCTAATAAATGAAAATCGCCGTCGACTGGCTCCAAACGCCCGCCCAGGCAGGAGAGCAGGCTGGACTTGCCGATACCGGACGGCCCCGTTACCGCCAGCAGCCGGCCCTTCGGCAGTGTCCACGACATGTCTTCAAATAGACGTTTGCCGCCCCGGTCGATGCCGAGTTTTTCTACAGAAACTGCAATGTTAGCTGCGGTCGTTATCAATTTCTTATTTCGGCAAAACCGAAAGTGCTTCGCGAAGAGGCCGCAGATGAGATTCCTGGTCCGCTTCTACTATCTTCGAAGTGAAGACGCGGTCCCGAAGTCCGGTATTCGGCCCCGAATTAAGGTCGAGTAATGCCTGCTTCAATGAAGCGCGTTCATCGGGTGTAACCGTGCGTCGGACGGCAATGATATGTGTAGGTACGGGGCCCTGTTCGGCTATCTTCTTCAGACGGCCGCGCTGCTCTTCATTGAGGTGCTTGTCCTCGTCAAGAACGTAATAGCTGACGGCGGCAGCTTCGGCCTGGCCGTTCAGTACACGCTCGACCGCCGAAACGTAGCCGGTACCGTAAAAAACGTTTCCTTCGCCAAAAAACGCCTCGGGATCGTTACCCTCACCAAGAAGGCCGCGTTTTTTCAGGTCCCAGAGCGGTACGACGAACCCGGAAGTGCTTGTCTTGCTTGCAAAAGCGATCGGCTTGCCCCGCAGTTCTTCGATGGAGGTGTAAGGCTTTTCACGCAGCCCGAGCCAGTAGCTCTTATACGTCGTCTCGCCGTTTATCTCGCCGACAAGCAATAGCTCGGCGTCTTTAGAGTTGATCAGGTCGTTCGCACTCAGATACCCGATATCGATCGTGCCGTTCGAGAATCCTTCGTTGATGACGGCCGCAGAAACAGGGATGATCACCTCCACCTGACGGCCAAGCTTGTCTGATAGGTATTTGGAAAGTGTGTTCCGCTCCTCCATCATCTGGTCGGGATTCTTGTCAGGTTTTAGGGCCACAACCAGCTTTTGGGATGCTGTATTGCTTGCCGGGCTATTTGAAGTGCTGTTGTTCGCAGCCGGCGTGCAGCCCGCGATGACCATCGATGCCGTGATCAAGGCAACGTTTATTATGTGTTTTAGTTTCATTTCAAAATGGTTACTTACTCGGCCCTTCGTTTAGAATCTTACGCGCAGCCCGACATTCGCCTGTCTGAACATTCCCGGCTGAATCCCCTGCGGTGCACGGGACGCGATATACACGCGGTCGGTTAAATTCTTGACCGTGACGAACGGCGTCATCGAGAAACGCTCGAATTTATGCTCGTAATCGACAGAGATATTGTGGATCGTGTAAGAAGGTATAAGCCCGATCTCGCCGTTTGCGTTCGGAGCGATCGTTTCATCATTATCGGCGAACTGGCTGCCCACATAACTCACGTCATACTGCATTCCGACGCCGCGGGGGTGACGATACCCGGCAATAAAGCTAAATAAATTCTCGGGGGCATACGGCAGTCGATTGCCGTTGTGGATCCCGTTCTCAAATTGTGCGACCGCCAGATTTGAATACCGAAGATCGGTGGTTATACGATGGCCGATGTTGAGCATTCGGCCAAAGTCGAGCCCGGCCTGCAGCTCAAATCCCCGGTGCATCGTCTCGCCGGCGTTTATCAGCGTCGATGTGGCTCCGCCCGATTGAGAAGCGGGGATTATCTGATTCTCAAAATCCAGCATGAAATAGGTAGCCTCAGCATTAAGGCCGTTTCGCCCCATGTATCGCACGCCAGCCTCGTAGTTCCAGCTGAATTCAGCATCGAGTTCCACGGGCACACCATTCGAGCTGACCGCGTCCTTTACTCGCGGCGGGGCAAATCCGCGGTGAGCACCCGCAAACACTGTGAGCCCATCGGCCGCCTGGAACGTTACCCCGATCCCCGGCACGAAGGCCGACACATCGTCCTTACCGCGAATATCAACGTTAGTTGGGATACCACCTACCCGAATTACCGAGATATTCCTTTCATAGCTGTAGTTTTCGTACCGCAGGCCCGGTGTGATAGTAAATCGACGTTCTATCGTGAACCGGTTTTGTGCAAAGACCGATGAGCCGCGCGCCGGGCGGTTCTCGGCATCACGAAGAAGGCCATCGCTGCTGGTCGCGGTCGATCCCTGAATGTATGTGTCAATAGCTTTTTCGTATGTGTAGCTCACACCGCCCGAGAAATTCGCACGGTTACCGGCTATCGAGTATTCCCGCGTCAACCGCGATTCCACGCCGGCAACTGTAAATTCACGGTTACGGTTTCCGGCTCCGTTACGAAGAAAGACCGCTCCGCCCGGAATGCTCTCATCCCCGTAAACGCCGAGGTAGGTGCGTCCTGCGACCCTCGCCCTGTCAAAATCCTGACGTCGCCAGTTTCGCACCGTGTTATATGCGAAAAACGTTGTGTTTATGTGTGTTTTCGAATCAGGTACGAACTGATGGTTGATCGAACCGAAATAGCGTTTCACGTCAAGAAGGTCATTCGGCACAGGATTGCCGTTGGGGTCGGCCTCAAACTGCGAGGTAGTAAGCCCGAGGTAGGTCGAGTTGGAACTTTCGTCATAGATTGAAAATTTCCCGCCCAACGTCTGCCGATCGGTAAGCGCAAAGTTCAGTTTGCCGGTCAGGTCCGTTAGGCCAAAGTCCAGATCGCGAAATCCGTCGCCCTGCTTGCGGAGAACCGAAACGTATGCGCCGAGCCTGCCCACAGTACCGCCAAATCCACCACGTATATTCCTGAATTCATGCTGCCCGCCGACGATCTCAAACGAGCCGCTCGGACGCCGGGGCGGGTCAGGCGTGACAAAGTTGACGACACCGCCGATCGTTTGCGGGCCGTAGAGGATCGAACCGCTGCCCTTGAGCACCTCGACACGCTGCATGCGGTCGATCGGAGGGCTGTAATACAGTTCCGGCTCGCCGTACGGTGCAAGTGACAGCGGAATGCCGTCCTCTAGCACCAGTACCTGCCGGCTGCGGTCGGGATTGAGCCCGCGGATACCGATATTCAAACGAAGTGCAACCGGCCCGCTGTCCTCTCTGACGTGGACCCCTGTGACCCGCCGCAGCATCTCGTTCGCATCCATCGGATGGCTTGCCCATAGTTCCGCGCTCGTAATAAGTGCAACCGAACCAGGTATCTCCGCGATAGCATCCGAATCGGTGCCGATCACATCCACCTGGTTGACGCTCCCACGCACCTCTGTAAATCCAAGATCCTGATTAAGCGTTCCCCCGCCGCCCAGGCTGTATATCGGCGACGTAAACGTGTTGTAACCCTCGGCAGTGATCCGTATTGAGTATTCGCCCGCCGGCAGTCCATTGAACCGGTACAAGCCAGCGGCATCGCTGACCGTGCGCTTTTTCAAGTCTAGTATTTCCAGGCTCGCCCCCGGAACAGACCGGCCGTTAGGGTCCAAAACGCTTCCCTGTATCGTCCCCGTCAACACCTGGGCATAAGTAGTTCGCTCACCTCCAACCGCCAGCAAAAATATCGCTGCGATCAGCGCCAGAACCAGTCTATTTCGTAAGGACATTTTTTTACCTTCCTGCTATGTTGTAATCTTATTGAAAATGACTTTCATTATCAAAGATAAATATTAAACAGCGAATAGCCTGCCTGTCAAACCCACTGCAAAGATACTAAAAAAAACGAAGGAATTGTTGCGGATTTGCCGCTCTATTTGCATGAAGCTCAGCTTCACCGATAAACGCCATAAATAATTCCGCGTCTCCGCCGCCGTATTTGCGGGTGTACCCCCCCAACTGAGGCTAGCTTGTGAATAGGTGGAAACAATTTTGCTTCTGAAGCGTGAAAGTTGAGCATGAAAAGAAAACTCATGTTTTTGATGATCGCCGCGTTGACTTTCCTTCTTGGTACCGCTCTGACTCAGGCTTATTTCCGATGGAATGTCGAATTCCAATTGATCGGCGTCGGGTCGATCGGAATGTGTGAGCAAGGCTCCGGCGGTTTTAGTTCTTATGAGTCTTATGATGGAGAAAGGCTGGCGGTTTCGCACATTCGTTTTCCGTCCCTAACTGCGGCTCACGATTGCTTCGAGGCCACGCTGAAAAAGGACGAATTTAAAGTACTGAGCCGGGAGGGATTGTTCGACAAAGCAGGCGCAAATGTCATTGGCGAACGTGTCGTCGGGAAGAATGAGTTCGATGGACCAGATTCAGGTTTCATCTTCAGTCTAGTTGAAAATTCAATCGTAGAGATCGGATCAACTTCACTGCAACATGCTTTGATATATGAGAAAAAGATTCGGAAATTCTAAAGACGGTGAACCTCCCAGGGGTTGACCTTGGAGGTGTTGAGCCCTGTCAGAGCGGCCAACCGGCGAGTGAAGAATGTCCCGGCGGTCATTGCCTCGTCCCCATCGCAATGAGTTATTGCGGCTTTGCCGCTCTATTTGCGGTGAAGCTCAGCTTCACCGATAATCACCCAAGAAACTCCGCGGCTCTGCCGCCGCTTTTCGGGTATGTTCAAGATCTCATGCGTTTGAACTTTCGTGCGATGTGCGGAGCACATTAAATAACTTTAGCTACACATGCAGCGAAGCGAAATGTGTAGTCATAGACACCATGTGAGGTGAGCGTGTGAAACACGCGGTATAACGGACATGTCACATACACGATTTCTATACCACATAGTTTTCAGGACGAAGGGCGGCGAACCGATGATCGGGGCTTCGTGGGAAGGCGAACTGTACAGATACCTCGGCGGCATAGTGAAAGGCTGGAAAGGAATCGCGATAGAGATCAATGGTATGCCGGATCATGTGCATTTGCTCGTGCTGCTCGTGCCATGTGATTTTCCGGCCTTTATGCGCGAGCTAAAGGCTGGTTCCTCTAAATGGGCGAAGCAATATAATCGCGATTTCGCGTGGCAGCGTCGTTACGGTGCATTCACCGTAAGTTCGTCAGTAGTTGACAAGGTGCGCGCGTATATCAAAGATCAAAAAAAGCATCACGCCAAAATATCTTCGAAGATGAGTATTTGGCATTGTTAGTGAAGCACGACGTTGACTTCGACCGCCAATATTTGTGCGATTGATGCCGCGTGTTTCACACGCTCGTGTTTTATCGTTCCAGATCTACAGGTTCCGCTTTGGTCCACCTGTAGCTAAAGTTATGCTGCGTGACTCCGCACGCTTGGAGCAAAAATAGCAACATCATCTGACCATGCCTTTTTCCAAGCATAATGTTGCCAGGCGGCGGAGGTGACGGCGGGTGATGTGGGATTTGTTGAGCTGTTTCAGATCTCCACTTTCGATCTCGATACCTGTTCAACGATTTGTGTCGCGTAGCGACAAGTTGAATTTAGCCGTGGTTTTCAAACCACGGTAAGTGGCAATATCCAACCTCCGTCGCGTCGCGACGGATGAACACCGCCGCACATTTTTCAATTGTCGCTGACGCGACAGCGATCCATTTCACCGACATTCCGTGGGTTCAATCCCGCGGCTAAATCATTCTGCCGCTACGCGGCCCGTAGGCATGTTTACTCATTCAGGTGCCCAGAAACGCCTGACGCGAAACTCCCGATATCCACTCAACCGCGGCCAGCCAGCTAGTGAAAAATGTCCCGGCGGGTCGTTGCTTCGTGTGATACCGTGGTAACGACCGCTCGATGCTCGTCTTTGGCGGTATGGAGCGTATTAACCTTACAGAAGATGGGTGGGCATATGAAATGGATTTCAATGTTACTAACTGTTTTAGTAGTTCTCGTGTCCCCTGGATGCTGGGCCCCGGATCAGAAAGCCAACAGACATGAGAATCAAGCACTTCAGCCTAATCCCAACATTCCGAGTGACGGGGCCTTAATTGAGTTTGATTTTTATCAAGCCGTCGATAGTGATCTGGAAGACCGACTTAATAAGATAGGCCCGAAATTGGGACTGATCCCGCTGTCGAAAGCTAACCGTCCCGAACGATTTGAGTTCCGGATATGGACCAATCTGGCAGCGCGTGGCGATCCGAAGTTGCTGGGCATGAGCTCAACCGGAAGCGAAACCAACGCATATCATTTTGAAATGGACAGAAATGCAGACTCTATCAAGTCCGGTAGAGCACATCTCCCGAGTCCAAAATCCGGTTGGAATCGAATGCTGTTAGACTTGCGGACCCGTCTTCAAACTCCGAGGGGTCTCGCACGTGATCCGAACTTTGATTTAAACAGGGATGAACCAGTTATAGTGCTAGAGGTGTTTGATAAGGGAGATTACCGCCGGGTGTTCTACGGACACAACTCGTCTTTTCCTGACGCAGAAAGACTCATTCTGCTGTGCGATTATTTAGCCGCGGAATTCGATGTTGAAATGGAGTGTCGCTAGGATGGCACCGACTAGCCCTCGAAAACAATCTGGCCGGCTCTTCGATTTCTTTTCGGTCAGCATACGCTCTTAACGCATCCTCCGCCATCGTTCTAACATTAACAAGGATTTGTTGAATGTGGCGAAGCCATAGGCAATGAAAACTAAAGAATCAAAACTAGACCTCTATTGGTTTATTACACATATTGTAATTCTGATTTTGGCGCCCGTTGCTCACTATATATCACTCGACCGACAATTGGATTATGAATACGCCACTGGAATCCGTACAGATACCGGCGGCGACACTATTCATATTCCCGTGTTCGGCGGCTTTGTTTTCCTTTTGGTGTTAATGCTTCTGATAAATGTTATCGCTGTGGTTGTTCGAGCGGTCTATAGAAAGCGAAATCGAAATAAATCCTCAGCAACACACATTTAGGACACTACCGTTCTTTGAATTCGATTGACCATACAAGCAATTCTGTGCTATTCTTGCAACGCTCCGGCTCCTGTCCGGATGATCTTTGAAAATCAGGTGATCATGGTTGGTGGATGGTTCATCTTTGGTCGAGGGATGGTTGAGGAAGCGCGTTACGCACTTTTTGAAAAATGGGATAAACGGGCTTAATTGTTGTATCTACAGCCAGTTATGCGTCCCATTTACCGTCCCAAGTGGGATGGTGAAAAGTTGCAGAGTAATGGAAATGCTGAGGTACGGAGTTAAGAACTGGTAGGTCACGATACCACTGACCACTGACCACCGATCACCGACCACTACTTCCCCGTAAATTCCGGGGGGCGTTTTTCGAAGAAGGCCGATACGCCTTCTTTGAAATCGGCGGAGCGGCCGGATTCGATCTGGCATTCGTGTTCGAGGGCGAGTTGGGCTGTGAGATCGTTCGAAAATGAGGCGTTGAGCATACGCTTGATACGGCCGATGGCAGCGGTAGGTCCGGCAGCGAGTTTGGATGCGAGCTTTGCGGTCTCCGCGGCAAGATCAGCAGCGGGCACTACACGATTGATCATGCCGATTGCGACTGCTCGCTCGGCCGATACGGAATCGCCGGTCATTAGCAGTTCGGCGGCGATCTTTTCGCCCACCGCCCTCGGGAGAAAAAAGGTTCCGCCGCAATCAGGCGAAAGGCCGATCCGGACAAAGGCTTCGCGAAATGATGCATCGTCCGAGGCGATCACGATGTCGCAGGCGAGGGCAAAATTTACGCCCGCTCCGGCGCACACACCGTTGACCGCTGCCACAAAGGGGATAGGCGTCTCCCGAATGAGTTCGATAACCCCGTGAAGCACACCAAGAGGCTCCTCGAGGAATGCCTCGATCCTCCCTTCACGCTCCCACAAGGTTTTCATCTCGCGAAGGTCGCCTCCTGAGCAGAATGCACGCCCATTAGCTGTCAGGATCACGGCTCGCGCGTTGTCTTCGACGGCCTGGCGAATAGCATCTCCGAGGTCTTGCGTTAACCGGGAGGAGAGAGCGTTCAATGCGTCCGGACGGTTCATCGTCACGGTCGCAACGTTGTCGGCAAGCTCGTAAATCACTGTCTCGAAGGTCATAAATATGGCTTTTAGTGAGCGGATCTCGCTCTTGAGCGGCTTGCTTCGTGGCATTCCCGGCAAAGCACTGAGCGGCCGACTTTTGGCTGAAAGGGTACGGTGTCGTGCTTTCCGCAGTTATCGCATACTATCTCAAAACGCGATGGGGCATCTTCACGCAGCGCAGCCTTTTTGGAGCGGCATTTTGGACACCGCTGGGGCGGCATCATATTCCGCTGGTAAAATATTTCCTGGTCCTTTTCGGTGAAAAGAAATAACTCCCTGCACTGAATACACGGGATCTCGATGTCCGGCATAGCGTTTACTCCTTCGGCACAATGGTTGGCTTTTGCGAAGTTTAACACATATGCTGTCAGCGGTTTAATTCGGCAACGTGATTTCGAACTGTTTGCCCGAGGGTTTCAAGATTATATCCGCCCTCGAGGCAGGAAACGATCCGCCCGTTACAGGCGTCGTTTGCCCACTGACGAACAGCGGCGGTCATAGCAACAAAGTCATCGTCCTCGAGTTTTAGCTGCCCCAGAGGATCGGTCCGATGGGCATCGAAGCCGGCAGAGATGAATATCAGATCGGGCCGAAATTTCTTTGAGATCTCCGCTATAGCCCCTTCGAACATGCGGGTTTGCTCGCCCGCTGCGGTATTGGCTTTGACGGGAACGTTTAGAGTGTAACCCAGGCCGCGTCCGAAACCTGTTTCGCCGCGGCTTCCGGACCCGGGATACCACGGATACTGATGCATAGAGAAAAAATGAACGCTCGGATCGTCATAGAATATACCCTGTGTTCCATTCCCGTGGTGGACATCCCAATCAAGGATCGCGACCCTGTCGATCTCCTTAAAGTGGTTCTGAGCATATTTCGCGGCTACGGCAACATTGTTGAAGAGGCAAAAACCCATTGCGTTCTCAGCCGTGGCATGATGGCCCGGAGGCCTCACAACCACGAACGCGTTATCTGCCTGCCCCTGCATGACGGCATTAACCCCTGCTACGACTCCCCCTGCGGCATAGAGCCCGGCGTCAAACGACTTCATCGAGATCATCGTGTCCCCGTCGAGTCGATCTACCCCATGCTCAAAGGCCCCTTCAACACGCTTAAAATGCTGCGGAGTATGCGCCGCCTGTATCATTCCTTTCGAGGCCTTTTCCGGTGTGATCTCTATCAGGCCGGCCCAAAACTCCTCGTCCTCATGCAAAGCATCCATCACCGCCGTGTACCGGACCGGCGTTTCAGGGTGCCCGGGCCCGGTATCGTGCTTTTCGTATATCGGATGATGTATGAGCGCGGTTTTCATAGGTCGAAAATCCAAGGTTATCACAATCGGGGGAAATTTCAGTTGGCGAACGAACAGTGTTATATTTCGGCTTTCGATCGAAGCTTTCAGAGATGAGTGTTACCACGATACGAGCAATAGATTCGCACACCGGCGGTGAGCCCACGCGTCTCGTCATCGGCGGCTTCCCGGATCTTGGCAAGGGAACGATCGCCGAGAGGGTATCGGCATTTCGCCGCGATCATGACCGATTACGGTCGGGGATCGTGTGCGAGCCGCGTGGCCACGCCGCCATTGTCGGTGCGCTGCTTTGCGCGCCGGTCGATCGGAACTCTACCGCAGGGGTGATCTTTTTTAATAATGTCGGCTACCTCGGAATGTGCGGCCACGGAACTATCGGAGTGATCAAGACACTTGAATACTTGGGCAGGATCTCGGCGGGCATCCACACGATCGAAACGACGGCAGGAATGGTTCAAGCCGAGCTTCACAACGATGGAATGGTCAGTGTGACCAACGTAGCCAGCTATCGCCTTGCGAAGGACATCGAGGTCGATGTTCCAGGATACGGACGCGTTGCGGGAGATATTGCTTATGGTGGTAACTGGTTCTTTCTGATCGGAAATCATTCTTTAGACGTCGAACTCGCAAATCTCGAGGCGCTTAGGGATTTTACGGTTGCGGTTCGCTGTGCCTTGATTGCGAGTAATATCACTGGAACCGATGGCGCAGAGATCGACCATATTGAACTTTTTTCGCCGACGCCGACTGCAGATAGCCGTAATTTTGTACTTTGCCCCGGCCTCGAATACGACCGTTCACCTTGCGGAACCGGCACGAGCGCCAAACTCGCCTGTCTATATGCGGATGGCAAACTTAAGGAAGGTGATACGTGGCGGCAGGAGAGCGTTCTTGGAAGCGTTTTCGAGGGCCGTGTAAGAATCGATGGTGACAAGATCATTCCGGTCATTCGGGGCTCCGCACACGTTACTGCCGAGCTCGATCTCATCTTTGACGAGCTCGATCCCTATCGTTTCGGAATAACCGAATGAAGACCTATGACGTAGCGATCGTCGGCGGCGGGATCGTCGGTGCGGCCTGCGCCGCCAGCCTTTCATCCGCGGGGCTCCGGGTGATCGTTATTGAAGAAAGGGGAATAGCCTCCGGCACCACTGCCGCCGGCATGGGCCATATTGTCGTGATGGACGATAGCGCGGCCCAATTCGCATTGACACAATATTCGCAGAAGCTTTGGAATCAGCTTATTGCAGATTTGCCGAAGCAGGCCGAGTTCGAAAATTGCGGCACGATCTGGATAGCATCCGGCGAAGAAGAAATGATCGAGGTGCACAGGAAGAATGAGCTTTATTCACGATGCGGGGTCCAATCGGAGGTGCTTGACGAAAAGAGCATGCGGGCCGCCGAGCCTAACTTGCGCGAAGGACTTGCAGGCGGACTGCTCGTCAAGGATGACAGCGTCGTTTACCAGTTGTTTGCCACGCGGTTTCTCCTGGAAAATGCGAAGCGAGATCGCTGTGAGGTGCTTATCGATAAAACTGCCGTCGAACTCACAGATACGGGTGTTAGGCTGGCTGACGGTCAATTTATATCTGCAGGCAAGATCATAAACGCTGGCGGCGTGGCTGCGGGCGATCTCTCGCCGGGGCTCGACATAATTAAACGGAAAGGCCATCTGGCCATCACCGACCGCTATCCGAGTTTTGCCAGGCACCAGCTGGTCGAGCTCGGATATCTGAAATCGGCTCACGGCAATTCCGCGGATTCCGTAGCCCTCAACGTACAGCCTCGAAAGACCGGGCAATTGATTCTAGGTTCGTCGAGGCAGTTCGGAGCCGAAAATGGGGAGATCGACTATGGGATACTTCGCCGTATGACTTCGCGGGCGTTCGAGTATATGCCGACTTTGCGAGGCCTTTCCACCCTTCGTGTTTGGACGGGTTTTAGGCCGGCAACGCCCGACAACCTCCCTTATATCGGAAGACTTTCTGGTCAAGAAAACATTTATGTCGCTGCCGGGCATGAAGGGCTCGGCATTACAACATCGCTCGGTACAGCCGAGTTGATAACAGATCTGATGCTTGGCCGCAAATCGGCCATACCGGTCGAGCCATATTCTCCGGGCCGCAAGATAACGAAACATTGATCCAGCTTACCGTCAACAAAGAAGTGATCTGTGTCGAAATCGGTACTACCGTAGCCGCGGCGGTCATCGCTGCGAGATCTGTAACTTTTCGACATTCTATCGGCGGTGAGCCACGCGGACCTCTATGCGGAATGGGCGTGTGCTTCGAATGTCGCGTCAGCATCGATGGCGCTATCCAGCGGCGAAGCTGCACTGTCATAGCCAGAGAAGGCATGGAGGTCGTGACCGGTGGGTGAGCTGCGCACCAACGTTCTCATCGTCGGCGGTGGTGCCGCAGGTATATCAGCTGCTGTGGCCGCGGCAGATAATGCGGCGGTTACGATCATCGATGACAATCCGTTTCTCGGCGGTCAGATCTGGCGAGCGGAGATGGGCAAGGTCAAATCACCCGGGGCCGTGAAACTGATCGATCAAGTCAAAGACGGGCGTGTAAAGATCGTAAGCAGCGTCACCGTGTTTGGTCACGAACATGGAAAACGCCTGCTGGCCGAATCACCCGAAGGAAGGCTCGAACTTTCTTACGAAAAACTTATCATCGCCACAGGAGCCCGCGAGCGCTTTCTTCCGTTTCCGGGCTGGACACTGCCGGGCGTTTATGGAGCCGGCGGCCTCCAGGCTATGGTCAAGGGCGGTATGGACGTACACGGCAAAAGCATAGTCATCGCCGGCACTGGCCCGCTGCTGCTTGCGGTGGCGGATTATCTCAAAGCCAAGGGAGCGAATGTGATCGCTATCGCCGAGCAGGCTCCGGCTTCACGCCTAAAACACTTCGCACTGGGACTTTGGCGCTCACCCGGGAAACTTGCCCGGGCCGCGGCACTCCGTACCCGCCTTCGCGGTGTTCCGTACTATACCGATTGCTGGGTCACCTCAGCAGCGGGCAAGAATAAGGTGGAACAGGTCACGCTCACGCGGAAGAGCAGACCCTGGTCACTGGACTGTGATTTTCTTGCCTGCGGATTTCACCTGGTTCCGAATATCGAACTTCCCTCATTGCTGGGCTGCACGATCGAAAATGGCTTCGTGGCCGTCGATAGGTTTCAGCAGACATCCCTCTCGGACGTTTACTGTGCAGGCGAACCGACCGGCATCGGCGGTGTCGAGGCCTCACTGGTCGAAGGCAAGATCGCTGGGCTCGCCGCCGTCGGGCGAAAGGACGCGGCCGAAGCGCTTTTTGCGAAACGCGAGAAGTCCCGGCGATTCGCCGAGGCACTCAATGCCGCCTTCTCCCTTCGTGACGAGCTAAAAACGCTCGCTGACGATTGTACCGTTGTCTGCCGATGCGGAGATGTCGAGTATGGCCGCTTGACCGAATTCACCAGTTTCCGCGATGCAAAACTCATGACCCGCTGCGGAATGGGACCTTGCCAGGGTCGGATCTGTGGCGCCGCCACGGAGTTTCTATTCGACTGGGAGCAGCACTTCGTGCGGCCGCCGATATTTCCGGTTAAAATGGAGAACCTATGACCATGGAATGGAAAGGCGTGATGCCGGCGATCACTACGTGTTTCGACAAGGACCTGAACATCGATCACGAGTTTACGGCGAAACATGTAAATTGGCTGGTCGATAAAGGCTGCACCGGGATCGTTACCAACGGTTCGCTGGGAGAGGGCGGCACCTTCTCGGTCGAAGAGAAAGTATCGCTCTGGAAGACCGTCATCGACGCCGTCGGTGAGCGAGTGCCTGTTGTTGCAGCCATCGCATCAATGAAGACGGCAGATGCGTGTGAACAGGCCGTGGAGGCCGGATCGGCCGGCTGTTCAGGGCTTATGGTCCTGCCGCCTTATCTCTACCGCGGTGATTGGCGGGAGATGAAATACCACGTTTCGCAGGTTGTGAGATCAACATCACTTTCGTGCATGTTATACAACAACCCCGTTGCGTATGGCACCGACTTTCTGCCTAAGCAGATCGCCCAGCTTGCCGAAGATTTACCCAATCTGCATGCCGTTAAGGAATCTAGCACCGATGTTCGACGCATTACGGCCATACGGGCTCTCTGCGGTAACCGACTGCAAATATTCGTGGGCGTCGACGACTGCATCGTAGAAGGAGTGAACGCAGGTGCAGTCGGCTGGATCGCCGGACTCGTAAATGCATTCCCCCGAGAGTCCGTCGATCTTTTCAACTACGCGCTGAACGGCGAGGCGGAAAAGGCCCGCGAGCTGAATGAGTGGTTTCTTCCGCTTCTTCGCCTCGATACGGTTCCGAAATTTGTCCAGCTGATCAAGCTCGTGCAGGAAAAGGTCGGATGGGGCAACGCCCGCGTTCGGCCACCGCGGCTGGAGCTGACAGGAACTGAACTCGAAGAGACCCTCGCGATCATCCGGCACGCGCTGGCTACAAAGCCGCGCGATGTTGCAGAAGCCCGCATGGCTCAGTAGCCCGAACGTAAGTAAGGGCATAACTCGAATATGAACACCGAACTCACAGGCACCTCGATTATCGGCCAAAGCCGTGGCATAAAGACCACCGATACTTTCCGGGCTTACGACCCGACAATGGGTACCGAGATCGAACCGCCTTTCCACTCGGCAACTATGGACGAGCTAAACCGTGCTGCATCTCTGGCCGATGCCGCACGGATCCCGTACGGAAACGTTTCCGGCCGCGAACGCGCCGTGTTCCTGCGCAAGATCGCCGATAACATCGAGGCTCTCGGCGATACGCTGATCCAGCGTGCTTCACTCGAGACTGCCCTCCCGAATGAACGGTTCATCGGCGAACGTGCTCGGACTTGCGGGCAGTTTCGTATGTTTGCCGATCTGCTTGATGAGGGCTCATGGGTGGATGCTCGCATTGATCATGCGATTCCCGACCGAGAACCTGTACCCAGGCCCGACGTTCGCTCGATGATACGGCCGGTTGGCCCCGTAGCCGTATTTTGTGCCAGCAACTTCCCTCTCGCTTATTCGGTCGCCGGCGGCGATACGGCATCGGCTCTGGCCGCCGGATGCCCGGTGATCGTCAACGCCCACATCGCTCATCCGGGCACGGCCGAACTCGTCGGTATAGCCGTTGCCAGTGCTGCAAACGAATGCGGTATGCCGGAGGGCGTTTTCAGCCTATTGTTTTCGGGTGGTTATGACATAGGCCAGGCTCTGGTCAAACACACGGCGATCAAGGCTGTCGGTTTCACCGGCTCGCGAAAAGGCGGCCGGGCCCTCATGGACATAGCAGCCGCTCGGGATGAGCCGATCCCGATCTTCACCGAGATGAGCTCGGTAAATCCGACATTCATACTTCCGAGTGCCATGTCGGCACGCGGAGATGCGATCGTCAATGGCCTCCATGCGTCGGTCACGGGCGGCGTCGGCCAGTTCTGCACAAAGCCGGGGCTGGTCTTCCTGCCTAGCGATGATGCGTCAAACCATTTTGTTTCAGTTTTCAAAGATCTGATCGAGAATACCCAACCTGCCCCGTTGCTTACCGAAGGAATACGCGCCAGCTACGTCAAGGGAAATGTGAAACGCGCCGCAGAGGTTGAGAATTCAACGGCAAATGAGGCTACAGACATGCCAGGGTTCTCTGTAAGCCCCTCCGTATTCGAAACGTCAACCATCGAATTCCTTAACACACCCGATCTCAACGAAGAGATCTTCGGCCCCACGACGTTGCTGATCCGTTCCAACCATCGGGAAGAGCTGCTCCAGATCGCTCGGTCACTCGAAGGTCAGTTGACGGCTTCGGTGCATGGTACCGAGCAAGACCTGCTCGATTATTCCGATCTGATCGACATCCTGGAAACAAAGGTCGGCCGACTGATCTTCAACGGCTTTTCGACCGGCGTAGAAGTTTGCCCGTCGATGGTCCACGGCGGGCCTTATCCGGCAACGTCGGACGGACGTTCCACCGCGGTGGGTACGAGAGCCATCGAACGTTTCTGCCGGCTTGTCTGCTTCCAGAACTTCCCCGACGCCGCGCTTCCGAATGAGCTGAAGGACATCAACCCTCTCGGCATTTGGCGGATGGTAGACGGCGAATTTCAAAAATCCTAAAGCTCGGGAAACGAATCAAACTTAGCATTTATTACCTGCCACTTATAACCTATTTCGGCGATATTCTGCCTCTCCGGAATAAGTGACAGGTGATAAGTGCGAAGTGATAAGTTCATTTTGCGAAAACCTGCGAGAAGTCATTAAACCCCTTGAATTCCAGTGCATTGCCGCTCGGGTCGAGAAAGAACATCGTGGCTTGCTCGCCAACCTCACCGGCGAAGCGTATCTTTGGCTCGATGATAAATTTGACGCCTTTCGATGTCAGCCTTTCAGCCAATGCTTTCCATTCCTCCATAGGCAGCACAATTCCGAAATGGGGGACCGGCACGTCTTCGGAATCGACGCTGTTAGATGTTCTAGCTCCGGCACCATTATCCGAAAGATGAGCCACGATCTGATGGCCAAACAGATCGAAATCGATCCACCGATCCGAGCTCCGACCCTCGCGGCAGCCGAGCACGCTCCCGTAGAAATCCCGTGCGGCATCGAGGTCGTGAACGGGAAATGCGAGATGGAATAAATTTGTACTTTCCATTGTTATACCGGCTCCGGCAACTTTGCGATCTGCCTGATCGCCCCGAGGTGATAGCTCGTATGAGCGACGAGCCCGATCGCCATTCCGACCTGGTCCTCACTCCACTCGCGGGGTTCGGCGAGGCATCGGAGAGCGTTCTCATAGGACGTGCGGACAACCGAGCGGAGAGCATCCCATTCCTCTTCGTTTACGGTCTCGATCAGCCAGCTGTCTTCCCAATTGACCTTGGCGGTCCGGCCGTTTATGAATTCGCACAGGCGGTCGAGGTAAAACTTAGCATGTTCTGCCTGTGCCGCGATGGTCGTACCGTAGAATTCCTTCGAGGCCCCGGTGGCCGCGACCTTGTCAAGAGTATTAAACATGCCCACGCCCGGGTCGAGAAACGCGCTGCTTTGCCCCTCCGGAGATCCTTCGAAGGCCTCTCGCAGCAGAAAAGCCACTGACTCCACAAAGTCCTTAACCGCTATTTGTCCGTTTTCATTTTCCATTGTGCTAACCTCTTGGCATCATGCTTGAGAAAATTGACGAGTTTATCGACCAGCTTCGCCGGTCGCTTGAGGACGGAACTTTCGTCAAGCTGACTTTAGGCAATTATAAGGGCGGCGACGACCAACTGCAAAAACTTCTCGTCCGGCTCGTTCGCACCAAAAAGGGTGTCCGGCTCTTTTTCCTGTACCGAGGGGCGACCCGCGATACGGCTAAGAATTACGACGCCGAAACCGGTATCGCCCTTATCTCTGAGGCCCTTGACGGCCAGTTTTTCAGCGGGCATTTGTTCACAACTTCTCACGACTTTCAGCTCGAGATCGGCAAAAAGAGCAAGGCACGCTTGAATGTCGGCAAGCCAACGTTCAAAGCCGCTCCGCGGGCCGATCACGACCGCGAAAAGAAAACTCAGGTCGAAGCGTCGGCTTTCTATTTGAAAGCCCTGGGAATAACCGACGAGACCGGCCGTGTCCGCGATAAACAGCAGGACAAATGGCGTCAGATCAACAAATTCGTCGAGGTGCTCGCGAATCTGGTCGATAAATCCGCCCTTAAAGACCGCAGCGAGCTGAAGATCGTCGACATGGGCTCGGGCAAAGGTTACCTGACCTTCGCCGCCTATGATTATTTTTCAAATATCCGCGGTATCAACGTAACCATAACCGGCGTCGACACCAAGCAGGCCCTGGTCGATCTGGGGAACAGCGTAGCCTCGGCCTCCGGTTTTGAAGGTTTGCGGTTCGAGGTCGGCACAATCGCTGATTTCCCTGTCGTAAACATCGATATCCTCATCGCCCTACATGCCTGCAATACCGCGACGGACGACGCCATTTACAAGGCAATTGCCGCCAATGCCCAACTGATCGTCGCCGCCCCTTGCTGTCATCAGGAGATACGCCCTCAGATCAAGCCGCCCGCGATGCTAAAGGACGTGCTCAAGCACGGCATCATGCTCGAGCGTACCGCCGAAACCGTAACCGACGCCCTCCGTTCCCTACTGCTCGAACGAAGCGGCTACTCGACCCGCCTTTTCGAATTTGTCCCGATGGAGCACACCGCCAAAAACATCATGCTCGTCGGCACCCGCAATTCATCTTCAAAGCCCTCGGATCCAAGCGGTGATCAGATCGTCGAGCTAAAGGAGTTTTACGGCATCGACCACCACCATCTCGAAACTCTTCTAAAAAGTGCCAAAAGTGTCCCACGGCGGGACACCTGATATGCTGGTAACTGTCTTTATTCACAGCAGTTACGGTCGTCCGTAAGTGTACCACCGTTTTTCAGCATTCGGCCTGTATTACAACCTTTGCTGCATAGGGGGCGATTCGGATAACCGTTAACTTGTTGAATATAGGCTGGTTATGGCCGCTCATTATATAGTTCCCTGCCGTTGGCATTCCCACTTTTCTAAGAAAAGTATCCCGCAACCGGTCGATCGAACTGCGTAAGCCGTTTACATAGTTGATTTATCGCCTGTCCCGGTTCCGAAGCAAAATGATTTTCTTTACTACGGTGTAATAACAAAAGATATAGCCGGATGAGAAAAACATTCAAAAACTGTCAAAGATCAAAGTATCGGGGCATAATTCAAGGACCCCGTACCGCAACAGGCTAGCTTATTTCCCGGGTTGAAGGGAATACCAAATGTCGCATTTGGCTCATTTGTCGCGTTTGGCGTATTTGTCTTATTTGTCTCAGAAAGATTCGTCGGTGGGTACCGATGGAATAATTACTAATTACTAATTACTAATTACAGCTCTTGAATTGGTATCACGAGACCTAATTAGAGATCAGGGATCGAGGGCTTCTGGATTGAGAGACGTTTTTCAGGACCAGTAGTTGCGGTCGAGGGAGCGGTAGTTGATGGCTTCACTTATGTGTTCGGGTTGGATGTTTTCGCTGCCGGCAAGGTCGGCGATCGTGCGAGAAACTTTTAAGATGCGGTCGTGAGCGCGGGCTGAAAGGCCCTGGCGTACCATGGCCTTTTCGAGCAGGGCTTCGCTGTCGGCGTCGAGGGCACAATGGGTGCGGATCTGTTTGGGCGACATTGCGGAGTTTGAATAAACGCCGTCGCCATTGAGCCGGGCGAGCTGGATCTCGCGGGCACGGATGACGCGCTCGCGTATCTCGTCTGAGCTGTCGCCCTGCGGCGTTCCGCGGCCTCGGAGTTCGTTAAATTTCACTGCCGGCACGTCGATGTGGATATCGATCCTGTCCATCAGCGGGCCCGAGATCTTGCCGACGTAACGCTGGATCTGCATTTGCGAGCATTTACATTGGCGGGTCGAGCCGAAGTAGCCGCACGGGCAGGGATTCATCGAAGCAACCAGGGTGAAATTAGACGGGAACGTCAATGATGTTGCCGCCCGCGAGATCGTGACCGTCTTGTCCTCCATCGGCTGGCGGAGCACCTCGAGGACGCTGCGGTCGAATTCGGGCAGCTCGTCGAGAAAGAGCACGCCGAGATGAGCGAGCGAGACCTCGCCCGGCTTTGGGATCGAACCGCCGCCGATAAGGCCGGCCTGTGAGACCGTATGATGGGGCGATTTGAAGGGCCGCTCGACGATCAGCCCCGATTTCCCCGTCAGTCCGGCGACCGAATGGATCTTTGTAATCTCGATCGCCTCGTCAAACTCGAGCGGCGGCAGTATCGACGGCAGACGTTTTGCGAGCATCGTTTTGCCCGAGCCCGGCGGGCCGATGAACAGGATATTGTGTCCGCCGGCGCTCGCCACTTCGAGAGCGCGTTTCGCGGTCTGCTGGCCACGCACCTCGTTGAAATCAGCACGATAATGGCTGTTTCGGGACTTGAGCGTTGAGATGTCGAGCTTTAGCGGCTCTACTTTTGTGCCATTGCCCAATTGAAGGTCGTGGACCAGCTCAGCCGAGGTGCGTAGGTCTTTGACGGGATACACATTGAGATCGGACACAACCGCGGCCTCGGTCGCGTTTTCCTCAGGGAGTAGGAGGTTTTTGATGCCCAATTCGCGTGCTTTGAGAGCGATCGACAGCGCTCCCCTTACAGGCCGCACGCGGCCGTCGAGGGAAAGTTCGCCCACGCTCATTGTGTCAGCCAGGCTTTCGATACCGAGGTCTCCGGCGGCGCCCAGAATGCCCAACGCGATCGGCAGATCGAACGCGGCCCCCTCTTTCCTTACATCTGCAGGGGCAAGGTTTATGGTCGTTTTATGAAAGGGAAAGAAATACTGGCTGTTGGTTATCGCGGCCCGGACCCGCTCACGCGATTCGCGAATGGCGGTATCGGGCAGGCCGACGATGTTGAACGGCGGAGCGATATCGACCTCTTTGGGGACCGGCTGCAGGTTTACCTCAATATCGACGATCAGTGCATCGATACCATAGACGGTCGCCGATTGCGAGAGGAAGAGCATATATTCCGTATATTTGGACTTTGGAGCAAGCAGATTCTAGCTTATTTGCGAACGGAATCAAAACGAGTCTTAGGCTTGTCGCACGCTACATATTCGCATTTCGTTCATAGCGGTTTGGTATTAATGTTTGAGAGTTTTGTATTATTACTAGATGTCCTGCATCTAACTCTTGTTTGATCCGTACTGCTTATGAGAAGAATATTAGAAAATCTGGCTTTGTTCGCAATATTGACGGTCGCGTTCTCCGGTTTGACCGGGTGTTCGGGTTCGGGCGATGCCAATGTCACATCGACCGATCCGCAGCAAAATTCCCAGCCGTCTTCGAGCAGGAGCTCAGAATATCCGCCGCTCGCGTCGAGCCTGGCACAGTTGGATCTTGAACTGCTGGATGGCACAAATTTCAAGATCGCAGACCACAAAGGCAAGGTGCTGCTTCTAAACATATGGGGCACCTGGTGCGGTCCGTGTCGTGCCGAAATGCCGCATTTGATCGAGCTGAAGGAAAATTATGGCGACAAGGGATTTGAGGTGATCGGGATCAATATCGGCGACGGGGATGGCCAGCCCGAACCGATCGAATTGATCGAGCCGTTTGTCGAACGGATGAAGCTTAATTATGTGGTAACCCAAAGCTCGTATCAGTCCATGATGGAATTTTATAAGATCACTAAGCAAAACGCTGTTCCACAATCGTTCATCATTGACCGCGAAGGCCACTTGCGCGGCGTCTTTATCGGCGGAGGGCCCAAAGTGATCGATTCGATGAAGCAGAACGTAAGTAAAACGATGGCGGAAGGCTAAGGCGGGTTTATACAATTACTCCCCGCGTGAAAGGTCCCCAATACCGGGCTCCACGAGAATAGTCTTGAAGCTCGAAAGGCTGACGAGCCCAGGCGCCGCCTTTCGCGGCTTGTTAACAAATTTCCTGAGTGTGTAACGAACTGCGGCCTTAGGCATTTCCCGGGCATCGCTATAAAAGGCGGCCAGCCGGGCCGCTTCGATCAACGTCCGGGATGGCACCTCCTTCTTTCCCGGATTTCTGACAACAACGTGTGAACCAGGGTAATCGGCCGCATGGAGCCATGTGTCCATCGAGCGGGCAACCCGAAACGTAAGGAAATCGTTGTCGGCCGCCTTTTTTCCGACCAGCATCTCGAATCCGTCGCTGGATATAAATCTTCTAGCTCCTTTAACTTCGGCCTCTTCCTTTTTTACTTTAGCCTTGGAGACCGTCGGCTTTTTGGCCGGTAGATAATCAGTTATAGCGTTCTCGTCCTGGGAACTGATCGCTGATTCGAGTTCATCCATTTTCGACCGCAGCGAAGCGATCTCGGCATTCACCGTTTTGATCCGTCCGGATATGGCAGCAACGCCGTTTCGGGCTTTCGTATATCGTTTGAAGTAGATCTCGGCCGTCTCCGAGGGCGTGGCGTGGGGCTCGGCTGGTATCTCGATGTCAGGCAGTTTGTCATCGAAATAATCGGTTACGACGATTTTATCACCCTCGCGTCGGATGCGGCCCATATTGGCAAGCAGCAGATCGCCATATCGTTTCCATTGCTCAGGATCCCCGTGTTTGACGAGATCGCTTTCGAGATTTTTGATCAATTTTTCCCGTTTGCGGATCTCGGCATTAAGTCTTCGGCGGGCTGCGGCGGCCTTTTGTTCAAATTCTTCTTTCGATCGACTCGACCTATTTTCTTCGTCTAGAAGATCGGATAATGAACAGCCGGAAACTTTCCTGGGTTCATCGTTGGACGACGCAGCTTCGATCGGCGGTTCATACCTATCGCCGGGTTTCTGGCCAGGCTCATCCGCGGTTTTGGCAGTTTCTAATATCGTTTCATTATTGTCGAGGATAAAAAGATTCGGGCGGTGCCGGCCGAGTTGGATGACCAGGGAGGACGATTCTTGATCTCCATTTCTGAAAGCTAACCGGAGCGCTCTGCTCTCTGCGATTCTCAAAACATCGGTGAGTTCCATCCCGAAAAGCAATTTTCGCAGATCGATCGCGAAAGGAGTTTGGTGGGCGGCCTCGCGCTCCAGCTCTTTTAGCCGCCGGCGTATCAGGTACGCAGCCCCGGTTCGCGGCCCAAAGCTTAGATACAGGTACCGTCCGGAATGCGGAAAAAAGTCGATCGCCAAGGACATCGGATCGATCTGGAAAACTTTTCCAAAACGGAGGCCGGCCAATTCGTCCGCGATCTCGGCTCTGATCTGTTCGATATCTGATTCGGTCACAAGGTCAAGTGTAAGCACAAAAAATAAAAGCCCAAAGCGTAAGCCCTGGGCTCAATGGACCTAAGTAAACTTAGGGTCCTAAAATTCGCGAACGAGAATCGTTCCCGAAAGAAGATCGTGTATCGCGCGTCTTTCCTCATTGAATAACATCGTGAGGAACCCGGCTCCGGCAAACGCGAGCGATAAAAGGAATAAAGATGAATTTACGGCCGCCTGACGAAGCGTGGGAAATTCATTATCTTTGGCATCGACCAGCTCGAGAGAAAAGAGCTTCATGCCCGCTGTCTTTCCGAAGAAACCCAGACTTGCCGTCATATATAGGAAAAGCATTAAAACAGCGGTCCCGGTCAGGGTAAAGAACCCTCCCCAGGTCATCCATTCCAGGCCCGCAAAAACCAGTGGCGAAAGCAGGAGCATGCTCGCAAATACTCCGATCATAACGTCGAAAAGCCCGGCTCCGAATCGCATCGAAAATGGGGCCAGGTCCTCTATCTCGTCGATCTCCTCGACGGGCCATTCGGGCTCGTGAGCGTCATTTTTTTCAACCGTGATTCGTATGCGTTTTATTTCTGCAAACTCACCGGCCGGCTGGGCCGGCTGGACCTCTGGGACAGCCGGAGGTTCGTCATTTTCCACAAATGGCGCCGCGATCTCGATCCTGGGTAATTTATTGGTATCTCGCTTAAATGCCTGCGGGGGAACATTTACAAGCGTCGGTTTAACGGTCGCCGGCGTGGCGGGACGTTCAAACGCGACAGACGCAGCCCCTTTAGAAGCCGGTACAACCCCAAATGGTCGCTGCTCCGGCTTGATACCGAGATCCTGCCTCGGCGACGACTCGGGCTCGGTAAACGCCCGGCGCGATTCGGCGATCCTGCGCATCGCGTTGGCGACACGAGGATCGGCAATTTCCTGAGGGCTTTCGGCGTCGGCTACCGGGGCCGCGGCACGCCCTTCCCGCCTTCGTTCGGTAGCTGCCAAAGGCTGCCGTTCTATAGCGGCATTTTGGCCTCCCTTTCTCTGCTGCACTGCATTTTGCAGTTGGAGCCGCCAATCGGGGATGATCTTATTTTTATTCTGAAATTCGATAAGAGTCGGGTTTGTTTTTTGAGCAGCCAAACCGTTGGTGTGGATCCGTTTGGGAGCAGCTGCGAGCGGCGGCCGAACTGCCGGAACCGCGGCCGACGGCCGAATCGCACGCGATTCGGCAAAAACAGCCGAACCTGACGTTATCTTACTTTGCAGTTCCTCCCTTACAGTGTCATTCATCATTGCACCGCAGGCAGGACAAATTGAGAGGGTAGGGGCCAAACTGCGTTTGCACACCGGACAGTTCATAGGCTTAGAATCAGGTTTTTACTTAAAAAAACGCGGAACTGCGAATCAGAACTAGCTGATAATATCAACATTCACTTTAAGTCGTCAATAGTAAATCGTAGAAAACATTCAAAGTTTTTACCAACGTGGGCTGTGGAAAAACTGTGGGAAAACTCATTCATATTGGCTGACGGCCTGCGAATCCTGCATCTATTTCGTGCCACCATTCGATCTTGTCCCCATCGCCCTCCTGCCAGCATAGATACACTACGCGGTCGCCGCGGAGGCTCGGAAAATCGATGAGTCCCCGGCGAGGGTTTTTTACCTCGATGCCGATCTCGTGAAGTTCGGTTGTCAGCTTGCCGACCAAATAGAGAGTGTTGACATAGGCTCCCCCACCGACCATCCCGCCTCCGAAATTAGAAGCTCCGGCAGCCGCACGAGCATCGCCGCGCAGGTTCTCGATCACGAAGTATAGTTTCTTGATCTCGGCCAATTTGGGAATAATGTCGGGCAGCAATTTGCTGGCCTCTTCGAAGGTAAATAGCTTCATCGCTCATCACGGACGCGGACCAACTCGGGCATCTCGTCGACCATCTCGTCAATGTCGGTTTCGAACGGCACGGACCGTGGAGCGGCGCCCCTATATTCGCCCCGGATGCCGGGCCGGCTGCCTGGGTCGGAGATCTCTCCAGCCGGTACGAACGATGGAACATCGTATTCACCTGTTTGGGAACTATCCTTGCGAATAAGATCGGCAATGTCACCAAGATCGATAAAGAAATCGCTAACGTCGATCAGGCGAGGGGCGGTGTTGGAACGAAATCCTGCGACCTCTACTCTGCATCCCTTGTACGCGACCGCGTTTATGGCATAAACGAAATCCTCGTCGCCGGAAACCAGAACGGCCGTATCGTAGCGGCCGGCGAGGCTAAGCATATCGACCGCGATCTCGACGTCGAGATTTGCCTTTCTTGTCCCGTCATAAAAGGTCTTGAGCTCCTTTTGGACCACCCGGAAGCCGTTTCGGCGCATCCACAGCAAAAAGCCCTGCTGACGCTCGGCGCCGACATCCACACCTGTGTAGAAGAATGCGCGAAGGAGCCGGCCGTCGCCCAACAACAGCCTCAGCAGCTTGTTATAATCAATGTCGATATTGTGAAAGCGGGCCGCGTGAAAAAGGTTATTACCGTCAATGAACACGGCGACGCGCCCGCGATGACCAAACTGCCAAGATGAGCTTGTAGTGGTATCGAACTGCATTATTAGTACCTCTTTATTCCAGTTTCGAGGCGTGATCTCCGAAAGAGAAGGTACCTGCAAGCGGTGAGTACGTTTGGTGTTTGTTAAATCAGATCCGTATCTGTTTGACTACTAGTGTTATTGAATATCGACTGATGTAATGGATATACCTTAAAAAAGACCGCTGACCCGCTTGACCCTTAACTTTTCTGGAAATCTTCTCAGTAATTAGTTTGCCCGTCTCGATCGAAACGGTCAAGCATTTTAGCCCCCGAAATGATAAAATCGGGTTTTGCCGTCCGTCCATATGGCCGAAAGCGATAAAAATAAGATGGAAGCGACACCAGGTTTCGATCCATCGATACAAACCGAAAAGCTGGCTTTCGACGCCGGTCAAATGGTGGAATGCGGTTCGTGCAGGCGGTCCAAACCTCCGAACCGGCTAGGCTGCCTTTATTGCGGATCAATGCTCGAGATGGAGATGCTCGACCCGATAGCCGTGAGGCCGGGCTTCAGGAAACTGGATCCATGGGAACGTGGATACAACCTGGTTTCGAAACCTCGTGCGGATCCAGAGATCACAGACTTTTCCCAGGCTGCGAGCGTGCTATCGATTGCCGAGGCCGACTTACAAGCGATTTTGCGATCGCCGGTTCCGGTGCCGTTGTGTCGTGTTGAAAATGAAGCGGAAGCCGCGTCGGTGCATAAGGTCTTAGCAAAGATCGGCATCGAAAGCAGCGTGGTAAGCGATCTAGAACTCGCGGCCGATAAGCCCCCGATCCGGCTCGCCGGTATCGAGATCTCCGAATCTGATGTCACGATGATCACGTTCAATTCCCGTCGCGAGATAGGTATTGCTCTCGCCGAAATTGTGCTGCTCGTCGAAGGCATCATAAGTGTGAGTTCTATCGACCAAGTGGAAAAAAGGAAACTCGGAGGACGCAGCCAACCGTTGGGTGACGTTTCTACGGTTTCCGACGAGCCGCTGCTTGATATCTATTCTTCCGCAGATACAGTGGGATATAGGGTACAGACGACGGGATTCGACTTCTCGTGTCTCGGTAATGAAAAAGGCCTCCTCGCGGCGGATAACCTGAAAAAGCTGGAGAATAGATTAACCGCTGTTTGTTTCAATTCGAAATTCGTAACCGAGTACCGGTTGCTGCGTCCGACGCTCGGAAGCGTTTGGGAGGTCGAGATGCGTCGCGACCCTAAGGGACTTCAACGGACCGGGTTTGGCAAGCGCGAATTCGGCGCTGTAACGTCAACGAGCAATCTGGACCAATTTACAAAGTTTTCGAGGCTCCAGCGTCTTCTTTATGAGAACCAGACCCAATGACCGGAAGGGCCGGCCCGGCCGCGGCTCTAATGACGTCCGCAGGTCGGATCAGAGCCCTGAGAGGGCGTCCCCCTCTGTTATATACGGAGTGCTTCCCGTCCTCGAGGCCCTGCGGGCGGAGCACCGTCGAGTAGACAAGGTATTGATCGCCGAAGGATCGAAGGAACATCGCCTTAACTCGATACTGGATCTTTGCCGCGAACGCTCGATAGCCTGGAGCCGGTCTCCCGCAGATCAATTCGCAAAATATCTGGATCCTGATGTCAATCATCAAGGTGTCCTCGCCTTTGTAGCGGCCGCCGAGTATGTCGATGTGGATGAAATACTGCAGTCGGGGACCTCGCCAAAATTGCTCTTGGTCCTGGATGGCGTCGAGGACCCGCGGAATTTCGGAGCTATCCTAAGAGTTTCGGAATGCTCGGGAGCGGACGGCATTGTGATCCCTGAGCGTCGGGCCGTGGGCCTTACCGATACCGTCGCCAAGTCATCCGCCGGCGCTATCGAGCATGTTAAAGTGGCAAAAACGTCGAATCTTAACCGCCTGATCGAAAAACTAAAGGGCGAGAACATTTGGGTTGTCGGAACCAGTGCTGAGGCGACTATGAGCTATACGGAATGGGATTGGACCCGGCCGGCCGCGCTTGTGCTCGGAGGAGAGGGAAAGGGACTTCATCGCCTGGTAGCCGAGAATTGCGATATACTGGTCAAAATACCTATGTATGGAAAAATAGATTCTCTGAACGTTTCGGTGGCCGCGGGCGTTATATTATTCGAGGCCCGACGGCAGAGAGAAGAGGAAAGGTAATATATGTTTTGCCCAAAATGCGGCGGATCAAATCCCGATAACGGTAAGTTTTGCCGGAGCTGCGGCCAGGATCTAAGCCCTGTGTCCATTGCCCTCAAAGCGAATAACATACAGACCAGTTTGTCGTGCAGCGATCAAAAGGATCTTACCCTTGAGGGCTCTTTCACAAAGATATTTATGGGCGTTGCCTTTCTTGTGGTCTCGGGGATTCTCGGCCTCACGGGAATCGCAGGAGGAAGGGCGTGGTGGTTCTGGATGCTGATACCGGCTTTCGCAATGCTCGGAACAGGGATAGCCCAGTATCTTCAGATCCGAAGAAATGAGGCCGCCTTGCAAGCCGGGGCCCCGGCTGTTTCTATGAACTCCATCGACCAAGGCAAGGTAAATGCACTGCCGAACCAGAAACCAGAGATCGCAACATCCGCTTCTCGCTACCGGACGGGTGACCTCGTTCCTCCCAGCGTAACGGACAACACGACCCGCCATCTCGAGATCGACAAGGAAGGCCAGACGATGACCTTGCCGCAAAAGTAGCTCTCGATGCTTGAGTGTATTTACTTTCTGACTACCCGCCGCGCGTTTCCTGAGTTTCCGTTTACGTCAAAAACCCTAAGCGTCACCGCGTATTCCCCGGCGACGGCGGGCAAACTCACTGAATAACGCTCGACCGGCGAATCCGAAATGCCATCCTGCGGATATATTGGCCTCCATTCACCGGCATTGATGCTGTACTCGGCTCGAGTGATATAACTTGACCGGTCGTTAGCCTCAAAAACGACCTGCTCGGATGTCGAGCTTATGACCGTTACAGTCGGAGCGGTGTTATCGATGTTTATCGGTCCGGTCGTCTTCTCGCCGGAAAGTGCCAATCCATTTGGATTTGAGGGGGTGTCCCGGGCAACCACACGGAAAATATATTGTCCGTCCGCCAGCGATTGCCCGTCGATCGCGACGAAGCTCTCGCTTAGGTCTTCACGGAGGAGTTTGAAGTTAGTCTCGCCGACCTCTCTGTAATAAACGTCGAAAACAAGCTTGTCGCCGTTACGATCTTCTGAGGTCCATTGCAGCGATGTTGCTCCACGCTGATAGGCCCGCCGCGGGGGCACCGAAACAACCGGAATACCGAAAACTGCCGGATCCATACCCGAGATCTCGATATTCGGATCGATCTGCACCGGGGGATTTGCGATCAGCCCGACATTTGTCGGCAGTATTTGGATAGAAAGAACCTCCGGAGCGATATTTCTCGGGACAAAGGCGAGATTTACGGCTTCAAGGCGTGCTGGAACAGCCGATGTCTTTAATACACCCCGCCACTGAAGATAGCGGGCGCGAGGGCTGCTGATCTGTACACCCTTTTGATCACGCATCGGGTCACTCCACGAACTCCAGGTCTCATCCGGCTTTCCCGTATTCCCGGTGCGCGTCTGGATCGCAAGATCGCCGGCTCCGATCCACCACAGCCGCCCCCACAGGGCAGATGTTTTCGCGTCGAGGACCGATGATTCGTAAGTGCCCTCCGCTACAGTTTCCGGGCCCATTCGATACAGTACGCCGGGATTGCTCGACGTCGCGATAAGGCTGCCGCCGGCGACACGAATGGTCGAGATCTGATCTGCGTCACTCTGCAAGGCGAGGGTCTCTGTGCCGTCGTTTCGAATATTATAGATCCGGCCTTTATCCGACGTGCCGAGAAGAACACCATCTCCTGTCTGATGAGCGTAAATCGAAAATCCGATAACCGTCTTCGATGTCCACAGAATATCATTGCTACCATCGGGAAGTATCCTGTAAACGGCCGATTTAGCTCCCGTTAGATCGTACCGGCTTTTTACCGGTTCGGGGGCGGCGATGGTCGGCTTTTCAACAGTTACAGCTTTACTTTCCGGGGTGGCAGCAGCGGCAGCCGGTTCCGCCGGTTTCGGAGTCGATGCCGATTCTCCTAAGGCAAGCACATAAAGAGAGCCATCGAGGCCGACCGTCATGTCATGTATCTCTCGCAGCGGTGAATCCAGCAATCCAAAAGGTCGCCCGTCCGGCCCGAAACGCATCACCAGCCCGTTCGAGTCCGTTCCCGCGTACAAATTTCCCTGTCGGTCCGTCGTCAAGGAAATAATATGAGTTTCGCTTGTATCGAAGAGGATCGATTTGACAGGGTCAGCCCCCGCGGATGCCACTTTAAAGATCCTGCCGCCGTCTCCTGTGCCGACGGCGAGGCTGCCGTCGGCCATTACGGCCAGCGACCAGATATATTTTTCCCGCGGTTCAAAATAGATCGTCGGAGTGCCATTGGAGCTTAGCCGGTAGACCTTTCCGTCCGGTGAGGTCCCCGCAAAGATCTCGCCGTTACTTCCCACTGCCAATGAGCTGACATTGATCTCTGCGAGGTCGGCAAACAACGCTCCTTTTCCTGCGGGGTCCACCTTAAATACCTTACCGTCGCCTCCGGTTCCAAGGTATATATTTCCAGCCGCGTCAACGACCGTCGACCATATATATGACTGATCCGTTTTGAAAGTTTCGGTCCATCTGGGCGCAAGTGTCAGCACGCCGTTCTGATCGATCGAAACGCCACGGGCATCGCCCTTGAGAACTTCCGATCTGGAATTGATCGACCAAATTGACGGATCACTCGACAAGACTGCAATGGAAGAAACGATTAGAAATAAGGCAGCAAAAAAAGCTTTGTTCATTGATTATTAGCGGAAAATAATATATTCGCGGTCTATGATAACAATTCGCCGTTGTCTTTTGCCTGCAGGAAAGGAACAATCCGTTTTAGCGTATTCAAATCGCTCGGAGACGTCAGATCCGGCGATCGGCCGGCGTTCGGGAAAGGGGCGTCTTATAATTCGTCGGCGTCGCCGGTGATCAGCCGTGCGCTGCGTTCCCGCGTGAGGTAGGCCCAAGACCAATCTATCAAGACGGCAACACGATTTCTGAATCCGATCAAAAACACCACATGAAGGAAGAGCCACATCAACCATGCGATAAAACCGTCGAATTGATAACCGCGTATATCGGCGATCGCCTTGTTTCGCCCGATAGTTGCCATCGATCCTTTATCTACATATTCAAAGTTCGTCCTTGGCTTTCCGTTTAGATCCCGCAAAATGTTGGCTGCCGTCGCCTCGCCCATCTGCATCGCTGCCGGGCTGACACCGGGAACCGGATCGCCATTATCCTGTAGGATCGAGGCCATATCCCCGATAACGAATATTTCCCTGTGGCCGGGCAGGGAAAGATCAGGCTCAACGTATACACGGCCCGCTCCGTCGATCTTCGAATCAAGGGCCGCACCCAGCGGCGAGGCCGCCACACCGGTCGCCCATAATACAACGTCACAATCGAACCATTCGTCTCCGGCTTTGATCCGGCCGGGTTCGATCTCGGTCACAAAGCTGTTAAGCCGAACTTCAACGCCAAGCGATTCCAGCTGCGACTTCGCGCTGTCTGACAGGTCCTTTCCGAATGTGCCCAGAACGCGGTCCGAGCCTTCGAATAGCATCACTCTCGCCTTCCTGGTATCGATGGCTTTGAAATCCTTTGCCAGCGCCTGACGGGCAATGCCTGCAATTGCACCCGCGAGCTCCACGCCGGTCGGCCCGCCTCCGACCACAACGAAATTCAGCTTCGGCTCGATTCCCGAAAGGTACGCTTCACGCTCGGCAAGCTCGAATGCAAGCAAAACACGGCGGCGGATCTCGACGGCGTCTTCGATCGTCTTCAATCCCGGAGCGTTCGTCTCCCATTCGTCGCGGCCGAAATATGAATGACGGGCTCCAGCGGCGACGATGAGATAGTCATATGACACCTGCGAGCCGTCGGCCAGAATAACGCTCTTCCCTTCCTTGTCGAAATCTTTGACTTCGCCGAGGATCACCTCAATATTCTTGTACTTATGCAGAATTCGCCGTATCGGCTGGGCGATCTCACCGGGCGAAAGCACCGCGGTCGCTACCTGATACAAAAGCGGTTGAAAGACGTGATGATTCTTGCGGTCGATCAATGTAACATTGACCGGCTTGTTCGCCAGGGCCTTGGCCGCCCAAAGGCCGCCGAACCCGCCGCCGATTATCAGGACTTTTGGTTTACTGTTCAACCTATTAAGATGAATCTCATTTTCGCCCGGTTCTTTGTCGAACTCTCGCCTCGGCTTCGTCTAGGGTGATAAAGATGTCATCGCCTTGTTCGATTGCTTCGACTCGTTTCTTTAGCAGATCACCGTGCCACCCGATTACGGGAACATCCGAAGAATTTCGCGAAAAATCGTCCATGATACGATCGATCACGTCCATTTTTTCAGCGACGGTCATACTCTCGATCGGCAATACTAGTCCTGCGTTCATGGGAAAATTTTAGCATAGATCAACTGCCAATGAATCGGGAATACAAGGATCTTGCCGCCGAAATGTCATCGGTTCCCTTGATGATCGCCCGTCCGTCTCGAAAGACTGTGATCTCGTTCTCGCCCGTAGTGAATCGCACCAGATATTCATTCTGCTTCACATCCGTCAAACGCCCCAGCCTCTCGGCAAGAGCTGGAAGGTCCAGCGTCGTTTCGCGAGGCGCCGCGATCTGTACAGCGTCGCGCCCGCAAAGAACCGCAGAAAACTCGGCGTTATCGGCATCGAGGAACTCAAACTTTCGCCGGCCGCACGCTGTACACTCCGGAGCAGGCTTGCCGAGCTTGATCTTTTGACGATCATTCGCCCACACGTCAAATTGCATCAGAGAACCGTGAAGCGAATCGAGATCGCCGACGAGAATCTTCAGGGCCTCGGACACTTGCGTTGCTGACACGGTTGAAATGATCGGCATGATCACCCCTGCCGTATCGCACGTTGGGGCCGAGCCCGCGTCCGGCATCTCGTCGAAGATACACCGTAAACACGGCGTTTTGCCCGGGATTATGGTCATCGTCGAACCGTAACTCGAAACCGCGGCTCCGTAGATCCATGTCTTCCCGACCTTTACGCAAGCGTCATTGACCAGATATCGCACCTGAAAATTGTCGGAGCCGTCGAGCACAAGATCGCAACCATCGAGAAACGACTCAACGTTGGAATTATTTATATCGGCAACGATGGGTTCGACGTTGATCGCCGAATTGATCGCCGTGATCCTTTTCCTGGCTGCTATGGCTTTCGGGAGGCGATCGAGGGCGTCGGCTTCGCTGAACAGCGTCTGTCGCTGAAGGTTCGAAAGCTCGACAAAATCACGGTCGACGATCCTTAGATTTCCGACACCTGCCCTGGCGAGCATCTCGGCATGCGACGAACCAAGGGCACCGCAGCCAATAAGCAAAACTCGCGACGCCCCCAGATGCTCTTGCCCTTTTGGCCCGATCTCGTTAAAGAGGACCTGCCGGCTGTAACGCTGCATGACGTCTGACATCATTCGAATAATCTGCGGAGAAAACCTTTAACGCCGGCCTCGTCCTCCGGATACGATCGTTCAGGCCCGAAACGCCTGGCCATTAAACGATCTGCCCTTTTCTCATGACGAAGCTTCTCCCGCTCAGCCTCGATATCGCGAAGTTCTCTTTGCCGGGCCAGAGACATGCCGCCGCTGCGAATGAACTCGATGATCCGAGGCAGCTCGTCGGCATCGAACCACACTCCGTGGCTTTTACAAGTATCGATTATAACGCCCGAAGCACGGGCAAAATTGCTGCGATTCATCAGCTCGCTGCAGACCGGACAAGGCACATAGCTGACCTTTGAAACCTCGGCAACGACCGCAGAGCGTTCCCGGCCTTTATAACCGAGAATTGCGGTCTGTTCATCATGGTCGGTACAAAGCTCTTCGAAAGAATCAGCCGTCATCCACATTCCGTTACATTTGAGGCATTCGCTCAGCTCGGCATCACCGATCGCAAGCGGTTCTAACGGGGATCGACATCGAGGACAATCGCCCGTAAATGCCTCGCCCTCGGCGGTTTCGACCACTTTCTTTCCGCAATTGGCACAATGTTTTGTGCCGACGAACATTAGGGAGAAACAGTGCGGACAGGCCCTGGATTTTAGCCGCGTCTTACAAAACACACACCGCGAGCTGTCGCCGGCGATCCCGGCCCCGCAATTTGGGCAATTCATCGCGATTATTTTCATGGTTACGACGACCGCGGCCTGGCCGCATTCTTCATCACTGTAACCGGAGCGGGTTTGCCGGTCCATATTTCGAATTGCCGGACGGCCTGCGCAACCAGCATTTCGACTCCCATGATAGTCTCGACACCCGCGTTGCGAGCCGCGCGGACCAGCGGCGTTGGGTCAGCGGAAGTCACGAGGTCGTATACAATTTTCACGTTTTCAAGTCCGTTCGTATCAAAAGGCATGGTACCTTCACCGATGCCGTTCATCCCGATTGGTGTCGCGTTCACAACAATATCGAATGATCGAAGCTCCTCAGCTCCTATTTTATTCGAATCGGTGCCGAATTCATCAGCGATCCTGGCCGCTTTCACCGGGTCGCGAGCCAATATTGTCACGCTGGCACCGTGCTTCTTAAGGGCAAAGGCACAGGCCCTGGCAGCCCCTCCGGCTCCGAAGATGGCTGCATTCACACCTTTTAGATCTTCGACCCGTGCCAAAAGCGGGCTTATAAACCCTTCCGCATCCGTATTAAAACCGAGCAATCGCTCGTTATCGATCAGAACCGTATTTACCGCTCCGATCGCCTGAGCGGTCTCGTCGATCTCGTCGAGATGGCCGATTATTGAAAGCTTAAGCGGCATGGTAACCGCAAATCCGCCAAGATTCAGGTCCACCTCCCTCGATGCGGGCCTCACCATTCGTTTCATGAATTGGCCGATATCTTTTACCAGAAGAGGCACAAAAACCGCATTGAGCCCGGCATCCCCAAAGGCGGCATTGTGGATTTTCGGTGATCGCGACGCCGAAACAGGATCACCAATAACACCGTAGACACGAGTTTGGCGATCAAGATGCGGCATACGATAGAGACCATTGAGGTCAACGACCGAGATCTGCCCCGGGGCAGTTTCGGTACCGATAGAACCGTACGACCACTTCGAGCCATGTGCGGGGCCGAGGATACGCGTGATCTTTCCGGCCTCGCCCATCGCGATGGCAACTGTTGGCTGAGAGGTCTTTTCCGCGTGACGGAGCATCTTCCAGACCGGAATTGTATCAGTGATGTCGTCCGCGAGACACGCATATTTGACGATCTCGGCCCCTCGGCCTCTCAGCCTTTCGAAGGTCTCGTTCGCGTTGTCACCTGCCCTCTCAAAATCGTGAAATGAAAGTATTCGCGTGGGCCCCTCGCGGCATGTATCAAAGATATCTTCTTCCAGGTCCACCGCCCAGCATCCGATATCCAATTTCTTCCAGAACTCCGCCCTCTCCTCAGCCGGCCCCGGTCCGCGGCCGCCCTGGTCAGGGGCCCGGTAGGTCGCAATTAATGATTTCGCCGTTCTATTGTCCCTCAGAAATTCGATAAGCGCAGGCAGCTCGTCATCCCGAAGATGGTCAAATCGCACCTCGATCAGATCCGCTGCGGCCTCGGCGTTCTTTATCTTAATTACCGCTTCTGAAGATGTTTCGGCACTTATCGAAGCGCAGACCTTACCCACGTTCATAATCAAAGGATTTCTGATCCATCACAAAACTAAGGGAAAGTATCAGACAGATGATCACACAAATAGCGGCGGCGACGACTATCGCCGTATTTCCGCTTTGCTTGACAGCGATCGCGGTCGCTGCCCAGGCAATGGACATGGGGAAAATGTAATTCTTCAGCTTCCACCTCACCGCGGTTGCAACCCCGGCCGCGAGCAGAATAATGGACACCCCGATCGCGTTCCACGTCCGACTGCCAAATGAAGCGCCCATATAGTCTAGAAAGACGACGAAATTGACGAGTGATGCAGCCGTCACCCATCCCGCATAAATGCCGAAGGGAATTTTTGTGAATAATGCACCGCCGGTTTCCGAGTCGACCGAAAACTGCCTGACGATCATCATAAGTGTCGCGAGCAGGGCCAGAATGACAACAAGGCAAACTGCGATCTGATCGTGATGCCAGAAATATATCCAGGCGCAATTTAGCAGGCACGAAACGACGTAGAGTGAGCGAACGGATCGGAATCGGGCAAGATTTCGGGGCAAAAGCTGAAAGATGCTGAACGCCATGATCCCTATGTAGATCAATGTCCAGATCGAAAATGCGTAACCTGCGGGTGTCAGAACCGTCTGATAGCGGTCCGAGATCTCAGATGGTGATACGCCGTTCACCATCCCCGACGCCGCCAGGCCGTTGTAAAATATGGTCGCGATCGTTGCAACTAAAACCAGTATCGAACGCATCCGATCAGCCGTGTAGATGTTGGTCATTGATCGATTATTACACTTTTTGTTGAAAGATGGCGATGAGTTCGCGTTAACCGACTATTTGGTGTAAAAACCGCTGAAAACGTAAAGTTTTGTAAATTTTTGACAGCCAGATGTGATATATTCGCGTCTTATACTTAAACCATTCGATCTGGCACGCCCATTGCAGTTGTATATTGTGGACGCACTTTCCCTGCTCTCCGGGGCGTCGAAGTAAAAGGAGGGAAAAGGTACGATGAAGTTTTTACAGAATATTATATTTTTAGTTGGCCTTACGGCGGGACTCACGCTGACTGCGTCAGCACAGAGAAATGATCCTAAGAAGCCGCCGCCTAAGGAAAAACCGCCCGTGGTAACTCCGAAGCCGAAAAATCCTCCGCCGAAGGACGACCCGAAGAAACCCGGTAAGCCTTCTTCGATAACCGTCACGGCTAAAGAGGAATACCTCTAAAGCGCAGGTTCAAACGGTTTATACAACATCGCTTATAGGCGTTTCCGCCAATTCTAATAAAAAAGGAGCACGCCAACAGGCCTGCTCCAAAGTTGGGTCATCGACGTCCAGGAGCCCTCGCCTTCGTCATTCCAACCCAACGAACCCAATAAAATTTACATCAGTTGCAGAATCAGTTACTTGCACTATGCGCGATTCAAAACGATAACGTTTAGAGGCAACGCCTATAATATAGGTCTCACCCGACGCGACTGTTTCGAAGCGGAAGAAGCCGAACGAGCTGGTCAAAGCCGTCCTTCTAACGCCCTCTGAATCGATAATCGAGACCAACGCATTTCTTAATCCGCGACCATCCGGCGTCATCACCCGGCCAGAGATCTCAACATCGGCCGAGGTCGTAACTCCAGGCTCATTCTGGTTTCCCGGAGTCAATGAACTGCCACTGGAAATTGGGAAATTTATACTGAACGGTGCGACATATTCTGTGGTTTCGTCAGGCGATGCTGCCAATTCGCCCCAGTAAAAGACCCCATTCGTGAACGGCATGGCATGCAATATAAACCGTGTCACTGCATCAGGTTGGTTAAGCCCCGGATTGCTGATGTTCAAAACGCCTGTGGATGCCCCGTAGACATACTCCTCTTCAGGGTTCACAAGCAGAGCAAATCCGTCCAATACCGTTATGCCCAAGCCTGCATCAAATTCCCCGTCATCGTTCGTATCGAGATCCTGCCCGTGGGCCAGAGGAGCTGTGCTCTGAACGATCAGATACGCCTCGGAACCCTTCCCAACCCGCAACGGACTGAAGTAATCGAATTTTGTCGTTCCCGGACCGTATACGCGGTTCGGACAATCTCCAAAAGAAGTATTGAACAGAACGATCGTCCCGTTGGAACCATACGTCAAACCACTGATGTCCACCGCCTGGTTAGCAAAGCCAAAGTTTCCCAGATCGCTGTTCACCGAAAGAAAATACGTGTTAGCGGTAACCGTACCCCCCGGCGTCCCTCTTAACTCCGTGTATTGGCATGCGTCGCTCGTCTCTGACGGCGGATCGATCTCGATCTCGTTAATTACGGGGAAAGACGGTCCAGGCGTCGGAGTCGGAGTCGGCGTCGGTGTTGGTGTTGGCGTCGGCGTCGGAGTTGGCGTCGGTGTCGGCGTCGATGCCGGACCTCCAGGTTCATTCTGGTTGCCGGGAGTCAATGCACCACCACTCGGGAAATTTGCACTGAACGGGGCGGCGTATACAGTGGTTTCGTCGGGCGACGCTGCCAGTTCACCGTAGTAAAAAGCGGCACTCGTGAACGGCGTTGTGTTGCCCGGAAATCGCGTGATCGCATCCGGTTGATTAAGCCCCGGATCGCTGATGTTCACAACACCTGCGGATGCCCCGTAGACATATTCCTCTAACGGGTTCACAAGCAGAGCAAATCCGTCAAAAACCGTAATGCCAAAGCCTGCATCAAACTGCCCGTCATCGTTTGTGTCGAGATCCTGTCCGTGGGAAAGTGCTGCTGTACTCTGAACGATCAGATACGCCTCGGAACCCTTCCCAACCCGCAAAGGACTAAAGTAATCAAATTTCGTCGTACCGGGACCGTATACGCGGTTCGGACAATCTCCAAAGGAAGTATTGAACAGAACAATGGTTCCGTTCGAACCATATGTCAGACCACTAATATTCACCGCTTGGTTAGCAAAGCCGAAGTTTCCAATGTCGCTGTTGACCGAAAGAAAATAAGTGTTCGCAGCTACCGTATCTCCCGGAGTTCCTCTTAACTCAGTGTATTGACACGCTTCGCTCGACTCTGATGGTGGATCGATCACGATCTCATTTAATATGGGGACTGACGCACTTGTATCGGCTAAGATCGCTTGCCAGCCGACAATTGATTGGTAACCGACAAGGATTGACGCCGCGAGGAGTATTAGAGCTGCTATATGAGTTCTTCTGGACATGATCATTCCGATATTCATTGTTTTCCTTTTGTCCGCTCCGCAGCGGCTTTGTCTGGTTAAATTCTGGCCAGCGGCCTTATACAAGCGCGATCGCTTACTCCGCGGGCAAACTTATCTCATTCCGCTTGACGATCTCGTCGACCAATCTATTGCGTTTAACTTTTTCTATCTGGCCCCTAGCGATCTCGGAAGCCGTCATAAATGGCGATGGAACATCCGGATTGTTGCCTGGCTCCTCAAAATTTTTCTGAAGTAAGATGTGGCGCAAGCTAAATTTAGTCACCGGGCTCCCATCTTTAGCCTTTGCCCTGGTCTTATTCTCGAGTTTGACGATGTGATACCCGGTGTCAGTTTCGATAAGTCGAGGAGCGATCTGTCCGTTTTGGAGACTCAGTGCTCCCCTTTCAACCTCAGCCCAAAGCATGCCTTCGTGGACGTTTTCATATAGCCCTCCATTACTCTTCGTGGATCGGTCCTCGCTGAACTCAGCCACCAAAAGGCCAAAATCCTCGCCGGCAAGAGCTCTTCGTAATGCAGTTTCGGCCTTTTCCTGTTTTAGTCGGACGTCATATTCGGGATTATCCATGAGGAAATCCGCGATCTCCGTCCTGGTTGCGGTGACTTTGTCGGCCCAATGCGTGCGCAGATAGTCCGCCGAAAGGATCCCGGCTTCAAGTAACTTTATTCGTAGTTCGATCACAGGCTGAGCCATGAATGCCGAATCACCTTTTGCTCTCGCAGAGAGAAATTTCGTTTGAGCCCAATTGGCCCGCGCCTGGATCAAGCTTTCCCCTTGCAGTTTTGACGGACTATATCCGTCGCCGCGCGCGTGTGCTACGGCCGCCTGGATCTCCCGCATCGTCTTCATGTCCGTTTCGAACTGTTTCTCGTTTGCGGGGTCAGTCCAGACGGAGTTTAATTCCGCTGCAGGCACAGAATATCTTGAACCTTGTTCCTGCGTGAGCTTGGCACTGTATAGACCCGCAAGAAGCAGATCCTTCTTATACTCAAAATTGATCTTGAAGGTCGGATCTTCAGTTAGGCCTTCTCGCCGGGCCTCGGACGCCAGCGCCAAATATTCCCTGATTCCCTTGAGAAATGCTTTGCGGGCCTCCGGAGTGTTAGCCATTTCGTCGACCCCTGAATCGGACTGGCTTTTCAGGATCAGATCGATCTCTTCAGTCGTGAGTTCTCGGAGGATCTCAGAATCAAGGACCGCCTCCGTCGCCCGGATATCCTGGACGCGCCATATGAACGCACCAGCCCCAACGACCGTAACAGCTATAAAAAGAATGATGAAAATATTTTTAGACATGATCCTAGAAACGAAATTTCGCGCCAAATTGCATGACCCGGGGCGAGCCTACTGTCCGAGTGATTTGCCCAAAATCGGTTTCGTCACTTAGATCCGAATTCGGATTTGCGAAATTTACAAAGTTGAACAAGTTAAAAACGTCCCACTTTAGCTCGAGCGAAACCCGTTCCGTGAGACTCGTGTTCTTTGTGAGGCTTATGTCGATCCGTTTTGACGATGGCCCCCGGAGGACATTTCTGCCCAGGTTGCCAAAGCCGCCCCGCGGCGAAAGAAGTGCACAATCCTGATTTTCAGGATCCTGGCAAGTATTAAAATACTGTCTGGTCGGATCGCTGCCTTGCTGTCTAAGAAGATCCAGGTTTCGAACATTCGGCCGGCCAAAAGCGGCGTTAAAGGTCGTACCACTTGCGCCTCCCACGTTGAAGACGTCGATGCGGGTATTGATGGGAGAGAGGGGCCCGATCCTCTCAGAACTAGTTGTAAAAATTCCTAAATACTGCTGCTCGATGAGACCGCTCGTGCCAAAGGCGGAGAAGTCTGCATTCGACGCGTATATCGAGAACGGGGTTCCCGACTGCCATTGGCCGAACCCCGATAACTGCCAGCCTGTCAGAAATTTTGATTTAGAGCCAAAGTCAGGCAGAGCCCACATCACGCTCGAGACGAAACGGTGCGGGCGGTCAAAATCGGAGAGTGCCCGATTACTATTTATGTTCCGCTGGTCACCTTGAACAACCAGACCTAAATTGGCAGTGTCAGGCCGGCCCGACGCCGCTGTGCTGCCTGGATCGGTAGAGCCGATATCGATCGATTTGGAAAACGTGTAGGATGCGCTGAAGCCAACACCGTTCGTGAAGCGTCGGGTAAGGCTAAATTGACCAGAATGGTAGATGGAGTAGCCGATCGACTTCAGTATGACGGCATCCGTAGGATCGAATCCCAAGTAAGGCACCCGGACGTCGCCTGCGATCAATGCATTGGGCAGCTCGAAATTTGAGCTTGAAATGTTCCGGTCTACCGCTCCGTTACCGCCTGCACACGGTATGTATCCCGAAACTCCTGCAAATGCGACACTGCAGGCTCCAAACGACCGCGGGTCATCAGCCGTCGTGGTGGTACCCAGATCGCGTTCGCTAACTCCCGCAACGGGCATAAGGCCTCTTGCCCGGTTCAGCCGAGCGTAGATATATTCAGGCGTGGTCGGATCGTTCAGATCGTAGGGCTGATTAAAGCCAACCGCTAAAAGGAGTTGTGTTCCGCGCGTTCCGACATATCTTGCTTCTGCAACCCAGTCTTTGAAGAAATCGTGCTGGATGCCAACATTCCATTGCTGTATAAGCGGCGTTTTCAGATCGCGGTCGATTGCTCTAAATTCAAGCGGTTCTACGCCGGAAACCGCATCTGCTCCGGGCGAATTATCGACAAGCACGAACGGCGTAAATCGATCTATGTCCCTAACAGCAACTCGAAATGGAAAATAGCTGCTAAATGGGAACGTCGGTTGTTGAGAATTAAAGGCAGTTGATCCCTGGACCGTTCCCGGTGAGTTTTCCCGCTTGATCTCGATCTCTCTAAAGAAGGGATAGTTTGAATAAACCGTGTTAATAAACGCTCCCGACGGCCGGTCAAAGAAAATGCCGTATCCTCCGCGAATTACGGTCGAGCCATCCTTAAAAGGTTTGAACGCAAACCCGACCCGCGGAGCGAAGTTATTCAGGTCCTGCCCGTTCAGCGTGTGCTCCGTGTCGACTGTGGCTAAGGTCGGAAGACTTTCGTCGATCGCAGTAACGCCGGTCGACGTTGTATTGCTCGGAAGAATGAACCCCGGGCGAATATCGTTTGGATCCGTAACGCGTGAAAAATCGAAATTTGTAAAGCGCCCGTTTTTTTCGACAGGAAGTCCAAACCAATCCCATCGAACACCGAGATTTAAGGTTAGTTTTTCGCTGAAGCGCCAGTCATCCGACAAGTAGAAACTAAGATCGTTAAACCGAAACTGTTTATCGGTGATGCCGAACGAGACATCTGCCTCGGGCACAAAGCCCGTCAGGAGCTCAGTGAAATTCGTCAGCCCTTCAAATTCGACTCCCTGCTCTTCAGGTAAATTCGTATCGTAGGAATTGCGCTTGTGTTCAACACCAAAGCGGAACGTATGGACACCGCGAATGTAGGTCATATTGTCCGCGAAGGTCAGAGTTACCTGATTGCGGCGATTGAAAATGTCATTTGGCGCATTGAGCGAGAAGTCGCTCATATTGCCGGTCCCACCAAATCGTGCTGCGCGCATAGACGGGGCTCCGGGGGCGAACACCGAAGCAGGATTGTTGATGCCCAACCCGGCATTCGTCAATTCGGAAGCCAGAAAACGCTCATCGAGACGGCGTGAGTTATCCAGTGAAAAGTAGCCAAATCGGGCTTCGTTTGTGAGGCTGCCGCTGAAATAGTGAGTGTCAGTGATCGCAAGCGTTCGATTGCGGTCATCACGGATAAGCGGTGTCGGCGAGATGAGGGTGTCGTCGGAAAACGGGTCCACAGCCGGAAAATTTGCAAAGAAGAACGTTCCGGAAAGTGTATTTATATTGTTCCCCTGCGCGTCTCCCTTCAGCAGGTTGTAATCCAGTCTGGTCGTAAACTGGTCCTGCCTGAATTCTGCCGGAAGCACGTTTCGAAACCTCACCAGCGGAAATCCGCCGCGTACCGTCCCCTGAGATGCACTGTCAATTATAGGAAGACCATTTGGCAAGCCAAATCGGGTGAAATCTGTAATTCGGGTTACACCGTTCTCCAGCACCCGTACGTTGAGCGGATCGTAAAATAGACGCTCATATCTTCCCGTTAACAGGGTCGGAATAAAAAAATCGCCCGTCGCAGGGTTACGCATGCTCAATAATCTGAAGCCCGGGCTGGCCGGATCGATGCATGTACCTACGACGACTCCCGCGAATGTCGTCGGCGTCAAGCCGCGAACGCAGTAGCCGGTGGCTCCCGGACCCGGACTAAGTGTGAACGGGTTACCAAATGAACTGACCGCACCTCCATTTATCGTGCTCCGAAGGAACGCCTGACGAACATTCTCAGGATTAGTTCGGTCTGTGATGAATGCGATCGCCTCCGGCAGCGTAACAAAGCTTTGAGCCGTCGGAACATAGGCCGTTTCCACGTCGGTCTTCTGATAGCCGCCAAAAAACCACAGGCTATCCTTGATGATCGGCCCTCCTACCGTGAACCCGCCCTCCAATCGCCGCGCTCGCTGACGGTCGATGCCATCACGATTAAAGAAAAAATCATTGGAGTTAAACTTTTCGTTCTGGGCAAAAATGTAAGCCGTGCCGTTAAAGAGATTGCTGCCGCTGCGCGTCACTAGTTGAACACTGCCGCCCCCATTTCTACCCAACGATGCATCATAGAGACTAGAGAGCAGCTTGACCTCTTGAACAGTCTCAACAGCAGGCGAAATGCTTTCTGTCAAACTGCCGGTACCGCTGAAATTTGTTGCGTCGATGCCATTAAACTGGACGCCCTGGCTAGTAGTTCGCGAACCGTTGATGGAAACTTCCGGATTTCCATTTCCATTGGTGAGCGGATCCGCAATGTCGCCGCTGGCAGCGGTGTCCAGATTGAGCCTGCCGAACGAGCTGCGGTTTGCGACCGGTGCATCTTCCATGCTGCGGCCGGTAATGCTGACGCCCGTAACAGGAGAATCGCTCCTGACCGAATCTATCCCCTCTTGGTCGGCAACAACGTCTACCGAGACATCGGCGCCTGCGACGCCGAGTACGATATCGACCGATGTCGTCTGGCTGGTTACAACCGTCTTGTTCTGCTTCACAAGTTGGAATCCCTCGGCAACTGCCGATATTTCATAGTTACCGAGTGGGAGCACGGCGAACGTCCAGCGGCCTTCGTCGTTGGAGATCGCGGTTCGTTTGGCATTGGTTCCAAGATTCGTGACGGTTATTGTCGCGTTTGGGATCAGTGCCCCGTTGGCGTCGGTCACGGTTCCGGTCAGCCCGCCGTTGTCTGACTGCTGTGTAAAGACGGCCGAAGTCGCAACCAAAAGGCAGATCGACGCCATAATGAGTAAATTTCTACTTATCTTTAACATTGATTTTAATAGTTACCGGCGGCCCGAACCATAGATCGGGCGAGCCGCCGGTTGTGGTAGCCTAACGAAGACCGTTGCCGTTATTCGGGATATCAAATCCTTCGAAGTCCCCGCAGAATTGGCCTGGGAATGCAATCGGACGCAGGCAGCCCGGTGTCGACAAAACGTTGGAACCAGCCGGGTTGCCCAACGGAAAGACCGCCGGCACCGCGGGAGTGGTAAGACCCGACTCCGCGGTAGTCGTATAAACGCGTCCATCCTCAAGCAACAGATAGATAGTGAACCCGTTGTTCGCCAAACCCGTATCACGGTTAACGTCGGTCGTCAGAAGGTATTTCGTGAATGTTGCCCGCCCGGTGTTCGGCCCGGCCAAGAAGATCCGATATAGCCCCGCATTATCGGCCACGTTCGGGTCAACCGACTGAGTAGGATTATTCGAAAAGCGAGCTTCGGATCCGTAGGCCCGACCGTCAGGTAAGATTGCTAAACCGTCAAAATAAGGATTTTCATCGCCTCCGCTGCCAGCTGTCAGGGTGATACCGGCTGGGTCACCGATCTGCGTTGACAATCCGGTCGTTGGACTCACCCGATAAATTCTACTTCGGGGTGCAGAAGCCGGAAGGGTGTCGTCCGCCGCGATCGCGTAAATAAATCCATCTATCGGATTGTACGCCGCGGCCGCCTCGGTAAAACCAGGCGGTGTGCAGAGTTCACCGATCTGCGGTCCAACCGGGCCGGTTATACCGTTCTCCAAAGGATAGTTGCCGTTAGCGCGGAATATACGCACATCCGCGGCCAGGCCCGTGACCGGGTCGGAGCCGGTGTTGCAAAGCTCAGTATCGAATTCGGCGATTCCATATAGAACGCCGCCGACGCCTGCCAGGCCTTCATACTCGCGTCTGATGGTTTGCCCGTTTAATGTCAGATCGCCGATCAGGGTGCCCTGACCGGTCGACAGATCGAATTGATAATATTGCTGCTGCAGGTTGGTGGCGTCGCGGTTGTTGTCCGTGATCGAATAGCCAATTTGAGCCCAAACAAAAGACTGCATCGACGCTATGACGGCGATACATAAAAATAACTTTCCAAAATTTTTCATTTTTTCCTCCAATCCAATTCTTACTATTTCGAGTCTCAATTCTTGAGATTTCCGGCAAATCGGGTAGTTAGTCTCCGGCTGAATGCACAATATGGCCCCAAAAGGTTCCAACCGATTGTCGATCATAAAACTCTTTTAATGATCAACTTTGTCAGACTATTCTTATTGCTGATAGGAGCAAGTGTGACCTACCTGTATTAACGGCGCGTTACAAGCAGATTAAGTTCGCGCTAATTTTTATTTATTGGCACGAATTGGAGGAGGAAGCCTGAAATGGGCTGGAAACAAAACGTCGGCGGGCAATAAAATGGGCAGGTCGTTTACACGACCTGCCCATTTTATAATAACTTACTGAATTGCTGGTGCCGTCTACAAGATTTGAACTTGTGACCTATCGCGTGTGAATCGAGAGTACTATTCTTACAGAAGGCTTCTAACCCCTTCACATTCCTCGTAACCCATTATATTAATTGGGCTTTCGCTTGACGAATCTTTCCTTCTACTTCACACTATTTCTATTGATTTCACCCTTTTTGGTGGGAAATAGGGTGGGAATTTAGGTGGGAATTAGAGGCACCGTAAATGAAAGTAAAAGCAAAGGTTTTCCGTCGCCGAGCCGGCAAGAGTGAAGGCAAATGGATCGCTCGAATCGAATATTTTGATGAAATTAAGGCTGTACATAAGGTCATGGAGCGGCAGTTTTCGACAAAGGCCGAGGCGATAGACGAAAGAAATCGTCTGGAAAACGACGTCAAGAAAACTTTTGGTCAGATACAGAATGGCGAGCGGATGACCTTCAAGCAGCTTGCGGATCTATGCGCGGATACTATCTACAAACCAGCCGTTATCGTCGAAGGTCATAAAATTGAAGGAGTTCGAGCCCATAATACCGCCAGAAATCATCTGGCCGTTCTGACCGAATTTTTCGGGAATCGATTGATTGGACAAGTCACAACAGAAAGTTTGTTTGAGTACCGACGCTGGCGACTTCAATGCGGGTCACGACATCCCGCGTTCAAGGATCGCTCAGAGAAAGTCCCGGTTAAACTGGCGACCGTAAATCGCGAGTTGTCAGCGATGAGACGTGTCATGCGTTTCGCTTATGCGAAGGGTTGGACAACACGGGATATATTCTTTAAGGCCGAAGTCATTGAAGAGGCGGCTGAGCGAGAGAGAACTCGACTTCTCACAAAGTCAGAAGAAAAGCTCCTTCTGGAAGCGTGTCAAGGAACTCGGACGGTAGTCTATGAGCGTTTGCGCCATGGACGCTCGGAAAAGATAACCGCAGAGCACAGTCTTGATAATCCTCAACTAAAGGCAGTCATATTACTGGCGCTGGATGCCGGAATGAGACGCGGCGAGATTCTTCAGCTCAAGTGGCGAGACATTGATTTTGGCACCGGCTTAATTAGAATTCTCGGAACAAATACCAAAACGCAGCGAGAGCGTTTCGCCCCGTTAACTAATCGAATAAAGGATGAACTGTTGCGAATCAAACCCGCAGTAGATGGCGACCGGCCGTTTCCATTCGATGATTTTAAGCGAAGCTGGGCGACCGCAAAACGGATTGCCGGCATCGACGACTTGCATTTCCACGATCTAAGACGGACTGCAATAACCCGGTGGATCCGACAAGGTAATCCCATCGCCTTGGCAGGCAAGATTGCTGGCCACAGTCGATTGGAAACCACTATGAAACACTACACGGCTGCCGACGAGGAGATTGTTCGTCATTTTGCAGAAAAAATGAACGAGCTTCATTCGAAGGCCGAAAGTAGCGATTTCGTTAATTAATTTCCCAAAATGCCAAGGAAGCGTAACTCCAAGAAACAGTTGGAACTCGAACGGTTGAAAAGAAGGACCGAGATGCAACGGGTTTTCGAGGCCGAATGTCGAGAAATGAAGCAAACCGCGATCGGATTAGGATTAAGGGGTTTGTTCAAAACTAACATTAAAGACTGTGTCGAAAGGAAACTTCGTGAATGGGATGACCAACAATTGCAGATTCCAACCGGCCGGTATCGCGATGAGGCAAGACTTCGCGCAGAATTCCAACAGGCATTTATGACGTGCATTAGAGACGACTTTCCGTTTGTTCTTGAGGAACTTCGAAAGTTAACTGGGGCGTATGATGAAATTTGGCCGCCAAAACCGACGCAATATTCCGAAATAGTCGAGGAGTTTATTCAGTCAGAGCCTTTGCCTAGACTGGACCCGTATATTGAGCTTTTTGACAATTTCAAATCGAGCCCGCTACTTCAAGAATACTTCTCTCTTATCAGTAAAATCGAATTCCATCTAAATAAAGATCTACCTATCAGCATATTTTTCTTAAAGAGTCCGATTCGCTCGGATCTGGGTCCTTCACATTTCCGATATGACAATTTCTGGGGAGAAATTGATCCGCTTCTTCGAGCAACATTAATAGGTCAACACGACGGAAAAGATGAGTTGTCATTTCTTGAGAGTAAGCTCTTGGAATGGATAATTGACAAACTTGTGATCGATCTCGGTCGACTTAGTGGAAGGCTCGATAGAGAGCCGATTGAGAGGCTCGGCCACGTCCGCGCATCAATGTTCGTGGATTCGCTTAAAGAAGCAAGTAACGAGTTTGACTCCGCATACCGAGCCAGCCGAGTATTTTCGGAGTATCTGAAGCAAGTCGCAAGCGGTGATCAGCTCGAGGTCGCTACATTTCTTCGAATGCAAATTTCGTTAAACGCATGGGCAAAGAAATATAACCTTGAAAAGGACTGGGTAATTCGTTATGCGTATCATTTCCTTTCGCAATTTTCTCGTTATGAGGACTTAGAAATAGAAAAGATTGAGGTACCGCCATTGGCAGCTAGGTCGTTGAGGGGAGATAACTTCACGTTTGAATGGCGCGGCTGGATGGCTGGGGATGAAACTCGCGAATTCTTCGAAAGAGAACTAAGATCTCAGTTTGGCACCGCAATCGAACGATATTTCGATCAAACCAGTCGTGATTTAAATCTCCCCAACCTTAGGGCGGCAAGGCGTCCCCCAAAATTGCAAGTATCACGGTGGGCGGCCATCGCTGCCATAAGAAACCTCAGAACGCCCAAGCAGGTGGCGGATTTTCTGGAGGACGAGGTCGAAACCGCAGGGGGCGGGCCAGACGTCCCCGACGAAAACACTATCTATCACGCTTTCAAACGCTTCGCTGATTTCCAACTTCCGGCCACGTTTTAGAATTTGTTGTACTGTTGTCGAAAAATAATTCCATGACTTTCTATTAGCGCGTCGCCTAAAGTGAACGCTGAGAACGATCGAAACTATTTGAACGATCGCGAAATAGAAGGAGCGGTTTAATGGAACCACGCAGAGTATATACCGACAAAGAAGCTAGTGATTACTTGCGAATCTCGCAGGTAACCCTCTGGCGGGAACGACGAAAGGGTCGTATAACGTATCGGCGCGCGGCCAGTAAAATTGTTTATTTAAGGGAAGATTTAGATCAATACTTGGAATTAAACGCACGAGTTGCCACTTCGAAAAAGTAGGTTTCAGGACAGCAAAATGGGTACAGCCACGAAACAGAAAAGCGAACTTGTGCGAGAATTGATCTCTGCAAATCCCTCAATTAGTACATGGCCGGGCCCATGCTCCGATAATAGCCCGAGGGCTGTGGACGCCATGGCGCTGTGCGAAAAGCGAGAGGTTTCAGGTGCCGCTTGCCAAGCGATTGCATCAGAGGCCGTTGGCCTGTTAGCGGACGCCATTCACTATGCATCGTCTGGTTTCGCGGTTTTTCCCATTCACGGCATAAGCAAAGGCCGATGTACATGCGGAAAGTCCAATTGTGGAAGCCCTGGGAAGCACCCCAGAACGATCCACGGTCTCTATAGTGCGACAACGTATATTGAAGAGCTAGATAAGATCTTTCGCGGACTTGAATATCCCGCTACGAACATCGGGATTCGAACTGGGCAGGCTTCAAGCCTCATCGTTGTTGACGTAGATATCGACAAAGGGGCCAAGCTCGAGAATCTCTACGAACTTGGCATCAAAGACTCTTTAGACGAAACACTTCAGGTAAGGACTGGAGGTGGAATCCACTTCTATTTTTGGTACGAAGGGGCCGAAATTAAGAACAGCGCTTCAAAGATCGCCCCATTTATCGACGTTCGAGGTGAAGGCGGTTACGTTGTCGCACCTACGTCGACTCACGTTTCGGGAAGACGGTATGAATTCAGCAAAATCGCAGAAGTGCAGGCAATGCCTTCGGCCTTGCTCGACCTCCTGAATAAAATCGATAACTTCCCCCAGAAGGGTAATCTCAACGGCTCTACAAGGTTAGTTGGAAACGAGATCAACAACGGGACCCGAAACGCCACCCTTACGAGTATCGGGGGCAGCCTTCGAAATCGCGGTTGTGAGTGGGCCACGATTTACGCCGCGTTAGCCGCTGAGAACACGCAGAAATGCAAGCCGCCGCTATCTGATGCCGAAGTCAGAAGTATCGCCACTTCGATTTGTAAATATCCGGTTGGCATCGCTAAGTCTCCTGGCAATGAGATACCTACGATCTCGCCGCGTGTTTTATCGTTGGCAGAGCTGGTAGCCGAACACCCGCAATTGCGGCCATCTTTGATCGAAGGCGTCCTGCGTGTAGGCGAAGTCGGCAATCTGATCGCGAAGGCCAAGGTGGGGAAATCATGGCTTGTCTATCACGTAGCACTAGCAGTCGCGACGGGATCTAAGCTTTTCGAACAATTCAATTGCCGGAAGGGCAAAGTCCTGATAATCGACAATGAGTTACACAAGGAATCAATAGCTAATCGCCTTCCAAAGGTCGCCGCGGATCTCGGAATTCGGCCGGAAGAGTACGAAAACCAGATCGATGTTATTTCGTTGCGCGGCGGATTGCTGAATATCGAGCAACTCGCTCCGATACTCGCGACGTTTTCTCCCGGTCACTATCAGCTTGTAATCCTCGATGCGTTTTATCGGGCATTACCCGAGGGCGTTTCTGAGAATGGGAACGCAGAAATCGCTAGAGTTTACAACCTCGTCGATCGGTATGCCGAAATGATGCAGGCATCCTTCATTCTCATACACCACGCGACGAAAGGAAGCCAAGCTGATAAAGACGTAGTTGACGTTGGTTCGGGGGCATCCGCCCAGGCGAGGGCGGCAGACGCTCATATCGTCTTGCGGCCCCACCAAGACGCGGCCTGCATTGTCATGGAGGCTGCAGTTAGGTCTTGGGCACCGTTAGAGGCTATTACGTTGCGGTGGGAATATCCGACTTGGCGCAAAGATGACAACGCGGATCCGGGGGCATTAAAAGGCAAGAAACCCCAGTTTGAAGAGCGGCAAGAACAAAAAGACAAGGTTGGCATGGAAGAGGTACTGACGGCTCTCCGTAAGGAACCGGACACCGTAAAAGGACTTGCTTCACGCCTGAATATGGGGCCTGCAAGGATCCAGAGGCTTATCGGCGGTTTGGTGCAAGGTTACAGAGTGGAATATGAAAACACAAAAAAACGCGGACAGGAATGTAGGATTTACCGTCCGCTTGACTAGTTCCGTTCACTCGTTCCGGCGTTCCGTTCCACCGGAACCAGTGCGAGTGACTGGACTGGTGCCACCCCCTTATAAAAGGGGTGGAACGAGTCGAGTGGTAGTCTCCTGAATGAAAATGTGCGAGTCAAAAAAATACTGCGGAGCTATATCGTCGCGTACGTATGAAGATGTGGTTCTCAAAAACAAAATGGGAAAGATGTTACCTAAGACTGCCGCTGAAATTAACAACGGCGGCCTCTATCATCAATCGGTACGTTGTGGAAAGAGCAACTGCCGCTGTGCCTCGGGCGATCTGCATCAAGGCTATTTCTATTTCATCCGGAAGGTGAATGGCAGGCAGAGGAAAACCTATGTTCCTAAGAACGAGGTTGGGCAACTGTCCGCGCTTATTCACCGATCCAGGACTGATCGACGAAACCAGAGGCTGATGAGCGTCAGGGCCCGAGAGATCTTATTAGAGTTGCGGGAACAGTTGCGAGCGCATGATTTTGTGATCAAAAACCTAGCAAAAGGAGTAGTGGAAAATGACTGAGAAAAAAGCACAAACAAAGATAAAGGCCCGACCGGACAATATCGCCAGCGATCTGAACGCGGTTGCCGGGCGGTCCGCGGATTCCAAATCCACTTCAAAGAAGACGTCGTTGACAAAAAAGGGGCCAGGGAAGCCAAATGCGACAGCCGCTAAGCGAGCTGCGAAGATGAAGTACAAGGAACTCGACCTTTCTGCTTACGAATCTCTTTTTGAAAAATGGGAGGAGCCCGATTTTACGCCAACGGATTATATGGTCAATGTGCCGATCGACTCTCTGGAGTCAGCGGTCGGCTATTCCAGCCTGTTCCGTCAGATGCACCAATCTTTTGCTAGAAATGTTGCTTATTACAAATCACCTTCCGGTGGATCTTTGTCGACCGAAGAGGCACGCGCCCGAGCATTCCATGCTTGCACCGACAAGGAACAGGCAAAAAAAGAATTCGCGGGCTTGATGCTACTGCCGGTAGAAAGTCTAAACTTTGTGGATCTACTGAAACTACAAAGTCTAGCTCCAAAAGTGGCGGAAAATTTCTGGGAACACATCAAAAGCGAGGCAGAGAAGGAGTTCCTCTCCGGGCATTTGACGGCAAATATCAGCTTCCCAGTTGGCTACATGAAGCAAGTCTGGAACATAGCCCGATACCTTGCGGTTCGAGAATCATTTATCGCCGATTGGAAACCACAAGGCGGAATTGAATTCAGCCTGATCGACATGCTGACTCAGTCTTATTTCCAGTGGCAATTTTGGATTGAAGAGACCGTAAAACGTTCACAAACTAAGGAGAGAGAAGAACATCCGGAGTATTCACAATGGATGGCCCGCCGGGAGGAGGGACTTCGGAGAAAAGGCTGGAGTGAAGGCCACTGGTTACGTCCAACTGTAAGCGAACAACAGGCTATCGAACATTCAGTACAAATGGTCGACAGGTGGAATCGGATCTATATGAGGACGCTTCGGCAGTTGAGGGATCTGCGTCGGTACTCACCAGTTACGATTAACAATCCTAGTCAAGTTAATATCGCAGGAGAAGGCGGGCAACAGGTCAATGTAAATAAATAGTAGAATCGAAGTGTCCGAATTGCAACTAGGTAGGCTATTGTCGGAAGGGCTATTCGTTGCTTTCAATATTCACTGAAGAAGTAAGCGGTCGAGATTTGGGAAAATTCAAGTGGGATAGATGATGTCCAAGGAAGATGAAATAGGTCATAAGGCGTTCCACGAATCGCAGCCGATCGCGAAAGACTCGGACTCGACAGCGGCTCCGCGTGCACGATCCTCGACGAAAATCGACATTGCGGGGCTGCTGCAGAAGATCGGGCCGAAGTCGCTGAGCCGTTTGCTGAAAGCAAACCACGAGAAGATAATGAACGAGTTGAAATATCCCCCTGAAGACGATAAATAGAATCCCAATCGACTCTGATTTCATGTTATTCGAGACTTGATTTTCCCAGTCTTTGGGATTATATTGCTCTCGGAATCCGAGGCGCCCTGTCTCAGGTTCTGCAAATACTAAGGCGTGGTCGAGGTGTGGGAGACTCTACGACGCTATTTGCTTGTTATGACACTCACCGAGCAGAAAGTCTTCGCAGAAAGGGATGGCCGCTTTTTATGCGATCGTCCCAATTTCAATATTAGCCGCCGATCCCTCATCCTTTGCTCTCTTCTCGAACGGATGATCGTCGATAAACATAACGACCTGTGGCTCTATGAACTTAATCTCATCCAGGGTATAGGTCTTACTGAGAGCACGTAGGAACAAATCCATTCGTTCCTCCTCATCTCCAGCCTCGGCTGTCGAAGCGAGCGCGTCGACGAAGAACGGCTTGAAGATTTCATATTTCGCCGTGTCGCGATCTTCCTGACCCGTTCGGTAATTTGTGCCCTTTGCTACCTGACCCAGGGACAGGGCTTCCAAGTATTTGGCTGCTTCCGGTGACATAACCCCCACTTCGTTTTCCTTCTTTTTTCGTTAATATCTGTAGGTCACAATTTCGATTTCTACGGGGGTCGAAGCTAGTTCCGTTCAGATTTCGGGGTCGGGGACCCAATTCAACAGCGCTCTTTCACGGTCAGCCTTGGCGCGACCGGGCTCACCGAGTCGGTCGAACACAGCGGCCCGAAGCTTAAAAGCTTTTGAGTCAAGCGGATTCATTTGGATCACGGCATTGCAGTCCGCAAGGGCCCGCTCGTGTGTTCCTTGCTGCACGTAGGCGAGGGCCCGGTGATGGTATGCCTCATCCATCAGCGGGTCGATCCGAATCGCATCGGAAAAGTCGGCTATTGCCAAGGCGTAGCGGCCTTCATAAATGAAAGCGGTGCCGCGTCCGTAGTAACTCCCTGCGTGTTCGGGATCGAGCGATATTGCCTTGGAGTAGTCGGCTATTGCCTCGGCATAGTAGAAAGCTCGCCCATGAGCATTTCCGCGATTAAAATACGCTTCGGCGTCGTCCGGCTCGACGTCAAGGGCCTTCGTATAGTCTGCTATTGCACGCAAGTAGTGTCCTTGGTCAAAGTAGACGCTCGCACGGTTGTGGTAGGCGTTGGCGTATAATGGATTGATCTGAATTGCCTTCGTATAATCCTCGATCGAGCTTTCTAGTTGGCCTAGACGTCCGACCGCTAGTCCGCGATTGTAATACGCCACCGCAAACTCGGGATCGATCTCGATTGCCTTGGTATAATTCTCAACCGCAACCAACACCCTTCCTGCATGGAAATGTTCGTTGCCTAGAGCGACATAATATTCAGCATTGCTCATTTACGAGACCGGCGATCGGTCCTTATCCATTACGCCAATGGCACTATGTAGGCCATTACGCTTTTCCAATCTGGAAAGCGGGGACCACCGTCAGGGCCAAAGTGGATGTGCTCGCCTTCAAACTCTGATGCTCCATTCTTCGTGCGGTCATCGATCAGAAAGTCTCCACGATTCAGGTTCTTGTGATGGCTGAGGATCAGACGTTTATATGCCGGACCTTGATCGTCTATTCCCAGGTGCCTGTGAACCCACTCCACTTTGTGCGTCCATGCTCCGGGGTTCAGCCAAGGTGATGTTGACAGAATGTAGGTGTCGAAGTGCTCCGCAAGAGTATGGAAGCTCTCGATCGCGTCGGGGACCGGATCCATGAGACTGAAGATCTGCGGACATTCATCATACCGGCCCTCGTACTCAGCCCTGTCCTCTTGGCAAAGGCGTTCAATGCCGGAAGGAAAGTCGACGAGCACGTTGTCCATATCTACATAAACTATTTTTTTCATATTCATATCGCTTCAATTTCTTTCAGCCGTTTCCAAGAACGGTGATACCTTGCAAGCCGTTCGAGCTGCTTTTCGCCGACCGTACCCAACCGGAGCATGTTCATATTGTCTTCGAGGTCGGCGATCTTAACTCGCCGGGCGATCGAATTAGATGCCACACGGTCGACAAACTTCTCGTAAGTCTCACCATGTTCCTTACGGTCGGTCACACAGTCAACGGCCTCAATCACTTCTTCAGAAAATCCGGACGATCGGAGCCGTTCGAAATCCCATTTGTCGGGACTCGGATTTTCTCGACTGTCTTCTACAACGTCGTGTAAGACTGCAACGATCCGCGCAGTTTCATCGGGCATCCGCATCATCATCCTGAGAGGATGCAGAATGTAAGGGTCGCCCGCTTTGTCGGTTTGGCCTTTATGAACTTGGGCGGCAATCGCTATCGCGTCTTCAAGCGTGGCGAGAGAATTTATCGAAGGTATTTCGTCCGAACTTGAGGGAGTTGAAACCTTTTTAATGATCATTGTTCCTGTTTTGTTTAAGTAGTAACTTTCCCTTTATTTTCCGTTATTCCCGATTGTTTTATTATTTGTTGGCTGTATCACGCTCAACGGGTATCCGGCTAATCGTCGAATAACGGGAGCCAATCTTCGTCTTTGTCCCCTTTTTTTATGGTTGTTGAACGCTCGCCGATGGTATTCCGCTGGTTATACAATCGTGTAAACCGTTCGTTAGGAAACTGCTTTTTAATTGCTTCTCCAAATTCCTTTTCGTTTAATGTTTCCCAGGTAACGTCCTTAAAGAGGCATTTCAGTTCCATGAGTCCCAAAAGTTCTTCAGGCTTTGGGAATATTTCGACTAAGACGCTGGCCACGAAAAGACAGGCCCTATTAAATCGTTCCAAATAGTCGTCCCGATCGTCAACAAGTACTTTCTTTAGAACAAACGGTTGCAGGATCCGGAACATCCGGAACCGGTTTTTGTTTATCGCGGCCCGAAGATTCTTGGTGAGCCGCTTCATCAGATCGTCTAGCTCATCGTGAAGATCTTTTAAGTCGCGATCAAAAAAGGCCCGGTCCTTTGACAAGATGACACTACCAAGGTCGGCTCCGAGCGGCCGCGTATAACAACGACGCACTTCGCCTACTCGCTGCTGAAACTCAGTGAGTTCGGGGCAGAGCGAACTAATATCTTCAAACATCCTGCAGGTTGCTTTGATTTCAATCTGTTGGTCCGGCCGTACAATGCTTAATAAGTCGTCGGGAAGACGTAATGTTCGAGCCGATAGGTTGCCGCCCGAAAAAGTCATATCAACGAACTGAAGATATCCGTTGTAAACGAGGATCTCGCGTTCGTGATCGAATTGCTTCGGTGGCCGTTCTTCAATATCCGTCGCAATTGCGTTGATCTGATCGAGTGACACCGCCTCGATACCGATTTCGGGCTGAAGTCTATCGGGTTCGAATGATACTGAATCCCGCAAAGAATTCGAAAACTCTTCAGATTCTTCTATCACCTGCTCATTAAGAATCTCATCGTCCTCACTATCTATCTCTGAACCTTGATCGAGGATCAACTGGCCTTCTACAAAGTCTCGAGCCTTATCTGCAAGTATTTCTTGAGGAGCCAGGGCAAAGACAAGCCATTCGGTAAAAGAAGTATTTACGTTCACGGCGTTCACTACGCTCTCTCCTGGTTGATCTAGAATAATCTCTGGTGTCGGTGTGAAGATCCAGGAACGATCATCGACAATAAGAGCACCAATGCGAAGTGATCCTGAGCATCGAATGTCAATACCATCATCATGGAGCATCTTGAGACCCCCATAAGATCCAAAGCCCAACCTCAGGACATCAGGGTCGACGTCCACAATGACCCTTATGGTCAACTGCGGTTCAAATATTCTTCTTTCGACGATGGACTCGGCAATGTCTACAGAAACCGCCGGACTTGCATAGATGATCCGCCGCTTTGCGCGCGCGATCAGCTTTGCGACTTGTTTATCATCCAACCGGGTAAGGATCTGAGGTCTATTTTTCACTACAGTTTCTCTCTTTTGATGTTAAGTGTTTGGACGTCCCCAAGCGCAAAAAAGCCCCATGCTTACGGAGGTACCTGGCTTCAAACCAAGTCTCACTTAGCATTGGGCGTCTCATATTTCAGAATATATGAAAACCGACAAAAGTCAATTAGCGCATAAGCCACCAATGAGAGTGGTCAGTGTGAAAGACACAATCATCTAATGAACTTTCGAGCCAACGCTTCTTCGGCATAAGAAACGGGAAAACGTGCACGAATCCTCTCAATACTCACTCCCTGTACTAACCAAATTGCTGCTTGACCTGCTGAGACAATGTCCTCGTCAGGGTTCGCGGAAGTGTGAATAAGGATATTTAACAGAGTTCTTCTGATGGCGGGGGGCACGGTACCAACCGAAAAACGGGATGATTCCGTAGGATTATCGAGATCAAAATCTACGCAGAACGCGACGAACACGACTGGCGTCTGAGAACCAGCCGGCAACCTTATAAATGACTGGCGTCCAAGTGAAGAATAGGCCCCTCCTCTAAGAAAAACTTGTACTCCAACCATGTTCTGACCCCGGCCAGCATTGACCAGGTAAATGGGTCTGGTCAAGTTTATGTTTATACGTTTCTCAATAGGTCCATCGTTCCTGAGATAGCCAGTTATTACCATACCTGAGGAGTTTCCGTTTCCCGCAGTTGAAATAAGACTTACCCGTCTCGCGTCCATTTCATCATGTAGGTCAGTAACGGCCACCTGTGCGTTGACATCCTGAGCGAAGTACACGCCAAAAAACAGGATCACGACGAACAGTGTGATGATTGGGATTCCGACCGATTGCCCCTCTGACGATCGATTCCTTCATTTGCGACATAAGAGCCTCCTTTTAGGTTCCGGTGTAGAAAGTTCAATCCGAGAGAATTAACTTTCGGGATAAGAAATATGGGTACTTCTATGTTCAGGCGAGATCCAGTTAAGATTGGGAATCCGCACCGAAGTCTCCATTTGAACATACATGTGATTCCTGTTAATTTAACCTTGCTTTGAGAAAACTGATGGTTCTTCGATCCAGCCTAGCTAGATGAGGAATGCAGCCTTACCAGGAATAGGTGAGGCGGCAAACAAAGCAAGCAGGAACATACTAAGACTAAATAGTCTTAGTGGCAAGCGTTCAAGTTCTGAGCTTTTAGGGAGGTATCCCTAAATGGGCAGAGCTTCAATCGAACGACCGCGGAAACTGGCTGAAAAGTTGCTAAACATCCGACAAGAACTCGATCTCTCTCAGAATGGCATGATCGCGAAACTCGGGATGGCAGATTCTCTTACTCAGGCAGAAATATCGGCGTTTGAAAAAGGGAAGCGGGTTCCCCCGCTCCTCGTTCTATTGCGTTACGCCCGTACCATTGAGGCTCATGTGGACGACCTCATAGATGACAGCATCGATCTGCCTAGCTAAACCGCTGCTTTCTGCAATCCTATAACCGATGCCCGCGATATTTTTAGCTTCTTGGCTATTTGTGAATTATTGAGCCCCTGCTTTTTTAAGGTCAAGATTTGATTTTTCTTTAGTGCAGCGGTTTTGGGTCGGCCGTGCGGCCTTCCTTTGAGTTTAGCATTAGCAATTCCTGCTTTTACCCGTTCCCGGATCATGTCGCGCTCGAATTCAGCAAATGTCGATAACATGCCGGCCATCGCTCGACCAGAAGGCGTCGAAAAGTCGAGTGATTCAGTTAGTGATACAAATACAACGCCCAGATCGCGAAGTTCGTTCAGCGTAGTGATCAAGTCAGCAAGGCTGCGGCCGAAACGGTCTAGCTTCCACACCAATACGGCGTCGACCTCGCGGCGCCGAGCCATCTTCAACAGCTCCTCGCGTTTAGGGCGGGTTTTTGAACCGGAACCAACCTCCTGGACCTCCGAGGTCAGTGTCCAGCCTCGGTTCCTGATATATTCCTTCATTTGCTCAAGCTGCATAGGAAGGGTTTGCTGATCGATGGTTGATACTCTCGCGTAAATTCCTACTCTCATATTTTTCAAAATATCAGAGGTTATCCAGGTTGTCAAAAAACTACAGTTTTCTGACATTCAAATGTAGCGAATTCGGATGCAATGAAAATCGGCGTTTAGACCAGGATATTTCATAAGGGTTATTTGACACTCCCGCTTAGGATCTTGACACCCGAACAACATCGAACGCGGAAAGGCGGCGAAGCAGGGGGTGAAGTTGAGTGATGCTGAAAAATCGGCTATCGAAAAGGCGGCCGTAATGTAGCTTAAATCAACCACAATATATTACGTGCCTTTTTATACTCATACCATAACTGGGGCCTTGCATTTATTTCAAATACGACTACAATTAACTTAAACTGATATTACATATAATATCATGGATGAGAAAAAACTCGTCAAAATTGAGGCGGATATCGCGGCTGCGAAACGGCGTTTAGGAAACTTAAAACATAACGACCTTGCTAAGATAGCGAAGATGCTTGGAAGAGAACGATCCACAAAGCGGACGAATGAGCCGACGTATGAGAGCGCCCTTTTGGATACTCACCCGATTACGATTCCGGATCACGCTAGAGGCGTCAACAAATGGACGGCCAAATCCATTCTCGAACAGTTTGATGGCGATGTCCTGAAATTCAAATTTATATTGCAGAAGCAAAACTTGGAGAGCGAAATAATTGTTTCGGATGACGAATATGAAAACTAAAACACCACAGGATTACTTGAATGAACCTTATACCTTTCAACTAATCAAAGATGATGATGGCACGTATGCTGCATGGGTTCTGGAATTTGATGGTTGTTTTTCACAAGGGGATACCGCCGACGAAGCTATGGAGAATATTACCGAGGCTGCCGGTAATTGGATTGAGGCAACTCTCCGAAACGGCAAGCTCATACCGCCACCGGTTGCATTAAATGAGGCAAGCGGGAAATTCGCGTTAAGAATGCCTAAAAACATGCACCAGAAAGTGCAGCAGATGGCTCGTGTTGACGGGGTTAGCGTAAATTCATTCTTGATAGAAGCTATTGCTGAAAAAATCGGGGCGATTGAATATCAAGATCGCCATATGGAGAGATTGGAGCGCAAACTGGCAGAGCGAACAGTGGCCAATATTGCGTCGATGCTTTTGCCCCAGTTCCGATTTACCCAGAACGATATTCGCACAGCGGCAACATCAAAAAGTCCGTCAGCTTTCGACAACAATATTTTTATAACCGTAAATAAATAAGCGAGGAAAAATCATGGCAGAAGTTGAAAGGTACGTGTTTGATTATAGGGAGATTGTTACTCAATTGATAAAGGCACAGGGGATTCATGAAGGAATCTGGGCTTTATACATTGAGTTTGGTATCAGCGCGGCAAATATTGCGATCGCATTGGAAGGATCGGCTCCGGCTACACAATCAGGGCCACCAACTGAGGTCACGCCATCAGCAATTGTGCCAGTGCAGAAAATTGGAATTGGAAGAGTCGATCATCTTTCAAATATTTCTGTGGATGCCGCTGTCGTAAATCCCAAACCAAAAAAAGGAAAGTAGGCTGGTTAACCAACAGTTAAATAAACGGCTATCTTCGGGTTAGCCTTTTTTGTTCAAAATATATTCACGCCTGTGGTGTTTTCCGCTACAACCGCTTGCTTAGTAGCGAAATAAGTCTTGGAAACACCACAGATGAAAACGTGAATTGCCCGGAATGCGACAGCCTATCCAAGAAACTGGCTGCCTTCGGGCCTTTTTCGCGACACCACAGGATTAGGACACTACCGAACCGACCCGCTGCCTGGTCGCTTGTCTCAACTGAGTACGTGTGATAAACATATTGCACCCAATACCTGCGGTTATCCCATAACACACCAAGGTTCTTGGTAACAGAATGCCCAATCTCTTTTTCGAACGTCCCATATTAAACTCTCCATACGAGATCCCGCTTCAGCACTGGGAACTCGATCAAGATGGCCAGCCCACCCAACGAATCCTTCCAAGCCGACGCAGGGCTGATTTCATAACCCCGATACCTAAGGCGAAGAAGCAGAAAAGGAAGGCAGATCAGCCGGGACTTCTGTTTGATGAGGGCTCCGGGCTGACTACGGCGGAGCAGGCTTACGACCCCACACCGATCATCAACGATGTACGGTCCTACGTTGATCAATGGCGGCAGCTACCGAGCCCGTCAGACTGGAATGTCACCCCGGCCACGGCCAGCCTGCTTCAGTATTGGCGGCACCATCAATTCAGTGATATTCGTCCCTTTTTCTGCCAGGTAGAGGCTGTCGAAGTAGCGATCTGGCTGACCGAGGTCGCTCCCAAGTTCGGAGCCCGAGGCAAGGCTTTCCTTGAGCATTTGGCCAACGCAAATAACGATGCCAATCCAGGGCTCGATCGGCTTGCCCTGAAACTTGCAACGGGTGCCGGCAAGACGACTGTCATGGCGATGCTGGTGGCCTGGCAGACGATCAATGCCGTTCGATACGAGGGCAGCAAGAACTTCACCCGCGGATTCCTGATCGTCGCACCCGGCATAACCATTAAAGATCGCCTCCGCGTCCTTCAACCCAACGATCCCGACAGCTATTACACGACACGCGAGATCATTCCCACGGAGATGATACGCGAGGTCGAACGAGCGAAGATCGTAATCACGAATTATCACGCTTTCAAGCTCCGCGAGCGGATGGACATATCGAAAGGCGGACGCTTGCTGCTGCAGGGGCGAAACGGCGAACCTCTCAACACGATCGAAACCGAGGGACAGTTGATACAGCGTGTGATGCCTGAACTGATGGGCATCAAGAACGTTATGGTCATCAACGACGAAGCCCATCACTGCTATCGCGAAAAACCTCAACCGGACGATGACCTGGTTCTTAAAGGAGACGAGAAGAAAGAAGCCGAAAAAAACAATGAGGCCGCACGGCTTTGGATAAACGGGATCGAGATGGTGAAGCGAAAACTCGGTGTGACCCGCATCGTGGACCTCTCAGCGACTCCGTTCTTTCTGCGCGGATCAGGGTATGCCGAAGGAACGCTCTTCCCGTGGACGATGAGCGATTTTTCGCTGATGGATGCGATCGAGTCCGGCATCGTCAAATTGCCCCGCGTGCCGGTCGCTGACAATATCCCGGGCGAAGAGATGCCCATGTTCCGTAACCTCTGGGAGCACATCGGTAAGAAAATGCCGAAGAAGGGTCGTGGCACGGCCGACGCACTCAATCCGCTCGATCTTCCGCCCCAGCTTCAGACCGCTCTGGAGGCTCTTTACGGCCATTATAAGAAGACGTTTGATCTGTGGCAGGAAGCCGGTATATCTGTGCCTCCATGCTTCATTGTCGTCTGCAATAACACGTCCACGTCAAAGCTCGTGTATGACTTTATCTCCGGCTTCCGCCGTGAAAAGGACGATGGCACGAGCGAGCTTGAATACGGCCGCCTGCCGCTATTTCGCAACCATGACGACCACGGCAACCCGCTGGCGCGACCACGGACCTTGTTGATCGACAGTGAACAGCTAGAATCCGGCGATGCGCTTGATGAGAACTTCCGCAAGATGGCGAGCGGTGAGATCGAACAATTCCGCCGCGAGATCGTCGAGCGAACCGGCGATCGGACGGCAGCAGAGAAAATTTCCGATCAGGATCTGCTTCGCGAGGTGATGAATACCGTCGGCAAGCAGGGTCGGCTCGGCGGAGACATCCGCTGCGTTGTCTCGGTTTCGATGCTAACCGAAGGGTGGGACGCAAACACCGTGACCCATGTTCTCGGCGTTCGGGCATTTGGTACGCAGCTCTTATGCGAACAGGTGATCGGCCGTGCCCTCCGGCGTCAGTCGTATGAACTAAACGAAGAAGGGCTTTATAACACGGAATACGCGGACGTGCTTGGCATCCCGTTCGACTTCACGGCGAAGCCGGTTGTTGCTCCCCCGCAGAAGCCTCGCGAGACGGTGCAGGTCAAGGCGATCAGGCCGGAACGCGATCATCTTGAGATTCGCTTTCCGCGAGTGAAGGGGTTCAGAGTAGAGCTGCCCGAAGAACGGCTGACGGCCAATTTCAACGATGATTCCGCGATGGAGCTTACGCCCGAACTGGTCGGGGCGGCGGAGACTGAGAACGCCGGCATAATCGGAGCCCCGGTCAATCTCAACCTCGCTCACACAGGCGACGTTCGGCATTCGCAGGTCGTGTACGAGCTGACATCGCATCTTCTGCTTAACAAGTGGCGCGATGCCGACGGCGAACCGCGGATGGCCCTGTTTTCACAGCTAAAACGGATCGCGTCGGAATGGATCAACGATCATCTTGTTTGCAAAGGAGGGACCTACCCGGCCCAACTAAAATACAAGACGCTCGCGGACATGGCATCGGAAAAGATCACCCATGCGATCACGCGTGCTCACATCGGAACGAACCCGGTGAAAGCGGTACTTGATCCGTACAATCCAACTGGGTCGACGATGCAAGTAAACTTCACAACGTCGAAGCTCACTCGTTGGGATACGATCGGGCCTCCGCCGAAATGTCACCTCAACTGGGTGATATTCGACAGCGACTGGGCGGCCGAATTCTGTCGCGTTGCGGAGCAGCACCTGCAAGTCATCGCCTACGTGAAGAACCGCAACCTTGGCCTGGAGGTGCCGTACCGGTTTGGCTCTGATATACGTACCTATATTCCGGATTTTATTGTGGTAGTTGACGACGGCCGAGGGCCGGATGATCCTCTGCACTTGATCGTTGAAGTAAAGGGGTATCGCGGTGAAGATGCCGTGATGAAAAAGTCTACGATGGACACGTATTGGGTACCCGGTGTCAATAACCTCGGCACGCACGGCCGCTGGGCATTTGCGGAGTTCAGGGACGTATATCAAATGGAAACCGACTTCGAAACAAAAATCGAATGGGAGTTCAGTAAGCTAATCGAGCTTTCGATAAATGAAGCCATTGATCGTTGTCGAAACCCCTCAAGATAATAAAAATATGATCGAGCCACGTTATCTAAACCTGAGAGGACTATTTACAGACCGAGTCTTTCGAATCCCGAAATATCAAAGGTTCTATAGCTGGACAAAGAAGCAGCGCGAGGACCTATTTCAGGACATAACTCGCCTGCATCAGCGTAAAAGCGACGATCATCACTTTATGGCCACAATCGTCTGCTTTCGAACTCCAGAACGGAAAACGATCGGGTCTGTTGAGTACCGTATGTACGATGTGGTCGACGGGCAACAACGGCTTACAACTCTTATTATCCTCTTAAAGTGTATCGAGAAGATTTTAACTGACACTAAAACCGATCAGGACGAACTCGCCGAGCTGGCGAAGCTGCTAGTAAAAAAAGATTCGAATCTCGTTTTATTACAGAGCAACAATCCGAATCAGCACATCTTCAGTCAGTTCATTAAACAAGGGAAGAAATCAAAGCGAAAGGATCTTGAGACAGAGGCCGATAAACGCTTGTCGAGTGCGATCGAAGAATGCATTGAGTTCACGGAAGGATGGCATGAGAGTGGCAAAGATATTTTGGACCTCCTTCGCATCATTCAGAACCGTCTCGGCTTTGTTGTGTACGATACCGAAAATGCCAAACTTGTTTACAGTCTTTTTGAGGTTCTCAACAGCCGGGGGCTCGAGGTCGATTGGCTAGACAAGTGCAAGAGTATGTTAATGGGCGCCGCTCATGAGCTTGCCAAGTCGGAACCCGCTGCCCGCTCCGCGACAAATGCCTTACAGAGCGTTTGGACGAAGGTCTACAAAAAGCTAGCAGAAATCAACTTGTCCGGCCAGGAAATACTTCGGGTAACCGCGACGCTGAAACATGGACCGTCGAAAGGTAAACCGCAGGCAAAGGAAGAGGCACTGGAGCTACTGCGAGCGGATTGCAAAAACATCTCAGATCCCGAACAGATCTCGTTGCGTCTTCTAGAGGTAGCAGAAATGCTAGTGGAACTGGAGAAAGATAAGGTTCTCGGTCCGGCAACGAACATTCTTCAAGCTCGAATTCTTGCGGTGGCAATCAAGTCAGCCGAGTTTCTCGATGAGTCGCAAGTCGAAAACGCGTTAAAGCAGTGGGAGATCGTGACTTTTCGAATATTTGGTTTATTTGGTAAGGATGCTAGAACGAAAGTCGGCGAGTATATCAGGGTGGCTGAAAAAATCGTGAATGGCAGCCAAGGGGGATCGTCGTATGGGGAACTAATGGCATCACTTCGGGAACTTGGTTCGGACTACCCCGCTCGGGACGCTGCAGAGGAGTGGGTTCGCGAACGAAACGCCTACGAAAGACCGGAGACGGTTCGGTATGTCCTATGGCGGTATGAGGAGCATTTGGCAAACAAGCTCGGAAAAAACGCAACGGTTGATCCATCTGAGCGCGAGAAAATTTGGAAGCTCCGTGCTATCGACACGATCGAGCACATATATCCGCAGAATCCTGAGTGGGAGGGTCCCTGGGAGTGGCAAATGAAGGATAAACGCGGAAAGCGTCAATATATGTCGGTTCACTGCAACCGAATCGGTAATCTTGTATTGCTGCCCCAGGCACTGAATAGCGAAGCTAGAAGGGATGGATTTTTACAAAAAAAAGAGGTTTTCAAACGACACCATCTTAGACAGATTGATGAAATCGTGAAGAAGCGAAAATGGAGTCTCACTGACGTCGAAAACAGGGAGGCCGCGATCGTTTCGTGGGCCAAGAAGGAATGGGCTGATTTAACTGACTAGGTGCGTTCCCATTATGACTGAATATCCGCAATTCGGAAAACTTGTCGAAGCTCAACTTCGGGACGCCTGGCCGCACGAGGCTTATCGGTTTACCCCTTGGTTGCTGGAGAATCTCGACCACATCGGCGACGCGATAGGCATAAGACTGGAAGCCGAGGGCGCCGAGGTTCAGGTCGGACGGTTCTCGGCGGACATACTTGCCAGAAATCTCTTCGACGAATCGCGGGTACTTATCGAAAACCAACTGGAGGCCGGCGACCACAATCATCTCGGTCAGATACTCACCTATCTGGCGGGCCTCGATGCAAAAACCGTGGTTTGGATAGCTTCCGGCTTCACGGATGAGCATTTGTCGGCGTTGAAGTGGCTGAACCAGCATACAGAAGACGGCTTTTCATTTTTCGCCGTAAAGGTGAAAGTAGTTCGCATCGGTGATTCACCATTCGCGCCCATCTTTGAAGTGATCGAAAAGCCAAATGAATGGGATAGGCAGATACATGCGGCGACGGTAGGTGCCGGGGCCCGTTCGGAACTGTCGGAGAAACGTTTCGCATTTTGGCGTGCTTTCTGCGACCGCGTACCGTCGACGGTCGAACGTGATGGCGAGCCGACCTACTGGAGCAACCGGTGGCGATACATCAGTGAACCGGATCTCATCATCTCGACTTATGCCGGAAAGGGTGAAGTTGGGATATTCTTGCGAGCTGGGCAGAGTGGCTCAGACGAGGATGCTAGGCTTATCCTGGAGATGAGGGAGATCGAGCTTTCGGATCGTCTTGGTGTCCCGATGGGTACATCGGCAAAGCACTTCTTTACTGCTGCGATGAAAGGTGACTACAACGATCCGGCTCAGCGAGACGCATTGATCGACTGGCTCGCCGAACGCACTGACGAGTACGAGAAAGCAGTTCGGGAAATCTGTGGCACTCCCAAGTTAAACGGATAAATGGCAAAAGCGAAAACAAATAACAAAAAGTCGGTTGAGACATTCACTCATGACGAGTCGAAGCGGAAGAACATTCCGACGGCGGAGCATGAGTCGGTGATGTTTGACGAGCAGAAGACGCCGATCCAGGTTGCGTATGAGCGGCGGAATCGGGATCTTGATCCGCAGCTTGTGTGGCGTGGGAAGGACGAGCAGGATTGGTCTGATCTGGTGGTACAGGCGCCACCGCTTTATATACAGGAAAAGGTGCATCCGAAGGTGTTGATCGACGACCTGCGGCGGCGGACGGAGAAGACCGAGGAAAAGGAAGAGATACAACACGCGCTGTTTGCGGATCTATACAGTGCGTTCAACGGCTTGGAAGAAGGTGCGAAGACCGATTTTTACAAGCACGACCAGAACTGGTCGAACCGGATGATCCTCGGAGACTCGCTGCAGGTTATGGCGAGCCTTGCCGAACGCGAGGGGCTTCGCGGACAGGTGCAGTGTATTTACATAGACCCGCCCTACGGCATCAAGTTCAACAGCAACTTCCAGTGGTCAACGACCAGTCGCGATGTAAAGGATGGCAACAGCGACCACATCACACGCGAGCCCGAACAGGTAAAAGCGTTTCGTGACACGTGGCGCGACGGCATCCATTCGTATCTCACATATCTTCGTGATCGCCTCACCGTCGCTCGCGACCTGCTGACGGAGTCTGGGTCAATCTTCGTTCAGATCGGCGACGAGAATGTGCACCGCATCCGCAGTCTGATGGATGAAGTTTTCGGTGATGAGAATTTTGTCAGTCTCATTCAATTTCGAAAAACAGCGTTTCAAGCTACAGACTACCTTGCAAATACGTGCGATTTTTTGCTCTGGTACGCGCGAAAGAAGGAAGTCTGCAAGGTCCGTCAACTGCAATATTTCCGACCTTCGGAAATGATCGAAGGAGGCTTCACGCAGGCCGAACTTCCAGATCGAACTCTAACAAGCGCTTCGCAGGCGATTACGCGTGGAATAACGGACTTTCGCCGTTTCCAATCTTCGAACTTAACTTCCCAAGGCGCGTCGGAAGTTGGCTCAAAGCCATTTGAGTGGCGGAGTAATACCTTTGTAATCGGAAGCAACAAGCATTGGAAGACTCACGTTACAGGTCTTGGCAGGCTTGCTAGTTCCGACCGACTTTTTGCGGCCGGGAACACGCTCACTTTCAAGCGGTATGCCGATGATTTTCCCGTTGCCCCGTATAGCAACATGTGGACAGATACGATACAGAGCACCTTTGCCGTGCAAAATATCTACGTAGTTCAGACAAACACGAAGGTAGTCGAACGCTGTGTCTTAATGGCCACCGACCCAGGTGATCTAGTTCTCGACCCGACATGCGGATCCGGAACATCGGCCTTTGTTTCAGAGCAATGGGGCAGACGCTGGATAACGATCGACACCTCCCGTGTCGCTCTCGCTCTCGCTAGGGCTCGCGTCATGGGTGCCCGATACCCGTACTACCTGCTCGCCGATTCGCCGCAGGGGCAGCAGAAGGAAGCGGAGGTCACGCAGACTGTTCCGTCAAGCCAGGCGACGCACGGCAACCTCCGCCACGGATTCGTTTACGAACGCGTCCCGCACATCACGCTCAAATCGATCGCGAACAACACCGAGATCGACGTCATCTACGAAAAGTGGCAAGAAACACTCGAACCGCTCCGCAATCTGTGGTCGAAGGCAACCCTTCAGGACAGAAGAGCAGAAGAGTGGGAAATCCCTCGTGAGGCGGACGACAAATGGAACGACCAGGCGAAAAGGCACCACGCTGAGTTTTGGGAAGCTCGCATCGAGCGCCAGAAAGAGATCGACGCATCGATCGCCGCAAAGGCTGAATTCGAATACCTCTACGACAAACCATACGACGACAAGAAGAAGGTCCGCGTTGCCGGCCCATTCACAGTCGAAAGCCTCTCGCCGCACCGCACACTCGGTGTGGATGAGAACGACGAACTGATCGATCCCGCCGCGAGACGGGCGACCGGAGAGGCTTCGTCCGCGCAGGACTTCACTTCGATGATTCTTGAGAACCTTAAACTGGCGGGCGTCCAGCAGGCTCACAAGGAAGACAAGATCGCGTTCACCACCGGCCCGACCGGCTGGCCCGGCCATTACGTCTGTGCCGAGGCTCGGTACGACGACAGCGGCGGATCAAAACGTGCCGCCATCTTCATCGGCCCCGAGTTCGGCACAGTCTCACGTTCGGATCTTGTCGCCGCAGCTCGCGAAGCGGGCGATGCCGGTTTCGACGTGCTCATCGCCTGTGCGTTCAACTACGACGCTCACTCTTCGGAGTTCGACAAACTCGGCCGCGTGCCCGTGCTCAAAGCCAGAATGAACGCCGATCTGCACATGGCGGACGATCTGAAAAACACCGGCAAGGGCAACCTGTTCGTGATCTTCGGCGAACCGGACATCGACATCTACGACGCCGCCGACGAGAAGATACAGGTCAAGGTAAAGGGCGTAGATGTTTTCGACCCGAAGAGCGGCGAAGTCCGCAGCGACGGCGCCGACGGTATCGCCTGCTGGTTCATCGATACGGACTACAACGAAGAGAGCTTCTTCGTCCGCCACGCCTACTTCCTCGGCCAGAATGACCCGTACAAGTCCCTGAAGACGTCGCTGAAGGCCGAGATCAACGAAGAGGCCTGGGCAAGCATTAATGGCGATATATCCAGGCCGTTCGCCCGTCCAGCCTCCGGCCGGATAGCCGTGAAGGTCATCAATCATTTAGGTGATGAAGTGATGAAGGTGTTTAGGGTTTAATCGATTACGAGTATGGAACGAACTCATTACAATGTGCTTGGAGTCGAAACCACGGTTTCCGACGATGAACTAATAGAAGCGTATTTCAGAATTGGTAAGGAATATCTGGAGATTGAGGATTTGCGTGAGTTCATGGCGAAGTTTCAAGAACTGAACACAGCATTTGACGTCTTGTTCAATGATGAGTCACAGGCCGATTACGACGAGGAACTACAAGCTGCTGCTGAATCGGAGATTCCAGTAGAGCGAGATGCGGAAGCCGAAGCAGAATCGAAGCTAACAGTCAGCAGTTGTGCGGCGTACTTTGTCGAACCTGGTGAGGTAAACGTTATCGGCGAGGTTACGAGCACGACTGGGAGAACGATAAAGGACTATAAGGAAATTAGGTTCAGAGTATACGACGAGTCTGGAAAATTGATCGGAACGAACTATACGAATTGGGGAACCTTCGGTCGTAATCAGGCATTCGATCAGACCATTTACTACAAACCCAAGAAGGCAAAGCCCGCACGAATTAAGGTGCTTCCGTCCTCCTATCAATAATGTACCGACCCAACCGCCGAAATTTAGAAATTCTCAAGCACGTCCAAACGAATATGGTAATTCTTTGGGAGCCGATCGAGGTTGGCGCGAGAGAATTAGGGGTGTTTCCAGACATATTTAGCGGTTTTCATCTGTTTCGTTATGAATTACAGATGTTCATGCTCCGCCTTTTCTACAAAGTGGATGAAGTCCGGGATAATGCTTTCGAGCTGTACGCAGATTTTTGCTGGTTGTTCCACGTAACGGGAGGCGACGTAATCAATCAGGACTACGACCTGTCCTTGCGCCGCGGTCTTTTCAACGATCTTCTTGAGTCCCGAAAAGATGAGCTCGCGTCAGTGGAAGATCTAGATCGAATTCGGACGATTCCCGCCCTGGAAAAATTTGACTCGGAACGCGGTGGTGAATCTTGCTCCTTGGCGATCGAGTGCTTTTATGTCCTAGGTGAAGCCTTATTGAAGTTAAACTACAACGGCCGCAGATTCCCGGAAGAACTCTTGGTCGAGGCACGTAAACATCTCGAGAGCAAACGTGCCCTACAGCTCGCATCCTCTCCGTTGATAGTCGGAGGAGGGGGTGAAGGTTTGAAATCCGACGAGAATGAGAGCTTAAATGATGTTCTTGCGGAATTGATGTTGATGATCGGTCTAGATGGAGTCAAGAACGATGTAACACAGCTAGTAAATTTCCTTAAGATCCAACAGTTACGCGCTGCAAAAGGCCTGTCCTCCTCAGAAGTTTCTAGACACTTGGTTTTTTCCGGCAATCCAGGAACCGGGAAAACAACAGTTGCCCGCATCTTGTCGCGAATTTATAAACAACTTGGGCTTCTCACAAAAGGACACCTTGTCGAAACCGACCGAGCCGGCCTCGTGGCGGGGTATGTTGGTCAAACAGCGATCAAAACGCGAGAGATTGCAGAAAAGGCCCTGGGTGGAGTCTTATTCATTGATGAGGCCTACTCACTAAGCAGTGGTGGCGATGGCGATTTTGGTCAAGAGGCGATCGACACACTGCTTAAATTCATGGAAGACAATCGAGAGGATTTAATCGTGATTGTCGCCGGATACACGTCGCGGATGTCGGAATTCTTGTCGTCGAATCCGGGGCTCCGATCGCGTTTCAATAAATTCCTACACTTCGATGACTATACACCCGGCCAGCTAACTGACATTTTCGAAAGTTTCTGTGTCAAAAACGATTTTCAATTAACCGATCTTGCAAAACACAAATTGCAGAGCGTATTTGCGGAACACTACAATTCTCGATCAGACTCTTTTGGTAATGGACGTTTGGCGAGAAACCTATTCGAGAAGTCGATCGGAAATCATGCCAACCGACTTATGACCCTTCCATCCGTAGATGATGCGTCTCTAACGCTGCTGGTTGATGCAGACATTTCCGACCCGTAACAACCGAGAAGTTGGCACCAATCTAACGGCGGGATCTAGCCCGCCGATCTGCAAATATCTCTATGGACTTTCGCATCGCTTCTTCATTTCAAGACAGCCTCCAACGGCTTACGAACACCGAGCAGACGGTAGTCAAGACCACCGTATTCGATTTGCAGTCGAACCCCGCGAACCCCGGACTGCAGATGCACAGACTGGATAAGATCAAAGACCCAAATTTCTGGTCAGTACGCGCCAATCAAGATATTCGGGTAATTGTTCATAAAATGGGTGCGAACCTGCTCGTTTGCTATGTCGATCATCACGACAAAGCGTATAAATGGGCTGAGAACCGAAAGCTGGAGGTCCATCCGCAGACCGGAGCCGCGCAGATCGTCGAAATTCGAGAGACGGTCAAAGAGATCGTTATACCAAGGTATGTGGAGGCCGATACTCCGAAACGGCAGATCTTTGAAGGGTGGGACAAGGAGGCACTTCTAGGCTATGGAGTGCCTATAGAGTGGCTGGAGGACGTTGTAGCAGTAACCTCGGAAGACCAGCTTCTCCAGTTGGTTGAACATCTGCCGGCAGAAGCCAGCGATGCTCTTCTCATCATTGCCGATGGTGGTACGCCGGAGGTCTCAGTTCCCGCGATCGCGCCCTCAACGCCCTTCGATCACCCGGATGCACTGCGGCGTTTCCGCGTGATGAAAGATGTCGATGAGCTGAAGGCAGCTCTGGAATACCCGTGGGAAAAGTGGGCGATTTTTCTGCATCCGGCTCAGCGAGAAGGTGTCGAAAGGAACTATGGTGGTCCGGCTCGCGTGTCGGGCGCGGCCGGAACCGGAAAAACTATCGTCGCACTGCATCGGGCTGTTCATTTAGCTCGCAATAACCCGGACAGCAGGGTTCTCTTGACGACATTCTCACCGACACTTGCGAACAATCTCCGAAACAAACTTCGGGTGCTGATCGGGGCCGAGCCGCGATTGGCAGAGCAGATCGAGGTCCATTCCATCGATGTAATGGCGAGGAGGCTTTTTGGCCTAAAGTTCGGGAAAGCGAAGGTTGCGTCTAACGAAGAGATCAAAGATCTGCTTGAAGAAGCTGCACGGGCGGCCGATGGACACAAGTTTACGCCCTCATTCCTTTACTCCGAATGGGTCCAGGTTGTGGATGCGTGGCAGATCAAGGATTGGGAAAGCTATCGCGACGTTGCCCGGCTGGGGCGAAAGACGCGCTTGCCCGAAAAGCAGCGCGAGATGGCTTGGGCGACCTTTGAACAGCTCAGAGGTCAACTCTCCGCTGGTGACCTCGTTACCGATTCGATGATCTTCGACCGCCTTACCCTTGATCTCGAAGGCGGCTCCCCGGCCCCGTATGACTTTGCCGTGGTCGACGAGGCGCAGGACCTAACACCAGCACAGCTTCGATTCCTGGCCGCCCTCGGAAGTGGTCGGGACAACGGACTTTTTTTCGCAGGCGATCTCGGCCAGCGGATCTTCCAGCAGGCTTTTTCCTGGCTCTCGCTCGGCGTTGATATTCGCGGGCGTTCCCGCAGCCTGAAGATCAACTATCGGACGTCTCATCAGATCCGTTCGAGTGCGGACAGGCTGCTTGGTCCCGAGGTTGCGGACGTTGACGGGGTAGTTGAGGGACGGCGCGGCACGGTCTCGATCTTCAACGGTGCTGACCCGGAGATAAAGATCTATGATTCCGTGGAGGCCGAAAGCGATGGCGTGGCCAAATGGATGAAAACACTTGTTGGCGAGGGCCTTCGGCCCAACGAGATCGCAGTATTCGTCCGATCAGAGAAGGAACTAGACCGCGCCGCGACCGCGGTGGAGAATGCCGGTTATCAACATACAGTCCTCGACACATCGATTGAACCCAGCCCCGGCTGCGTTGCCATCGGCACGATGAACCTGGCAAAGGGCTTGGAATTTCGCGCTGTCGCGGTAATGGCATGTGACGATGAGATTCTCCCCTCGCAAGAACGCATTGAAACCGTGGCTGAAGTCTCAGACCTTGACGAGGTATATAATACCGAGCGACACCTCCTATACGTCGCCTGCACTCGCGCCCGCGACCACCTCCTCGTTACCGCTGCAAAGAACCCTTCAGAATTTCTCGACGATCTAAGAGAAAATTGATCGGATTCCTCCCGCCTTGTGATCGCAGCAAAGTCGATCGATTGCCCAACGTTCTCTGACGTGTCAAAAAACCAGTCAAAAAACACGAGTGTTAAACGCAGCAATTTGTTGCGGCAGGTGCTCTGCATTCGACATGTCAACAAACTTATGTTTGCTGACGCCTAATATGACCTTGCCCGCTATTAATACCGAGAAACAATCCAGCCTTCGACCCAATTAAAAGTCTCTTTTCGTTGTTCTCTGTGGTTCTTCTTTGCTGGAATGTGTAGAAGTTCGTGGGGCTTCAGTTTAGATGCGTCATAGTTTGGGACATATCGGTTGGTTTGGAGCACATCAGACGCACTCAGTTCGCCGGAATAAAGTGATCGGATCAGCCATCGTGACTAACCAATATCCTACGAAGTAAGAAGTCGCATTTCGATTCCATCGCGAGTACCATCATGCCTCCAAAGCCCATTACTTGTGAGACATGTTAATTGGACTAAATGTTGGACCAGGCGAAGAAGTTTCGGGTGAAGATTGCACTACAGGTGCCTTTTACGGTGTCCTTTCTCGTGACTCACACCGACTCCACTGCGACTGTGGGATCATGATGGCTAACGACGGCAGTAAAATAATTCTTTACATATTCTCCCTAAATAACTTACAATGCGTCCTACTCATTTCAAGGCAGACTATTTCCCGAAGGGAGCTCCATCTATATGATTGGCGCTAACCAACGAACGGCATTGTTCGAACAATCGGGTCAATCGGTAATCTTATGCAAGCTCCACGGAAGTCCGCAGAGAACACCCTCGATCCCAGGGTCGTTAAACCCGCATCGGAGGCGACGACTGTCGATTTTGACCAGCCCGATTCACTTGTTGGCCGTACTCTCGACGGCCGATTCATGATTGAGAAAAACTTAACGGATAGCGGCGCCGACACCGGCGGCATCGGCGTGGTCTATCTCGCAAGGGATACGAAGCTGATGGGCAAGGAAGTGGTCGTCAAAATACTGAATGAAACGGCCTTGAAACACCCCGACATTGTTCGTAAGTTCGAGCATGAAAAGGAGGCTTTGATTCGACTAGATCATCCGGGGATCGTCCGGATCCTGGACTCGGGCAGGCTCGTAGATGGAAATCCTTTCATGGTAATGGATTATATCAAGGGCCACTCACTTCGAAAGGCGCTGCAAATGGCTGGCAAACTCCCTCTGGAAGTTGTCGCGAGCATAATTGAAAGCGTGACCGACGCACTTTCGGCCGCGCATTCAGAGAAGATCTTACACCGCGACATAAAGCCGGAAAATATAATGCTTACCCCGATCGATGAGGGTATGTACAGGGTTCGGCTGATTGATTTTGGCATCGCGCGCGTCGAGGATTCGAAGCTAGCGCCCGCCACCGAGATATCTCGGGCGATTGGTTCTATCCTTTACATATCGCCAGAGCAACTAATTGGAAAATTGGACCTTACCCCGGCTTCGGACATCTATTCCTTCGCAATAGTCGCTTATGAAATGCTCACCGGTGAAGTGCCCTTCAAACCGAAGGCATTGGCCGAAATGTATCAACTGGAAAAAGAAGGTGTTAAAACTCCT
>JBGTIP010000031.1:0-76227 GCA_041745615.1 Pyrinomonadaceae bacterium | reverse complement strand
CGATCTCTCTTTCACCGCCAACCCCGATTCCGACCCTTCTGCGACACTCAAAGTCGCCTATGACAAAGAAGGAGTGCTCTACGTCGACGGCTGCTTTGTCGAAAAGCTCAATTACCCGCTCCAGCGAAAGATGCTCATGCACTATATCCAAACTGAGACACGCACAGAACACGGAATCGAGCTATCAGCCAACGGCCACGCGATCCTCCACGACCTGAGACAAATACCCGACCTCCGCGGCCGAAAGTTCCGGGGAGTCAAGGTTGAGACAAACAAGCTCACCCGAGCCCTCCCCTGGATCGCCCTTGCCGAAGAAGGCCGCGTCCGACTAGTAGCCGGCCGCTGGAATCAAGACTTCATCGAAGAAGCCTGCTCCTTCCCCCACGGCCTCCACGACGACCAAATAGACGCCGTCTCCATAGCCGTCCGCATGCACGGAGAGAGGCGGGGTAAGAGATTTTGGAGGTTATGAGAACAGTTGTCGGTGGTCAGTTGTCGGTGGTCAGTTGTCGGTTGTCGGTGGTCAGTTGTCAGTTGTCGGTGGTCAGTTGTCGGTTGTCGGTGGTCAGTTGTCGGTGGTCAGTTGTCGGTTGTCGGTGGTCAGTTGTCGGTTGTCAGTGGTCGTTGGTCAGTTGTCGGTGGTCAGTGGTCGGTTGTCAGTTGTCAGTGGTCAGTTGTCAGTGGTCGTTGTCAGTGGTCAGAACCGGGAGCGATAGCGACTGGGTTCTTTTCGTTATAAACAGATCTTTGACATTAGACGGCAATGGCCTATAACGAGAGTAAAGCCACAAGGGGGAACTCTTCCCTCCTTGTGGCTACTTGTGAAGGGTTCAGAAATTTATATTAACTAATAAAGCTCGGGAATATTGCCGCTGCCATAACTCCGAGAAGGACAAGAAACACGTAGATGCCTATCGAGGCTGTCCAGGCGGTCGATGCGGAGACCTTTTCACCGGCGTTCTTTAATCCTGTGGCGTTTAGCCACAGCCAATAAAATCCAAGGATGCTGAAGGCACCCAACAGCGTGTAGAGTATCGGATTATCCGCCGGAAGGACGAGAAAATTCAGATTGTCCTGGATCAGCGTTTGCTGGCCGATTATGGGATGGATCTCGGCGGGGTCCTTGAGATGGAGTACGAGCGTGTTCAGCAAGAAGCGAATAACGCTGAAAGGAAAGTATGCGTATACCGCGGCAGAAAACGCCTGCCAGAAATAAAGGCTGCCGCCCATGGCCATCGCGAACAGCATGAAAACGAGAGCAAGGAAAGTAAAACCGAAAACGGACATTGCGAACCCTGATGCCGCTTGTCCGGCCCTGATCACCGGGTTCTGCGCATCCGCGATCGTGGATGCCCGGGTGGCCTCGATCTGCTGCCTTGCCTGATCATTCATCATAGGCATCTCGAGTGTCTTGTCGATCGTGTAATTCGCAACCCGCTCGGCGCCAAGCCGTTCGACGAACAAGGTTGTGTAGGTCGCTGACAGGGCGGACATTATTAGAACGGCAACAAGCCAGCGGGGGTGCCTCTTAAGATTTTGAAAAACCTCAGTCGGCGAGATAAAAATGTTACCCAGCGTCGCGGGGGTAGACATCCGCTCGGCGCCGTCGCTTTCAGGCTTGTCGATAAAGCTGAGGCCGATGATCAGCCCGCCTAAAAGGATAAACATGATGCCCGGCTGTGTAAGCCCCGGTATAATGCCGGTAATGCTCAGAATGGCGACAATTAGGCCTAGGGCCGCGACGATGATTCCAGCTAATCGATCCATATTTTTCCTCTCTAGTTGGTTTTAGGTTGTAAAAGACCTTTACGAAACGTTTGGGCAGATAGTTTCATAATTGGTTTACGCTTGCAACCGCCGAGTCATAACCCTCTACCCGGATACAGGCCGCAAAATGCCCGGGCGTTATCTCACGAAGCTCAGGCTCAACGCGGGCACAATCCTCGATCGCAAGCGGACACCGCGTCCGGAACCGGCAGCCCGAGGGAGGATTTATAGGCGTCGGAACATCGCCGCTGAGAACGATCCGCTTTCGCTTCAAGGTCGGGTCCGGCACCGGTATCGCAGAGAGCAGAGCGTTGGTATAGGGATGCAGCGGCCGCTCGTAAAGCTCGCGGGCATCGCAGATCTCGACTATCTTGCCGAGATACATCACGGCTACGCGGTTCGAGATATGTTCGACAACCGCGAGGCCATGCGAAATGAAAAGGTATGTCAGGCCAAATTCTTCCTGCAGTTCCTGCAGAAGATTTACGACCTGAGCCTGTACGGAAACATCGAGTGCCGAGACCGGCTCATCGCAGATAATAAGCTTTGGGTTTAACGCCAGAGCCCGTGCAATACCGATCCGCTGCCGCTGGCCGCCGGAAAATTCATGAGGGTAGCGGTCGGCGTATTTCGGATCAAGCCCAACACGGGTGAGAAGATAGGCCACCCTTTCTTTTTGCTCCGATTTGCCGCCAATGTTGTGGATCTTCAGCGGTTCCGAAACGATGGCACGAATGCTCAGACGAGGATTCAAGCTCGCGTAGGGGTCCTGAAAGATGATCTGCATCTCTCGGCGAAGCCGCTGCATTTCGGTGTTTGCGAGGCCGATGATGTTCTGCCCCTCGAAGAAAATGTCACCGCTCGTCGGTTCATACAGCCGAAGCAAACAGCGTCCGACCGTCGATTTGCCGCAGCCCGATTCGCCAACGAGCCCCAGGGTCTCGCCGGCAATAATATCGAACGAAACATCGTCCACAGCCTGGACCACATCATCGCTATTGTCGACAGGAAAATGCTTGACCAGATTCCGGACCTGGAGCAATGATGAAGGGTCAGCCTGTGTTTGAGCCGCGATCATATATGGTTCTCTGCTTCTATACCTCGGCGGCTAACGCACGTTCGCGAGCGATGCTGAACTTTTGTTTTTCATCGTAGAGCACACACCGTACTTTAGCTCCGCTTGCCTGCTGGATGAGCGGAATTTCGCCCTCGGTGCAGATCTCCATCCTGAATTCGCAGCGAGGGGCAAAATGACAGCCAAAGGGTAGATTCGTTGGGCTTGGAACGGTTCCGTCGATGGTCTGAAGTCGATGAGCTTTTGCGAGACCGGCCTCGGTAAGTTTTGGCACAGAACGAAGTAAACCACGAGTGTACGGATGCTTGGGATCGGCGAATAGCTCTTCGACATCTGATTCCTCGACGATCTTGCCGGTGTACATGACACAGACACGGTCGGCCACCTCGGCTACCACTCCGAGGTCATGGGTGATCAGAAGAATGGCGAGTTTTCTCGAAACCCGAAGCTCATTCAGCAGCTCGAGGATCTGTGCCTGAATCGTTACGTCGAGAGCTGTGGTTGGCTCATCGGCGATAAGCAGCTCTGGGTCACACGCCAATGCCATCGCGATCATCACACGCTGGCGCATGCCGCCCGACAACTGATGCGGGTAATCCAGGACACGCCGTTCCGGCGAGGGGATCGAGACCTCACGCATGGCCTCGATCGCGGCTTCCCTGGCCTGCTTGCGATTCAGATCGCGATGCAGCCGAAGGGCTTCGGCGATCTGTTCACCGACTGTAAAGACCGGATTGAGCGACGTCATCGGATCCTGGAAGATCATCGCGATATCGTTCCCGCGGATCTCCCGAAGTCTGTCAGGTGAGGCATTGACAAGGTCCTCACCTTTGAAAAGTATCGAGCCGCCGACGATCTTGCCCGGGGAAGATATCAGCCGCATTATCGAAAGGGCCGTTATAGATTTGCCGCAGCCGGATTCGCCGACGAGGCCCAGCAGTTCCCCTTCGCCGATGCGAAAGCTAACACCGTCGACAGCCTTTACAAGCCCGGCCCGTGTGGGAAATTGCGTTCGGAGGTTTGTTACTTCTAAAAGCATCAGAGAATCGGCATTGCCGGTCTTAGTTCTTTGGCAATCTTACCGGATCGGCCGGCCGGCCCGGCAGCCGAACGGGTGATGTCAGCTTCTTCATCAATTCCGCCACCGCACGTTCGAGTTGCGGATCGCGGCCGGCAATCACCGATTTCGGGTCGTTCTCGACCTCGATGTCGGGGTCGACGCCATATCCTTCGATGATGTACTCGCCCTTAGGGTTCGCGAGAGCGGATTGAGGAACGCTGACGTTACCTCCGTCTATGAGAGTTCCACGATTAGAAATACCGACAACCCCTCCCCAACTGCGTTTTCCGACGAGTTGACCGAGGCCCGCTTCGCGAAACATATATGGGAAAATGTCACCGTCTGAGGCGGAATTCTCGTTGAGTATCGCGATCATCGGACCGTTGAAAGCCCCATCAGGGTAGGTGTTCCCGTCCTCGCTGAAATTGTTGTAGTTTATGCCCAGCACCTTTCGACGGAGTCGCTCGATCAACATTCGCGAAACGTTACCGCCGCCGTTTGCCCGGACGTCTACGACCATTCCTTCCTTTCTAAGCTGCGGATAATACCATTTGATGAATTCCCGCAAGCCTGGGGCTCCCATATCGGGGATATGCAGATATCCGAGGCGGCCGTTAGACATCTGGTCAACACGGCGGCGGTTGTCGAGGATCCAATCGAGGTACACAAGGTCTGATTCATTTGTCAGCGGACGGATCGTGACTGTGCGGGCACCTTGAGCTGTGGGGGTCGAGTTTAGGGTAAACGTAACGGTGCTGTCAGCCTTTCCGCGAAGGTATGAGTAAATGTCACGGTCGGCGGTGACTTCCTCGCCATTTATCGCGATCACATAATCTCCGACTCGAGCATCAATACCGACCTCGGTGAACGGCGATCTGTAGATATCCTCCTCGTTCTGGCCCGCATAGATCTTGCTGATCTTATATCTATTTGCAGCCCTGTCGACCTCATAACGGGCACCCGTAAGAGCCACGCTGACTCGCGGAGGAAGATTAAAATCGCCACCGTCGATATAGGCGTGCTGAACAGCCAATTCAGATTGCATCTCGGACAGTAGGTAATTCAGATCGGAGCGATGTGCCACAAATGGCAGCCACTTCTTGTAATCATCACGAATGCGAGCCCAATCGTATCCGTGCATATTGGGGGCATAGAACCAATCGCGGTTCTGGCGCCAAACTTCATGGAAGATCTGGTTCCATTCCTGGACGGGGTCGATCTCGGCTACCAGCCCTGAAGTAGAAATGTTCTTTCTGTTCCTTTCGCCGCCAGGGCTTGCGTCCATCATGAAATAAGTGCCCTGTGCAATTGACATCAACTTGGAGCCATCCGAGGAAAGAGTAAAGCCACCGGCTCCGGTAATAAGCGTGCTCTCCTTGCGGTCTTTGAGCGAGTAAACGCGGATCGAGGGCTGACCCTCCGACTGACGTCCGTAATAGAAAGGGGTGCCGATCGAGTAAATAAGGTGACCTCGGTTCGCTCTCAAACCGCCGTAGTTATCGGCTCCCAGAGGGGCCTTGGCAACGCGAGCTTCGATCCCGTCAAAATCGATCCACTCCGCAGCAGGTGACGGAGACGGTGAGGGCGAAGGTGCAGTCTGGCCTTCTTTCTTTTCCTCGACGATCGCCACCTCATCGCTCTCGGGTGGGAATGGATGCCTAACGTCTTTACGAAGCGTGAGGGCGTATATCATATCCGTGCGATTAGTTGCGTAGTTGAACTCCGCCGCCGATATCTGGGGAGCATATTCGCGATCGCTGAGAAAGTAAAGATAATTTCCTGCCGGGTCCCAGGCAGGATCGTGAGCCGCCGACATTTCGGGCGTTACTCGATAGTTCTTGTTATCGGATGAACTCCAGATATAGACCGAGGGGACGCCATTATCGTTGCCCATCGTGAAGGCAACGTAGTTCCCTTTTGGCGAAAACTCATAATCCGTGATCTGCCCGTTACGTGCGTCGACGATCTGCTGCATCTGTTTGGTGGCAACCGTTACGACGTACACCCGGCCATTCTTGTCACCGAATACTATCTTCTTGCTGTCATCGGACCATTGGGGAGCGTAACGCTGAGCTGACCCGCCAGTGGTCAATTGCTGTGGTGCCGTGGAACCGTTTTGATCAACCAGCCATACCTCGTCCTCGCCGCTCTGATCGGAGATATACGCGATCCATCGGCCGTCGGGAGACCAGACGGGAAAACGATCATGGGCTCCCGGCGTCCGGGTGAGGTTTCGAGATCCGCCTTTCTCGATCGGAGCGGTGAAGATATCGCCGCGGGCGCTAAAGACAGCTCGCTCGCCCTTTGGGCTCAGATTGAACCAGCTTACGCGATTGGCCACCGAGATCTGCCGCTTCCGTTTGTTTATGCCGTCGTCCGGAACGTTTATCGCAAGACGCGTAGTCTTTTTTGAACCGACATCCATGATTTCGAGATCGCCTTCGCGCTCGTAAATGATCCGGTTCTGGTCATCGGAACTGGGCCACCGAATATCCCAATCGCGGTTACGAGTTACCTGCGTCGTTCGCCGGCTGCCAGTATCAAATGCATAGAGGTTAAATTTGCCATCACGATCTGAGTTGTAGTAAACCGTGTTGCCTATCCAGATAGCATCACGGTTAGCGTACGGGCTATCGGAAATTGGCTGGGCGTCATTTGTGCGTAAGTCGTAAATGTAAAGCTTGTTCGCCTGGCCCCCGCTGTATCGCTTTTCCGGGCGAAAATCGCGGAAACGCGGCGAATATGCCATCTTTGTTCCGTCAGGGGAAAATGCACCCGAACCAGCCTCCGGCATCGGCAGAGGTTCGGCTGGGCCCCCCGACGGCGATACGGTGTAAAGCCTGGCAATTGGCAGAGTCCAAGAGTCTCGCTGGCTGCGGAAATAGATTCGTCCGTCTTTGGTCCAGCCGCCGACCTGATTGTCGTAGCCCCAGCGAGGAGCCAGTGGCCCCCGAGACGGATAGAAGGTCAACTGTTTCGGCTCACCACCGCCTGAGGGTATTACATAGACCTGTTCGTCACCGTCATATTGACCCGTAAACGCGATCCACCGACCGTCGGGCGAGAATTTAGCATACGTTTCGACGCCCGAGTGGGCGGTTAATCTAACCGCGGTCCCGCCATTCACCGATGCAGTCCAAAGGTCTCCGCCATATGTGAAAACTACTCGATCGCCGTGAATATCGGGGAATCTCAGAAGTTTTGTCTGGGCGGCCCCGGCAATACTAAGAAAAATGCATGCCGCTGCGGCGGCTACAAAACGAGCTAACATTGAATTTCCTCCATCGGTAATTAACAGGTAAGCAGATACGATTCTAACCCATGATGATGTCAGAAAAAAGCGTGGGCGACAGCCAACAACCGACTTTAGCAGGGCAACTAATTACGTCGCTTTTTCCTCAAATGGATGATATTCTTTTTTGACTGTTGATTGGCCGTTTATACGTTTACAATGGAGATTATATTTTTGTGAAGCATAGCCATACACGCCTTTTCGCTCTAATCGCTGTTCTGTTCACCTCAACATTTGCATTTGGCCAAGGGCAAAGCTCGACCGCGCGGAACGATATCGATCGGACGGCAGGATTGGCTGCTAAACCGGAGGTTAAGGTCGTCACATCCGACGTCATTCAACGCGAAATGCGCGAGGCACTGGCGGTTATTAAGGAGAATTATGGCGGCACAAAGGCCCTCGATTATAATGAGGTGGTCAAATCGTCGATCGATTCGATGCTCCACGCTCTAGACCCGCACTCTAACTATTTTGATGCAAAGGAATTTGATCAGTTCAAGACCGATCAGAGTTCGAGGTATTTCGGGATAGGAGCGACCATCGGCGACCTCCGCGATCCTGATGGCAAAGTGTTAGCGACGTATATCAAGGCCACTTTTGACGGGGCCCCCGCTCACCGTGCGGGCCTTAGGTATGGCGATAAGATAGTCGAGGTTAATGGCAAGCCAGTGCTCGGAAAGCCTTTCGCCGAGGTGAGAGATCTTCTTCGGGGACCGCAGGGAACCAAGGCGAAGATCGTAGTCGAAAGGCTGGCAACCGGTCAACGTGAGACGGTTGATATCGTGCGAGATGCGGTCGCTCAACCGTCGATCAGCGAGATCTATATGATACGTCCGGGGGTCGGCTATATGGCGATGCGGGGTGGCTTTAACCAGACGACGTTTACCGAGTTTGTAAGGGGAATGCGCCAACTTAAGGCCGAAGGCATGCAGCAGCTCGTGATCGATCTTCGGGATAATGGCGGTGGGCTTGTCAGTCAGGCTTATCGTGTGGCTGACACGTTTCTTTCCAGCGGGCAGACTGTTTTTACACAGAGAGGCAGAATTGAGGGCGTTAGCGAACGCTATCCTGCCCAAAATCGAACGCCGGACAGATCCCCGGTCGTGATACTGGTGAATCGCAATACGGCATCAGCATCGGAGATCCTGGCAGGGGCCTTACAGGATCATGACCGTGCGTTGATCGTTGGTGAAAATACGTTCGGAAAGGGTTTGGTTCAAAACCCGTTCCTGCTTGACCACGGGTCGATGCTCCTTTTGACGATCGCCAAGTATCAGACACCTTCGGGACGGCTAATTCAACGTGATTACTCGGACGGAGGGCTGTATAACTATTACACAAATGGCGGTTCACAGTCAGGTGAAGAGGATTCAGACAAGCCGAAAGGCCCCGAAACAAAAACCGATATTGGCCGAACGGTTCATGGCGGCGGCGGCATCAATCCGGACATACAAGTGAAACCCCGCACGATTCCAGTTGAGCGAGGCCGCGTTCAGCATAAGATCGCCAATCCTGTATTTGCTTTCGCACTGGATCTCGTAAAGGGCAAGGTCCGCGGACTCGAGAATTTCAAAGTCGAGCATCCAATAGTATTCGCTTACAATCTGAAGACGGATGATTATCGCGTCACCGATGTGGTATATAACGAATTTAAGAAGTACGCAGCCGATAAATACAAAGTTCCTGGTGCTCAGATCGATCAGGAACGTGAATTTGTGGAAAGGATGTTACGGACTGAGCTTGTTACAGCGGCGTATGGTTCGCAGACTTCATTTCAGGTATTTAATGAGTATGATGACCAGCTATTGAAAGCTATCGAGTTGCTTCCTGAAGCACGGCAGCTTGCGATGCAGAGTGAAAGGATGCGAACCGCGGGCAGATCGCCGGCAAATTAGTTTTTCGTTCGGCATCTATATGAGGGCACGGGCAGTTAATACCCGTGCTCGTTTAGCTATTACCGCTCTCACATCATCCACTGAACCAGATAATATACCCCAAACCCAAGAGCGACTAGTAAGAGTCCTAAGGCAAGACTGATACCCACCACTATAAGTTTGAATTTCTTGTACCGGTTCTCGTCTGGCGGTGAGAGCTGATTCTGCGGAAAATACGGAGGCGGTCTGTTTAACATAAATCTTTCCTTCTGTCGTCGTATTATTTAGTATGCTGTTTCCAGATGGAACTCTCCAGCCCCAAAGGTGTTTTATCGTGGAAGCGCTCTTATAAGGGTCGCCGGCAGGAGCTAAATTCAACCTATTCTCATAAGGCCGATTTTAGCCCGGAGACATCGTATTTTCCAGGATCTGTGGCATAATCTGCCATCATAAATCTGCGTATTTGTGAAGACTTACTAAACTTCGATGATTTTCTCAGTGTTCTTCATAATTAACCGCATCTAACTCGTAAAAGACATCTTATATCCGAAGATCTTTATCGCTATCCACATGAAATTTAAGAGAGTTAATTCGGTCCTGATCACGTCTGCGATCTTTTCCATTGCGGTTACATGCGCCTTTTCACAGACAACCAGGCCCGACTTCAACCGGGCCCAGACCTATGATGTCCAGCATTATCGGATCGAGGTAAGTTTTGACCGGTCCAGGAAAGAGGTGATTGGTGACACCACCGTATCGCTCAAGCCCCTGAAAGAAGGGCTACGCGTCGTGGAGTTGGATGCAGTCGACATTGCCTTTCGGTCAGTCACACTGGAGCCTGCCGGATCTGTATTGGAATTCAAGAACAGTAAGCGAAGTGTTGCGGTGACCCTGGACAGAGCTTACGATCCGAGCGATACAATTTCTATCAGGTTCATATACACGGCAAGGCCGAAAAAGGGGGTCTATTTCGTCAAAGCGGACGGAGATCGGTCGGCACAGATCTGGACACAGGGTGAACCGGAGGAAGCTCGCCACTGGTTCCCTTCATTCGATTTCCCAAGTGACAAGGCGACTACCGAGCAAATAATCACGGCAGAAAAGGGTGAGTCGGTTATCGGGAATGGTCAACTGCTTAGTAAAACCGACAATCCGAACGGCACAGTCACATGGCATTACAAAATGCCCGTTCCGCATTCTACGTATCTGGTATCGTTCGTGATCGGGAAATATAGCCTCATTCAAGAAAAGTACCGCGATATTCCCTTGGGTTATTACATGTACCCAGGCAAGGAATCGACCGCCAAAAACGCATACGACCGAACCGCTGATATGTTTGCGGTTTTCGAGAAGCTGATCGGTATTGATTATCCCTTCAACAAATACGACCAAACGATGGTAGCGGAATTTCAGTTTGGTGGAATGGAGAATATCACAGCGACTACGATGGCGGACACCGAGATCTTCTTCGCCGCCGTTGGATATGGGAAAAACGCCGTAATGGACCTCGTATCGCATGAACTTGCCCATTCATGGTTCGGTAATATGGTGACCTGCCGCAATTGGGCCGAACTCTGGCTGAATGAAGGATTTGCCACGTTCATGGAAGCAGTGTACCGGGAAAAGCTCTTCGGACGTGAGGATTACCAGGCAAAGATACGGAGGGATGCCGCGACTTTCCTTGTCGACGATTCTATCAACCGCATACGTCATGGGCTGTTTAATCAGAGGGCCGGCGATGTGTCAACGCTTTTCGACAGCCCCGGAACGACCTATAACAAAGGCAGTGTGGTCGTCCATATGCTGCGGGAGCAGGTTGGGGACCAGAATTTCTGGAAAGCCGTCAACATCTATCTGAATCGGCATAGATTCGGAAGCGTCGAAACCACGGACCTGCAGCGAGCGATGGAAGAGGTGTCTGGTCAGGACCTAAAATGGTTTTTCGATCAATGGGTGTATGGTATTGGATCTCCGAGACTGGATATTCGAAAGACGTATCATTCGCGGACGAAAGAGCTTACGTTAGCGGTCGCCCAAACCCAAAGTGCGGCCAATCTTGTTCCGGCCGCCTTCCGACTGCCGATGGAGGTCGAGATAATGACGGCAGCGGGAACGAGAACGGAGAAAATCGAGATAACCAAACGAACGGAATCGTTTTCGATCAAGCTCGACGGCCCCCCCAAATCCATTACGTTCGATTCAAATGAAAAGATACCGTTAAAAACCGTAAGTGACCGCCGCCTGCGAACAATCCGCTAAAAATTTTGATCTCGAACGATACGAAGAAAAAGTTCCGCCATTTGCGTGGCGGAACTTTTTCTTGAGAAGACCGGATGTCTGCTTCCGTGTTGAAATCGCGATAGGCGAAGCACATCGGAAATCGCGCCATGTCGGCTAAATCTCTGGCTGTTACTTCTTTGCCACACCTACGAGGTTAGCTGCCGGGCTAGGAACGAAAGATTATCCCCGCGTCTTTTGCGAGACGCTTCGCCCCGTTTTAGCGTTTTACGGCTAATTTTGGTTCCCCCGCGCCGATCCTGTTGGGAACGGCTTCGGTGATCAACTTTTCAACAACGATATTTTAGCACCGAAAAAGCTCGAATACAAGGATTTTATTATAAAAGATCGGCGGCAATCATCACGGAAAACATTCTATGGCTGCGGATATAAATGATAGAGCAGCACATAAACCGCAACACCGGTCCAGCCGACGTAGAGCCAGACCGGAAAAACAAGCCGAGCAATTCTCTTGTGGGCCTCGTAGCGGCCTTTTAGACCGCGGACGAGCGTAAGGATCACAAAGGGGCCGACGATCGCGGCTAAGATCGTGTGAGAGGTCAGTATCGTGAAATAAACTGGACGAATAAGCCCCTCACCCGGGAATCGCGTTGGGCCGAGGCCGAAGTAATATGACCGCAGAGCATGATGTGTCACGTAGAAAACGAGGAAAAGCGCGGATACGGAGCTTGCGCAGATCATGCACCAACGGTGAGATGCGATCCGGCCTCTCATTATGAAATAAAAGCCAAACAACAAAAAAACGCTGCTGAGAGCGTTCAGGGCCGCATTCAGATGTGGAAAAATTTGGAGAAAGTCCATTCTCTATTTCCAGAAACCCAATAATACGAACAAAACCACCCACAGGGCCCCCATGAAATGCCAGTACCACCCCACGACCTGTGCCAGCGAACGCCGACGGACCAATTGAGCCTCGGAAGCGATGGGTGTCCATGTTCTAAGCAGGATAGCCCCCAACGCCGCGATCCCCCCGAGCACATGGACAGCATGAACGGCGGTGAGTATGAAAAAGAATCCCGCATACGGATTGCCGGCCATGTACAGTCCGCGAGCCGTGAGTTCGACCCACGCTAGGATCTGCGATGATATGAAAGCGGCACCGATCGCCGTAGTGATAACAAACCACTTTTTCGCGGTTACCTGATCATCGCGTTCGACGGCCCTCTGAGCAACATGATAGGTAGCACTCGAAACTAGTATCAAAATTGTGCTGATCCATACCGGGAGTGGCAGCTCGAATGGCCTCCATTCGGCGACATTGTTGGTTGCGATCACGATGTAGGCCGCTACGAGGCCGCCAAAAGTCATCACTACCACGAGCAGGAGAAACGCAGTAAAGATACGCGAGATCCCGGGCCTGAATGGTTCTGTCGAAGACGTCCCTTCACCGTCCGGCCCATCGTCATCGCCGCCGGGGTTGTTTCCGCCGCCTCCATTGCCCGAGGGCCCCGGGCCTCCGGAAAGCGCGGACCGACGACGCTTGATCTTGATCGGATCTTCTATGGTTTCAGCGGTACCGATCTCCATAGCATTCAACGCTTATCAGCCACCATCAGAATAAAAAGGAGCGGAAGATAAATCACCGTCATCACAAGAAGTTTCTTTGACCCCGCGATCGATCGTGATCGCGCGGCCTTGACGCTCGCCCAGAGGAACCACAATCCCAATAGCGTTGCTCCGATCAGAAATTTCTCGCCAGACAATCCCAGGAAGAACGGAGCGAGGCTAACGGGAAACAGCATGATGGCGAAAAGCACAACCTGACGAAAGGTCAGCCTGCCTTCAGGATCCAACACCGGAAGCATCAGAATGCCCGCTTTTTTGTACTCATCGCGATACATCCATGCGATGGCAAAAAAATGGGGAAACTGCCACAGGAACTGCATTGCGAACAGGGCCCAGGCGGCGAGCGATATCTCATTTGCGGCCGCTGTCCACCCCATCAGCGGCGGCAAGGCACCGGGTATGGCCCCTATCGCCGTCGAAGCGGAGGTCCGGGTCTTCAGCGGGGTATAGACCAGGACATATCCCGCGATAACCACAAGGCCGAGGACGGCAGTAAGTGCGTTTACAAAGAAGAATAGATATGCCTCAGCAGCTGCACAAAGAATTATGCCGAACACAAGGGCCTCACGTTCACTAACTCGCTTTGTGGGGAGGGGCCGCGTCGCAGTCCGTTCCATTAAAGGATCGATGTGACGTTCCCAATACTGGTTCAAAGTGGCAACCCCCAGGGCGAGCAAAGTGATCGCCAGTATCGAGTTCACGAAAAGCGGTACGTCGATCGCCCCCGCGGTCCCGAGATAAAAGCCGGCGGCCGAGGTCAAAACCAGCAACACCGCAATACGCGGCTTGGTAAGCTCGACGTAAGCCGCGACCTTGTCTCTGACATTTATCCCGGGTCGTCCTATTTCTGCTGCTATCGTGTCCATTGACAGTAGTGACCAAACTCTAAATCAACAAATAAAAGAATAACGTCCAAACATTGTGAAAGCAAAATAGCGGGGGTTTTGGAGTTACGAAGTTACGAAGTTACAAAGTTTCGGAGTTACGAAGTTTCGAAAGTTAAGAACTCCATCACTTCGTAACTCTTTCGCAACTTCGCAACTTTGAAACCCATCTCGTAACTTCGCAACTTTACGTCCCATCCCACTGTGGGACGGTAAATGGGACGCATAACTGCGTGTAGCTGCAACAATTAAGCCCGATCATCCCATTTTTCAAATTGCGCGTAACGTGTATCACGTTTGTATTACAATTCGGCGTGAACAGTGGCCGGTGGTCAGTTGTCAGTGGTCGGTGGTCGGTGGTCGGTGGTCAGTGGTCGGTGTCGGTGGTCGGTGGTCGGTGGTCGGTGGTCGGTGGTCAGTGGTCGTAACCGATGTGCCACTTTCCATTTTCCACTTTCCATTTTCCACTCTCCACTCTCCACTCTCCACTCTCGATCCGGCAGGCCAACCTGGAACTTTGAACCTTGAACCTGGAACTTCCGTTCCCACACCCCCTGTTTTTGTCCCGCGGCGGGACAGCAAAAGCGTCGTAACTGCCGTATTCGCTTATACTTGCAAGAGTGTACCGTGTACCACCTATTTTCCTGATTGTGTATTACAACGAATACAGAGATCCGGAAGGCAATTCAAAGGGCGATCTAGTGACAGGTAAACAGTGACGGGGAGCAAGCATTCCGAAGAAGGACCAACCATCCACGATCAACGATCCACGAACCACCATCAACGATCAACGAGCCACGAACAACCATCAACCATCAAAACATTTCAAAGATCCATTCGGACACAATCCGAAGCGTTGCAAGTGTAGCACAGAATTGCGTGTATGGTCAATAACCATTTCCCAGACTTCAAGCTCAAGTTTGTCAACGCGCACGTGGCAGCCAGCTTTCCCGGCGGCTTCGCAGAGGTCGTTAAGAACATTCTGGTTAATCATTCTACCTGTCTTCATGTGAGAGCCCCCAGACATGCAATTCGGGTAATTGCTCTCGATCTCGATTAAAAACAGCGCATTGTTTTGCTAGATTGAAACCTCGACAGTTCCGAGGTTTCCGGTATAAGGAGATTCCAGTGTCGCTGAATATTTTTTGAGTACTCGAAATCATTGACTTAACAAAAGCATTTTCCCGCATTTCGCTTGAAACCAACTGTCCGATATTCGGTAGATTGAGACTCAAATACCTAGCAAAGAAGAGATACCATGTGACACTAAAGGCTGATCCTCTCTCTGATGCGTACTTTAATTCGTGTTCAACCAAGTCTTTAAGTTGCACCTTTATTTGTCGCCAAAAAAGATTGTAGACCGCCTCCAACACCGCGAGTACATGGCAGAGAGTCTTCTCCGACTCTCTCGTGACCATAATCATCAAACTGAAAGTCTTAAGGATTTGCTTATGCCGTTGGACAGGGTTGGTGGCGAATTTAACTTTAAGCAGATACTCGTCATCAAAAAGTTCGCCAAAGAACTTTTCCAAGAGGTTCGTTCCGACGAAGCTTCGATGGATGTCGATAACCTTTAGCAAAGTTTGTTCAAATGTACGAAAGTCGATTTCGGCCAGCCTCTTCAGCGAATGTGGGAAATATGCACGATCGTGTTCTCGATACAATCCGGTCGGGAGTTCCAAGATTCGAGTTTTCGTTTCATTAATACAAAGGTTAAATCGCGTCAACTCTTCGGCCAATACCTTTAGAATTTCCTTTCCATCTGTTTCAGAATTGCAAAGAATCCGGTAATCATCTTTAAAATGAGTTCCGACGAAATCCACGTCCTTCAGTCGATTGGAGACATTCAGGTCGACCTTTGTCAATACGATTTCCGAAATGATATCTGATAATGCCGGACCAATGGCTATTCCGTTTGTACGACCGTCATTTGCATACTGAATCAATCTGTCAATCTTGTTTCCGACTAGCGCATTTGCAGCATCCCCACGCGCTTCATCGCGGCCATGTAGGGCCCAAGGAATGCTGTGCGTATAAATGGAGTTATAAAAGTTTGCCACATCAGACCGAACAAGGAGTTTGTACTTATGAGCTTCCACGACAAGGTCACCCTCAGCCATCGCGATCCACTCGTAAATCATACGTCCAGATCGTAAGGGGCTAATGCTGCCCCGGTTTCTCGCATTCACTGGTATCGGAAAGCTATAAGAAAAGATCCGTTGATCTCTCGAAAATAAATGGTCTAAGATGAAGGGCCACTCGGCAATCAAATGAAATACAATGTCGTGATAATTCCACGGGTGCATCACACTAAACACTCGAGAGGTAAAAGTTGATTTCGGAAACGATATATTCAGGAGGTTTCGGCGAGTCGGATCAATTAAATTGCGATTGTAGGGCTGTGCCTGCAATACGAGCCGATCTACTTTAAAACTTGGCGGGAGGACATATTGCTCTGGATAATATCCTTCATTCAATAGCCATCGCGCCACATCGCTTGGGTCAATCGATCTCGCTAATTCAGCTGTTTTATTGAAATGATCACGTGGGAAGGACATATTTTCTTATTAAAAGCTAAGAGAGTGGATTCTTATAAGCGGTCTTCTGCTTTTGCGAACTACTTATTCACTGGTCTAATGCCGTTGCTCTTGATTTTCTCCATTAATACTGACGCGGGTTCGTCGTTTGGGTCTTGGGGGACGAGTTCGCCGCGAAAGGCTTTGGCCAGAATCGATTGGGCTAGTTTGTCTGTGTAGCTTCGGGCCTTCTTATAACGCTCTTCGACCTGGTCGGCGAATTTGAAAAGCTCTTCGACGCGGCAGACGATTTCTTTTTGTTCTTCGAGCGGTGGAAACGGGACTTCGAATGCGCCAAGTTTCTGGGCGTTTATGTTTGACTGGCTTACTCCATCGGTCTTAACGTGTCTGCAGAACTCCTTCGCGAATGTAGTATTAAGGCAGTAGTTCAAGTACTCCGGATCGAGAATTTCAAAATTATTTACTCGTATCAGATATCCTGCAAAAATGGCCTCCCGTTCGCCTCTATAAATTGCGGTTTTTCCAACCAGCTCTGGGCTATTTGTTCTGTTAAATAGAACCGTGTCCTTTAGGAGCCTGTACTTCGCAATCTCATTCTTATCTGACGCAAAAACAAGATCGCTCCAATCAATTTCCCCATTCTGAACATTTCCCATTCGAAGAACCGGCACAGCACCGGTTTTGGATGATTTCGCAGACGTTCCGTAATCAAATGATTCAGAAAGTTTGTTGAGCGTCGCAAACCGCCATCCCGCCGGAAGATCATTAGAATCGCTTTCTTCGATGGCATTGTAAATGGCATTGATTTTAGTCGCCTGAGACGGTGTTGCATCTAACAATCGGTAACGGCGCAGGCCGTCAACGTCGAATGGCTCAAAATCGTCATTGGCCACTCGCCAATCTGCGGTTAGTTTTCCTGAGCAGGCGGCGGCGAGGACGGATTGGCGGAACCGTTTTAGGATGGCGGGGATCTTGTTTAGACGCTCCTGGACCGCTTCGACCTTTGCGAGCAGCTTTTCCAATTTCTCGACAATGCGTTTCTGTTCGTTGAGAGGAGGAACCGTGAATGGAACTTGAGACAAATTCTTTTGGTTTATGGAAACTTGGTTGACGGCGTGGCCTACTCGCTCGCGAACTTCATCTCTAAACTCCTTAGATAACATGAAGTAGCGTGCGAATTTCGGGTCGACCGAACTATGACCCATCCTCAGTCGTAGAAGGTTCATTCCGTGAAGTAAGATTTCGGGAACGCCTTGATATAGGGCGGTTTTTCCTACGTGCTCGTAACTGTTAATGTGGCTGAAAGCGATATCGCCGATATCATATTTATACTTTTCAATAAATTCAGGCGACGGGTCCTCAATATGTTGAACTCTCTTCAAGTCGAACTGATTCTTTTGAATCGTTTCTATCCGGGTAATTGGCAGCCCGAGATTCAATTTGTTTTGGGGAGCGCTTGATCCGTTTTTAATTTCGAGAAATATCTCTCCGACCGTTGAGCGTACCCACGACGCAGGCAAATCTCTCATACCGCAGCCACCATCTCTTCTTTCTCGATCAAACCAATAATCTCCCGCAAATCATCAACAACGGCCTCAAGTTCAGTGATCGCTTCGGACGCAAGGATATCCGGTTCGGGAAGATCGTCGGCATCTTCGAGAGATTCGTCTTTAATCCAGGTGATGTCGAGTTTGTAATCTCGTTCCTTGATGTCGCTGATGTGGAACCGGCGAAAGCGTTCGGACTCCTCGCGTTTGCTGGTGCCGTTGGGGTTTGTGCCGAACGTTTTTTCAAATGCGGCAAAGTGGGCCTCGGTCAATGGTCGGTCCTTTTTGGTTATGCCGGGAACATTTGAGCGGGCGTCGAATATCCACGTGTTCTCGGTCGGCATTCCCTTTTGCAGGAAAATAACATTCGCCTTTACCCCCTGAGAATACGGTGTAAATGTTCCGCGTGGAAGACGCAGGACGGTGTGAACGTTACAGTCCTGCATAACGATCTCGAAAACCTCGCCCGCCTTTCCTTCGAACAGGCAGTTGTCGGGAAGGACAATAGCCGCACGTCCGCCGGGCTTTAGGATATTGACAACGTGCTGAACAAAATTGAGCTGCTTGTTGCTTGTTTCAATTGTGAAGTCGTCCCTAACTGGCGCCTGATTCGCTCCTTTTGTTCCGAACGGTGGATTGGTTAAAATGCAATCAAATCTATCTCCCCGATCTGCCTGATAGATAGTATCTCCAAGCTCAATATGCGGCTCGACGCCGTGCAGATAAAGATTCATCAAAGCCATTCGCCGGGGCCGCGGCACGAGGTCCTGGCCGTAATACGTCTTAGTCCTGATCCGCTTTGCCTCGCTCCGGTCGAAAACTCCTTTCGTCTGATCGACGAGCCATTCGTAAGCACACACAAGGAAACCCCCGGAACCGCAAGCGGGATCGGAGATGCGGAAATCCGTATTCCCACGCGGATCGGGCTTCATAACTCGAACGATGGATTTGATCAGAACGCGAGGTGTGAAATACTGCCCCGCACCCTTCTTGCCCTCGCTTGCAGCCTTTTCCAGCAAACCTTCAAAGGCCTCGCCTTTTACATCCACGTCCATCGCCGACCATTCTTCCTCGTCGATCATTGTGATCAGGCGTTTTAGGTTTACCGGATTATTAAATCGGGGAACTGACTGAACGAAAATATCGCCGAGCAATCCCGGCTGTTCGCGAAGGTGCCGAAGCATCTCCGCATAATGATCAATCAATTCATTCCCGGCCTTATTCTTGAGACTCGCCCAATTGTATTTCGGCGGAATCTCAACCTCCCGCTCATCCGCCATTTTTAGGAAAAGCAGATAAGTAAGCTGTTCAATATAATCGCCATAATCCACGCCGTCATGACGAAGCGTATGGCAAAAGCCCCAGAGTTTATTTACGATGTCGCTCATGTATTGTTTTGTTTCAGCTTAGCCACGGCCTTTAGGCCGTGGTCAGAATTCTCTCAATTTCTTCCAGCCCGTTCACGGGCTTACAACTCCTGCCACGCATCCACGTCCTCGAAATCTTCGACCCTTTCCAAGCGTTCAAAAACCGACCCTTTCTGGTGATGTTCGGGCTGATTTAGGATGTAATTTCGCACCCAAGGGAGATCCCTCGTTCCGAAACTCACTATGCCGTATCCCGCTTGCCATTGTAGTGAGTTTCCCATCTCATAGGAGCTTGCTCCCTTCAGTTGTCCGATCCATTCGTCGAGATGAATAGATGGCTTTACCGAGCAGCCCAGATGAACATGGTCTTCAATTCCGCCGATCGCGTGAAAGTAGGCGCCGCGTGTCGTTACTACTTTATTCTTGAGGAACGCGTACAAGTCAGGACGTATTGTTGCATCGATCATGCGCAGATTGTCCTTTGTGTGCCAGGTGATATGAAGATTTATTTCCGAATAAACTCGTATTGACATAACATCGCGATAAGCCCGTAAACGGGCTACGAACTCTGAATCATCCGAACCACGCCGTAAACGGCGTGGCTAAGCGAGGCCCAAAAAAGGGGTCGTGTATCGGCATAAAATCGTGATAAGCCCGTAAACGGGCTACGAACTCTGAATCGTTCGGACCACGCCGTAAACGGCGTGGCTAAGGGAGGCCCGAGAACGGGTCGTATTCATGCCGCAATCCCCGTATTCAATTCTTGAATGAGCGGTTCGAACTTGCTGCCGAAGACACGCCGGGCTTTTGCCTTTCCTCCTCGATCATGAAAGACAGGCAGGACCTCGAAATCACTCTCGTCAATGGTAAGGTTTTCAACCAAATGCTCGCGTATTAAATTTAACCACTTCACCTGTTCTTCATCAAAGGCATTCGCCTCCAGAATCTGGGAAACGGCCCGGTTAACGCGTTCTTCAGCGGTCAACATTACTTCCTGTTTGTCTGCAGCGTGTTTGACCATCGAGATGATGTCAGCAAGGGCTTTCTGATAAACACGGTCGTGAGCCCGTTGAAGATCACGCTCCTTGAAATCGTTCTGACTGAGCTGTTGTCGAAGTTCCGTCAAGGCCTCGGTTCGCCACTCCTTCGGGTTCTTCAAGAGTATTTCCAAAGCATCTATACTGTCGGAGTTTTCAGAGACAAACTTCGAGAATGCCTCAAGATATTCGTCAGGCTTTTCAAACTTTCCGTAGCGTTCAATTTTTTCGTGTGTGACCTCGTCATGTTCCTCATAGGAAACTAGGAAAACTTTGTCAGCCCGTTCGTAATTCAGAAGCAAGTGTTGAAATCTCTTGTCCCTTAAAAGCTTCAGCGTTTCGGTAAAGTCCCGGCTGACCTTGGTCGGCAGTTCGGCGGCAAATCGGCCCATGTCGCCGTCAGGGATAAAGGCCGCGAAATCTTCGCGAGCCTTTCCAGTCATGTTCTTTTCGATCCGCTGAAGGCGCTTTACCAGTAAATTGGTATGGTACTGGCGATCAACGTTCTGGTAGATATTCTCAATTACTTCGGGAAGCGGTGTCGGGGTCTTGGTCGGCGGTTCGATCTTGAAAGCCGACGCGTTCTTAAAATATTCGATCAGCGTTCCATCAAAACAATCGAAAACGGTGAAGTTTGTCTTGTTTATTTCGGGGCAGAGCCGCGTTCCGCGTCCAAGCATCTGCTCCCACAGGATTCTCGATTTCACAGGTCGCAAAAATACAAGAAACTCAAGACTCGGAATATCAACTCCCGTGGTCAGCATATCGACCGTGACAGCGATCTTCGGGTTTGGCCGGTTGCGAAATTCGCGTATCCTTTGGAGCGGGCGGTCTACGTTAGCATTGCCGGTGATCTTCTGAACAAAGTCATCGCCTTGGCCAAATATCTCGCGGCAGATGCTGACAAGTTGGTCAGCGTGAGAAGTGTGCTGAACGTCATTAACGGCGAAGATAAGCGTTTTAGGAAAGCGGCCGGTTCGTTCCTCGTGTGCATAAGCATGCTCGGCGAAAGCCTTCATGATCTTTCGGTTGCTGTCCAGAACCGTTATCTCGGATTCGATCTGAGTTGATTCGAAAGCGCGTTCGTCTTCGAGTTCGTCGAGGATCTCTTCGCCGGTCTTTGTATCGATCCGGCCGATCGATTCGCCTTCCTCGAGAAAGACCCCGTTTATCTTGACGTCAGACTTTATCCTGACCGCATCCCAATCGACTAGAAAGCCATCGCGGACCGCTTGTTCCACGCCGTATCGAAAGACCGGATCGCCGAAAACGGAAGTGGTATGCGGTGCCGGAGTAGCGGTGAGCCCGATCTTAACGGCGTCGAAATGATTGAGCGTGTCTCGCCAGATGCTCGATTCCTGTTTCGAATACCCGCGATGGCATTCGTCGGCGATAATCACGTCGAAAGCGTGGATAGGAATATCCAGCCGTTCAGCTTCGTCCTCGTAATCGGGATCATCTGCCTTTTGTTCGAATGCACGCTCATGGCCGAAAAGATTTATCGCCATTCGCTGGATCGTCGAAACGTAAACGAATGTATGTGTGTCGTTCGGATGTGTAAGATATGCGGTCGGTAATGTTTTGGGATTGAACGGCTCTTCTTCGCCGAAATCTTCGCGCCGGAATTTCTGGCTGAAGATCTCATATTCCTGGTCGAACTTTCGGCCATGGATCGTGTTGAACGATGAGAATTCCCGGACGGCTTGCGCGGCGAGTGCCTTTCGGTCGACGAGAAAGAGGATACGGCGAGCGCGTTTTGATTCCAGCAGCCGATATATCTGAGCGACGGTGAAAAACGTTTTGCCGGTTCCTGTCGCCATCGCGACAAGCATCTCGCGTCGGCCCCTGCTCAATTCGTCTTCGATGCTCGAAATGGCGTCTCGTTGGTAGTGACGCAACCGGCCGATTTGATCGGACGGATTATCTCTTAGCCACTGGTGAGCGGTCCGATGGTCCGTGACCATCTTTTCCTGAAGCGAATCAGCCGTATGAAATCGGCTGATCCGACGGGCGGTATAGACCCCGGTGCGAACGTCGGCGAACCAAATCACTTCTCCGTTGGTGGCATAAATGAACGGGACTCGAAAGCCATCCCAGTTTCCGTTTCCGTGATCTGTCGTGCGGGCATATCGTTTGGCCTGTTCGAGGACGTTCTGAGGGGCAACGGCTACTTTCTTTGCCTCGATAAATCCGACGAGCCGACCTCCGACAACCAACGCGTAATCAGCCGGACCGCTAGCGGTCGGAAACTCCTCGACCGCGTGGCGTCCGAGCACAGAAATATCCATCCCTTCTTTGTATTTGACGATTGTCCAGGGAGGGTCAAGTGCGGTTAGTTTGGAATCGATCCGCTTTTTTCGTGTTTGCCACTCAAGCTCTTGCATAGTGTGGGACTGCCTCAACAATTTACCACACATTTTGCCGGCTCGGCATTCGAGGCCGGACCCGCTAGGCGGCGATGGCCTTCGGGGCTTTGCTCGTTCCGCAGATCGGAACGGGGTGTACGGGCCCGACGTTTTTTTCGTAGGCCCTTCGAAATCTCCGCTTTTTTGTCGCCGGCAATACTGACGGAGACGCGGGTCATGCCCTATTGTGAACTTACAATTTTTTAATGGGGGAACAAATGGATCAAACAGCAGCCGGAACTTCAATGGACGCGGACACCGATGTGAGGAGCATTTTAGATCAGCTTAAGACCGAGGTCTATCACGACAGCTTTGATGAGCTGGCCCTGGGACTCGGGCGGCCGACGGAAGAGATAACTGCCTGGCTGGACGGGTTGGAGGAGATCGACGAAGACGCTGAAATGAAAATACGCCGCCTCGCACAGGAACGGCTTGGCAGCGAAGGCGACAGCTCCGGGCCCGAAGCGGCAGCCGATCAAGATAAAAGCATAGACCAGCGGATCTGATACCGAAGCACCCGGAACGATCGCATCCTGAGTGATCAGAATGGGAACCCTGCGAGGGCGTGATACGTCCCAGATCAAACCACCCCGCCCTACCGGGCCCCCTCCTTATCCAAGGAGGGGAGCTTTTTAGATTGATATGTCTTAATGTGCGAACATGATATGTCCCAGATCAAACCACCCCGCCCTACCGGGCACCCCTCCTTATCCAAGGAGGGGAGCTTTTTGATTGATATTTTCTCAGATCAAACCACCCCGCCCTACCGGGCACCCTCCTTATCCAAGAAGGGGAGCTTTTTAGATTGATATGTCTTAATGTGCGAACATGATACGTCCCAGCTCAAACCACCCCGCCCTACCGGGCACCCCTCCTTATCCAAGGAGGGGAGCTTTTTAGATTGATATGTCTTAATGTGCGAACATGATACGTCCCAGATCAAACCACCCCGCCCTACCGGGCACCCTTCCTTATCCAAGGAGGGGAGCTTTTTAGATTGATCTCGGAATTGGCACGCTCCTCGATCGATTTGGCTAAAGCCGTGTCTAATTTACTCAATTCATCCTCCCGGCTGAAGCCAGAGGCAATTGAAAAGGGAATTTTCAGACATCCTCATACCGGAATCACGGTGAAAATTCTGACGTTGCGCTTCGATGGCAATTGGTTCTATGCGTTTAGACCTTTGCCATGACACGGGCCGAGAGCCATGACTGCACATTGAGCAGATGTTTCTGCTCGTTCTCGAGCGCTTCGGCAAACCGCTCGCTGAGGTCTGAATGGCCGAGTTCGTCGGCGACGTCGATCAGCATTTCCCAGCCTGCGTTGTCGGTCAATTCGGCGGTCAGGATGGCATTAAGGCATTGAGTGACCGTGGTGCGCGGGTCGACCAGGACCTGCATTATCCCGAGCGATGCGACACCGGTCACATCGGCGCAAGGGCTCTGTACCGTCGGGTCGCCGCCGAGCTGTGTAATCGCCTCATTTAGGAGAAGGAAGTGACGATGCTCTTCGTCACGGATCTCCTGCAGAGCCGCGAGCGACATCCCGTTCGCGTCGTCACCGAGCGTTTCGCATTTTGTGATGAGAGCGTCATAGAGCCTGGTTCCCATCCTCTCAAAAGCCAGCCGCTCGCTCAGTTTGTCAAGAAATACCGCCATCCCCACGGTCTCTTCACTCGCCTTTGCTTCCTGATCAAAAGGCAGGGCCGGTAAAGATCCGACCGGAAAGCCCTCCGAGATATAGACAGCTCGTTCCGTATTCGCCAACTCCGGACCGCCGTCAGGATCGGGCCCCGCACTAGCGGCCCCTTCAGCCTGATCTTTAGCCAGATCCATTGCGGTCTGAATGCCGCTCAGATTTCCACCCATATCCGATTCTGCTCGTCGTGCTCCTGTTTGTACCATTTTCTAATACCCCCTTTTTCTTAATTTCCTTTGCCGCCTGCACCCTTGGCCGCGGCCAATTCAGTACCTGGCATCCATTGATATCCCGCGGCTATCGCGTCGGACGGTGAACCTTCCGAATTCATCTGCTCACGGTAGCGAAGCGTCCGCTCGGGCTCGTCTTCCAGTCCTACAAACTTCGGCCCAGCCGCACGAAGATCAACCTCATTTTCGAGCGTCTCACGCACGAATTCACGGTGGCTTGCAAAGTCGATCGGTTCAGGCAGTGTCTCGGGCAGCAATTCCGCCGGGTCGCGGTTCTCCACCTCTTTGAAAAGCTCCATGACGTAGTGCAGATGGCCGAGTTCATAATCCAGCATCCGGTCCCAGATCTTCTTGATCCGCGGGTTCGATTCATAGGCCGAGCACCCCATGTAGTTGTAAACCTCCATCGCCTCGTGCATCATCCACTTTTCGAGCCACGTCTCCTTAGCGTCGATAATCGACTCGTACTGAGTCGTATGCTGCTCTTCGATCGAGGCGATCTCGGCATAAAGCTGACGAGCGACCGGGTCGGCGAACATCGGGCCGATGGTCATATAGTAATCATGCGTTTGATTCTCAGCCGCCATGATCGTTAGGGCATTGAGCTTTGTGAGCGGCTCGGCCGTATCCCTTTCATAATGATCGCGAAGATCATCAGTCGGGTCGCGGTGCTCGACCGAGGTCGGACGCCCCGGCATGATGTCGGTGTAGCTCTGAAGAATGTTGTTCGCATCGCCCCCGCTCATGCGGTCGTACAATGCGGCGAACCTGTACATATGATCAAAATCCTCAAGCAGGCCGAAGCGATAGACCTGCGCCATATACTCGTCCGGCTCCCGCTCGGCAACACTTGCCGTGACCTCGATAGCCACCTGCTCGAATCCGATGGTCGTCTCTATCGGTGACAAATCGGCCGGCAGCAGCCAGTTGACCATCGTCTGCTGATGCTGCTCGACACGTCGAATATGGGCCAGAGGTTCCTGCAGATCCCTGTTCATGCGGGCGCAGGCGTGTGAGAACCGGATAGACTCCGATTCGAGGCCGTTCATCAAAATGATCCGGACCCGTGTAAATGCGTCATCGTCCAGCTTACTAGTCGGCGGCTGGACCATGTCGCGCCAAGTGAACTGCTGCTTTTCCAGCTCAACGCCCTTTTCTTTAAATAAATCGAGACTCATTTCACAACTCCTTACTGCTGATTACTAAAATTAACGTCTGTCGAAGATCGGGATATTGAGCTTATTTTAGGGCTGAGGGGGAGACAGGTTTGTCACCTCAAATACAGTGAGGGCAATCTAAGATCATTTTTCACGGGTTGATCCTCCACAAACTTCGGTATTCTGCCAGACTGAGTTCCCGGGGCTCAATTGGTCTACTGAATGTAGAGTCATTGCGAAAGAATGACTGGTATAGATTTTTTTAACCAGATCCGGGATCAGATAGTTCCCGCAAAAATAAGGAGGTAGAAAGATGGTAAATAATCAGGACAATCAAGAACGTGACAAGCAGGGCGGAAGCCAGAGCGGCGGCGGCCAGAGCGACCAGGATAGACAGCACATGACGGGCCAAGGCGGACAGCAAGGCGGCGGCGGACAGGGTGCCGGCGGCCAGGGTGGACAGCAGGGCGGCCAGGGTGGACAACAAGGCGGCCAGGGTGGACAGCAGGGCGGCGGTCAGCGCGGTAGCTAGCGCATCCGAGTGCAGACTTTTAGGCAAAGGCCGCCGGTTCACCCGGCGGCCTTTTTTTGATCCGGAAACCGGTGAACCTAAAAGATTACCCTATCTCATGCCTGCCTTTACCGATGCAACTTCGATCCCTTTATTCTTTAATGATCACGGACAGCAATTAGCGTGGATAAATACGTCAATGGCGTGTGGAGTTTCTCGCAGTCAATGCAACATAGATCGCAGGAACCAAGGACAATTTTGATCATCGACCTTTAATAGTGGGATAAAGACACGATACTCGTTCGGCACGCGTGTTGCATATACGGGTGAGTGCAATGCCTGCCTTTTCTGATTTTGGCAAGACTCGTCGGAGTCTGTTTGTGAAGCCTTTAGGTGTAGCTGCGGCTGAACGCACCGTTACCGCGATTTCTATTAAAAGCAGGACTTATATTGAACGAAATGACAAAACATCGAAGCTACGCTATTCTGATACGTAAAAAAGATGTCAACCGCCGAGGAAACCTTTAAGCAACAACCGGTAACCAAACGGAGAACGCAACCGCTCTTAAACAAGAGTCTCGATTTTTTGAGCTCTGTTAAGTTCGGCGTATTCCAGCTATGCGTGCTGGTTGTCCTGTCGATCATCGGGATGCTGATCGTTCAGCAGAATGTCCAGGGATTCGACAGTTACTACATTTCGCTAACGCCGGCCGAAAAGCTGGTCTTCGGGTATCTGGGATTTTTCGATATTTACCACAGCTGGTACTACAACGTTCTGCTGCTGCTGCTGTCGCTCAATATTGTCCTGGCATCGATCGACCGGTTCCCCACGGCGTGGAAATATTTGGTTGAACCGAAACTCACAGCGACTCGCGAATGGCTGGCTAACCAGAAGTCGACCGCTGCTCTCACGATGGATACGTCGGACGAGACCGAAGTGGTCGATCGGATCACAAAGGCATTCGAAGCACACGGAATGAAGCCGGTGGTCACCCAGGCCAACACCATGGAATATGGCGTAGACGACCAGGGGCGAAAGGATTTTTCGGTCGTCAAGAATCGGACCTCGACAGTGGTCTTCGGCCAGACCGGCAGGATCAATCGACTCGGTGCATATATCGTTCATGTGTTCCTGCTCACCTTGTTCTTAGGCCATTTTGTTTCGCTGCAGACGGGTTTTGATGCGGATGTCAGGATGATCCCGGGGGCATCGACAGACGAGATCCAGATGATCCAGTTCGATCTGGACACCAAAGAGAAGTTTAATGTGAAACTTCCCTTTTCGATGGAATGTACCGATATCCAGCAGCGGCTTATCGATCCGACGGGCTCGATCGACGTTAGCAATACTCTCGACTGGCGGACGGAGCTTAAGATCGACGATCCGGATTACGGGCAGCAGGTGGTCGACGTAAGCATGAACAAGCCGTTCAGCTATCGCGGCTATCGTTTTTTCCAGGCGCAGACCATTCCCGTGGGACACGGCCGGATAATCAGTTTTGAGGCCACACCTCAGAACGGTGGTGAACCGGTGACGGCGACCGTCAAGCGTAACGGGACCACCAGTTTGCCGGATGGAACGACGATCGAGTATAGCGAGTTCATGCCCGATTTCATTTTGGGGCCGGACGGGCGTGCCGATACCAAGAGCGGGGACTATAATAACCCTGTCGCGATCTTGAATGTGACGCCTCCGGGCGGCGAACGGACCCGGGTATTCGCCTTTGCTCAAAAGCTCGCGGACAATATGCCCGTCGGCGCGGCGAAAGCCGGTTATAAATGGCGGCTGACGGAATTTGAAAAGACCCCGCTTGCCCATGTGCTGTCGATCAAATACGACCCCTATGATGCCGCTTTTATCGCCTGGTACATCGGCGGTTTCGGTCTTTGCGGGGCACTGGCATTTGTTTTCTTTTTCTCTCATCGGCGCGTCTGGGCCCATGTCGAAAAAGACGAGAATGGGGATCTACAGGTAACTCTCGCCGCCGATGCCAACCGGAACCAGATAGCGCTCAATGACAAGTTCCTTGAAATAGCGGAAGAAATAAAGACCAAACAGGAATAAATTATGCAGGAAATAGAAAGACTGGACGGCAAGATGACTTGGAAGTCATGGCTTCCGGGAATATTCGTGATAGGCGGATCCCTCTTAATGGTCCCCTTGAGAATGCAGATCGGACCCTCTTTCGTCTCGGACGGAGGATTGATGATGCTGGCGCTCGCCTGCTACATCCTGGCAGCCCTGTTCCTGCTGACAAACCTGTATGCTCCGTCGACAATGGCTGAGAAGATCGGGTTTTTCGGCGCGGCGTTGGGGGTATTCTTTAATCTTTCCAGCTGGCTTGTCCGATGGGTGAACGCTTACGAACATGAGATCACGATCATGCGTGAGAGCGGCAACATGGAAAATCCATGGATGTTTCGCTATATTCCCTTTGCCAATCTCTACGACATGAGCCTGGCTTTTGCGTTCGGGGCCGGTATCGCGACGATCCTGCTTGCGCGGCGGCCGAGTTTCCGGATCATAGGTGCGTTCACTTTGCCGGTTGCGGCACTGATCCTCGTGCTTGCCAGGTTTATCGGCGACGAATTCATCGATCTTCCGCCGGTGCTGGATTCTTATTGGCGTCCGATCCACGTAGGCGACGCAGCACTCAGCTATGGCGTCGCGGCCGTATGTTTCGGCGTGGCGATAATGTACCTGCTCAAGGATGGTGTCAAGGTCGAGGCGATGGCCATTTGGTCGAGTATATTTGGGATCTCGGTACTGGCTACTATAAGCAAGTTCTCCGTGTTTACGGAATTCGTCTATCGCGCAGGACTGTTCGTTCCTAATGAGATTGGCAAGAAGCCGTTTTCGGCTCCCTTCCGCCTGGAGATCCCGTTCGTTGGGCCGGTGCTCGTGGTCGCGGGGCTCCTGCTCGCCGGAGCCATAGTCGCGTTTCTGCTGTATCTATACCAGGAGAATTTAAAAGCGAAGACAATAGGGCACTATTTTCTGCGTCTGGCGTTTGTCGCTCAGATCGTATCGATCGGGCTGCTCGTCGTCGGAATGAACGATAACGCTGCAGTTGCATCGCGGCTCCAGGCACAACTGAATGCCGACCCGTCGCAGTATGTGATCGCCGGGCAGCAAATGGCCGACAATCAGCAGTTAACGACCCAGGAATTGGCGCAGATGACGCCGCGACAGTTCGAGGCGATGGGTAGGGCCTATTTTCAGGGCAGCGGCGACTCGATGTTCCTCAGCCTGAATACGAACCCTGTCGAGGTTGCGTCTCTTTTGACTGCGTTGGTCGGCACAATGTTTATTTTGTTTTTCAGTTTTAGAACGGAAAGGCTTCGTGAACGCCTGCCGAGTCTGGAATCCCTCGACGGCCTGATGTACAAAACGGCTTGTCTCGCATTTGCGGGACTGGCTATGCTTCTGATCACCGGTGCTATTTGGGCAAATGAATCGTGGGGCCGCCCGTGGGGCTTTGACTCAAAGGAAACCGGCGCCCTGGTTGCCTGGCTGACGTATGCAGGGTTTCTTCACACCCGGATCGCGCGGGGGTGGTCAGGCCGAAGCTCGGCATACTTTGCCATCGTCGGGTTTATGCTCGTGATATTTACCTATTTGGGTGTGAGTTACCTATTGAAGGGACTCCATTCGTACGCTTAGGCATCACTGGATCGTCACGCGTTCGACGAGAAGGATCGAAAACCGGGTGGTCTTACCGTCCTTCGTGACGACGGTGAGAACGCCTTTGTCCACGGAAAATCGGGACACTTCGCTCATCGGCTGTTCGATCGATCCGCCGTCTTTCATCTCGATCACGAGCCTGATGCTCGCAAGCGGATCGGGGACCTTCTCTTTGACCTCCACAGGCGTAGTAGGGGGCGATGTTCTTCCCCTGTTGCGACGCGGTCTCGCTGATTCGGCGTCCTTTGTCTCCGGAGCTTTCGATCCAGCCTCTTCCCGCTTCGTCGATTTGTTCCCAAAAATGGTCTTGACCTCGGGCATCGGTGTGACCCTGACCGTCGGCGGCGATTTTGCCTCAGTTTCGGTGTCGGCAGGCTCGGGCTCAGATACCTCAGGGGTCACTACTTCCTTTGCCACTTCCCTTTCCTCGGGCACTGCTTCAGTCTTTTCAGCTTTTGGAGGGATAACTTCGATGATCGTTCCGACCGAATTTACGCGGACGCCCGAACTCTCACGGGCAGAGCTCTCCACTTTGGGTGCTTCTTCCGTCTCCCGAGCGGCAAGGGCCACAAAGCTGCCGGCGAATTTTATTCTGAAAGTGGCCGGGTCGTCATTTGGGGTCCGGCCCTCAACACGAAGTATCAATCTTGCCGGCTGACGAAGATAGATCAGCCTTCCGGTTTCGTTCGATGATGAATCCGCGTAGAGAACGATCTTTGTGAGGGGCTGAACTGTGCCCGCGGTAAATATGTCGATGTCCCCGGTCAGATTTGCTGTAACGACATTGATAAATATGTCACCCTGGCGGCCGTCGAATACATAGAAATACGATGTGACGCGGGAATCGCCCATATCGCGGGCTGGAATCACGCCGCTTATCTCACTGGAAGTTACAGGCGTCGGAAAGTTCTGATCGCGAGATTGGGCTGATGCTGCCGGTGCCGCCAAAGCCAGGTAAAACGCGAATGAGGCGACAATGAATATGCTCTTTCTAAAATATCGCACTACGTAGGTTCTTTTTTCAGATGAACGAGCCGGGCCGTTTCCTTGTATCCCAAATTTTTGTGAGCCTGAATGCTAACGAGATTTTCGATCTCCGCGTCCGAGGCCATCTCAGTACTTCCCTTTTGCCGTGCCCATTCCTCGGCGAACATCACAAGCTTTGCGCCGATACCTTGCTGACGGTAGGACGGCTCGACAAACCAACCCTCGAGGTAGCCCACATTTCCGGTTCGGCAGTATTCGACGTTCGATCGAATGCTCGCCTCCAAAAAACCCGCCAAATACCCATCACCAACATCGGCCACAGCTACGAATTGATCAACGGGATTTTCGATTATATCGACCATTTCCGCCTTATGGTCTTCCTCGGTCGATCCGTCCCAAAGTGCCTGGCGAAGCCTCAGCCATTCGGCGTGATCGGTTTCCGCGACGGGGCGGATCAAGAATTCATTTTCAGCCACGCAGATTCGATTCTAGCAATGTTGGTTTGGCATCACAACAATAATTAGGGCCGGCTCTGAGAGAGCCGGCCCTAATTTTAACTGACATGTCTAAGCTTACTCTCCGGCCTTAGCCGCTGCGGTCCTATTGTCCTGCAGCAGTTCAAGAGCCTTCTTTAACTGGAGGTCCTCGACGGCTTTTTCCGGTGCAGGTTTTTGAACCGGGGTTGCTTCGGGAGCCGGGTTCTCTTCGTTCCGTTCGTCGATCAGATTCTGGACCGCGAGAGGCTCCGGGGTATCAGGCCGTTTTACTTCGACCGAGGGTTTTACTCCCATGGATGTACGCTCTTCACCGAGGAACGGCGTGCCACTTGGAGCGGCCCATTTTGCAACAGTCAGCAAATACCCGCCGCCACTCGACAGTGGAAACAGCTTTTGCTCGGTGCCTGCACCGAAGGTACGTTCGCCCACGACTTCGCCTCTTTTCCGTTCCAGGACCGCCGCTGCTACCACTTCGGCAGCACCCGCAGTCGCAACGTCGGTTAAGACTATCAGGCGGCCGTCAAAAACAGCCTTCGCCGGGTCAGCTGCAAAGCTCGAAACTACCTTACCTTCGCGTCCGATCACCTTTGCAAGATCGCCGTTTGGAATGAAAAGATTTGCAACAGCGACGCCTTCCGAGAGTTTCCCGCCGGCTGTTCCACGAAGGTCAAGCACGAGCTTGCTTATACCCTGCTTCGTTAAGTTAGCGACCTGATTTCTAATATTCTCCGATTCTCCGTCCTCCAGCCCGTGGACCTTCACCACACCGATCCGGCCTGTTTCGATCTTTGCTTCACTAGCAGGGGCCTTAAATGCACCGCGAGTGACCTTCAGGGTCTGCGGTCGTTCGGATGAACGAAGGACCCGCAAGCTTACGACGCTGCCCGGATCACCGCTCACGAGCTGGCGTGCATCGTAAAGCGATATATCCCTCGTGGCTTTGGTATCGATATATTCGATCACGTCACCCGATCTGACCCCGGCACGGTCGGCTGGCGATCCTTTGAAGACCGAGATAACGTACAGGTAACCCTGGAGCTGAGAAAATTCCGCTCCGATGCCGACTTTGTTCGACGTCTTAGCAGCTTCGAATGCCTGAACCTGTTCCGGGGTCAAAAATGATGAATAAGGATCGAGCCCGCTGGCGAGGCCTCGCAAAGCTCCCAGACGCACCTTTTCCATGTTCGGATCATCCACATAATCGTTCTGTATATGCTGAAGAACGGACTCGACGATCCTCATCTGAGCATTCGCATCATTTACCGGCTGCTGAGCTGACGTCAGGAGCAAACCGCCGACGAACGGCAGACCGCCTATGACAGCGTATGAGGCAATAACACCCGAGAGAACAAGGATCCAAAGCTTTCCGCGAAATGACATAAATAACCTCTTGTGATAAATCTAAACGAGTCTTTTACGTGAAACGGCGATCATTTGTTTAGACCGGATTGACCAGACAATTATCCCTGCAAAAACCCTTACGTGCAAGAAAAAGAAATAATCAATACCGGCAAGGTTGCAGATGTTTCCAATGTACCCGCCGAGGGCAGAATCATCGCTATCGATCCCGGTACAAAACGGTGCGGCGTGGCCATTTGCGATGAACTTCGTATCACTACGCGGCCATTGCCTGTGATCGATCGTTCGAGCTGGAAAAAACTACTCATAGCTGTCAAAGAAATCGTCTCGCAGTATGATGCCAAAGCACTTGTCATGGGTTTGCCGCTTGAATCTGACGGCACCGAGAGCGAAATGTCGAAAGAAGCACGGCGTCTGGCTGGAAATTTTGCTCTCTCGCTCGATATCCCGGTCGTTCTGCAGGATGAACGCGTATCCTCATACGATGCCAAGGCCAACCTTTGGAGCCGCGGGCATTCGCTAAGGGAAAGTCGCCGACTCGTGGACAGCGAGGCAGCGGCGATCATACTCAGCGATTTCCTTGATCGCCTGAATACCTTATCGCGGAGCTAGTGTCGTCACATCGACCGCTGCTTTTTGCACCGCCTCCCTGGTAAAAGGAGAGATCGCGGGGGCACCAGAGAGCCACGAGTCGAACTGATCTCTATAGTGTTTCGACCGCGGGTCGCCGCTTTGGCCGAGAGGGATAACGTGTCGCGTAGCGTCCCAGTTTCCCGGGGTTGCTATGAAACGCATCGAGACAGCCGAGCCCACGTTTGGGGTCTGGCCGCTGCCTGAGATCGGTACCGGCTTCACCGCGAATTGGGCTCCGATAAATGGTGCCGACGCTAATGGATGTGGAAACCGAGACTGCCACATTTTGCCCCACACCCACCCTGCCGGGTCGACCCCCATGCGTTTGGGATCGGCCAGGCTCGCTCGGGAACTTGAATCACAGGATTTGATCAGGTCGCCGTAGGTCGCAAATCCCGATGGCCGCCATCGCGCCGATTGCTCCCTGACTGCCCAATCAAGTACGCGTTCCCTGATGATCGAGGCCGGAACGGGTTTATTCTCTTCGGCCATCTTGTTCGCGATGCATCCCCGGATCTCATTGGCCAGCACTGCGCCCGCTGAATCGGGCGTCATCATTCCATTCCATGCCCTGAGCACGGACAAGGTTTCCGGAGATGCGGTACCGAATTTTATTACTTCCTTCGAGAGGTTCGAGAGAGGGATGTTGAAAGCATCCCGCTGCACTTCGTCAACACGGTCCATGGTGACCTTTGCTTTTGTATCCAGCAGATCCTGGATGCGGCGGGCACGCCACGGCGCGGCGGTGTCGCGAGACATTTGCGGATATTTGTACGATGTACCGACGATCCTCTGATTGGCGGTTATGATCAGGCCGCTTGGGGGATTATAGAGATTCGGCAGTTCGTCAAACGGTATATATCCGGTCCATTCGCCGTCGTCCGTAGATCCGTCGTAAGGAACCGAGCCATCGCCGGACCTTCGGACCGGGATCCGGCCCGCCGCGTACCAGCCGATATTCCCTTTCACATCGGCGAAGACGAAATTTTGAGTTGCGCCGCCGTAATTTCGAAGGGCGGCCTTGAAATCATCCCAGTTCTTTGCTCGGTTCGCGGCAAAGAATGATTCGAATTCACTGTTCTTCGGATCCCGGGCCGTCCACTTGAGAGCATATTTCTTGCCGCTATCTTCTAGAAGAATTACGCCGTTTCGCGTTTCGACGACCTCGTAATCGACTGGAGCGGTGACGGGCTTCATCGGGTTCTCTCTTACATTGATCACCTCTTTGCGAGTCACCGGTTTGGCCCACCCGGTGGGCGTCTTGTATTCGCCTTTCTCATTAAAGGTCTCGATGTAAAGGTCCTGAACGTCAGGGCCGACGTTTGTTGCCCCCCATGCGATAAATTCATTATGGCCGAGCACGATCCCGGGCACGCCGGGAAAGGTCACGCCCGAAACTTTCATGCTCGGCGTCGATAAATGCGAGAGATACCATATCCCCGGTGCTGCGGGTGAGAGATGCGGATCATTGGCAAGTATGGGTTTGCCATCGGCCGTTCGTTTACCCGAAATAACCCAGTTATTGCTCGCCGCAAGTTCCTCGGCATAAAGGCCGACGCGGGACAAAGATGCGGCTCTCGTTAATTCCTCACGCTCACTGAAAGCTATCGCATTCGCAGCAACAACGGGTCCGGACGCGTTTATCGCACGCGCCGGCGCCGAATCGTTTCCGAACAGGATGACGTCATAAGGCGTGACCTGCCGGGTTAAGTCGGCAAGCTTATCGGCGGGGAGGTTTCGAAAGGACGCCCTGAGGAGGTCATTTCGCCAGGTTGTACTGAGGGCATCCGCGAGGATCTTTCCTACGACGACGGTGTCTGCGGGAGTCCACGACCGCGGCTTATACTGGAGTATCTGAAATTCTACGGGCAGTGTCTTCTCATCCAAGGTTGCGATATATGCATTTACGCCTTTTGCGTAATTATCGAGCGCGGCCCGCAGTTCAGGCGTCAGCTCCGCCAGACTCTGCTCCGCCACGGAAGCAAATCCGAATCGACGCCATCGCTTGTCTTCTTCCAGGGCGGCCCGGCCAAATATCTCGGCGGTCTCGCCGCGGGCCACACGCCGCAGGAGGTCCATCTGCCATAAACGGTCAGAGGCAGTAACATATCCTTGTGCGAAATAAAGATCGGCATCGGATGAAGCCTCGATGTATGGAACCGAGCGGGCGTCGCGCCTGACGGTGACTTCGGAGCCGAGGCCATTCAAAATCACTTTAGATTGCCCAGTCTGACCAGATATCGAGATGATCAGGACGAAAAGTAAGGAAAAAAGCCTGTAAAACTTCATATTGTGTAAGATGTCCGGTAGTCGGTATCGGGTTGAGGAAATTGCTTCAGGTCATTGCATAAGTTAAACTTTTTAGGCTTTTCAATCAAATACGGGAAAGATACTGTATGAATGCGATCAAATCCGCGGTGGTTTTCCTTTGTGCCGCCTTTTTTGTGATAGCGTGCCAGTCGACCACTCCGAATAGCGCCAACTTACCGACGAGAGGTGAGTCTCCTAAACAGACCGCGACAGTCGATGTTATTGCAGAGGGGAATGAGATATTCGCCACAAACTGCATGATCTGCCATAAAAAGGACGGAACCGGCGGCCCCGCAACCATTGGCGGTAAGAAGATCAACGCTGAAGATCTCACAACCGACAAAATGAAGCTGATGACCGATGAAAAGCTGATCGAATATGTTACGAATGGGATAGTCGACGAGGGAATGCCCGCATTTAAGGATAAACTCAGTGACGACGAGATAAAAATGGCGGTCGCCCATGTACGCAGATTACAGGGGCCTTAGATCGCCGGGTTGCAAAACCGCTCTCCAGCACCTAAAATTCAAATCAATGTGCACCCGTAGCTCAGCTGGATAGAGTATCTGACTTCGAATCAGAGGGTCGCAAGTTCGAATCTTGCCGGGTGTACCATTAGAATCAAGCAGTTAGGGCGGCTACCAAAGCCGCCCATTTCATTCTCTACCGGATTCCCCACGTTAAACCTAAACACTCACGGTTTATCTTACATTCCAGGGAAAACCACTACGCCGCTTTGTTTCCGCTTGCCTTCGATCGCCAAACAGCAGCTTCGACTGACCGATTTCAGTGCTGTCTTCGAGGACAGTAAGGCCTCATTAGAAGAATGCTACTGCAACCAAACCGGACATGATCAGGATCAGGGCCAATGCCGAAAATACATGCGACATTGTTTTGTTACGATCACCGAAGATCTGCCTAAGGCCGATAAAGATCATTCCCAGCGGGGCCAGAATTCCCCATAACTCCTTTTGGTCGGTATTCCATCTGTACAAATTGAGAAGAATGACCGTCGCAAAAACGGGAATGAGAATCAACCAGATGACATGAAAACCCGTGGTTCGGTTTCTTTTTGGGGTAGCAGCCTTATTTGGGATGTTATTCATAAATTTAAGTTCTATTCCTTGGATGCTATTTAACGAAAAACGATCCCAAAGCCGAAACGCGCACGATGTTCCGTACGGTGATACAGACGAATCGGATTGTAGTCCACCTGGATCAAGCGAAGATCGATCTTGTTATTAACGCGAATGTCCAACCCGCCGCCGAATGCTCCGGCCAATCCTGCGCTTGAATCTTTCGGGTTAATAAGATTGCCACATAAGCTTGCCGGACAGTTTTCGACGCGATTCTCGTATCTCCGATAACCGACACCGATCAGGGCGTGAGCAAAAGGCTTAAGCCGGCCGCCGGCCGCATTGTCTTTCACCTGTATTCCACCCAGGAAATTGTAGATCTGCTCGTTTCCCCGAACTGGAAATGTTGTAGTAACTCCGCCTGAATTCACACTTGCGGTGAATGTGTCCTCGTGACGTGCGGCGGAAAAGTCGCCTTTGATCCCGAAATAGCGAGTGAAATTTCTGACTGCTGAAACTTCGATGCCGTTGAAGGAACTCTGCTCACCGCGCTGATGCGAATAGCCCACGAAGAATTCCTTTTCGTTGTAGTCGAATGTTGGCTGGGCGAAACCAGCAGATACGAAGAACGTAATTATCGATACGTTGAGAATGATCTTATTTAGCATGAATACTCCTGATATTTGTATGACGTAAGGTCGAGAACCCGTAATCGAGTAAATGTTGACTGCCGCAAGCTGCCACCTATTCCGAGCAGGTCACTTAAATAAGATGGACAAAACACAGCTGTTGCTACCGATCGAGTTAAATTCAGTATCGAGGCAGACGGGTTGGATCAGGAACGAAATGTCCTGAAGCGTGCGAGAGGGAGCCTGAGCCGAACAAAATCGCCCACCGGCCATATACGCAAACCGGGGAAGGTGTCTGAAATCAGATCCGATCGAACAAGATGGCGATAGTTAGCCTTTGATGAGCGACATGAATTTTTCGTAGTGAGTCCGGCTTAAGTTAAGCTCGGTCCCATCGTGGAGAATTATCAGATGATCGCCGTTGAAGAGCGGGTGAAGCGATTTGATTCGGTCAATATTGAGGATGACCGAACGATGGATCCGAACGAACTTTTCCGGATGAAGTTTTTTTTCGATGTCGGAGATCTTTTCGCGAATCAGGTGAGACTTCCGCTGTGTGTGCAGTTCGAGATAATGCCCGGAGGAGGCGATCCAATCAATGTCCTCGACCGGTACAAACGTCATCCCCTCTTTTTGCTTGACGGAAATTCGTTTGAGATACTTCACCGGCTCGTTGATCTCTGTCAATAGGCGGCGGAGCTTTTCCTCGATCTCGGCCGCGGGTATTTCTTGCCGGATCTCCCGCCTTACGCGGTCTAAAGCCTTTCTCAATCTTCCTTCGTCAAAGGGCTTTAGAAGATAATCTACCGCACCGGCGTCAAACGCCTTGAGAGCAAATTCGTCATAAGCCGTTACGACAACGACTGCGGGCATGTTTTCGACGCCGATCTGTTCGATCACCTCAAAGCCGCTGGTTTTCGGCATTTGAATATCGAGAAATACAAGATCGGGATTCAGCGTGCGGATCAAATCGACCGCTTCGCGCCCGCTCGCCGCTTCGCCGACGATCTCGATCTCTACGTTGCCTTCAAGCAAGATCTTGACGCGCTCGCGCGCCAGTTCCACGTCGTCAACAATGATTGTCCGAATTTGCACAGTTTTATTTATTCTTTTTGTGCGGGAATTTTAATTAGCACGCTCGAGCCGCCGCCCGGCTTCTTTTCAAGCTGGAATTCATATTCGTCACCGTAGAGATTCATCAGACGGGCCCGGGTATTTTTCACACCGATTCCACTGTCAGGGTCGGCCTTATTCGCGCTCTCGATCCCGACGCCGTTATCTGTTACTTCCAAATGCAGATGCCCGTTTTGCCGCGCCGCTCCGATCTCTAAAATACCGCCTTCTTCGAGCGGCGACAGCCCGTGTCGGATCGAGTTTTCAACCAAAGGCTGCAAGATCAAATTCGGGACCATAAGATCCCGGGTTTCAGGGTCGATCTTCCATTGAATCAGTAATCTATCGCCCATTAAAGTTTGATGAATTTTCAGATAAGCTTCCAGAAATTCGAGTTCTTCGTGAAGAGGAATTTTCTGCGCTTTATCCTTTTTAAGGAGGATCCTGAATAAATCGCCGAGCTGCGTTATCATCCGATCGGCTTCTTTTGGCGAGCGGTAGATCAACGCGGAAAGAGCGTTCAGCGTGTTGAAGAAAAAATGCGGGTGAAGCTGCGACTGAAGTGCGGAGAGTTCCGCCTGCTTTTGCAGAAAGGCACGTTCCTTGGATTCTTTGAAATACAGATAAGCTCTTTGACTGATGATGATAACCGGATAATGAACCAGCGTACCCGCAACAGTTCTCATTAAGAGGGCTGCGTTAAAGAGATTCGTCTGAAAATTATCGACTGAAGATATTCCCAAGGCCCAGGTACCGATACTGCTCGCGGCATGGTGATAGACACCCGCACCAATAGCGAAAAGTAGATGCAGGAACACGTTTCTGAGAAAACTCGGCTTTGCAATCGGGAAGACCCAGCCCAGCCATAGAATAAGCGGGGTGATCAGAACCCACAAATTATTGAATAAAGCGACGCGAGCGACTGAACCAAGGATGTCGATCGAGTCAGGGCGCTGGAGGCTCGAAAAGTAGATCGCGGGTATATTGATCAGGACAATGAGATTGTAAGCCGCGAAGATCAATAGCGCGATGTGCCATCCTTTCCAACTCCTGAAATCTATGTTCACGTTTTATTGCCTCGTTAGGCCCGGATTTGTATTATCTCGCCGGAAGCTCGCCGGTGTAAACAGCTTTATGCTCAAATTACCGGTCTAGTATATTTGTCCCTTTCATTCTTAAACCGTGTTGACTCATGGTTTTCTCAAACATGCCGAGAACACGCGAAAGCCTGAAAATAAGGCTACACCTGCGCGATTGTATCTGACGAATCAGCAATATGAAAATGCAGGAGGTTCTGTGGTATTCAAGCAAAACTGCCTACTTCTTCCAAAATTTCTCCCAACATCGCTCGCTATACTTTCTGAAAACGGACGCTGCCCGGTTTGAGCCTTAAATGGCCCCGCAGCTTTTCCACCCGGGATAAATAAAATACTTAGCAACAGTTATGCCGTTGACGTGATCGCGACTCCGCGCGGGAGAATCTTCAGAAACTCGATCAAACATTTCCCTGATAATCGCGTCAGCGAAAGGCTAAAAGACGACAACCTGATAGTCCCATGGTTTTAAACTGAGAATTCGCTGAGTCGATGGCAGCCGAGAAATAAGATTTCTTTTATAACAAATCATGTTTTATATCATTTCTGTTCGAAAGCCATCTTCCTTGATTTAATCGATACGATCTCGATAGACAGCGAACGTCCCTTATTTTATGGGCTTTTCGATCAATAGGTCCACGTTGCTCTTTGGTGGCACACCCCTTGAATTATTCACTTCGGCAACTCAGTTCTGCAAAGCGGGCGAAGGACCGAAGGGTTGCTTTCGATGTTTTACTAATTCAAGGAGAATTTATGAAGACCAAGATTTTATTACTGGTTTTAGCCATCTGCCTCCCTGCCGTGGGGGCCCTGGCTCAGACCACTTCTGGACGGCTAAACGGCGTGGTTGCCGGTCCCGACGGAGTTCTAACGAACGCTACGATCGTCGCGAGGGACGACAATACCAACCGTGAAATCACCGTTATAACTAAGGGCGACGGCACTTTCCTTTTTCCGCAGCTTGAGTTCGGCACATATACGGTGACGGTGACCGTTCCGGGCTTTAAGACCTTCGTCGCTACCGAGGTCAAAATTGACGTAGGGCGTGATTACACGCTGAACCCGCAGTTGGAACTCGGCAGCATCGAAGAAAACGTAACGGTGACGGCCGGTGCGGATGTCATCACTACGAGTACGGCGCAGGTCAGCAACACGGTCAGCCCGCAGCAGATCATGTCTCTGCCGCTGCTTACGCGCAATCCTTTGGATCTGACCACATTACAGGCGGGCGTGCAGTCCAGCACGGCGCAAAACACGACCATCAACGGGATGCGCACGTCATTCACAAACATCACGCGCGACGGAATCAACATTCAGGACACTTATATCCGGACGAACGCGACGGATTTCGCTCCCGGCCGACCTTCCGTTGACGACACTGCGGAATTTACGATCTCCACTTCCAACCAGGAAGCCGATCAGGGCTACGGCGGTGCACAGATTCGCTTGGTCACGCCGCGCGGAACCAGTAACTTTAGCGGAGCTTTGTTTGCTTACAACCGCAATTCCGCTTTCGCAGCCAATGAATTCTTTAACAACAAGTCAGGTTTGGCGCGTCCGTTCCGCAACCGCAATCAATTCGGCGGCAGGCTCGGCGGACCGCTGCCGCTTCCGGCATTCGGCGAAGGAACGCCACTTTTCCATAAAGATAAAGGTTTCTTTTTCTTCGCATATGAGAGAATCTCCGATCCGGAATCGGAGCGTTACACGCGCACGATCTTAACTCCGGGAGCGCGCACCGGAGAGTTTCGCTACACGCGCGGCACGGCTGGCGACCCTAATCAGTTTTGTCCGTCGGGCACTGTTGGCAGCATATGTACGGTCCGTAATATTCTGGATTTCGCCCGCGGGCTGACTTTTGCCGGATTCCCGAATCCGAATATTCCGGCGACGATCGATCCGGTTATCCAGGCGCGCATCATTTCGCAGCTTCCGACCCAGAGTAATTTCCCAGGCGGCGACGGGCTGAACACCGCGGGCTTTACATTAAATCGCCAATACGGACAGACACGCGATACATATACCAGCCGGATCGACGTGGATATTAATGACCGGAACAATATTCACGGTGTCTACAGCTACAATTTCGAGCTTAACCAGCGGCCGGACGCCGATACGACCCGCTACACGACAGTTCCGGGAGTGGACCAAACATCGGATAATAAAATGCTCGCTCTCGCTTACCGGAGCATTTTTACTCCGACATTTCTCAATGAATTTCGCGGCGGCTTCTTTTTCAGCGATGTAATTTTCGATCGCTTTGTTGACGTGCCCGAATACTTTTTATCGATCCCGACTGCGTTACTTACCAACCCAGAAACGTCCTTTGTCGATCAGGGACGCCAGACGCGGAACTATAATCTGCAAAACAACGCCGACTGGGTAGTCGGCAAACACAGCCTCAAATTCGGCGGGCAAATGCAGTGGTTTCGACCGACGCCGTATAACGATGCGGGTACGACCCCGACATATTTTGTCCAAACGCTTTCTACAACGCCGCAATTTTCCGGGGCGAATTTTCCGGGCGGGATCAATGCCACACAGCTCGGCACGGCGAATAACCTGCTGGGCTTACTGGGCGGCTTTGTCGTGCAGGGACAGAGAACCTTCTACGTCGCCGACCCGCTCACGGGTTTCGATCCGGGTGTGAACTCAAGGCAGCCCTTCCAGTATGAAAATTATTCGCTGTATCTGTCCGACCGCTGGCAGGTGACCCCGAACCTCACTTTGACCGGCGGACTTCGATATGAAATATTCCCGTCGCTGAGAATCACCAATAATCTGGCGATCGAGCCGGTTGTGCCGCAGGGCGCGGATCCGATCCAGACGATTCTCGCAGGCAACGGAACCTATGACGTGGTCGGCGGAAACGCAGGACGCGAAGGTGCCTTTTACAAGACCGATTACAAGAATTTCGCGCCACAGATCGGCTTTGCCTGGGCGCCGAAGTTTGAAAACGGTTTTCTCAAATCGCTGACCGGTTCGGATTTCGTCATTCGCGGCGGTTATAGCGAGGCATTCAGCAACGACCAGATCGTGACCGCCACATTTTCGGCGGCAACAGGAAACGTCGGACTTGCAAGCGTCACGGGTTTTGCCAGGAACACTCCAACCGCGAGCACTCTGTTAAATCTGCGACTGGCAACCGACCAACTCCCGCCATTCTTAACGCCCGCATTTACCCCTCCGCCTAGAACTTACCTGCAGAATCAGGCGGCGGAAAACAATTTCGGAGTTGTCTTTTTGATCGACCCTGATCTGGAGACCACCAAGATCCAACAATACAGCCTCGGGATCCAACGTCAGCTGCCGGGTGATCTGGCACTGGAAATCCGCTACGTCGGCACGCGCAGCAGCAACTTGATCCGCGCCTACGATCTGAACCAGGTTGATATTTTTAACAACGGATTTTTCGAAGATTATCAGCGGGCGGCTGCAAATTACGCTCTCACGTTGGCTGCTAACCCCAATGCAGCAACGCCTTTCTGCAACCCGCAAACCGTCGCGGGCTGCCAGGCCCTGCAAATCTTCCGCAACGCCGCCGCGCCGGCAAACCCGAATCAGGTCGGAAATCAGACCGGCGGCGCGGGCGTCCTGCTCGTCGGTGGAGCGGCGACCGTAGGGCTAGCCCCCGCAACTTTCATCAATAATCTGACGGGTGGAACTCCGGCAGAGCTCGCCTTTCAGTTCTATTCAAACCCGAATAACTACAACAACCATCCCACGTTGACAAGCCCGACGAATACTCCGCGTCTCAATTTCGTCCCCAACCCCAACATTGGCGTGGCGGATATTTTTAACAACTCGGGCTGGTATCAGTATAATTCTCTGCAGATCGAGCTTCGGCGCCGGTTCTCCCAGGGATTGTATTTGCAGGGGAATTACACATTCTCCAAAAACTTGACCGACACCCTCGGAAGCTTGAATGCTCCTTTGAGCGGTCAATCGCAGTTCGAACCGTTTCTGGACATAAATCGCCCGGAACTCAACAAGCAGCGGGCGGATTTTGACCAGACCCATGTCTTCAATTTTAATGGGATCTACCAGCTTCCTTTCGGCAGCGGCAGGAGATTCCTGAACCGAGGAGGCTTGTCAGACAAGATCTTCGGTGGCTGGGAACTTTCAGGTATCGTTCAATGGAGGTCCGGCATTCCGATCACCTTCGTTGATCCGCGCGGAACGTTTAACCGCACGGGACGTTCCAACCGGCAGACCGCTTCGAGCAATCTTTCGGCGGAGCAAATTCAGAGTTTGATCGGAATATTCGAAAGAGACGGGAAACTTTATTACATCAACCCCGATGTGATAAACCCGAACACCGGCACGGCGGTCGGCTTCGACGGAGCGGTATTTTCCCAGACCCCGGCAGGAGCGATCGGAAATCTCGGCCGCACGATCATCAACGGCCCGGGATATTTCAACGTTAACGCCGGATTGCTGAAAAACTTCCGCTTTTCCGAAAGAATGCGCCTGCAGCTTCGCGCCGAAGCTTTCAACCTGTTTAACAACGTCAATTGGAGCCTAGCCGGCGGAAGACAGTATGAAAGCATCAACAGCTCGACTTTCGGGCAGATCACCTCGGCGACGGACTCGCGCATCGTGCAGTTCGGAGCCAGGTTTGAATTTTAATTAAAAACTAAGCGTGACGCTTATTAAGGCCGTCTGGAACTGTCCAGTCGGCCTCTTTTGTTTTGAGAAAATTGATTTGCTGGTACCGACTTACGGTCAGGAACACCCTCGGGATTATGGGATTTGATTCAAGGCAGTCACCCGTTTCGAGTTGATAACGCCTCGTGCCGCCAAATTCACTCTTCGAGACATTTCCGTTCCAAATTCTGTCGTTTTTGATTCAAATGGTCGTATGGATAGACAAGCATTAATTACAAATTCGATCCACGTAAAGGAAGACATCGAATCATTGCAGGAAAAAATCGATATCCTGAAGAATGAGACTGTCGAGATCTTGAAGGAAGTCAAATCATTTTCGTTTATTTACAGAAGCTCTCTGCATTCGGCTAGTGAAAAAATGGAAAGAGGTATCAATCTGAATGAAGCGATCAAGGACATTGAGATCAAGTTGATCAAACGGGCTCTGGAACTTTCCGGCGGAAGACAGAATCAGGCGGCAAAGCTTCTGAATATCAAGCATACGACGCTAAATGAGAAAATTAGACGTTACGGCATCGATCATCGGGAAACATTCTTTGCGTAATAGTACTGAATAAATGGATCTACAAGACTCGCGACATTTAGATATTTACTCGGGCATATTATCCGGTGAGAACTTGCTGGGAGGTGGAATCAAGTGAACCAACTGCGGGAACCCGGAGAATATCGAAGATGAGATTCTACTATCGAAATGGTTCGGCGAAGGTTTGCCGGTGCAGGCAACCTCGAATGACGCGCGCGAAGTGGTCAGGTTTCTAAGAAACAAACCTTCCGGAATATCATTTGCTGAATTTTTAAGTTCCGAGCCGCGCCGGATCTTCGAACCTCGAAAGATCGATGCTTACGAATATTGGGGGATCATTCAGCGTGAGGGAGACAGAGTCAAACTTACCGGTTTAGGGGATAAATTGTCGCAAATAGTAGCTTCCGAGAATGAGATCTTTGAACGGATCTTATCGTCGGTCCCCACTTATGTTGAGATCATCAAATGGATAGATCATCAAAAACTCCAGTTGGTGACGTACCCGGATATTAGGGATTTCTTAAGCCGGGTTCAACAAAAACATCTTTCTACAAGAATGTCCGAAGCCGAGATCGTAAGTTTTTTCAGCATTTGTCACGGGGCGGAACTCGGCGTGGCGACGGTCGGCAAACGCGGACAGCCGGCGCGTTTGAAGATCGATTCCCAAAGGATCGAAGAATTTCTCTTTCTGAATAAAACGGGAGGTAAGTTAAGTAAAAGAAAATCTAATTCTTCAGCCGATTCGAATTATTCGATTAATGGAAATAGCAGCAGCTCAGGAACTTCGAAAATTCAACGGATATATATATCCGGCTCACCCGGCTCCGAAATCGCCGGGAATTTGTGCGAAGTGCTTGAATTAGCGGATTTTGAAAGCGTTGTGGCGAACGAAGTCGAAAAAGATGATCAACTTCAATCCGGCAGGCTTCAGAAAATGCAGATCTGTCAGGCAGGCATAATTTTTATTAACGACCAAGATTGTTCTTCGGGCTCAAACGGTAAGACGGAAATTGACGAAACGCGTTTAACGGAAATAACTGCCGCGGCCGGCCTATTTAATTGGCGGGTTATTATTATTTGGAACAATGCTTTTCCGCAGCCGGAGTATTTACAAAGTTACAATTTACAAGTATTAGTTAATACTCCGAATGATCTAACGATCCTTTTCCAAACGGTAAAGCTGCTCAAGGAATTGAGATGTCCGCGCGTTGATCAAACGAACGGGTAACTCCTCTTTTCGCCGACTAGCGAAAATCACGGTTCTGCAAAGCTTTCGACTTTTCCCTGCGTTTTGGGCATTAGAAAGGGTGCCCCGCATGGGAGCACCCAATAAGTCATTTCTCAATAATTCGAACAAACTACCTATTCGACGATGCGGCCTTGCTTTTGGTCCCGCTCGAACCTGTCGATGAGGTCGTCATTCGCGATGTGGACGACGCAGACGTGTTCATATCGTCACTTTCGAAACCCCGATTGGATCTATTCGACATTCCTGAGTTATAACGGAGACGATTCTCCACATTCGTTACTCCCGAAACGTCCTCGGCTATGTCTTCAGCCATTCTTTTCGCATAACGACTGTCGACGTTTCCTGTGAGGGTCACCTCTCCGTTATTCACCTCAACATCGATATCAGATGCGTCGAGGAATGAATTGTCGGTAAGGCGATCGTTCACATCCTCTTTTATGCGATCGTCTGACCTTGTATAGCTTTTCGGCCCGCGGCCTCGATGTTCACCGCGCCTCTGGTCTCTTTCGCGACGGCGTTCGGCCTCTTCGTCACCGAACCATGACGCGACTTCGTCGGACGTTTTGTCCCACCATCCGCGTTCATCGCGGCCTCGGCTCGGACCGTTCGGTCGATATCCGCGTTCCGAACTCGGATAATCGCTCCCTCTGGAGTATCCGCGATCATAATCATAATCACTGCCCCCGAAGGAGCCTGAATATTGGCCGCCGGAGCCGCCGCCGCCATAGTTCCCGCTCCATCGGTCGGAACTATAGCCGCCTCCGTAAGCATCGCTCATACCGTGACCGGAATATCCACTGTCCTGGTAGCCGCCGCCAAAACTAGGCCCAGAACTGCCGCCGCCAAAATATCCTTCATCCTGCTGAGAGGAATCCGGATACATTCCTGAATACCCCCGATCGCGTGATCGGTCGTCGCTCATCGATCTGCTGTAATAGCCCCCGCCGCGTTCGTTTTCATACCTGGAACCGCCCCTGTTCTCACGTCCGTAACCTTCGCGATTTCTTATATCGTCCTGCCCGCGGTAGCCTCTGTCCCTGTAAGTTCCTCTGTTTCTATAATTTTCCATGTTTAATTCATAACCTCCTTGAATCGATAATGCCAGTACCGAAAATTACGGTCGTAGAAGACCCTTTTTTCGGTATCCGAAGACCATTCGGTTGCCGGCCAAAAAATTCTCTTATGTCTAAAACAAGTGGAAGATACAGACCCGCAACCGACATTTCTCGTAATATGTAGTCTATCGGCAACGTTGGGAAAAGTTAGTATGCTGACCGACATTTACAAAGCGCGAGGTCAAATAAGATACAATTTTTGGTTCCATGGACGGTCAGTATGGCGGCTACAACCGGAAGAAAACGGAGATTTGTGGCAATCGCCTATTTGCTGTTTTTACACGGCTTAACCGCGTTTCTGCTCCTGTACTACCTTATCGATAAAGATTTTGTCTCGGGTCTGGAGATGGGCTCTGTTGGCGACCCCACATCGCTAAAGTCTGTACCGACGCCCTTGCCTGTCCCGTCCATACTAGCTGACCTTGGGACGCCAGAATCGTCTGCCACTCAACAGTTCATCGTGCCCGTTATGGGCGTACAGCCCGAACAGCTTAGTGACTCATTCCTCGACACGCGTGACGGTGATCGCGGTCATGGCGCGATCGACATACCTGCGGCAGAAGGAACCCCTGTAATAGCATCGGCTGACGGTATCATTGCTAGATTCTTCGACAGTATTCCCGGGGGGATAACGATCTACCAGCTAACAGACGGCGATGAATACGTTCTCTATTACGCCCATTTACAGAAGCGGGCCGAAGGGCTTCATGTGGGGGATAAAGTCAAACAAGGTCAAACGATCGGATATGTGGGCGATTCAGGAAACGCGTCACCCGGAAATTACCATCTGCATTTTTCCATCGCACGCGTAAGGGACCGGACGCGATACTGGGAAGGTGATTATCTCAATCCGTACGAACTCCTCCGGCGAGCCAAGCCCTAACGTATTTTGTCGTACGTCAGAGATTTTCTTTCATGTCATCCTGAAACTCTGATCATACGTAAACTGTAAGGGGGATTTCAGTGCCATTATTTAAGCTTGTGTTAGTCACAGCGTTTGCGGTTATCAATCTGGGAATGCTCGGTTGTGTTCCGTGCACTGATCGAAACGTCGCAGTCAATACCAACACGACAGATCAGCAGGCCAATACAGCACCATCCAACTCGAACTCGAAAACCGATACGGATCTTTCTAGCGTCCCTTTTTCGATGCCTATGCTGGACGCTCTACTCCTCGACGATGAGTTCGTGAGCGAGGCTCGGATGGCGGTGCAGCTGACGGATGAGGAGATCGACAAGTTAACGACGCGATCACGCGATGCGGTCCTCAACCTGTCGGCAGACCCGGCCGAAGATCTCTCGAGATCGACCCGGGATGCTACAGAAAGGGCAAAAGAACAGGTCCGTGAGATACTTGGTGAGAAACGCGGCAATGAATTTATAACCGTCGCCCAGCGGCGATGGAAAGGCGGCAGTGAAACGGAGCTGAGCGGAAAGCCGGGGTCAGTTCCCACTGACGACCGAGTCGTAATAAATATCCCCGCGTATCGAATGGACGTCTTTGACGACGGCCGATTGGTAAAATCTTACAAGATCGGCATCGGTTATCCCGAATTTCCCTTACCCACAGGGCTTCGCAAAGCTGAGCAAATCATTTTTAATCCCACCTGGACGCCACCCGACGAGCCCTGGGTCAAGGGCAAGGTCAGCCCCGGGAAAACTGTAGAAGCGGGTAGTAAGCTTAACCCTCTTGGCCCCATAAAGATCCCGATCGGATTGCCCTCACTCATTCACGGCGGGAAAGCACCTTCTCGTCTCGGAACCTTCAAACTCACATGGGTGTGTCGGCCTGACAAATACTCAGATCCAGGATTTTGCGGCTGAGATCTCCAAGATCTCCGGCCAGCCGTTGTCACTTGAGGACATCAAGGCCTACGAAAAGAAAAAGACAGAAACCGAGGAAGTAAATCTGGGCAAGAATATCCCGGTTGAGTTGCGGTATGAAACCATCGTCGTCGAGGACGGAACTCTTAGGATATATCGAGACGTTTATGAAAAAGGTACCAACACAGAAGAAAATCTCAGGAGAGTGTTATCGGAGGCCGGGGTTTCCCTGGATTCCCTGGATGATTCCCTGAGGAAGAGAGTGCTTGAAGGGCTGGAAGACATGGCCGTCGATGCCAAGGGAAAGCCTGTCAAAGACTCGGACGTTAGCAATTCCAACTCAGCAATATCGAAGAATGCCAATTCATCGGGACGGGTCACGCGGGACGTCAAGGGAGAGAAGGAAATGACATTCAAAATTCCTGGTCTCGAAGGAAAAGGGTATCCAGCTCCCGTCGATATGAAATAACGTTCTAAACGAAAAACTCAACGACGATTTGGAGGCGGTTTGGTGACCGGCTCCATTTTTTTCAATTGGCTTACATTTGGAAGATCAGGTATCCAAAAGCTTCTGTTCCCGGCTAATATTGGCTTGAGCCCAAGTTCGCGAAGTTCAGATTCCAAAACGCCGAGATAGGTAAAGTGTGGCAGGTCAGAGACGACAGTTTGAAACCACCCGTGTTCGGCTAGTATAGATCGAACTCGTGGGTCGCTAAACTCTTTCACGTCCAGCGCCAACATAGCGAGATGCTGAGAGGACCCCGGAGGAGCCACCGAATAAATAATGGATTTATCCAGGCTTTTGGCAAAATAGATACCGTCTTGTTCTAATCTAAGTATTTCCGTGATCTGCTGCCGAATCGGCAAACGCCTGATTCGATGTGCTTCCCCCGCACCCAGGCGTCCCCTTCCTACCCAGTGAACGAGGCCTGGTTCCACCCGGCTCTTCCATAAGGCGATAGTTTGATTGTAACCGCGGCGCGCGGAATCAGCGCCTCGCGGCGATATTGAAAGCCCGACACTTCGCGCAGTATTTATGGCTTCTTTCAGGGCTCTCATCGCCGGCGTCTGTAATTCCAGGGTAATACCGCCGATCCTTGCGGACTCGGTGTTAAGCGACCTCTGAAAGGCCTGGACCTCTTCTTCGCTCTCAAAGAAGATGCGGTTAGGGGCCGTAGAACCGTTTCGGGCGAGAAACACAGCCCCGTATTCGCGTAAAAGCAACTCTCCGGCCGGGTCCGTCGGAAATTCGAAACGGACGGGAAGATTCTTAACGAAGGTCGATTTACTTTTCTTATCGCTCATTGCGGCATTTCGCTGGACACCGCCGGCTGACGAGCCGCGTTGTGCGGCGACCACGCTGGCCGCTGCCCACATTGCAACGCCAACCATTAAAACGACCGCAAGCCGGTTTCGAACTAACATTATACGTGTGAATTTGATGAAAACTCGCGAACTATTCTTATTGCGGCATCGATATGGTCCTTCATATACTGGTCTTTTTCGATGAAGGGGATCGATTCACGCAGGGTATGATACAGCTTCCTGGTCCCGACGCCAAGGGCCTTTTCTGCACCGATGGCTTTTTTCCTGAAGTCAATACCCTGCGCTGCACACAATCCTTCGAGGGCGATAATTGTTGCGAGGTTGTCCCCGACGCTCCTGAGCTTCAGGGCGGCGGTGGCCCCCATTGAAACATGGTCCTCAACATTGGCAGAGCTGGGGATCGTATCTACGCTGGCCGGATGGGAAAGGATCTTGTTCTCCGTGCAGAGTGCGGCCGCGGTATATTGAACGATCATAAATCCCGAATTCAGCCCGCCGTACTCTGTTAGGAATGCGGGAAGAGCATGCTCGTTTGAGGCTTCATCCGTAAGCCGCATTATTCGCCTTTCCGATATATTCCCGAGCTCGGTCAGGGCAATGGTCAGATAATCGAACGCGAGGGCTAACGGTTCGCCGTGAAAGTTGCCGCCGCTAATGACCTCAATGCGGTCTTGAGTCTGGAGTCTGGAGTCTGGAGTGGAAAGAAGTTTTGAATCTTGAAGCAACGAGTCCTGCTCGTTCTTCTGCTCGGGACTTGAGACTTCAGACTCCGCACTAATGAATATTAGCGGATTGTCGGTCACGGCATTCAATTCCAGCTTTATCAGCCACTCCGCATAAGCGACCGCGTCGCGGCACGCGCCGTGTACCTGCGGCATGCACCTGAGAGTGTAGGCATCCTGGACATTCGAGGGATCAAAATCGCGGACGAATTCGCTTTCCTGCAGTATCCGCCTTAGGTTTGCGGCACAGTCGATCTGCCGGGGATGCGGCCGAAGGGCGTGGATTCGTGCGTCGAACGCCGACACTGTCCCATGCAGAGCTTCCAGCGTCAGACATCCGGTGATATCTGCCATTTCGGCAAGATGCTTCGCCCGCCAGGTTTCCAGCAGGCCGACGGCGGTCATCACGGTCGTTCCGTTTGTGAGCGCCAGACCCTCTTTAGGTGCGAGGATTATCGGTGTCAAGCCAGCACTATCGAGAGCTTCACGGCCTGAAACGATCTTTCCTTCATACTCTGCCTTCCCTTCTCCGATCAGAACACATGCAAAATGGGCCAGCGGGGCAAGGTCACCGCTGGCACCGAGACTTCCCTTTTCCGGCACTACGGGATGTACGCCGCGATTTAGAAGCTCGAGGATCAGTTCAAGGGTTTGGACGCGAATACCCGAAAAGCCCCGCGCGAGCGTGTTTGCCCTTATCAGCATTATCGCCCGGACAGTGGGCGTATCGAACGGATCGCCCACACCGACCGAGTGACTCAGAACAATGTTCTTTTGCAGCAAAGCGGCGTCTTCAGGACTTATGATCTTGTCCTTAAAGGCCCCAAACCCGGTTGTTATGCCATAGGCGATCTCGCCCCGATCGATCAATGTCTGAACCGCCGCAGCGGACCTATCGACTGCAGCCTTTGCCGTATCAGACAGCGAAACGCGCGGCTGGCCCGGCTTGCCGTATGCAACGGCGACCACTTGTTCAAATGTCAGGCTTTCGCCGTCAATTAGGATCTCATTCATTATCTTAACTACCCACTTTTCACTATCCACTTGTCACTGAATAAAACGGACATCAATGAATGAAACACTGACAAGTTATAACGCTCGACCGTCTTTAATAACCTTCGTGACAATGCTGACGCCAAATTCGTACATGACTGCCCGATAGTCTGCGGCGTCCATTACAAGCAGGTCAGCCCGCTTACCAACCTCTATCGAACCCGCCTTTTCACCTAGACCGATCGCGTAAGATGCATTGATCGTCGCTGCATTTATCGCCTCAGCCGGAAGCAGCTTCTGATAACGGCAAGCTATCGCCATCGCCATCGGCTGCGACGGGCAAGGAGCCGAGCCGGGATTGTAATCTGTCGAGATCGCTACCGCACAGGCCGCGTCGATCAGCTTCCGGGCTGGGGCATACTGCGTCTTCCCCGCATTGAAGTTCTCCGTCGGGATCACTACTCCTATAGTATCGCTAGCCGCAAGCATTTTGATCTCGTCGTCGGAGATCGCGTCAAGATGATCAATCGATGTCGCACCCATTTTCACAGCTATTCTAGAACCGCCCAGGTTTGTGAATTGATCTACATGAGCCTTTAGCCTGAAACCAATTGACCCGGCAGACTCAAACAGCCTACGCGTCTGATCGATATCGAACGCGTTCTTTTCGGTGAAAACGTCACAGAAAATCGGAACGCCATTCGAAGCAAAATGAGACTGGTCGTACCAGTGCCAAACGAGAGGCATCATTTCTTCGACGATCAGATCGACGTAGGCGTTGGCGTTATTCTTAAACTCGGGCGGGATGGTGTGTGCCGCGAGGAATGTAGGGACAACGCCTATTGCATGTATCCTGTCGAGTTTCTCGATCACGCGAAGCATCTTAAGCTCGGTCTCCATATCCAGGCCATATCCGGTTTTGATTTCGCAGGTCGTCGTGCCGCACGCCAGCATCTTATTCAGCCGGGACATCCCATGTTCAAATAACTCGTCAATGGACGCCTCCCGCGTGTGCTTTACGGTCGAGATTATTCCCCCGCCTGCGGCCAATATATCGAGATAATCGGCTCCCTTGATCTTTAGCTCAAATTCATCAAGACGATCGCCCGCATAAACGATGTGCGTGTGCGGATCGACAAAGCCCGGACAAATAACACGCCCCTCAACATCTATCGTGTCTTTTGCCGAGAAGGCGGCCAGGATCTCCTCCGTCGAGCCGACGCCAACAAACTTCCCGTCGGCGATCGCGACAGCACCATCCGCGATAATACCGATATCGAGCATATCGGCCCCGCGCTTCGGCCCGCCGCCCGAGGCACAGGTCACAAGCTGGCCGGCGTTATAGATGATCAGATCGGCGTGGCCCATCTAAGGATTTGTCTTTGCGATCTTCTTATGGATCTCAGGCGTGGCCATTAGCGATGCCGACCCGAACCAGGGCACGTATTCAACGATAAAGATCCCGGCCTTCACCGCGGGATCTGTTCCGGCTAGCTTCTGAGCCTCTTCTACCGTTGGAACCGCCAGGATGAAAAGGCCCCTGAACGTCTTGTCATTCTTCCCGAACGGGCCCGCTACCGCTAGTTTTCCTTCACTGGAGAGCCGGGTCATATTGTCGAAATGTCCCTTGAATGCCGCCGCTCGCTCATCGCCCTTTACGATACCGTCATTCGGCCCCGTCTTAAGGATAGCAAGCACATAATTGCGCATCCCCATCTCATTCGCACCGAGCTTTTTCGCCAGCTCGGCATCATAAATCGGATTGACAGGCTTTTCGGGAACCTGGGCAAAACCGCAAATAGCCGCGAGCGCGGCCATTGCGAACATCGAGATAATACTTTTTGTCTTTTTCATATTGAGGATTACGTAATGCGTTAGGAAAATGTTAGCACGTTTTTTCCAGAAGCTGATTATCGCTATCATATCTGCATGTCCCTTATGACAAGAACTGTAAAAGCCCCAACGGGCACCGAACTCACTTGCAAGAATTGGCTGATCGAGGCTGCCTATCGCATGGTTCAAAACAATCTTGATCCTGATGTCGCCTTCGATCCCCAGAATCTGATCGTCTACGGCGGACGCGGAAAGGCGGCGAGGAACTGGGAAAGCTTCGACGCAATTTTAAAATGCCTACGCGAGCTTAACGAGGACGAGACACTTCTTGTCCAGTCGGGCAAGCCTGTCGGAGTTTTTCGCAGTCATACAGACGCACCGCGTGTGCTGATCGCAAACACGAATATCGTTCCGCATTGGGCAACGCAGGAGCAGTTCGATCAATACGAGCGTGACGGGCTGATGATGTACGGCCAAATGACCGCGGGTTCCTGGATCTATATCGGTACTCAGGGGATCCTTCAGGGCACTTATGAAACGTTCGGATCGCTTGCCCGTCAGCACGGGTGGGGCGACCTGTCAGGCAAGCTAGTCCTGACCGCCGGCCTCGGCGAAATGGGAGGTGCCCAAGCCCAGGCTATTACCTTCAACGGCGGTGTGGGGCTGTTGGTTGAGGTCGACCCGTGGCGTATCGAACGCCGGCTGCAGCTAAAACAGCTCGATGTGTCCACCGAAAACATTGACGAAGCCGTTTCGATGGCTCGGGCCGCGATGGAGGGGAAACAAGCAAGGTCCATCGGCCTCCTGGGCAATGCGGCCGAGGTCCACTGGCAGCTGCTTGAACGGGGCATCGTTCCTGATGTCGTGACCGATCAAACATCCGCCCACGATGTCCTTTATGGCTACATTCCCATCGGACTATCGGTGGATGAAGCAGCGGAATTTCGCCAAACTGAGCCCGTCCAATACGAAAAGCGCGCGATGGACTCAATGGCACGCCACGTCGAGGCAATGCTCGAGTTCCAGCGTCGCGGTTCGGTCGTATTTGATTACGGCAATAACCTTCGCCAGCGAGCCAAAGATAATGGCGTTGCGAATGCATTCGACTATCCCGGATTCGTGCCCGCATACATCCGTCCGCTGTTTTGTGAAGGCAAGGGACCCTTTCGATGGGTCGCTTTATCGGGCGACAAGGAAGAAATCTACCGCACAGACGAGGCGATAATGAACCTCTTTCCCGAGGACGATCACCTCGCGCGTTGGCTAACCATGGCTCAGGAAAAAGTTGAATTTCAGGGTCTGCCCGCACGCATCTGCTGGCTCGGCTACGGCGCTCGTGCAAAGGCCGGACTGAAGCTCAACGAAATGGTGGCCTCCGGTGAGCTTAAAGCCCCCATCGTAATCGGCCGCGATCACCTCGACTGCGGCAGCGTCGCCTCGCCCAACCGCGAGACGGAAGCTATGAAGGACGGCTCCGACGCTATCGCCGACTGGGTCTATCTCAACGCCATGATCAACGTCGCCGGCGGAGCAACCTGGGTATCGCTCCACCATGGCGGCGGCGTTGGCATCGGATATTCGCTCCACGCCGGCCAGGTCATCGTCGCCGACGGCACGCCCGAGGCCGCGAAGAGAATAGAACGCGTGTTAACCACCGATCCCGGCATGGGCATCATTCGCCACGCCGATGCGGGGTATGACGAGGCGATCGAGTTTGCCGAGAAGAATGAGATGAAAGTGCCAATGAGGAGGTAGGAGATATGGCGATCGGATTTCCGGCATCATTTGAGACCACACAGGAGCTCGTTGGCGATCGGACAGCGGCGAGAGAGGCAGTGGCGTACGCGCTTTCCGTGCTTGGATGGCACCACGAACAGTCCGATCCAGATCACTTCCTTGCCCGTGTTCCCGTAAATCCCTTGACCTTTGGAGAAACTCTTCGCATCTCGATCGAGAGCAATCTCATTGTAGTAAAAAGCCAATGCGACTTCCCGCTTCCGATGATTGATTGGGGGGAAAATAAGCAGAACGTCAAAGCTTTCCTAGTTAACTTTTCGGCAAAGGAAATCCGGGACTTAATGCTAGGATCTCATGAACCAATTGGCCCCGACCACCTCGGCCGCACTCCCCTTGAGCGAGCACTGAATGAGACAAACCTCGACAACAGACACGACGAACGGGTATCGAAAATACCCCAATGAATGGCCCTAGATTAGAAAAGGATTGCCATACCGAGCTAATGTGTCCAAACGACATCGGACGCGGCGCCGGTATCGGATATTCGCTCATACGGGTTACAATGAGGCTCTCTGTGAACCGGATCAATGTGAGTTCCGTTGATTCCGTAGAGCAACCATCAGGTTTGTTTGTACTTCATACGTAGGATTCCGAAATTATCAAAACATCCCCTGCAAAAAAGGAAGGAGAATAGAAAGATGATCAAATTGTTTCGATCGGCTGCTGTTTGTTTGGCGCTAATTGCATTTTCGTCGGTGGCACACTTTTCCCAAGCCACGCTGGCTGCACCGGTGAAGGTCGGCCTTATAAATTCGTTTGCTTTCGCCAATGAGAATGGTGGAGTTACCAAATATATCACGGCGATAAAGACCCTTAATTCGCAGTTCGCGCCGACACAGGCAGAGCTAAACTCCATGTCCCAAAAACTCGCGAATTTAACAAAGGAGATCCAGACAATACGGGAAAAAGCTTCTACGAGTGCAGTCCCGTTTGATCCGAAAGAGGCTCAATTGAAAGTGGAAGAGGCCGAGAGGATCGACCGCGATCTCAAACGCAAACAGGAAGACGCGAAAATAGCGTACGACCGCAAGCAGCAGGAGGTCCTCGGCCCTATTTCTCAGGAAATAATGAAGAGTCTGGCAGACTATGCGAAACAGCGTGGCTATTCGCTTATTTTCGATATTGCGAAGGACGAAGCGGGCCTTCTGGTTGCTGTCGGCGACGAAAGGCTGGATATTACTAAGGACTTCATTGCGTTTTTCAATGCCAAGAAATAAATGCAAAATAGAGTCGAGTTTTCGTTGTCAGGAGTCGATCAGAGGAAAAGGCGTGTTATAGTGTCTTTTCGATTATTTTGAACTATGCAGAATGTAGCGAACGCCGAACAGTTTAGAACGTTAACTCTTCCGGCCTGGAACGTTAAGGCAGTCTCCTTTCAGTTAGCCCTTTTGGTTTTAGCAGCGCTCGTACTTCCTGCCGCGGCGCATATGTTTGGATTGCCTGTCCGAACGCTTCTTCCGATGCATTGGCCCATTTTGCTGGCGGGTGTATGTTACGGGTGGCGATCAGGTCTGATAATCGGGATGTGTGCTCCGGTCTTTAGTTATTTTGTATCGGGAATGCCTCCAGCATTCATGCTGCCGGCGATGACGTTAGAGCTGGCTGTATATGGTTTTGTTGCGGGAATTAGCCGTGAATGGTTCAAGCTTGGATGGCTTGCCTCGACCTTCGCTGCGTTGGTAATAGGCCGCGTTATTTTCCTCGGCTATGTGTTCGCAGCGGGCGCGGCCAGCCTCCCGTTTCTTGCGTATTTGCAAGCGGCCATGCTGCCCGGGCTGGCAGGGGTGCTGGGCCAGCTGATATTGATCCCTACAATAGCTCGTAAGTGGGTTGGTAGTAAGTAGCAGATACGGAAACGCGGCTCGCGATCGAGTCAAGCCCGAGGCCATCGGAACGAAAGCCGTCGCTTCCCTTCCTCCTTTAAGTGACGAACAAAAGTTTTCTGCCGAATCACACAGCGTTTAGATACGTGAAGCCTCTTCGGTAACTATTTTCGCGACACGACCCAGTGCTGCGGCATACCCGGCATCGGACGATGTTCATTCTGCGAAAAACCGGCATTCTCGAACATTGACCTTAGTTCGGCGAATGTATAGGCATCCCCGGCCGGAGTCGTTGCGAGCATAACGACGGCGAAAAGAGCTTCGCCCGGAGGCGACACTCTATCATCGTTCGGGACAAACTCCAGGGTCCAAACCTGGCCATCGTCCTTCACAGCTGCGTTTATATGCTTCAAGAAACTCTCGCATGTCGGAACGTCAAAGTGATGTAGAAAATTGGTCACCAGAACCACGTCATAATCGCCGCCAAGATCCACTTCAAACGCGCTTCCCTCTATCGTGTGCAGCCGATCGCTTACTTCAAACTTTTCTGCATTCTCTCGAGCTACGGGCAATACGTTCTTCCAGTCAACAGCGTATATCTGGGCATGAGGATACTGCTGGGCGATTGAGATGCCGAAAATACCGTGGCCGGCCGCGATATCCAGGACCTTGATCGGAGCATCCTTTTCATAACCGAGTTCCGACGCCATTTTCTGTGCGGAGGGGATCATCATTCCCATCATACTTCTGGCAAAAGTCGCCCACATCGGGCTCTCGGGATCGACCGACCCATCGTCCCTGACCGTGGTTCCCCCCTGACGGACAGCCTCTGTAAGATCAGCGAATCCACGATTGATCGTCGGGCCCAAGATGAAATCGATCATTTTGCCCATATAAGCTGGTGATCGCTCGTCCAGAAATAAAGCTGCGTCGTCCGCTAATGCATATTCGTTCCCATTTTTCACGAGAAACCCCAATACAGCCATCGTGTCGCAGATTATACGCACACCTCGTTCCGACGCCCCGGCTGAATCTGCTATAGCAGAGGACGTGACGTGGCCTTCACCAATACGGGTGAAAATTCCGAGCTCGATAGCCGCCTTGATCGCAGCCGTCATTTGATAACCTGTAATTATCTGCCAAATACGTTCAGGCGTCGGTGAATTACCAACCTGGGTCATAACTGCCTCCGTTAAAGTGATTTTACGGGTAAATTAATCCATTTTTATCCTGGGCGCAAGACGAGTGAGAGAAAATATTGTCCGCCAGAGCACGCATTGACTTCGAACTCATTTAGGAAAATACTTTATTGATTATGAGCGACCTTTTTGACAAGACCATGCGACCGGATCCATCGTTGTTTTACTCTCGAAATGACGTAAATGATGTGCGGATGGGCCAGATCGTTGGCCGGGACGAGAAGGATTACGAGAACGCTGATGTTGTTATCCTGGGCAATCCTCAAGACGAAGGGATACGCCGAAACTATGGACGGCCCGGAGCGGCCGCGGCCCCAGCCGCTATCCGAGAACAGTTTTACCGGCTGACCCCTTTTAACGTTAGAAAAAGGATCTTCGATATCGGTGATGTGCGAATCGAATCCTCGCTGGAAGAGACCCATGACAACCATCAAGCAATCGTTACGGAAATCCTCAAACATAATAAAAGGTTGATAGTTCTTGGCGGGGGAAATGACATTTCCTTCCCCACCGGGTGCGCAATGGCAGACACTTTCGGATCTGAGTGGTGGATCGGTGTAAATATCGATTCTCACCTCGACGTCCGTTTAGCTGAGCATCGTAATAGCGGAACACCCTACCGTCAACTGCTGGAAGGCGGACATTTACTGCCGACATATTTTTACGAAGTTGGATTTCAATCGCATTTCTGTTCACCTGTGTATTATGAATACATTCGGGATCTAGGCGTCCACCGCATCAGTCTTGAACTGTTACGATCACGATCGGAACCGGACATCGAACTCAAGGAGCAGATCAGGGAGAAGTTCATTGGGCACAGTTCGAGCCTCAATACGTTTTTCGGCTTTGACATGGATGCGGTGAGAATGTCCGACGCTCCGGGTACATCCGCACCGTCGCCTCTTGGTCTAAAGGCAAGCGAGTTTATTCAGCTCGTAAAGTACGCAGCCTCGCTCGCCAATACAAAGGTGATCGAGTTTACTGAGGTAAATCCCGAGTACGACATTGACGACCGCACTACAAAACTCGTTGCGATCGGAATGCACCGATTTTGTACCGGAGTATCTTAATAAGTTGAAGCAACGGATGGGAGTCTCGTGATTGATCGGCAAATTTTCCGACAATAGGTACAAAAACAAAGCCGGAACCTGTGGACGTTCCGACTTTCTCTATTTGATCCTCAGTTACCAGCCGCCTAACGCCTGCCTGTTGCCAGTCTATAAATCGCCAGCACGACAATAGCTCCAAGGATGGAAGAAATGAAGCTTGGAATCGAACTGCCAATGTTGTCAAAGCTGCTGACCATTGGATACCCGACATAAGTGCCGATAAATCCGCCAACCACTGCCCCGACGATGCCGAGGATCGTGGTTAAAATTACTCCGCCGCCGTCGGCCCCGGGCATAATGAGCTTTGCAAGGTAGCCCGCCAGAAAACCAAGTATCAGCCAGATAATTAGTGAAACCATTTTGTTCTCCTTTTTGTCACATTCCGCTCCAACCGCAATTCATGGGCGTTGGCGACCAGACGCAAATCAAATATGCGGTTGGAACGAAAAAGAAATTGAGTCGCTTGAGCGTAGTCTACTCTTATAGATATCAATATGCACGTGTGACGGCTGGATGGATCTGGGTTTCACTTGACACGTATTCGGCGGTTTGGCATCCTTTAGCTTCGCTTTCCCGGTAGCGAATCTATATTCAGGCACTTAGCTCAGTGGTAGAGCACTACCTTGACACGGTAGGGGTCAGCAGTTCAACTCTGCTAGTGCCTACCATTTTTTCTTTGGAAGAAATGGTAGATCACGGTTCATGATCAAACCCGCTCTCCTGCTCGATTCCTCCTTTTTAGCCATTACGTTTGTCATGGCAACTCGTTAATCACAATTCCTCGAGCGCTGTTATTTAACATTTTTATAATTCTAAGTTCAGACAACTGTAACATCCTGCAACTATTCTTGCGCTTGCATTCAAGAGCACATATTCACGGTCGCGATAAACATCAGGCGGAGAGATTTAAGAAAAGGAATCGAGCGACGCCCTGATTACGTCTGATTATTATTTTTAAGATCTGTCATACAATTAAGGCAACAAGATGCAGCAGCGAATATTGATCATCGAGGACGACGCGGATATTGCGGAGAGCCTGGAATACAATTTCAGACGAGAAGGCTTCCGGACTATTGTGGCTGAATCGGGTGAAAAAGGTCTGCGGTTGGCGATGGATAAGAAAGCGGTTCCTGTATTGATCATTCTTGACCTAATGCTGCCTGGAATGAACGGAATGGAACTTTGCCGGAAGCTAAGGCGAGAGCCGTCAACGGAAAAAATACCCATCGTGATGTTGACGGCCAAAGCTGCGGAAAGAGATAAGATAGCGGGCCTTGAGATCGGAGCAGATGATTACGTTGTCAAACCCTTTTCATTCAAGGAACTGATGGCTCGCATACGTGCCGTATTACGTCGCTCGGACAGCGAATCACCTGAAACAGCAGTTTACAGTGACCGACTCCTGAAAGTGGATTTCGGGGATATGCGGGTCGAGTGCGAGAATACGCCTGTGAAACTCACTCGAAAAGAATTTGCCTTGTTAAATACCCTCATTAAAAACACCGGCCGAGTGGCTACCCGACAAAACCTCCTGGACGACGTATGGGGCTACAGCTATTTTGGCGATACCCGGACCCTTGACGTTCATATCCGGCGCCTGCGACAAAAGCTTGGTGCCTGCGGGACTTGTATCGAAACAGTTGTGGGTGTCGGATACAGGTTTGTCGGTTTTTAGGTCCTTTATTCCAGATCAAATGAAATCGCGAGACGTTCTGAACAAGATCCTCGATGCTACCCGCGAAGGAGTGATCGTAACAAGCAGCGACCTTCGCGTAATTGCGGTCAATGCGGCCGCCCACCGGTCTTTTTCTAACGGCAGCGAGTCCGCCGAGGGGCTGGATGTAGAAGCTGTGACACGCAGTTCGGATGTTGCCAGAGCCTTTCAAGCGGCCTCTGTCGAAAAAACAACATCGGACATTCATCTGGAATTTATCCGTAACGGGACGCGACGGTATGATGTACACGTCGCTCCGCTTGACCTCGACGGAGCACCGAGCGCGATCGGGTTCTTCTATGACGTCACGCAGATCCATCGCCTGGAGACGGTGCGTCAGGAGTTTTTGTCTAATATTTCCCATGAGCTGCGCACGCCCTTGACCTCGATTCTGGCCTTTGTAGAAACCCTTGAGGAAGGAGCGTTGGAAGATGCCGAAAATAATCGGCATTTTCTTGGTGTGATCCGACGAAATGGCGAAAGGATGCGCGACTTGATCGCCGATATTCTCGAGTTGTCGCAGATCGAATCCGGCAATATCGAATTGAGGCGCAAAGACGTAAAACTCGCTTCAGTTGTGGACGATATACTTACAAGTTTGTCGTCGATGGCTAACGCGCGGGAGATCACATTATCGAATCAGATCGAGCCTGCTGCTAACGTACGAGCGGACAAAAAGCGCCTAGAGCAGATGCTTACAAACCTGGTGGATAACGCGATCCGGTTTAACCGCAGCGGCGGCTCTGTCACCCTTTCCTACGAACGTTTATCCGACGGCCATCATATATTCGTTTCCGACACCGGCGAAGGTATCCTTCCCGAGCAAATACATCGTATTTTCGAGAGATTCTATCGTGTTGACCGAGCGCGTTCACGCGATGTGGGCGGAACAGGTTTGGGGTTAGCCATCGTAAAACACCTTGCGCGCCTCCACGGTGGAGAAGTCACTGTCGAATCGGAATTGAGTGTGGGAACTAAATTCACGATCTCTTTGCCGGACGCATCATATTAGTTTGTAGATCACCAACTAGAGTTTGCCTGTCCAATTCGTTATCTGAGTCAAAGCAAGCAAAATCTCGCACTCAGCCGCAGAATTTCACGTAGTCCTCTGATCGTTGCTCCAGAATCTAACCAGCGTACCCTCTGACAGATACCAAACGGCATATTTTTACGCCTTTCTTTGTGGTACGTGACTTGCATCTGGATTAGGCATGATTAACCGACTTCGGTTTGCCAAGTGAGTAAAAGATACGGCCCCGGTTAAGAGTTTTTGAAGTTCGTGACCTGACTCAAATAATTCTATGCGATATAATCCGGATAGTTCGTTGAACAATTTTGCGGTAGTCCCAGATTCTGGGAATTGGATTGTGGAAACAACATCTGCGCCCGGCACTCTTTTCGCTCTCGGGTTAAACTTCAAAACAGCTCCGGTTGAGGTCCGGGAAAAGCTATATCTTGACGAGCGCGAGATTCAGCTCTTTCTCGACGCGGCGAGGGATCGTCTTGCCGAGTGTATGGTTGTTTCCACGTGCAACCGTACCGAGATCTATGCTGTCAGCAAATCGGCAGAGATAGATCTTTTTTTCTTTAAGAATCTCCTTTTGGAAATAAAGAACGCTCACGATGTGATCAACGATGAGCACTTCTTTGCCCTTATCTCTTGTGCGGCGTGTCAGCAGCTGTTTAATGTAGCAACCAGCATAGACAGTCGCGTGATCGGCGATTCGCAGATACTGCGTCAGCTCCGTTCGGCTTATTCAGCAGCCCGTGCTTATGGGTACACGGGCAAGATCCTTAATCAATTAGTGCAGAGGGCATTTAAACTTGGCAAGACAACTTACACCGAAACATCTATACACGACGGTGCTGTTTCTGTTAGTTTGGCCGCTGTCGAACAGGCGACACGAACCTTTGGTTCCCTTCGAGGAAAGACTGCACTTGTGATCGGAGCCGGTGAAACGGCACGTTTATCAGCTGAAGCGCTGATAAATAAGCGGATCGGTAAGATCATCTTTGCAAACCGTACACGTTCACATGTTGAGGAATTGATGGCCGGGCTTCGGGAAACTTTTTCGTTTGAGGCTGAGGTGCACGACCTCGAGTCATTTTCCAACGTTCTGTCAGACGTCGACATCGTTATCAGTTCGACGGGCTCGAGTGAGCCGATACTTTACGAGAAGGATTTCCGCTGCCAGAAGTCTAAGACCTTGATTATTGACATTGCCGTACCGCGTGACATTGATGAATCAGTTGTCAACAACCCTCTAGTCATACTTAAAAATATAGATGCCTTAAATATCATCATCGACGAGAACCACGAGCGCCGAATGGCCGATCTGCCGAAGGTAAAAAAGATGATCGTTAAGGAAATGGTGGATTTTCTTACCTGGTATTATCTGCTGCCGATCATGCCGGCTTACGAAAAGACCGGTGCGAAACCTTCGGCTGAACAGAAGGCTGAGATTCTCCAGATAAAGCAGCTTTTGATGCATCATGTTCCGGAGATCCATCGCCTGGCCTCGACCGCGGGAGAGGATTTTGATCAAGACCTAAGCAGACATCACGCTCTCATAAATAAACTTCGCATAATCAAAGCAGAAAAATTCGGCGAGTTGGCGGTATGACTCGAAGGATCATCATCGGCACGCGTGGAAGCGACCTCGCACTCTGGCAGGCAAATTATGTAAGAAGCGGCCTTGCCCGCTATTTTCCGGAAACCGAGTTTGAGATCAAGATCATACGGACAACTGGCGACCAGCTACAGGAGATCGCACTTTCGAAAATCGGCGACAAGGGCCTTTTTACTCGTCAAATAGAGGCGGAGCTATTAGGCGGCCAGATCGACATCGCTGTCCATAGTCTAAAAGATCTCCAGACCGTCCAGCCGGAAGGTCTCATGATCGGTGCGGTTTGCGAACGCGAGCTGCCAAATGATGTTCTTGTCTCGAAAGAATATTCATCGATCGCCGAGCTGCCGCACGGGGCTTCCCTTGCGACCGGGAGCTTACGGCGAAGGAGTCAACTTCTAAATCTAAGGCCTGATCTCAGGATTTCCGAAATTCGAGGAAATGTGCCAACGCGCATGAAGAAGTATATCGAGGGGACCCTCGACGGAATGATCCTGGCTTACGCGGGACTTCGCCGGCTTGAACTCGATGGGGGCCTTTGCCATCTTATTTCTACAAAGTTGATGTTGCCCGCGGTCGGACAAGGAGCAGTGGCTGTTGAATTGAGAACCGACGATAAGGATGCGATCGCTATGACGTCCAGAATAAATCACATGTCTACGTTGGCATGTGTTATCGCCGAACGTTCATTTCTACGGCATCTCGAAGGGGGCTGCCAGGTGCCCATAGGGGCATTGGCAACCACAGACGGAGATTCGATCACACTCGACGGATTGGTTGGCAGCCTTGACGGAAGTCGTTCATACCGTGAAACGAGCCGGGGCCGTATCAGTGTTCCGGACGAGATCGGAACGCATCTGGCCAAAACACTGATCGAGCGCGGTGCCGGAGAACTGCTCGAAGAAGCCCGTCATCACGCCGCATATAAGACAGAGGCGGTATTATGAGCAACCGAACTTCGATCCTGGTGCTTCGCGGGAACGATGAGTTTAGCAGCATCCTCAGATCGGCGGATATGGAAGTCACAAACTTGCCGCTCATCCGTACCGAACCTCTCGCCGATCAAAGTGGCCTTCGCCGAAGTGTCGAAAAGATAGAAGAGTACGACGGCCTGTTTTTCACGAGTCCGGCCGCCGCCGAGATCTTTACAACGGAAATGGCAAATGGCCGGTGCGAATATCGCGGCAAGATCTACGTAATGGGTGCCAGGTCAGAGAGCGTCCTCAATAAGGCTGGATTTACAACGGAATTCGATCCCCGGATAAATACAGCCGAGGAATTGATCACCTCTCGCGGCAATGAATTTGCCGAGAAAAAATTGCTATTTGTTCGGGGCGACCAAAGTCTGCTGACGATTCCCGGCCTTCTTAAAGGAAAAGCCTCGGTTGATGAGGTAGTCGTGTACCAAACGGTAGCCACCCACCCTTCAAATGCCGAGATCTCGGGAACTGCGAAACGACTGACGGCTGGCGATTTCGAGTGGATCTGCTTCTTTAGCCCGTCGGCAGTTGAGGTATTCAGGAAACGATTCGAAAAGAAAATCTTAGTAAAAACGGCGGCAATTGGCCGCTCCACTTCACAACGGGCTGCTGAACTGGGATTTAATGTAGAGTTCGTTTCGCCCCGTTCGAGTGCCGCGGAATTCGGTCAGGCATTTATTTCACATCTGAATGGAACATAACAACGAACATCTTTTTATCAGGGCGTGTAAACGACAACCGACTGAACGTACGCCTATCTGGATCATGCGGCAGGCTGGCCGCTATTTGCCGGAATATCGTGCGATACGTGAAAGGACGGACTTTCTGACGCTTTGTAAAACGCCGGAACTTGCAAGCGAAGTGACAGTCCAACCGATCGACATCATCGACGTGGACGCTGCTATCTTGTTTTCGGACATCCTCGTCATTCCGGAGGCGATGGGAATGCATCTTGAGATCGTCGAATCACGAGGACCCGTTTTTGACGAACCTATACGGTCGAAGGCTGATCTCTCGCGGTTGAAGACAGAAGGGGTAACCGATCGGCTTCAATATGTCATCGAAGCGATAAAAATAACAAAAGAAAAGCTGGCGGGACGCGTTCCGCTGATCGGTTTTTCGGGAGCACCATGGACGCTTGCAACATACATGATCGAGGGCAAAGGCTCAAAAACTTTTGATACGGTGAAACGATTCGCTTACACCGAGCCAGACGTTCTGCACGAGCTGTTGACATTGCTGGCGGATGCGGTCGTCGACTATCTAAATGCGAAAATACGAGCGGGCTGCGATGCCGTCCAGATCTTCGACACATGGGCGGGAATCCTTTCCCAGCCCGACCTTGAAGAGTTTTCGCTGCAATACATCAGATACATTTGTGAGAAGCTGGACACTAACGGAGTGCCGGTTATCGTGTTCGCTAAAGGCGTACAGAATCTGGAAAAACTTGCCGAGATCAAGTGCGATGTCATTGGACTCGACTGGACCATAGACCTAGCCGATGCGAGATCGCGGATAGGCGGAACGAAGGCATTACAGGGTAATCTGGACCCATGTGTTCTCTTCGCTCCAAAGGAGAAGATACGATCAGAGGTTGAACGTATACTTGCCGATTACGGCGACGGCACAGGGCACCTTTTCAACTTGGGACACGGCATTTTGCCGAAAACACCGGTCGACAACGCCCGGCATCTAGTTAGCTGTGTTAAAGAACTCAGCGTAAAATACCATCAATAGGTCTTATAATGGTCAGCACCACAAACACGATCAACCTTGACGTGTTGAAAAAATTTAATCAACAGGGGCCCCGTTACACCTCGTATCCCACGGCACCGATGTTCTCGCCTGAGTTTACCCGAAATGATTTCGTACGGGAGATCGAAGATACGAACTCAAAACCCGGCGGCGGTCCGCTCTCACTTTATTTCCACTTCCCTTTCTGTGCCAAGCTTTGCTATTTCTGCGGCTGTAATATGCGGGTCTCTCGCGACCGCGAACTCGTTGCCGAATATAACGAATATCTGACGCGCGAAGTCGATCTGATCCGTCCCAAGATCGCTGACGATCGCAAAGTCGCTCAGATGCATTGGGGAGGCGGAACTCCGTCGCACCTTACGCCCGATGAGATCCGCGACGTCGGGCATTTTATTAAAAGCAGGTTCGATTTCGAATCCGGTATCGAAGCAAGCGTCGAGATCGACCCACGCAATTTAGACCGCGATCATATAGCCGCTTTTGCTGAGATCGGATTTAACCGAACGAGCTTTGGCGTTCAGGATTTTAACCCGAAAGTTCAGGAGGCGATCAATCGCGTACAGTCTGAGACGATCACCAGGCAAACAGTTGATTGGGCACGAGAATTTGGCTTCCAGAGCATCAACCTCGACCTCATCTATGGTCTTCCGTTCCAGACAGTCGCATCGTTTGCCGACACAGTCGACAAGATCATTGATATCTCGCCAAATCGGATAGCCGTCTTTAACTACGCGCACGTGCCGTGGCTGAAAAAACATCAAGAGATCATGCCTGCCGAGGCACTCCCATCGCCAGACGAGCGACTTGCTATTCTGCAAATGACGATCGAGAAACTCATCGACGCCGACTACGTTTACATCGGAATGGACCATTTTGCCAAGCCGACTGACGAACTTGCTATAGCTCAGGCAAATAATACCCTGTATCGCAATTTTCAGGGCTATTCCACCAAAGCTGGTTGTGATGTCTACGCTTTTGGGCTGTCGGCGATAAGCCAATTCGAAAATATTTATGCACAAAATTTGAAAGATTTTAAGGCATATTACGGCAGCATAGATGCCGGTGAAGCCGCAACATTTGTCGGCTATCGAATGACGCCTGATGACCACATTAGGAAAGAAACCATCATGCAGATGATGTGCAATCTCGAGATCGACAAGGTCCGCGTCGAACGTATGTTTGGAATCTCATTCGATGAATACTTTGCCGACGATCTGCCAAAGCTTACTCGGTTCGTCGACGAGGGGCTTGTCACACACGGACAAGACAAAATCAAGGTAGTTGGTTCGGGTATTCTCATCCTTCGCAATGTAGCGATGTGCTTCGACGCTTATTTGGAAAAGATGATGAAGGAGAAGCCTGTTTTTTCAAGAACGGTTTAGATATGAGCGAAAAGATCGCAGTCGTATTGCTGAACCTCGGTGGGCCGGATTCGCTCGATGCTGTGGAGCCATTTCTCTATAACCTTTTTAGCGACCCCGATATCATCGATTTTCCGGGCAGTTTTTTGTTTCGCAAGCGGCTCGCAAAGCTGATCTCAACTCGACGTGCGCCTGGCGTGATGGAGCAATACCGCGAGATCGGCGGCAAATCGCCTCTTAAATATCATACGCTGAAGCAGGCTTCGCTGCTGGAAGAAAGACTCAACAAAGCTCTCCCAGCAACGGTTTACGCAGCTATGCGATATTGGCGGCCTTCGACAGAAGAAACCCTTGACGAGATAGAGCGCGACGGGTTAAATAAAGTCATACTTTTGCCGCTTTACCCGCAGTACTCCCGGGCAACGACAGCCTCGAGCGTCAAGGAGTGGGAAAAGCAGATCGCTCTTCGTAGATCAAAGGTCCAGCATGAACTCATCGAAGCCTATTACGATGATCCGATCTATATTGATGCTTTCATCGAGCGTGTTCGGGCTGGGCTTGAACGTTTCCCGACGGAGATCCGCGAGGACGTCACCATACTATTCAGCGCTCATGGCACTCCGATGAAACTGGTTAGGCAAGGCGATCCATATTCAAAACATATCGCGGCAACGGTTGAGGCCATCATCGATCGCGGCAGGATCAGACAGCCAAATACGCTTTGCTATCAATCGAAGGTCGGACCATTGAAATGGCTGACACCATCCACGCCGGACACCATCGCTCGACTCGCGTCGGAAGGAGTGAAGCACATGCTGCTAGTCCCAGTGGCATTTGCGTCTGACCATCTGGAAACACTTTTCGAACTGGGGATTGAATACAGGCGACAGGCGATGCAAAAGGGCGTTCATCAATATGAAGTGACTGAGGGACTCAATGACTCGCCGTTATTCATCGAGGCTTTGGCCCAACTTGTATTCCGTAAGCTGGGCATTCAGCACAGCTCCGCAGCAGCAATCTGATGGCAAAACGAATCGCGGTGATCGGTGGCGGAATTTCCGGGCTATGCGTTGCCTATGGCCTAAGAAAGAAAGGCCATGATGTACTTCTACTTGAAAAGTCAGGAGGAGTAGGCGGCAATATAAGGTCAGAGCAGCGGGACGGTTACCTATTCGAACACGGGCCGAACAGTACTCTCACCTCGCGTGAGCTTCTTGATCTCGTCGATGATCTTGGCATCACCGACAAGATCGAATGGCCAAGTCCACTCGCGAAAAAGCGCTTCATTGTGCGTGATAGCCAACTCACTGCACTGCCGTCGGGGCCGCTTGGCTTGCTTTCAACCAATGCGTTTTCCGGCAGCTCGAAATTGGCCCTACTCAAAGAGCCATTTAGACGAAGTCAGGGCAAACCCGACGAGTCGGCCGCAGAATTTTTCGAGCGTCGACTAGGCCGCGAGATCGTTGATTATGCCGTTGACCCGTTTATCTCGGGGATTTATGCTGGCGATCCGGACAAGCTCTCTGTGGAATTCGCCTTCCCAAGATTGTTCGAGCTCGAGCGCGACTTCGGCAGTATCGTCAAAGGAGCATTTCGCTCACCCAAGCCGGCGGCTTCTAAGCTACCTAAAGGCACACCGAGAAGCCTTACGTTCAAAAATGGGATGCAGACGCTGGTAAACGAGCTGGAAAAACGGATTGGCACAGCGGCCCGCAAAGATTGCGGTGAACTGCAGATCCGAAAAACCGACGGCCAGATAGAGATCACTACAGCGGGCAATCGCGAGTTGTTTGACGTCGTGGCGATTTGCACGCCCGCTTACGCAGCCGCCGATCTCATCGGCCACTTAGATTCGTATCTCGCAAGCGAACTGGCCGGGATTTATTATCCGCCTGTGTCAGTCGTCTACACGGGATTCTCGGATGGCGATGTCGGTGTGAGGCCAGACGGTTTTGGATTTCTAGTACCAGGAATTGAGAAGCGGCGAATTTTAGGGTGCCTCTGGACATCGTCGGTTTTCGATGGACGGGCACCGAAAGGTTATCATTTGTTTACGACCTTCATTGGTGGCAGCCGAAATGCGGAATTCGGTCACAGCGGCGAAGATGATCTGGCGGCAATCGCTCTCGACGAGCTGAGGGTTCTGATGAAGGTTAGTGGCACTCCGGTTTTTACCGCGGTAAAGAAATGGGCACGCGCCATTCCGCAATATAATATCGGATACCGGTCGGCGGTTGAGGCCATCGAGAACTTTCGACGAGCCATTCCCCAGATCTTTCTCTGCGGAAATTACTATAAAGGTATATCGGTAAGTGACTGTGTGAAGAATGGGGCCGCAACGGCGCGAGAAATTAGCGAATTCCTTACATCGGGCCAAAAGAAATGAGCAAAACATACTTACAGCCAGGTTTTCCGATCAACCGCCCACGGCGGTTAAGAAGATCGGCCGCCCTCCGGGATATTTTCCGCGAAACGGTATTGAATAAGGCTGATCTGATCCACCCGTTGTTCGTGGTAGAAGGCAATGGGACTAAAAAAGAGATATCGTCTATGCCCGGACAGTTTCAGATGTCGGTCGATAATATTCTCCGGGAGTGCGATGAACTGCTGGTCCTGGGCCTGTCGTCCGTTCTGCTTTTTGGAATTCCGATGGTTAAAGACGAGGTCGGATCGGGAGCCTATGACGATAATGGGATTATCCAGAGAGCTACGCGCGAGATCAAATCCAGATTCCCTGACATGCTCGTCATCACAGACGTTTGTCTCTGCGAATATACGTCCCACGGGCACTGCGGCGTTGTTGAGGATGGTTATGTCAATAACGACAAAACGCTCGCGCTGCTCAATAAAGAAGCCATCTCGCATGCGCAAAGCGGTGCCGATGTGATCGCCCCAAGCGATATGATGGACGGCCGGATCGGATCCATGCGAAACGCTCTCGATGCTGAGGGATTCCAAAACATCCCGATCATGGCTTACTCGGCAAAGTATGCTTCGGCCTTCTACGGTCCATTTCGAGAGGCTGCGGAGTCTGCACCTCAATTCGGCGATCGGAAAACATACCAGATGGACCCCGCCAACAGCGACGAGGCAATGCGCGAGATCGCTCTGGATATTCAGGAGGGCGCTGACATCGTGATGGTAAAGCCGGCACTTTCTTATCTCGACGTGATCCGCCGAACGAAGGATGAATTCAATATACCGATCGCAGCGTATAACGTCAGCGGCGAATATTCAATGATCAAGGCGGCTGCGGCGAACGGCTGGATCGACGGTGAGAAGGTGATGATCGAGGTACTGACATCCATAAAGCGTGCCGGGGCCGACGTTATTATCACGTATTTTGCTAAGGATGCCGCTCGTATCCTATAAATTAGTTAATGAACACTACCAAAAGTACACAGTTATTCGCCGAAGCCCAAAAGCATATGCCCGGCGGTGTAAACTCGCCAGTCCGCGCGTTCAAATCGGTTGGACGAGATCCGCTCTATATCAGCCGGGCAAAGGGCTCACGGGTATTCGACGTCGATGACAATGAATTTATCGATTACATAGGTTCATGGGGCCCCATGATCGTCGGTCATGCCCACGAACGAGTTATCAATGCGATCAAGAAAGCTGCCGACGATGGTACCAGCTTTGGCGCGAGCTCGGAGAAGGAGATCGAGCTTGCCGTTTTGGTGAAGAAGTTCGTTCCATCGGTGGAGATTATTCGAATGGTCAACTCCGGAACCGAGGCGACGATGAGCGCGATGCGCCTGGCTCGGGGATATACGGAGCGTGCAAAGATTATCAAGTTTGAGGGCTGTTACCACGGGCACGGCGATTCATTCCTTAGCAAAGCGGGTTCCGGTGTAGCTACTTTAGGTTTACCTGACAGCCCGGGTGTGACTGCTTCAACGGCAAAGGACACTTTGAATGCCGTTTACAATGACATAGCATCCGTAGAGCGTCTGGTTGAGGAGAATAAGGGAGAGGTAGCGGCCATATTCATCGAGCCGGTTGCCGGTAACATGGGATGCGTGCCGGCCGATCCCGAATTCCTGCATTCCCTGCGAAACCTGTGCACTGCTGAGGGCATCCTTTTCATATTCGATGAGGTCATGAGCGGCTTTCGTGTCGCGCTTGGCGGTGCACAGGCGTTGTACCAGATCGAACCCGATCTCACGACTTTCGGCAAGATAATCGGTGGCGGGCTGCCTGTTGGAGCGTACGGCGGTCGACGGGAGATCATGGAAATGGTCGCTCCGTCAGGTCCTGTTTACCAGGCCGGCACGCTGTCTGGCAATCCACTCGCGATGACCGCCGGTATCGAAACACTTCGCATAATTAGCGAAGACGATGGGTTTTACGATCGACTTGACGAGAAAGCCGCCAGACTCGAGAGGGGCCTTCACGAAGTGTGCGAGGCGAATGACATATCGTTTCGGTTCAATCGCTGCGGATCAATGTTCACCCTGTTTTTTACCGATACGGATGTGGTCGATTTCACAACGGCAAAGACATCTGACACATCACGATTCGGTACGTATTTCAATGCGATGCTTCATGAAGGCGTTTACCTGCCCCCTTCGCAGTTCGAGGCATGCTTCCTCTCAGCCGCACATACTGATGAAGATATTGAAATAACTCTAAATGCCGCTCAAAAAGCTATCACGGTGCTCTCATGATCCGTTTCCAGCGAACATACTTTACCCCCGCGTCGTATCACCTAGGTATCAGATCTCGGATTGATAACGGAACAATATGATCGAAATACTTGACACACCAAAACATCTCGTAGGATTCAAGATATCCGGCAGTTTGACGGCGGATGATATCAACAAAGCGTATGAGGCCACAGAAGCCGCACTTAAGGAGAATGAGCGAGTCTCTTTTATAGGTGAGGTCGATGAATCGTTTAGTCTCACGGTTGAGGGTCTCGTGAAAGACCTCTGGGAAGGCCTCGGCCAACTCGGAAAACTGTCCAGATACTACCGCGCCGCAGTGGTAACGGATAAAGGCTGGGTAGCTGCAATAGCACGCGTTGAGGGAATTGTTTTCTCGTCGGTACAAATCCGTGTCTTTAAACCCGACGAACGTGATAAGGCCTTTGCATGGGCATCCGAAGAGCCCGAGCCTTTGCCGAAGCATGATGAACCCAACGCATCTCTGCGGATTATCCCGACGACCAACCAGAGTGTCTTTGCTTACGAAATCGACGGACGGCTACGTGAAAAAGATATCAAGCTTGCCGTGCGTGAATTCGGTACATACCTGGAACGCGAAGGCAAAGTTAATGTTCTCGCACTGCTTAATAACTTTAGCGGATTTGACATTTCTGCGGTGTTTGACGACGATCTCGTCAAGATGAAATATCGTTCGTTATCAAAGGTTGAACGCTATGCCATTGTCGGAGCGTCCTCGTGGATGCGGAATCTTATGGAGCTGATCGCTCCGGCTTTCTCAACCAAAATGAGGTTCTTTGATCTAAAGGATGAGAGTGGTGCCTGGGAATGGATCGGCGCCAGCCGGGCATCGCTGTCGGATTAATGCCACTTTTCCGCTTGAGTTTTCCGGCAGACAAACTTATAATCTTAAGGTTTGCAACAGAGTGCGGCGTTTATCGAATGCCGCCTACATATTTCGGTGAGATGCTTTCAAAGAACTTTGCTGTTTTAACAACTACTACGACCCGCCTCTAATGGCGGGATGTTTTGAGTACCGCCTTTTAGGCGGCCTGCTGGAAGCAGGGACTCGGAACTGGCAAAGTCGCTCTTATCGAATCTGATCTAGTTTAGTAGTAGTGCCACGAGTAAATCGTGAAACGTAAATAGTGAATAGATAAGGGCAGCGAAAAGCATTCGTTTTGCTTATTTGTTTCCGAGTATTGAATCGTCGATAGAGATATCTTTTCACGATCTACCATTTACTATTTACACTTTTATGAACGAGATAAACGTACAATTCGGTGGGAACCAGCGGGCTATTCCTGCTCCCGCTACAGTTCTTGACGCTATAAAGGCATTTGACCGCGATATTCTTAAACGGTCTGTTGCCGCTAGAATAGACGGCGAGGATGTCGATCTAAATCGTGAATTGACTGTAACGGACGAGGTGCTTTCGATCGAGCCGATCACCGTGGATACGCGTGAGGGTCTCGAGGTCATCCGTCATTCGGCCGCCCATCTCCTCGCGGCCGCGATCCTGGACCTTTTTCCCGGCACTAAGCTCGGCATAGGCCCGGCGTTGATGGATGATCCGAGATACGGATACTTCTACGATGTGATCGCCCCTAGGCAGTTGACTGAAGCCGATCTGCCGGATATCGAGAAGAAAATGCGTGAGCTGGCCAAACGCGATCTTAAATATCGGCGTGAGGACATCGAGAAAGCTAAGATCATAGAGCTTTTTAGAGAGCGCGATGAGCCGCTCAAATGCGAACTGATCGAAGAAAAAGTCGACGGTTCAGCGAGTATCTACTATATCGACGGATCGCCGTTTATCGATTTTTGTATGGGCCCGCACGTCCCGCATACGGGCAAGCTGAAGGCTTTCAAGCTTCTCGCATTGTCCGGCGCCTACTGGAAGGGCGATGCCGAGAACCAGCAGATGCAGCGGATCTATGGGACCGCATTTGCCACACAGGCCGAGTTGGACGCATGGACCACGCAGCGTGAAGAAGCTGAGAAACGCGATCATCGAAAACTCGGCAAACAGCTCGACCTTTTCTCGATCGATGATGATTACGGACAAGGCTTGATCCTGTGGCATCCCAAGGGCGGAATCATCCGCATGGAAATGGAACGGCTGCTCAAAGAGGAGCTCGACCGCCGCGGATACAGTTTTGTCTTCACGCCGCATATCGCCAAACGTGATCTCTGGGTTAAGAGCGGACATGAGGGCAATTATTCTGACTCGATGTACGCCCCTACGAGTATCGAGGACGAGGAATATCGGCTAAAACCGATGAATTGTCCCTTTCATATTGGGATCTATAAATCGAGCCCGCGGTCGTACCGTGACCTGCCGCAGCGATATTCAGAAATGGGCACGGTTTATCGTGCCGAGCTCTCGGGAACGCTACACGGCCTTATGCGTGTCCGAGGTTTTTCTGTCGACGACGCCCATCTTTTTGTCCGGCCCGACCAGGTCCATACCGAGGTAGCCGACTGTCTAGATTTTGCGATCAAGGTCTTTGAAACGTACGGGTTTGAAAAGGTAAAGTTCGAGCTCTCGGTTCGCGGAAGTGCAGAGAACAAAGGATTCCTGGGCACGGACGAAGATTGGGCTGCGGCCGAAGATCAGCTTGCAAGTGCTCTAAAGGAACGAGACATTTCGTACGAGCGTATCGAGGGTGAGGCTGCCTTCTACGGGCCAAAGATCGATATCAAGATCGAGGACGCGATCGGCCGTGTGTGGCAGCTGGGAACGATCCAGCTTGATTTTAATTTGCCCGAGCGGTTTGAGCTTGAATATACGGGCGAGGACAATCTGAAGCACCGTCCGGTAATGATCCATCGTGCCCTCTTCGGCTCGATCGAGCGTTTCTTCGGCGTGCTTATCGAGCATTATGCCGGAGCTTTTCCGCTATGGCTCGCCCCGGTACAAGTTACGGTTTTGCCGATCACCGATCGTGTTAACGATTACGCCGAGAATGTCGCCGTCGAGCTTCGAAACTCCGGATTTCGCGTGGAATCGAACACGAAATCTGATAAAATTGGGGCTAAAATCCGCGACGCTCAGTTGCAGAAGGTGCCTTATATGCTCATTTTGGGTGATAAGGAAGTCGAGGACGGCGTGGTCGCCGTTCGCGAGCGTAAACAGGGAGATATCGGAACGATGTCTCTTGCAGAGTTCAAAGAGATGATCACGCAACAAAAAATACAGCGTAGTCTCTGAGATCGTCAAACTTTTTAGGAGGCCTATATCGCAAGAAGAT
>JBGTIP010000030.1:0-65153 GCA_041745615.1 Pyrinomonadaceae bacterium | reverse complement strand
ATTTGGTACCCTTATCATATTCCACGTCACGAAGCTTTGTTCTCACGAGAATAGCTTCTCGCAAATCTGCACCTTGCAGCTGTGATGGCGTACCGATTTTGCTTAGTCTCAAATCTGCTCCAGTTAGATCAGCTCCTCTTAAATCTGCGCCTACCAACACTGCCCCCAACATACTCGCGTTGGTCAGGTTGGCTTTCCTAAGCGAACTGTCTATGAACGATGCCATATAAAGATCTGCTCCGGATAAATCTGCTTCGTCCAATATAGCACCATTAAAACTCGCACCTTCCAGAATGGCTCCTGACAGGTCGACACCTGCAATGACCGCGTCGTCAAAGTTGGAAAGAGTTAGTTGCTCATTTGCCAGACTCTGATGGGATAGATCGGAGCCCTTGAAATCGCGTCTTTCTTCCATATAGCCAATCCTAAAGTGCCAGTAAAACCAAAGCTGCCGTCGATCGTCTACATCGGTTTAAGCATCTAATCGGCATATCAAGCCCTTCCGCTTTTTTTCCAATCCGATAAGAAACCTTCTAATCCCTTATCCGTCAGCGGGTGTTTTACAAGCTGGGTTATTACCTTGAAGGGGATGGTGGCGACGTCGGCGCCGGCCAGGGCGCAGTCGACGATGTGCATTGGGTGGCGGATGGATGCGGCGAGGACCTCGGTCTCGAAGCCGTAATTTTCGTAGATCTGAACGATGTCCTGGATGAGGTGCATACCGTTCTGGCCGATATCGTCGAGCCGTCCGATGAAGGGCGAGATGTAGCTGGCTCCGGCCTTGGCGGCCAGAAGGGCCTGGGCGGCTGAGAAGCAGAGCGTGACGTTGACCTTGGTGCCCTCTTCGCGAAAGATGCGGGTAGCTTTGAGGCCGTCGAGGGTAAGCGGGCATTTAATGACGACGTTTGGGGCGATCTTTGCGTACTCGCGGCCCTCACGAAGCATACCTTCGGTGTCGAGAGCGGTGACCTCGGCCGAAACATCGCCTTTTACCAATTCACAAATGGCTGCGATGTGTTCGGCAAAGTCGACGTCGCCTTCTTTGGCAACCAGAGATGGGTTAGTTGTGACGCCGTCGATCATCCCGAGTTCGTTGGCTTCGCGGATCTCGTCAAGGTTTGCTGTGTCGATAAAGAATTTCATAATCAGTTGTCGGTGGTCAGTTTTCAGTTGTCAGTTAAAGAAGGCGAGGTCAATAGTCCATTCCTTCGGCTTTCTGCGAGCTGCGTTAGAATCACTAGCTTACGCGATTTGTCAGAATGCCTATCCCCTCTATTTCAACCTCGCAAACATCTCCAGGTTCCATTCGGGAGACCCCGGATGGCGTTCCGGTGGCGATCACGTCACCAGGGTTTAGGGTCATCATGTTCGAAATATATCGTATCAGAAAGTCGACGGGGAAGACCATTTGCGAGGTTCGGCCGTCCTGTTTTATTACTCCATTGACGCGGGTCGTCACGCGAATATCGGATACGTCGAGATCGGTCTCGATGACCGGGCCGATCGGGCAGAATGTGTCGAAGGATTTTGCACGGGCAAACTGGCCGTCTTTCCGCTGCAGGTCGCGGGCGGTGACGTCATTGAGGCACGTATAGCCGAAGACGTAATCAAAGGGATCGTCTGAATCGGTTAGATCCTTGCATCTGCGTCTGATAACGATAGCCAGCTCTCCTTCGTGTTCAACCTGCTCGGATTGGGGCGGGATGACGATAGATTCGCCGTTACGAAGAAGGGCGGACGGGGCCTTGAGGAACAGAAGCGGCTCAGCGGGGACCTCGTTGCCTAGCTCGGCGGCGTGATCGGCGTAGTTACGGCCGACGCACACAATTTTGGTCGGGGCGAAATCGTCTTTCAATTCCAGTTTCATGGCTTATGGGGCGGTCTCGGAAACGACCTCGGACGGTTCGCTGACATTGCCAAACCGGTCGGTCGCGGTCACGTAATAGTGGTAAGTGGTCGCGGGCTCGACCCGACGGTCCTGGAAAGTGTTTGCCTTGAGTAGCTCAGGGGTTAGCCTTGTCCAATCCGCTTTTGCCAGGTCAGGGTCGGTCGAGCGGTAAATATGATAGCCGACCACGTCGATTTCCGGGTTTAGAGCGAAAAAGATCGAAATTATGCCCGGCGCAGCCGCGACCGTGATAGCAGCGGGAGCGCTGGGCGGGAACGTATCTACGGGGCGGATCTTGAGGATGTTCGATTCGGTGCTTTCGACGGGTTCCGCGGCTCGGCCGGTGGACACAGCACGAATAAAATAAAAATAGTCCTTTTCAAAATCGAAAAACGTATCTTCGTATTGGGTATCGGTCACCGGGACCTTATTTAACAACGTGGCGGGCACCTTTTCCGAGGTTGAGCGATAAACGTTGTACCCAATCAGGCTCACGGGCGTAGAGCCATCGATGTTGGTGGCCGGGGCCTCCCATTCGAGGCTTATCACGTCCTGCAGGACCTCGGCCGTAAGCTGGCTCGGACTCGAAGCGAGGGTCGAGGTCGGCTCGATCAGCAGGGAATTAGAGAAAGCCGCTCTCTGGCCAGAGGCATTGACGAAACGGATGGCGTAGCGTATCCGAGCCGGCTGGCCAGCGAATTCGAGCGGATCGCGGTGCGTCAGGGTCTGCAGAGCAAAGTCATCATCAGAGATCTTGAGTGCTGCGATCATCGTACTGCGGTTGGCGAATTCCTCTTCGGATAGCTGCAGCGGGGCACTGGCGGGTTCGACCAGACGGTAAATGTCGGCACGGCTGATATTGAGGAGGTCGCCGGCGGGGGCATTTCGGGCAGGCATCTTCCAGGAAAGGATCACCTGGTTGCCACGCTGAAAGCCTGTCAACTCGACCCGCTGCAGCACCCTCTCGCGGGGCGGCACGGGAGGACGACGCTTGCCGCAGCCGACCGTAAAAGATGCAGTCACAATCAGCACGAAGAGCAGCAGACCGATGATTGGTGCGGAGCGGCGGGGCCGGCGCTTTGTTAAACACTTTTGCGGAAGGCCGTTTAACATTTGCTTAATCACAGGATGTATTGTCTGAGGTTCTGATCCTGGATCAGGCTGCTTAAGCGCTCATTGACGTATTCGGAGTCTATCTGCTGGTCCTTCTGCTCAAGCTCGTTGCCAAGGAAGCTGATCTCTTCGAGAAGTTTCTCGACTAGAGTGTGCAGCCGCCGGGCCCCGATATTTTCAGTGCTTTTATTGATCTCCTCGGTCATTTCCGCAAGCCGGTCGATGGCGTCGTCAGTGAAAGTAAGATTGATGCCTTCGGTGTTTAACAGGGCCTGATACTGCTTAATCAAAGAATTTTTAGGCTGGACGAGGATGCGCTTAAGATCATCGATGGTAAGCGATTCGAGCTCGACGCGAATCGGAAAACGCCCCTGAAGCTCAGGTATAAGGTCCGACGGCTTTGCCACGTGAAAGGCACCGGCCGCCATAAAGAGGATGTGATCGGTGCTGAGCATTCCATGCTTTGTGTTGACGTTCGTCCCCTCGACGATAGGCAGGAGGTCACGCTGGACTCCTTCGCGGGATACGTCAGGGTTTCCGCCAGACTCGCGGCCGGCGATCTTGTCCAGTTCGTCCAGGAAAATGATGCCTGACGATTGCGCCCTTTCTAAGGCCTTGCGGGTGACCTGCTCCATGTCGATCAGGCTTTCCTGCTCGTCGCGGACCATATAAGCACGGGCCTCGGCAATGGTCAGCTTGCGCGTGACGGTCTTGCTGGGGAACATATTCCCCATCATATCGCGTAGATTTACGCCCATTTCCTCCATACCCTGACCGCCGATGAAATCGATAGTCGCATTAGACCGGTCCGTCGTTTCAACGTCGACGAGGCGTTCATCGAGTTCGCCGGCACGAAGCTGCGTTCGGAGTTTCTCACGGGTCCGCGAAAGCGGGGGCTCGGCGTCATTCTCGGCCAGATCGCCGTGCGAAGTGTGGTACCCGATGTCGACCGGGGGCAGGAGGATATCCAGCAGCTTTTCCTCGACATTTTGCTCGGCCCGGGACCTGACGTCCTCAAAAGCCGCCTGTTTGCCCATATCGACGGCGACATCAGCCAGCTCGCGGACCATGCTTTCGACATCGCGGCCGACATAGCCGACCTCGGTGAATTTTGAGGCTTCGATCTTTATGAACGGGGAATTGGCAAGACGAGCGAGGCGGCGGGCGATCTCGGTCTTGCCGACACCGGTAGAGCCGATCATCAGAATGTTTTTCGGAAGCACATCCTCGGCGATCTCTGCGGGCAGTTTTTGCCGGCGGATACGGTTGCGCAAAGCGACCGCAACTGCTTTTTTTGCAGCATTTTGGCCGACGACATACTTGTCGAGTTCGGCCACGATCTGCCGCGGTGTCAGGTCATCAAGATTACGTTTTTCCACAGCGGTCTCACCGCCCAAATAGATAGCCATTTCGCTTGTCAGATCTCCTCGACCGTAATGTCCGAGTTAGTGTAAATACAGATCTCACCGGCGATCCGCAGAGCTTCCTCGGCAACTTCCCGGGCCGACATTTCGGTGTGTTTCACGAGTGCCCGGGCCGCGGATAGGGCGTACATGCTGCCCGACCCGACCGCGAGAAGGCCGTCGTCAGAAGCTATCACGTCCCCCTTGCCGGAGATCAGAAACGCGTCATTTCCATCGGAAACGATGAGCAATGCCTCGAGGTTTCTAAGATATTTATCGGTTCGCCAGTCTTTGCTTAGCTCGATCGCCGCACGCTCCAACTGGCCTTGGAACTGCTCGAGTTTTGTTTCGAACCTCGTCAAAAGCGAGAAAGCATCGGCCGTAGAACCGGCAAAACCGGCGAGGATCTTGCCGTTAGAAATGCGGCGGACCTTTCGGGCGTTTCCTTTGATCACGGTTTCGCCGAGTGTGACCTGTCCGTCGCCTGCCATGGCGATCTTTCCGTCACGTTTGACGAGCAAAACAGTAGTGGAGCGTATAGGGTTTGGGTCCGATGGCCGCATAAAGACTAAATGATAAGGTTTTAATTTGAAATGCTCAAATTGACATAAACACGCCGATTGAAAGAACATTGAAGGGTTTATGGTGTATCGCCCGAGAATCGGCATTACAATGCGTCTGGAGATCGAAACCAGGCGGTTCTACCTCGGGCGCGATTACAGCGAGGCGATAGAATCGTTTGGCGGAATTCCGCTGCATATTGCGCTGATCCCGAAGCGGGAATACATTGTCGAAGCTCTGAAAGGGCTGGACGGCATTCTGCTGCCCGGAAGCAATACGGATGTCGACCCGCACTATTATGACGAGGAACCGCATCATCGATTGGGCACGGTGATCCCGGAGAAGGACGAAACCGACAGGCTGGTACTGGAAGTGGTGGAATCATTGAATTTACCGTTGCTCGCGATCTGTTACGGGATGCAGGCCCTGAATGTGGCGAGGGGCGGAACACTGGTGCAGGACATAGAGTCACAGGTTGACGGGAGTTTTAAACACGAGCAGGGCATACCGCAATCGCGTAATTCGCATAGTTTGAAGATAGGTGACACCGGTATTCTGAACCTATTGAATGCTGTCAGGTCCGCAAACGCACCGCTGCGGGTGAATACCTCGCATCATCAGGCGATCAAACAGGTTGGCCGGAACCTTACGGCCACGGCCTGGGCGGCGGATGGCGTTATCGAATGCATCGAAGACAGCAGGGAAGGAACGTTCGCCCTCGGGGTTCAATGGCATCCAGAACTAACGTCGAGTTTTGACCGTATGTCTCAAGAGATATTTGAGCTTTTTGTAAATACTTGCAGGGATCGACGAAACAATAGAGCGGATCATATTGCGGGCTATGAAGAAAATGTCCTGATGCTCTCTTAATAAAATACTTGAACTTATTCGTTGCAATAAATCTAATAATGGCATCAGATAGCAATTGGTTATTAAATTATAACGTGAAACATTAATTCATGAATAATCCCTTTATTATAGGCATAATTTCCTGGCTAATTCCCGGCGCCGGGCATCTCATTCAGGGAAAGATCACCCGAGGTATCATTATCGCGGCCGTGATCTGGACGATGTTCGTTATCGCCCTGTTAAGCGGCGGCGCACATTATCCCGGATTCGAGTTTAAGGATGGAGCCCTGTTGTATCTGCTCAATATTTTTGCCAAATTCGGTAACGGGCTGGGGGCGGTTGTGAGTATGATCATGGCCGGGACCCCTTCGCCGCAGGTTGCGGCCAGGGCGACTTTTGAATATGGGGGCAGGTTTCTGGAGGTTGCGGGTCTGCTCAATTATCTGGCCATCATGGATTCGGTAGATATTGCGATGGGGAGGAAGAAATGATCCATTTTCTTTACCTCGTGGGCTTTGCATTTTTCGTATCTGTTGCGTTTGCGGCATTGTCCAGCGGTACGACGCGGGAACGAGTTATTTACGGCGCGAAGAACTTCGCTCAGTTCGTGGTGGTCAGCCTTGTGCTTGCCTGGATCCTGTATTTTATTCCCTGGTAAATAAATGGCCCTCGTCGAGACCGAAAGCCTGGTTCTCAAAAGCTATAATCTGGCCGAAGCGGACAAGATCGTCGTTCTCCTGACCAAAGATCACGGCGTGGTCAGGGGTGTGGCCAAAGGCGTAAAGCGGCTTAAGAGCAAATTCGGCAGCGGTTTAGAGCCTTTTTCGGTCATTCACTGCACATATTTTCAAAAAGACGCCGTCGAACTGGTGTCGATACAGAAGATAGAGATCATCCAATCCAGTTTCAGGGCTGCCAGCCATCCCGATTTTCTTGCCAAATTCTCTTATTTATCGGACCTGCTGGTGTCGATGCTGCCGCCGCATGATCCGAGCGAACTGCTTTATCGGATGTTCAGTGCGTGTCTGCAGACAGCATCGTCGGACCCGGCGACGCAGTTGGCGGTAGGAGTTTACTTTGAGGTCTGGCTACTTCGGCTTGCCGGATACCTGCCTGACTGGACCAAATGCGACCGGTGTGGCGCCGGCTTCGACCCGGGGGCGGAATTGTCGCTCGGTGCCGATTTTCATATCACCTGTGCCGCTTGCAGGCAGCCGCGAAGGATCGGGTCGATAACCCCGGGCGAACGCGAGCTGACAGCAATGGCGATGAGGCTGTCGCCGGACGATTTCTGCAGCTCGGCGGCCGAACGTGCGGTTGAATTAGAGCGGCTGTCTACGACCTTCAAGCGAATGATCTCGCAGGCGATCGGCCGCGAGGTCTCGAGCCAGGCGGGCTCGCAACTTTAATATAATGAAGCGGTTAGGCTGGCTCATTTCAAGATATTTAGTAACTACGATCGCCCCGTATTTTGTATTCTCGTGGCTTCTGCTGAGCGTTATCCTGTTTGTTCAACAGGCTAGCCGTTATTCGGACATTTTCTTTAGCGTCAACATCCCGCCCGAACTCGTGTGGCAACTCACCGTTGCTCTGCTTCCGAATGTAATAGCGTTCACGTGCCCGATGGCAATGCTCGTTGCAACGATCATTGGGCTAACCAAGATGCAGGGTGATAGCGAACTGGTCGCGATCCGCGCCGCCGGGGTCGGAAATCTGCAGATCACGCTGCCGATCCTCCTGTTTGGGATCGTTTTGTCGATGTTTGCGTTTGTCGTAAATTTCCGCGGCGTTCCCCTGGCCGCTGCTCTCGTTCGGCGCGTTGCGCTGCAGACTGCGATAAAAAAGCTTGAGTCGCCCATCGAACCCGGCGTATTTAACTCAGAAGTCGCTGGTTTTACTATCTACGCGAGGGATGGGGATGTTGAAACCGGCCGATGGACGAACATTTTTATTTACAGCGAAGACAAGGCGAGCCAGACAACCCGCGTCATCACGTCTCGCAGCGGGCGTATAGATACGCTCGACCAAACGTCGGAGCTTGTGCTGGAGAATGCAAACGTAATTACCCTCCCATTGACGCCGGGCGAAGGGAAGTATGTCACTGAGAATATTGGGGATCTGCGATTCGCGATCAAAACCACCAGGGCAGACCTGATAGACAAGTTAAGCCGATCAGAAGTGACCTCGGAGGAGATGGGCCTGCAGCAGCTATCTGAATTTGCCGCTACGGCTACCGGACAGGAACGGATCGAGGCCGAACTAATATGGCAGCGGCGCGTTCTGCTGTCTGTGACTCCATTAATTTTTTGCCTTCTCGGGACGGTGATCGTTCTGAGGTTCAATCGCGGGGGCAGGGGGTTTGGGATCCTTGCGGCCCTCGTAGTCCTGATCGGTTTCTATCTCCTCGCGTTTTTGGGTGAGCAACTCGCTCGGTTGGGGCTGATAAGCGTGGCAATAGGCGGCTTGATACCCATTGCGGGCAGTGCGGCGGTCGTAATATGGTTCGGGCTATCGCGAAAAATGGAGATGGGGACTTTCCTTTACGAAAAGGTTAGTCCTGTCTTCTCAAAACTTCGGCGGCCGACTAACAGGATCGCGATCGGGAATTTCTTTGTCGACCTGACGACTGGGCTTCGTGATTTCGACATCGTACGTAACCTGATCAAAAACTATCTGCTTACGTTACTTTTCCTTGCGTCTATCTTCATGATCTTTACGGCGTTCGAGCTGTGGAGGTTCGCGGGGATGATCGAGGGCGGGACGGGCATGCTGCTACAGTATCTCTTTTATCTCCTGCCGTTTGTTTACATACAGATATCGGCTTCCGCGGCGATGATCGCTACGCTTTCGACGTATGTTATTAAATCCCGGAACAACGAGATCGTTACCTGGACGTCGAGCGGTCAAAGCGTTTACAGGCTCTTATTACCATGTTTTTTGCTCGCGGTCCTGCTCGGCGGTATCAACTGGGTGATCCAGGAACGCCTTTTGCCGGATGCGAATCGCCGGCAGGAGTCAACCCGCAGCCTGATCCGCAATAAAGGCGTTGTTCCGGCTTCGAAAGGGCGCCAATGGATCGCGATAGGTGATAGGATCTATTCATTTCAGAGCGAGAACTCTTCGAATCGTATATCTGCGTCTGATAACGAAAAGGGAGACGGGGGTCCAAGTGGAAGCTTGCGGGATCTGGTGGTGTTCGAATTTGCACCTGACGGAAGGAGATTGCAAGCCCTGTACCGCGGAGAAAATGCTGTTTGGCGGGACGGAAAGATATTATTTGTGGGAGTTGTAGAAGAAAGCGTGCTCACCGGGGACAGGATCCGGACCACGAACGTCAGCAACGGGGAATTGACGGAAAGCCTTAGCCCACTCGATGAACTGCGGGTGAAGCCGAACCAGGTCAATGCGTCCATTCTCAGGCGGCAGATCGGTTCCGCCGAATCGGACATAGAACGGCGAAGCGTCGAGGTAGCTCTCCATAGAAAATACTCGACACTGCTGCTTCCGTTTATTACGGTCCTGTTCACCGCCCCTTTTGCTCTCAGCTTGAGCCGAAAAGGGAAGGCGGCGGCGATCGGCTACGCGGTCGGGCTCTGGCTGCTGTTTACGGGAATGAGCACTATATTCGACCAATTTGGGCTGAACGGTATGCTTGCACCGGCCGCGGCCGTCTGGACCCCGCCAGCGTTTTTCGCCATCGTGGGAGTCTATCTGCTCACACGGGTCAGGACTTAAAAGCTCCTCTTAAACAAATACGACATTTTGATAAAGAGGCTGCGGCCGTTTCCTCGAAAGCCTGGCTCATACTGCCCTGTGAAGCGGTTGTATCCGTTAAAGTTCAAGTCATCGTTATAACCTATGTACAGGGCCTTGCCGGGGCTCGGCGCCCAGCCAACAATGAACTGCGGTCTGATCCGGGACTGGATGTTCGAGTAATCGATCCGAACGCGAGCGAATACATCTCTCGTGAACTGATAGGTTGATCGCACACTGAGAATATTGTCATCAAATGCAACGCGGCCGGTATCGTGGCGCGTCAGGCGGCGGCGATTGTACGAGGCCTGCATCTGCAGGGCTGTAGTCGGCTGATAACGGATCGATTTCTCAAGGTAAAGCATGTCGCCGGAGCCCGGATCAAGCGCCGGCGCAGGCTGAGTGCACGTGGGGTCCGGCACGCACGTCTCCTGCCAGGCAATATAAGCAGCGCTCACCCGAGGGTACTTCGGTCCATTTCCGAAATCATAGTCCATTGGGCCCCACATATAGCTGACGACCGATAGGAAAAATAGCTGTTTGATCGGGGCGGCTTCGACGAAACCATAGACCTCGTTACGGCGCGTCGATCTCTCGCTGCTCGGCCCGAAGAAGGCACCGGATCTCGTAGCAGACCGGGCACGGCCGAATTCATGTTCGAAGACCCGCTCATAGCCACCCGCGTATCCTGCTCCGACAAATATCTGTTTTTGCAGGGCCAGCATACCCTGAGTATTTGTGAACATGCCCTGGCTGCGCCCGTTCCAGTCGTACGAGATGTTCGAGTTATTCTGCAGACGCTTGAAAATGATCTTCTTTTTGGCGTCACGGTCCGTCTGGTACTGAATGAATGAACCGAGAAAGTTAGTGTCGTATCGGTTAGCAAAACCTACATCGGTTCTGTAAAGACGGCTGCGGCCCGTCGCCTGAAAATTCATGTAAAGGTTCCGGTCAGTGCGTTCGAGATAAGCTCTGTACCCCAAGCCGTTGGCTGTACGGTATCGCGACCGATCTTCGACCGGATTGTAGAACTGGCCCCGTGTCGTGGTGCCGACCACCTGAAAGTCCGTCACGATCTTTTTCGACAGCCTAAACCGGCCGTCAAACCCCAGCGTATTATTATGCCGATCGACAAAATTATATGTCGTCGCGAACATCCCCAGGTTGTGTTCCTGTCCTACGTCGCGCTTTATTCGAAGCACTCCAATGTCCGCGTTCTCATCCATAAATCGCTCGACCGGGCAGATCGTGGTCGGATCGACGACCCGCCTTTCCTGACAATGCAGCAAATTCTCGCGATCGTCGGGTGCATAATTCCCCGGTGCCTTGTCCGAGGCGTACATAAACCCGAACGTGTTCTTACCTCGACGCCCCGTCAGTTTAGCCGCTATGTCGGGGTCCACGATCGCTCGCGTGTTCACAACATTCAGCCCGCTTTGAAATATATCGATCCTCTCCAGAAAAAATGGGCGCTTTTCAGCAAAGAAGATGGGGAACCTCTGGTTAGCCGTAGTCACAGGAGCATCGGCCTCGACCTGGGCAAAGTCCGGATTATAGGCAAAATCGAGCGTAATGGTCGGCGTTAGTCCAAACTTGACCGTCATTCCGAAGTCGCCCTTTATCCCTTCGTTCACGTATCGTCCAGCAGGGTCATTGTCGAACGTATATCGTGTCTTTCGCCCCGTCTGGCTGACAGTGAAACTCGGGCTGACCTCCAACTGGCGGGTGGTCTCGATCCCTTCGAGGCCGGTGATCTTTCCTGCCTGGTTCAAATAGCCCGAACGGCTTCGGTCGTGGGGCATCCACGAATTGTATTCGTTGTTGTTATATTTGACGCGGCGAAAAATATTGATGCCCCAGTTCTTTCCTTTGCCCGCCTCGTAACGGAGCGATTTGAACGGTATAGCGGCCTCGATCGTAAATCCGTCAGGCGTAAGCACGCCCTTTGATTCCATCACCAGGTCTACGCTGTAATCCTCACCCCGGCCTTCGGTGTAGGTCCCGTCGGCCTGAATGCCAAGCGGGTTGAAAAATATCGCATAGGCCTGCCGCTGATCGTTAAAAGTGTCGATATACATCAAGACGTAATCGTCACTGAAGATATTGTCGCGACGAGCCACCGTTGCCCGGACCTTATCGCGGTCCTGGATCACCCTGAAAGCGACGTACAGGTTTTTCGAATCGTAGCCCATCATGAATTCGGTCGGATGGGTCGGTGCAACATTGTCGCCGGGCTGGGTTTGCAGGAAATCGCCGAAAACGGCAGCATTTTGCCAAATCGCATCGTCGAGTACGCCGTCGATCACCGGCGGGGTTTCCAACCGGGGAATGTGTACCGGCCCTTCCTTTCGAACATATTTCGACGGGGCCACGTCCACATGTTTCACAGCGGTTGAGGCGGCAAGTTCCGACTCGGGTTCCGGCGTCCTTTCAGACGTTTGGGACGAAGTATAGCTGACACCGCAGATCAGCAGTACGGCCAGTACGGTAAAACGAATAAGGCTTGCGAACGGGTTATGAATTGCCATAGTAATACGTATAAAACAGTCTTTCGTCGGGATAATTAAATAAGATCACGCGTTTAGCTCGGTCGAAGGTATAATTTCGCGTCTGATATCAAAACACCGCCACGAATTAAATCGTGACAACCGGCGGAATATTCACATCTCTCGACTTCGCGAAATGACCGGCAGGGTGTTTCGGTCAATATGTACGAGTCCAGAGGTTTGAGGGTTTCATTTAGTACGTTTCCGGTATTTGACAGTACAGAACTGCAGGGCCCGGGTTATTACGATCGGGGTAGAGGAGCAACTTCGATCATGAGAGAAGCTACCGACAGAGTTAGGAGCCATACTTCGGATGACGTTAATAAGGAACTGGACCGGCAGGCAGCGGTGAGGGTTCGGGAAGCCACTGAATTGGACGATACTGAATTAAGCGCCCGCATAGATGATCTTGACCGCGAATGGGACATCGAGCGTGTACTGCAGACGAACGCATCCGTACTCGGGCTGACCGGTTTGGTGTTGGGACTGGCCGTCGACAAAAAGTGGCTGGCCGTACCTGGGATCGTTCTCCCATTTCTCTTTCAGCACGCCGTCCAGGGCTGGTGCCCGCCCGTTCCGGTGTTTCGCCGTCTGGGATACCGGACACGGAAAGAAATAGACAAGGAAAAATTTGCGCTAAAATATCTTCGCGGAGATTTTGAAAATGTCAGGGAATTGCGGGATGACGTGGCGGCGTTCAGAGCTGTAAATTATTAGACACCGGCCGAGATCAGGAGATCACCGAAATAATACTTCACGGTCAAGCCTTTCTCCGCTTAGCCTGGTGATATGCGTTGAGAGCCTTGAGGATCACCTCATAACACTCACAACTTTCCCTTTCCAGATCGTATCTGTCGATGATCGTGATGGCCCCGCGGGCGTAGTCGATCATTCCTTTTTCTTTCAGATCGACGGCTGTTCTTGTGATCGACGAGCGGGTGACGCCGAGTGACTTCCTGATCGCCTCGTGAGTGATATCGAACGATTCGCTTCCTGACCGGTCGGCGAGTGTCAGGATCCAGCGGGCAAGCCGCTGATGGATGGAATGGCTCTGATTACAAAGGGAGGTCTGCGATGCCTCAGTGATCTGGGCCTCGAGCCCGTTTAGGACCGAGTCATGCAGTTCATTGCAGAGATAAAACTCCTTTCCAAATGTCTCGGGATCGATCCTGTGTCCCTCGCCGTTTGTCAGCATCGAACACTCGATAATAAAGAAATCGTAATCAAAGACAGCCCTCTCACCGATCGTGCTCTCGTTTCCGACAATACTCAGTTCGATCTCGGTACCGTCTTGGGTTCGTACCGATAGGGCGGCGACCCCTGAATCGAGAAAATAGACACTCTTCGGAACGGTGCCCGACGCATAAAGCATGTCTCCGGCCTCAAGTGTTACGGGTTCAAGTTGCGGACGCAGACGGTCGTAGGCTTCGTCCGACAGTGCCGAAAGGACCAGGTTACGTGGGCGCATGTCCAAAACTCCGAGAAATAGCCGAGTGACTTGGGATTTCGCGCGATTATATCATATGTTATCAATCGCACATTCGCCGGAAATCGCCTTTTCGTTCTTCTTCGCAGCGTTATATCTTGTTCTTATTCAGGGTTTAAGAGACATCAGCACGCAGCTCAACGCTGATGGGCACGTTTTGAGGATACGCGGCGTGAATAAGACGGAAATAATGTGGATGTTCGACCGATTGCTCATTCAATTCGAATGTGACGTCGAAGCCCACTTTGGTGCCGGAAACGAAGATCTCGCGGTACAGGCTTTCTATAAATGGCACGACGACGCTGCCGCGGCTATTGCCACTATTGACATTCGGGTAGCCAGAAGGTTTCTGAAGACCAGGCGCCGATTCGAATTTGGTTCAGGCAACTATACTCCGCGCGCCCAGTTTATGCGGAAATGCGGCAACCCGGCGAAACAATATTTGCGGCGCCTCAAAAGACAAGTGAACGAAGGGGAACTCAGTCTACAGAGTAAAACCGGAGTTAATTGACGTGCAGGCGGAAGCCTACTCGCGTCCAAACAGAAAAGGCCCGGCGATCTGCCGAGCCTTTTCCACTGTCCGTTTTCAAATATAAACTGCCTAGGTGCCGGTTTCCCAGCTCGACATATATTCAACCATATCCGGCGTGAGTTCATCGATCGAAACACCCATTGCGCGGAGCTTAAGCGATGCGATCTCCTGGTCGACCTCGGGCGGTAGGACGTGAACACCCGCGGGTAGATTGCCTTTGTGTTTGACGAGATACTCGGCTGAGAGTGCCTGATTAGCGAAAGACATATCCATCACGCTTGCCGGGTGGCCTTCAGCTGCAGCTAGATTGATCAGGCGGCCTTCGCCGAGAACGATAACGCTCTTGCCGCCATTAACGCCGATGTATTCTTCGACAAACGGACGACGTCTAACTGCCTCGGCGGACATTTCACGAAGGGCCTCGAGATTTAGCTCAAGGTCAAAGTGGCCGCTGTTGCAGACGATCGCTCCGTCCTTCATCACTTCAAAGTGTTCCTTATCAATAACATGGCGGTTGCCGGTCACTGTTACAAAGAAATCACCGATCTTCGCTGCTTCCTTCATCGGCTGCACGCGGAACCCGTCCATAACGGCTTCGATAGCCTTAATGGGATCGATCTCGGTCACCACAACATTGGCGCCGAGGCCCCGGGCACGCATTGCGACACCCTTGCCGCACCAGCCATAGCCGACAACCACAAGCGTTTTGCCGGCAAGCAGGATATTGGTCGCCCGGATGATGCCGTCAAGTGTCGATTGGCCCGTACCGTAGCGATTATCAAAGAAATGCTTGGTTTGAGCGTCATTGACCGCGATAGAAGGGAAGGTAAGCACCCCGGCCTTGAGCATCGATTTCAGCCTTACGATACCGGTGGTCGTCTCTTCGGTAGTGCCGATCAGGTTATTGATCAGCTCACGCTTTTCCTTGATCATCGTCGCGACTACATCTGAGCCGTCATCGATGATCATGTTCGGAGCAGTATCTAGTGCTGCTTTAACATGACTGACGTAAGTGTCTGTAGATTCGCCCTTTATCGCCATAACAGGAATTCCCCAATCGGCGACAAGGGAAGCGGCGACGTCATCCTGTGTCGAAAGCGGGTTGGACGCGATGAGGAGTGATTCGGCACCGCCGGCCTGAAGCGTTCGGGCGAGGTTGGCCGTCTCGGTCGTTATGTGGGCACAGGCGACCAGCTTTACACCGGTCAGCGGCTTTTCGGCTTCGAAACGTTCACGGATAAGCCGCAGAACGGGCATTTCGCGGTCGGCCCACTCGATGCGTTGTTTGCCTTCAGGTGCTAAGTTAATGTCTTTGATGTCGTACTGCATTGAAAATCCTTCTTTAGCCATTCGTACCAATACCTCTTTCCGCCGCAGATCTCAGTATCTCGGCTTTGTCTGTGTTTTCCCAGGAAAATTCGCCGTTCAAGCGGCCAAAATGGCCGAATCTCGCCGTCATCTTATAGATGGGCCGGCGAAGGTCAAGATGGTCGATGATAGCCTGTGGCGTCAAGGTGAAATTCTCGCGGATGATGTCCGCGATGCGTTCATCGTCGATCGTCCCAGTGCCGTGTGAATCGACAAAAACTGAAACTGGTTCCGCAACTCCGATAGCGTAAGCCAACTGAAGAGTGCACTTATCGGCGAGGCCAGCGGCAACGACATTCTTTGCAATATAACGCGCCATGTAGGCTGCCGAGCGGTCTACCTTGGTCGGGTCCTTACCCGAAAATGCTCCGCCGCCGTGAGGGGCATAGCCGCCGTAGGTGTCCACAATGATCTTGCGGCCAGTTACGCCCGCATCACCCATAGGCCCCCCAACCACAAACCGGCCCGTCGGATTGATGTGGTATTTCGTGTTATCGTCGAGCAGTTCGGCTGGAATGACCGGTTTGATAACGTGTTCCATTATATCGCGCCGAATCGTGTCAATATCTACATCCGCCGTCTGCGTCGATAAAACCACTGCCTCAACGCGAAACGGCCTGCCGTCGCGATACTCGATCGAAACCTGCGATTTGCCATCGGGACGAAGGTAGGGAATTGTGCCGTCACGACGAACCTCGGACAGCTTTCGCGTCAGATTGTGCGCCATCTGGATCGGCATCGGCATCAGCTCGGGGGTTTCGTTACACGCGTAGCCGAACATCAGGCCCTGATCGCCGGCACCGCCGGTATCTACACCCTGTGAAATGTCAGGCGACTGTGTGCCGATCGCGTCGATCACGCTGCAGGTATTGGCGTCATAGCCATAGCTGGCGTCGTTGTACCCGATCTCATGGATGGTGTCGCGGATGATCTGCTTATAATTGACGGTCGCTGTCGTAGTGATCTCACCGGCAACAACGGCCAGGCCGGTTGTGACAAGCGTTTCACAGGCAACACGGGCATGCGAGTCCTGTTCCAGGATCGCGTCCAGGATCGCGTCAGAAATATGGTCAGCGATTTTATCCGGATGGCCCTCAGTGACCGATTCTGAGGTAAATAGAAAATTTCCGTTACTCAATTGTTTACGTAACTCCTTATATTAGGATGGATCAAATTGGATTCCTTGATAGATAACAAAACGACAATGATAGCCTTTTCCAGGTATGGTGTCAAAGCAGAAATCTTATAGGCAGGGATGGGGAAATTAGCGGGAGTCTCGGCTTACCCTTTACATATCGTTTGCGTCTGATAATAGAGATTATGTAATAATTATCTGGAAAGGCGGAGACCTTCGCCTCCGCCTTGGTGTCATAACACTCAATGGGCCGTGCTCTCAGTCCGGTGATTGCCATTCGTGCCTTTCAAACCGGGTTTCAGGACGACCTTGATACATCCGTCCTGCTTATGTTTGAACGTGTGGTACATTTTCGGCGCATCATCGAGTGGGACTTGATGCGTAATAATGAATGAAGGGTCGATCTCGCCGTTTTCGATCTTTTCGAGACAGATCGGCATATACTTCTGCATATGCGTCTGTCCGGCTTTCAATGTCAGCGCCTTATTCATGAAGGCCCCGATCGGTATCTTGTCGCCAGCACCGACATAAACGCCCGGCATCGAGATAGTACCGCCTTTGCGGCACGCCCATATCGCCTCACGCAACACATGCATCCGATCGGTCGACATCATAGTGGCCGTCTTGATCGCGTCGTAAATGCCGTCCGGTTTTCCGCCGGACAATGCCTCGCAGCCGACCGCATCGATACATCTATCGGGGCCGCGGCCGTCGGTCATTTCCTGTAGTGTTGTATAAACGTCTTCTTCATCGAAATTGATGGTTTCAGCGCCGCACTCACTGCGTGCGAGATCCAGCCGTTCGGGTACATTATCGATAGCAATTATCCGTTCCGCATTGAACATACGGGCACTTTTCATCGCGAACTGGCCAACAGGGCCGCAGCCCCAGACAGCTACAGTATCGCCTGGCTCGATCTCCGCGTTTTCAGCAGCCATATAGCCGGTAGGAAATACATCGGAGAGAAAGAGGACCTGCTCATCGGACAATCCGTTGGGTACCTTCAGCGGCCCTACATCGGCAAACGGCACACGCAAGTATTCGGCTTGTCCGCCGGCAAATCCTCCCGTAAGGTGCGAGTATCCAAAGATCCCTGTGGGCGAATGTCCCATCACCTGTTTCGCGATCTCGGCATTAGGATTTGAGTTATCGCAAGAGGAAAACAGGCCCTTTCGGCAGAAAAAGCATTCCCCGCACGAGATAGTAAAAGGGACCACTACACGATCCCCCGGTTTTAAATTCGTGACGCCGGGGCCCACCTCGACCACTTCGCCCATTGGTTCATGGCCGAGGATATCGCCCTTTTCCATGGTGGGCATATACCCGTCGAGTAAGTGAAGGTCGGATCCGCATATCGCAGTCGAAGTGATCTGGATTATCGCGTCCCTTGGGTCGAGGATCTCGGGCTCGGGTACGTTTTCGATTCTAACGTCATTTACTCCATTCCAGCATAGAGCTTTCATTGATACCTCCTTGTAAATTCTGCAGCCATAGAGACAACAGAGGAAAAGTTAAAGTAATACCTTATACGCTTCGCCGCCCTGAAGTTTGGCCGAGAGTGGTCGGAGCTTTAGGGTTATTGTCGTGGTCTCTCCAGTTTTGGCTGCTAAGCTTCTGGCCGCAAAGAACGTCCAGGGCCGTAACGCCGAGTACGGCGGCCATTGCACCCACCAGACGGCGCTTATTACTGTCGTCGGTAGCGAACGAAGCTCCCAAAAATGCCAGATCAAGGGCGTCGCCGCCCACTCGGGTCCACACGGCGGTGGTAGGCTTGGCACTTTTTAGAATTCCCACCCCGTGTGCCACCTCGCGCAGGCCCAGCAGCGGCAGCATCGAACGGTGTGAACGGCTAACGCCCGCCAGCTCTCCGATACGGGCCGGCATGAATATTTCCGCGAGGCCTAATCCTATACTGAAGTACCCTATGCCGCGTGCAAGTGACGCTGTCGCCAAATTTTCCGGTTTTCTGTACTTTAGTTCGACGAAATTGTCGTAGGATTCGTCGGCCCCATTCTCAAATGATGTGACGTCGTTATTGAGCACCGGAGCACGCGCGACGCCGGTACCTTGATTACCTTCTGAATTCATGGAATTCCCCCTTTTTTCAAACGTGGATTGGCTCTGAAGAATTGCGATTTGAATAAAAAAGAGCCGATGAAATGAGTCTACCCGTCAAAAGCGGTTCAGTTTGTAGGGTGGCGAACGAACGCAAAAGAAAGCGGCCGACTATGAATGTGCGGCCGCTTTGCTGCTGGATCTTCAGGTTCTATCCAATAAGCTCCGGCCAGTCATCCGCAGGAGTCTCAGGATCTTCAGATGCAGTGTCAGTACTTGCCGACGATGCCGAAAGGTCGATAACTTTCTGGTCGACAAAGATCGGGCAATCAAGTCGTAACGCAAGGGCGATCGCATCCGACGGCCTGGCGTCGAGCATTACCGGTTCATCGCTCTTGTCCTTTAGCTCGATCCGGGCGTAGAAGGTATTATCCAAAAGATCCGTAATAATAACGCTAGTCGCTGACAACTGGCACTCGATTATGACGTTTCTAAGGAGATCGTGTGTCATGGGCCGCTGCGGTACCACCTTTTCAATCTCGAGGGCTATGGCGTTTGCCTCGAATGCTCCGACCCATATAGGCAGAACGCTTTCTGAGTCGACGCCTTTAAGCACCACGATCGGAGTATTAGTATTCGGGTCCATTATCAGGGCTCCGATCTTTACTTCTATCAAACTTTGACCGTTTTCCATTAGCTATGAACCTCACCAAATAACGAATTGGCCTTGATCTCCGTGATCCGCACGTCGACTATTCGGCCTAGTAACTCGACAGGACCTTCAAAATTCACGATTTTATGACAGGTCGAGTGACCGGTCAATCCGTTAAATGTACGGGTTGATATGCCCTCGACTAGAACTTTAAGCACTTTATTAAGATATCTCTGCAACCTTTTGTTTTGACTGGCTTTCTGGGCACGTTCCAGCTCTATAAACCGCAATGTTTTTTCGGCAGGTGAAACATCGTCGATCATTTCGAACGCGGGGGTGCCGGGTCGAGGCGAATACTTGAAAATATAGGCCATGTCGAAACCGCAGTATTCGACCATCTTTACGGTATCAAGAAAATCAGCCTCGGATTCGCCGGGAAAACCCACAATGATATCAGTTGTCAAAGCAATATCACGATGTGAAGACCTGAGCCGGTCGATCTGCTTAAGATATTTCTCGATAGTATGGCCCCGTTTCATAGCGGCCAGGACCCGGTTACTGCCCGATTGAACAGGCAAATGCACCCAGTTACAGAGATTCTTATACTCTTCGATAGCATCGACGATCTCGACGTGGAAATCGCGGGGAAATGAAGTAGTGAATTTTATCCGTTCAATACCGGTCGAGGCGACTGCCTTTAGCAATCTGGTAAAGGCCGACTTCCCTTCAAATCCTTCAAGTCCTTGATGAGCATCCGGCCGATAACTGTTGACATTCTGACCAATTAGGTGAACTTCCTTTACGCCGCGGTCTTTCAGTTCAGAAACCTGCCTGACTATCTCAGTGGCCGGAAAGCTGCGTTCACGGCCGCGGGAAAACGGCACGATACAATAAGTACAAAATTTGTTGCAGCCCTCGATTATCGGCAGAAATGCCACGTAAGGCGAATGCCGGTGAGTATCAGCGACCGTCCAGTCATAATTTTCCTCGCGTTCGCCGACATCGAGGACCTTTTCCCCTGAGCGAAGATTTTGATCGATAGCGGCCGACACGCGTCCGACGGCCCTCGTTCCGAGAACAAAGTCAACGCCCTCTATCTTTTTAAAGAGCGTTTCACCCTCGAGCTGGGCTACGCACCCCATGACACCGACAACCGGTTTTTTGCGGGCCGCATGCCGAATATGGCCGACCCGAGTATAGAGCTTATGTTCGGCCTTTTCCCGCACAGAGCAGGTGTTGAAGATAACAACGTCCGCAAGGGCCTCGTCAGCGATCATTTCAAATCCATCGCGCTCCAGCGCCGTCGAAATACGCTCCGAGTCGGAGACGTTCATTTGACAGCCAAAAGTTTCGAGATAAACTTTCTTCATATATGGAGCAACACGTGATCCGTCCCACTTTTGGTGAAAAAGACTTCGTTCACCTGCATTTGCACTCTGATTATAGCCTGTTGCAAAGCACAGTCCAACTTAAACCCTTAGCCAAACGGCTCGTGGAACTGGACCAAAAAGCGTGTGCGATAACGGATTACGCCAATATGTACGGGGCGCTATCGTTCTTTAACGCCATGACGGCCGCAGGCATAAAACCGATCATTGGTTACGAGGCAAATCTCCGATTCGGAAGCCGATTCGACAGGAGCACCGTGATCGAGGCCGGTGAAAAAGGATATTACAGCCTCATCCTTCTCGCCCGCGATATCGAAGGATATCAGAATCTGGTATTTATCGCTTCCAAAGCCTATACCGAAGGCTTTCATTATAAGCCCAGGATCGATCTGGAGCTGCTTTCAGAGCGAAGCAAGGGCCTGATGGGCCTTTCGGGAGGGTTGGCAGGGCCGATCGGGCATTTTCTCGCCAACGGCAATGAAAAGCGGGCTCTCGAGAATTCCCACGCATTGTCCGATATATTTGGCGCGGGTAATTTTTTTCTCGAGATCAATGACATGCCGAACGATGTCGACAATGAACTGACCAAAGAAACGGTCAGTCTATCAAAAAAATCAAACATCCCGCTCGTAGCGACAAATGACGTTCATTACCTGGACCCGGAGGATGCTCGGGCACAACAGCTGCTTACCTGTATTGAGGAAGGGCGAACGATCAGCAGCCATGCGCAAGACCCGGCGACCGCGATACGGTATCTGCGTTCGACCGAAGAAATGTGGCAAATATTCGGTTCCGAACTTCCCGAGGCCCTGACGAATACAGTGCGAATCGCCGAAATGTGCGATCTGGACATACCGCAGGGCGATGAGGTGCGGCAGCTGCCGAATTATCCTATTCCGGCCGATTCAGGGCTCACGAGCGTGGACGATTATTTTGTGAAAGTCCTCCAGGATGGATTTGAGGAGCGCCGGCTTAGTGAATGGGAGCCTATGATCTCTCACGGCACTCTCAAGCACACTCTAGAAGAGTATCAGGAACGACTGGATGTAGAGATCGCGACGATCAAGAAGATGGGTTTTCCAGGCTATTTTCTGATCGTCTGGGATTTCATCGCATATGCCCGGCAACAGGGTATTCCGGTAGGCCCGGGACGGGGTTCTGCGGCCGGTTCTCTGGCCGCCTATTGTCTGCGTATTACTGACGTCGATCCGCTGCAACACGAGCTGCTATTCGAGCGGTTTCTGAACCCGGAACGCATCTCGATGCCGGATATCGATATCGACTTCTGCATCCGCGGTCGTGGCAAGGTGATCGAGCATGTAACCGAGCTGTATGGCCGCGATTCTGTTTGCCAGATCATAACCTTTGGAACGATGGCCTCGAGGGCCGCGATAAAAGACGTTGGCCGTGCCCTAAATATGCCGTACGGAGAGGTGGAACATATCGCCAAGATGATTCCGCCGCCGATCAGAGGCCGAAATGTGAGTATTTCGCAGGCGCTCGAAACCGTTCCGGAGCTGAAAACCGCGGTCAAGGACGAGAAAGTACGGGAGCTGGTCGATCTTGCCCTCAGGATCGAAGGATGCGCAAGACACACTTCGGTCCACGCCGCCGGTGTGGTGATTAGCCCAAAACCGCTTCATGAGCTTGTTCCGGTCTCATATAGCAGTAGGGAGGAATTCACCAGCCAGTATCCGATGAATGACCTTGAAAAGGTCGGAATGCTGAAGATGGACTTCCTCGGGCTGACAACCCTGACGGTGATCAGCGATTGTCTTGACTCGATGAAGGAAAAGCTCGGGGTGACCGTCGATTGGACGAAGATACCGACGAACGACGCGAAAACGATGGAGTTGTTTGCCGAGGGGCGGACCGAAGCGATATTCCAGTTTGAATCGTCGGGGATGCAGGAAATGTGCCGCCGATTGCGTCCGAAAGAGCTCGAAGACCTTTCTGCGTTGAACGCATTGTACCGCCCGGGACCGCTGGATGGCGGTATGATCGACGATTTTATCGATCGTCACCGAGGGGCGAAACCGGTTGAGTATATCGTCCCCGAGATGAAGGACATTTTGGGCAACACCTTTGGCGTACTCGTTTACCAGGAACAGATAATGCAGCTCCTGCAGAAGCTGGCCGGATACAGCCTTGGTTCGGCGGATCTCGTTCGGAGGGCCATGGGAAAGAAGAAGGTGGCTGAAATGGCAGTCCACGAGACCACCTTCATCGATGGTGCGGTCAAGAACGGGATCGCCCGCAAAACGGCGAAAGAGATCTTTGATCTAATGGCCAAATTCGCTGACTATGGATTTAATCGAAGCCACAGCATGGCTTATGCGATCCTCGCCTTTCAGACTGCGTACCTAAAAGCACATTATCCGGCGTATTTTTACGCGTCGGTCCTCTCCCACGAAGCCCAGGACAGTGCAAAGGTCTACAAATATACGACCGAGCTGAAATCGCTCGGCCTGGAATTGCTGCCGCCCGATATTAACGAGAGCGACGATGGGTTTACCCCCGTCGAGAAAACGGTGCGATACGGATTGACGGCGATCAAGGGGATGGGTTCATCAAGCGTCGCGGCCATCGTTGGGGCCAGGAAAGATGGCCCTTTCACTTCCCTCTTCGATTTTTGCACACGATTGGCCGCAGGAGCGGTCAATCGCCGGGGACTCGAGAGCCTGATCGCTGCCGGCGCGTTTGATTCGCTAATGCCGAAGGAAGCTGACACCGGGTCGTGGAGGGCCCGGCTGCATGGGTCGATAGAATCAGCTCTTCAGCGCGGCCAGCGGGCGGCAGATGACCGCATGCGCGGCCAAACGGGGCTCTTCGGAGCGGTTTCGGCAGACGCTTCAGGCCAGGCTGACAACCTGGCCGAGGTTCCACCCTGGTCACGGGCAGAGATCGCAACCCGGGAAAAAGCGGCCATCGGATTTTATCTCTCCACTCACCCGCTTGACACCTATCGAGATCTTCTTTCAGGGATCAATCTTAAGAACATCGCTGAATTTGACGATCTCAGATCGGGCGATGTTGTGACGTTGGCCGGAATGGTCACCGGGCTGCAGATCCGCACGAGTAAAAAGGGTAACCGTTTTGCAATGTTTCGCTTCGAAGATCGGTCCGGCGGGATAAAAGGGGTCGTACTGGGAGAGAATTTTAATAATCTCAGTCCGTTCCTACGCGATGACGAGATGTTTATCGCCGAAGGGCGGATCGAGGCTCCAGATGGACAGGAACCGACTTTAAAGGTTACAGACCTTAAACTGCTCGATGAAGCCGAAGCCGCTCGTGCCTGTGCCGTCGAGATCGAGCTTCCGCCCCAGGGGGCCGACGAGGCATATCTCGAGTCGCTATACACAGTGTTGGAACAGGACCGGGGCCGTTGTAATGTCTATCTTACGCTGACCGCAGGGCCGGCAACGGTAAAGCTTCAGGCTGACGCTTTGGCGGTTGTAGGCAGTCGGGGGCTTCAAAAACAGCTCGAGGCCAAAGGCTGCACGGTCAAATGGCAGCAGTCATAAAGAATTCAGCAGAGTCCATTCCCTACTTAAGACACACTCGGGGATAGAGTATTATTAACAATATGTCCGCAACTGCTTTCGAACGCGTCCAAATGGCGCGGCATCCCGACCGCCCATATACCATGGACCTGATCTCTGCCATTTTCTCCGATTTTGTAGAGGTTCACGGCGACCGCCGCTATGCCGATGACCCGGCCATGATCACGGGATTTGCCCGGCTTGACGAGACCGAGGTCTGTATCATCGGGCAGCAGAAAGGCCGTGATATCAAAGAGCGAAGACACCGGAATTTCGCAATGTCGAAGCCGGAAGGTTACCGGAAGGCATTGAGAATAATGGAACTAGCGGAAAAATTCGGCCGGCCCGTGATCACTATCATCGATACGCCGGGCGCTTATCCGGGGATCGACGCGGAAGAAAGGGGCCAGGCCGAGGCGATAGCTCTGAATTTGCGAGAAATGGCGGGATTGAAGGTCCCCATTATCGTGGTCGTTCTCGGCGAAGGAGGCAGCGGCGGGGCACTTGCCATCGGGATAGGTGATCGTGTCCTGATGATGGAAAATGCTGTCTATTCTGTCATTACACCCGAGGGCTGTGCGGCCATCCTATGGAAGTCTGCAGAAAAAGCCCCGGAAGCCGCCGAAGGGCTGAAGCTCACGGCGGACAGCCTCAAGTCGTTTGAGATAATTGACGAGATCATCCCCGAGCCCCAGCCATGGACCATCCCCTCGGAAGACGATAAAAAGAAGCAGAAAGCATTCGACAAGATCGGCGAGTCCCTCAAAAGATCGCTGGTCCGAGAGGTCCGGCTCCTCACTGCCCTAGATACCCGCACCCTCCTCGACCGACGCTACGACAAATTCCGAAAAATGGGCGAGTGGTTGTAGACCAAGGTTTACAGTTCGCGCAGCGCATCTGAGCCCCAAACCCGAATTTTAGAAACTGCCTGACCCGGATCCACCGCTGTTGAACCGTGGCGATAGCTCCGCACGTCATTACCTGGCTATGTTCTCCCCACCCCTTTATTTTACGCCATAAGGGATTGATTCCAGTCACCTTTTTTCATTCAGATCCGTTCAAGTCGTAAGACAGGTTACTGAAATAGAGCACAACATACGAAAAGATAGTATTAAGCACAATTGAGACAAAAAGGTCTCGCTAGTACGGACCGCTGAAGGCGCTCGTTGCGGCTGTTAGTCGCTTAGCGACGCGGATAATGAGAGGCGGTCGGTAACTTTAATTTGTTCTTAACCAGCGGGCCTCTTTGGGGGTTCTGAACGAATATACGGAGGAATTATGAGAAATTTAAGAAAGATGTTTTTAGGATTAATGATGATGATGTTAGCAGGTTCTGGTGCGCTTAGTTATGCGCAAGACCCGATCCGGGAAATGAATGCCGTCAGGCTGGATGAACAAGCCGAGTGGTTCGAACAGAGCGTAGATAACGCACTTGCCAATGACCAGCTCAAACCCACGATCGACAAGGATGAGTTCGAAGCACTTGTCGACAACTTTGAAATTGTATCGGATTGGTATAAGGACCGGGTCAAGGACAACGACGCAGAAAGGGAGGATGTTCTCAGCCTGCTGAGCCGGGCGTTGATGATCGAAGAGGCAATGGCGGCCGCACCGGCAACTATGCAGGCCAGCCGCGACTGGATGCAGATAAAGCAGACCCTCGACACGATAGCCCAAAACCACGGCGTCAAATGGGTCTGGACACTAAAGGCAAACCCGTATTGGACGACCGCTGAATTAAAGCCGATCATTCGACGCATCGAGAGCAGTGCGGACAGGTTTGAAAACACTATGGATTACGCACTCGACTCAACCAAGCTGGACAGTAAGGTGAAAGACGCGGCCGAAGATCTTGCTGACGATTTTGAGAGCCATCTCGATTCACTCAGATCAAAGGTGAATAACGGCGAGGCCATAACTGTCGCCGATATGGAAAAGGTGGCCGCGCAAGGAATGCTGCTTGACGCCTTCATAGCGACCCACAAACTGCCGCAGCGTGTTGTCCGGGATTGGGCAATGGTCAGGGTCAACCTCAGAGAGTTGGCACAGCGTAGCAATATAGCCTGGACTTGGAACGTCAAGCCTGTCGTAAGCAACAGGTAAAGTACCACTGGTTTACAGCCCGCCGGCGGCAGTCCGTCGGGACACTGTTGTACTCGTCGGCGGCAGTCCAGTGTTTTCAGACCCTGCCTGTCTATTTGCGGAAAAGCTGTGCTTTTCCCGACTGTCAGTAAAACTCTCGCGGCTACGCCGGCGAAAAGCGGCGGCATAGCCGCGAAGTTATCATGGCGTTCATCGGTGAAGCAGAGCTTCACCGCAAATAGAGCGGCAAAGCCGCGAGAACTCCATGTCGCCGATCCCATTTCGCACCTTCTCTCGTCAGGTTGCACCCGACACCTACTTTACTACTGAAGGTGTGCCCTTAGCCGTCGTAGACGGCGAAAGCATAAAGCCCTGGGCGTGAGCCCGGGGGTAAAAAGCCGAAACCAAATCTCGAAGCTCGCGTATGCGAGCGACAGCGGGGTCAGGTTTGCGATATTGCGATTCTCTCGATGAGTTAGGCAAAAACTCACATCCTGTTTCCGTTGGCACAGACTTCATAGGTCAGATCTATGGAAGATTTTTCGAGACTTTTGTGCCAATTGTGACAATTGCGACATCTGGTATTTTCGCTGGCCCCGAAATAAGGTAGCCTGATGCGGTGCGGGTTCTGAATGAGATCTTTGATCTTAGAACTTTGATCTTTGAAAATATCTGGCATTCGGTTTGGGGCTTTCGGTTTTGGACTTTGATTTGGCTGGCCGGTGAACCCGTCCACCGGTCGCCGACCTCTCCCCAGAAAAACAGGTGGTACAAGGCGAACATCTGCAACTATAATGGCCATATGTAGTTACGGCGATTTTCCTGTCCGTGCGTGGGACAAAAAACGGCATGTCTGGATCGTTGATGGTAGTTGGTTGTTCGTCGTTCGTGAATCGTTGATGGTCCGTCGTTGTTCGTTGTCCGTGGATCGTTGATGGTTGATTCTGCCCCACAGCTCACTGCGCATCGGCCGCCCACCGCCCACTTGTTGCGCGAGTGTAATACAATTCCTGAGAAATTACGTGGTACACAGGTAGAGTAGCGTAACCTGCTGTATCACAATTGGTTACGTCATAATTGCTGTACCAGGCGTGGTACAAAAACGGGGGGCAATGGAAAGTGAAAAGTGAACAGTGAAGAGTGAATAGTGAATAGCGAACAGTGCAAGCCACTGACCACTCACCCACTGATCACCGGCCGCTGATCTTTGCCCACCGACCTCTGAACATCAAAAGAAAAGGGTTGGCCAGGATCACTCCGGCCGACCCTCGCCACTTTTTGAGATGTCTTAAAACGGGATATCGTCGTCGGCGTTAGCCGGGGCTGATACAGGCGCGGAACCTGCCGAGCCGGAAGACGCACCTGCAGACGAGCTGGCGGGCGGGCCGCTGTGAGTTTCATGATCGTCGGGTGCTTCGCCGCTGTAGTCATTTCCGCCGCCTTCGCCGCGTCCTGCACTGATGAAATGCATATCGGTGGCTTGAACCCCGAGCGTGTAGCGATTGTTATTATCACGGTCAGTCCATTCCTCGACTTGCAATCGACCTTCGATATAAACGGGGCTTCCTTTTGAAAGGTATTTCGAGGCATTTTCAGCAAGTCTTCGCCAGAGAGTTACCTTAAACCAGGTAGTGACATCCTGAAATTCACCGGATTTGTCTTTCTTTCGTTCATTAGTAGCCATCGAAAAGCTGCAAACGGGATCGCCCTGGGGTGTATAGCGGAGTTCCGGGTCGCGGCCAAGATTCCCGACCAGAATTATCTTATTGAATGACATAGTGTTTCCTCGTGTTTGGTATTTAGATGTAAACTCTAACTTCTGTTTAGCCATCAATATAACACGACTAGTGCGTGTGCTAAAATCTCAATTTCGCACGTGACCTGAGTTCGAAATTACCAAATGAGCCGCGCCCGATCTTTCCGGATCCCCATTTTGATAACAGTGCTGATCTGCCTTCTTTCGGAAGGAATTTCGGGCCAGAATGTGACATCGGATGAGATCGATGTAACAAGATGCTGGTACGCCGGAACAGAAACAACACCGTTGACCGTCGCTGCGGACAATGGGCATCTTTTTCTGGGCCTTACCGGAGCAAAGGTCGAAACGCTCAGCCGGTCGGGACGTAAGATGTGGTCGTCGGAACTAGGAGGCGCGATCTCATCAAATCTTCTGCCCATCGGCGACAGCCTCATGCTCGTTACGTCGACAACGGGATCGAATGGTATTAGGAAGCCGGGATCCGTACTTCGATCCCTCAGTAAAGAAACTGGGGTGACGAACTGGACCAGCAATATAGTCGACGCCGAGCAGCATTTTCTTCATTCACATAACGGGTGGATCGTCGTGGTGTCGACCAACGGTTCGATCCATGCGCTTGACGGCAGTGCCGGAACGGTCATTTGGAAGCGCGAGATAGCATCGGGTTTTGCCGCCCGACCTGCCTTTACAGCGACGTCGCTGCTAGTCGCCTCAACCACTGAACAGATCTTTTCGATCGCACTTTCAACCGGAGAGATAACGGAAATGAAAAGGCTCCCGTATCCGATCACGGCTATCACGACTACACAAATGGGCGAGTTTATCGCCGGTGATGAGCGCGGAAATATTTCTTTGCTGCCAAATGGTACCGAAAAACCAGATTGGAAATTTAAAAGCGGGGGCCAGATCTCGTCCCTTGTTGCCGTCCAAGCACATGTGCTTGCAGCCTCACATGATAATTTTGTCTATTATCTGGTGGCCCGCAGCGGCAATGTCGCGTGGAAAAGGCGTCTTGCGGGCCGTGCTGCCCATGTCGTGAATATTTCCGACCGGTATGCGCTGTTGTCCAGCGTCGGGGACGACGGAGCAACTCTTATTGACCTGCAAAACGGAAAGGTCGCCGGAACGCTGCCCGTTGAGAACGGCGAATCCCTCTCCGGCGAATCGGTATTTTCCGACAACAGGATCTTTGCGATCACTGAGAAGGGAGCATATGGATTCTCGATCAACGGCTGTGGGGAAAATAAGGAAGGCGGCCTGACCAATTAATGGCCAAAACCGCCTTTAAAAATAATTTGAGCAGCGAAACCGTAACTAATGGGAAACGGCATGCTGCTGCATCATTGCGTAGATCTCGTCTTTGATCAGTAATTTCTTTTTCTTGAGGGTTATTTCCTCCAATTGTTCGTCGTCGTTCGGATACGTTAGATGTGCGAGTTCATTTAGCCTTGCTTCGAAATCCTGATGCTGATGAACGAGATCTCTAAATTGAGCGTTACTCTTTAGCAGTTCATCCCTCACCGGATCCGCAGTTGACATGTCCATACGGGTTTGTTCCTCACTTTTTGTCAAATTTTGGGCAGGACCGTTTTCATAAGTTCGTAACCTGCTTAAGGTCAATTCTAGATCATAAAGCAGTTAATTATCAAGCCGCTCAATACTTCAATACGGAACGCATGACCCATGCGTGTTCCCGCGGATTATCGTAGAAGTGGCTGCGTCGCTGCACTCGTTCGAATCCGTTTCTCATGTAAAAGGCGATCGCTTTTTCGTTTGATTCCCTCACTTCGAGCCAAATGTTCAAAACATGGCGTTGACGGCATTTCTCGGCAAACGCGTCAAACAAGAGCTGCCCGTTTCCCTTTCTCTGTTCAGCTTCCTTTACGGCGATATTGTAGATCTCCGCGTCCGCCGCTTCGCCTTCCGTGCAAATCAGGCGGCCGACGACAAAACCTACGGTCTTATTCGCTTCTGAAATTAGTCGAAGCATAACCGCGTCTGGGTTTTTGAGCTCAGCGAGATAGCTCTCGGCGCTCCATGGACTAAGATCGACAGCATCGCCGAGACGAATGAGATCGCCGATATGCGGGGCGCAGATCTCACGGATCCTGCGCTCAATTTTGTCGTCCGTCAAGCTACTCATTCTGACCTGTTCTTGCTAATGAATAGAGGGTTTGCCTGCGGTCGGGGTTCTGAACTGCAGGCCCGACCTACTGCCAATGCGATATTTCTGCCAAAATCCATTACGTTCGGGCGTCCGATCATTTTATTAAATAGATCGCTATGGAGCAGATATTTGGCGTCAATGCTATCCCCAATGGCTGCAATAAAATCGTCCTCGCGAGAGGTAGAAGGTTCGCTCCTTTCGAGGATCCCATCGGATGTGTCGAATGTCTGGAAACAAACCGTTTCCCTTCCCATGGGAACGGCGACTTTAAGTTCAGGGTGACCCGGGTGTTCGTTCGCCATCGATCTTAGAGCGGTCTCACTTGCCACTTCGATGGAGAGGCCGGTTCCCAGACCGAGAGCCGTTGCAATGCCGATCCTGACCCCGGTAAAACTGCCGGGGCCCGCCGATACGGCGACGAGACCCAGATCTCGAACCGTATGCCCACTTGCATGGAGGATCTGATCTACGTCGGCAAGGAGAACTTCCGCCATGGCAATGTTAGCGGTACCGATCCAACTTATGACCTCAATACCGTCGCGTATGAGTGAGAGGCTGCCGCCGGCGATTGCGGCCTCGATCGATAGCACTAGCAAGGGGGAAGACATCATTTCAATCTCTGCTTTATCATGCCGGTAATTCGCCCATAAGATGGCCCGATTCCCTTTACAATACTGCCGATTCGATAGAAGATGCGCGTTCTCGCATCAAAATTCCCTTCCATTTCGATCGTTGCCCTGATGGGATTAAGCCGTATCCGTTTGCCGATCTGCTTAAATAACTTCTTCGGGTCAAACATCGCCGCTTCGAGAGGGAGGAGTTTGGTTTCGCTCTCCCATTCCCGTTCGAGAGTGTTGATCAACCACCGTGGCAATTGAGCTGCCTCGGCCGCGATCGGGGTGTGGCTAAGGTCAAGCCCGAGGTATTTTGCGGCAATTCCCAGAGTACATACCAGCCATCGCCTACGGCGAGGGCTTACAGATCCCAGAAAACGGTCCCAATCAAAATCATCGCCGCTATACTTAACGATATAATAAATGTCCCATAACCGTTCCTTATTCGCCCCGCCATCGGTCAGCCAATGAACACATAACACCCGAAGGTGGTCTTCGACACGCAGTATGCGGATCGGGTAACCGTCGATCTCGTGCATTACGGAATTTTCGAAGAGTTCCTTCCAATCGACTGTATCGTGATGCCGAAGCTCACGATGCAGGTCGATCGCCAGTCCTTCTGAGATCACGGATCTCGCAGTCTCGCTGGCTGCCGCAAAATCCTCCGCAGACACAGCGAGGTCTATATCGATCGAATATCTGAAATGGGATTGGGGGTAGTAAATGCCCGCTGCCCAGCCCTTGATAAGTACGGGCTCGATGCCCTGCTCACGAAAGAGTGTAAAAACCCGGCGCAATTTCCACTCTTGAGCTTTTTTTTGAAGCAGGCCCCAACGGAGGTCGTCGGAAAGATCGGCTATTGTGTCAACATTCGATAAATCCACAAGGAAAAAGAGTAGCAAAGATAAAGTATCTTCACTACTCCTGCTTAATTATTAGTTTTCGCTGTGATCTTAATTCGGTGCGCAAACGCCGCTGCCGTTACAAGTAGAGATCGAAGGGCATTGACCCTGCGTCGCACAGTCAGCCGGGGCCCCGCACGAACAGTTGATCGAGCCCATGGCATTTTTCGGAGCCACAAGAGATGCAATAACCGGAAGAGCGACCATCGACGCCAGACCAATGGTCTTTATGACTTGCCGACGTGACTGGCCCTGGAATCTCGGCGCGATCTCGCCTTCCAACAAACCTTTTTCGTTGAGTTGATCAATAGCCAGCCAAACAAGGTCCTCAGATACCTTTCCGCCGCCGTTCGATTCAAATTCACGAGCAATATCCAAAATGGAATTCGTGCCATCGCACGATTTCCAAACGAGAGCAGCAGAATGGTTCAAACAGTGAGCCTTATTGCTGTCAAGGTCATACACCAGGACCTCGTCAGCCATCTCCTGAACTACAAGGCCATTTTGGCGGGCAATGGGATTTTTCGGGTTATTCATCTTCTCCTCCAAGCGAAATTGTTAGCTAATGCAATAAAAACAAAGTTCTACTAACTCATATAGACCCGTAGGTCAACGGAACGTTACTGAGTATTTCAAACCAATATCAGTTAAATGTAATTCTACCTCAATCGACATGTTTGTCAACAAAATTAAGAATAGTTTTTGCCGAAGTCTTCGAATCTCCTCTAAGACCAGATGCAATTATGGCATGAGATGCGATCTTATTCAAGACCGAAAAGGCAAGATCTGATCTCTGTCTAATAGATAGAGCGAAAGGAATCATCCCCATAACGCCTTCGCCGGGGGTTTGTAATTGTGGGCGAAATGTCATATCTGGAACATATTCGGTAAACAATACCAGACCCGGCTTCATCGGCCCCTTACCAATTTTACCTCCGAGTGATTCCACACTCACCATATACGCCTTATGATCGGCCGTACGCATGGCCAGAGGACGGGGAAAAGGATGAACGAAGCCGTCCTTGTCAAATATCCCGAAATCGTCGGAGAAGTAGTCAGCACCGAGACTGACGAATGCCGCTACGAGGGAACTTTTACCTTTATAGCTGTCAGCGGGAATTATGATGGCTCTTCCCTTCCAACCGACCACGCCGGCATGAAGGAACACATGATCGACGGCAAATTCACCAATTGTCACCCGGATCATGCTGTCGAGAAATTTATAGAATTTCTTCTTGGAACGTCCTCCTGCGATAATGCGTTCCCCGTCCAGGATGAGCTTCATTGTGCCGCCCTTCGTGATCGGTAATTCGAATACGTGATCAGCAGGTCCATCTGTGAGTTCAGTAAGCCGGTTTAATAGCGAATTCCGACATACTGACGCCGCGCGGTCGATCACCGCCTGATCATTACTAGTTAGAGCGATCGAAACCCCATAGGACTCAAAAAGATACGGGCGTACATTTGTACTTACTTTATCCCGGATAAGAGCTTGTGCCTCAGTCATATAAAAAAAGTAATGTTAGCAAATATGTTCGACCTGTTAAAGTGGTTTAAGCCTTTGAGCGTCGAATGGCGACGAATAACATCAGCACCGCCGTAAGTACAAAAACTACGGGAAACATCGCAAGTCCGATGTCTTCACGGTATTGAACTGATATAAGTACAGAAAGGGTGAGGATCGATGCCAATATTCCGTAAATGACGGTTACCTGACGGTGCGTCAGCCCACCAGACACGAGCCGCTGAAAAAAGTGTTCCTTATGTGCGACCCAAATTTTTTCGCCGCGGATGGCCCGCCTGATGAGAGTAATAACGGAATCGAATAAAAAGAACCAGACAAAAAGCACGGCGGCGATCGGCAATAGGTCCCAGGCGTAATTCGCCATATTTCGAGCGAGGAGCGGCAAGGCGGCGAAGGTAAATCCCAGAAAAGCACTGCCCACATCGCCCATGAAGATCCTCGAACTGCTCATATTGTGGACCAGAAACCCCAGACTCGACGAAGCGATGATCGCGCTGAAAAGATAAAGTGCCGGCATCTGAAGCATAAAGCCAAGCGCGATCCATCCGGCAGCCGCTATCACCGCTTGCAGCCCCGCGAGCCCATCTATGCCATCCATGAAATTATAGGAATTGACCATCCAAACGATCCAAATAAACGTCAGCACATAGCCCCAATAACCAAGCTGCAAACCGCCGAGCATGGTGACACCGTGCCAGGTTCCGGCGTCCGCGATAAGCAGAATGGCCGCCAGGCTATGTACCAGCAGCCTCCAGATGAACCGAATGGAATAAATATCGTCAACAAAACTGACAAGAGCGATCAACGCAGCCCCAGAAAAATATCCCCATGAGAAATCGCCGGTCAGGATCAGTGAGATCGGAATAAAGGTCACTAGACAGACGATCACTATAACGATGCCTGCTCCGTGGGGGGTAGGTTCACTATGTGAACTGCGTTCATTGGGTACATCGAACAGCCGGTTTTGCACGCCCCAGCGGCGATAGAGGGCTACGCCGACCAGCGATATGAAGAATCCGACTGCGAAAATGATGGAACCTATCATATCGATCGACACTAAGGCCTAAATCACGACAACGCCACGTTATAAATTATTTGAAGCTATACCCAAATAGGTGTCAATTGGCGGACGCTTATTCGAGGGCCCGCCGGTAAGAGTCAATGGCGGTTTCCAACGAATACTTTGAGACAGCGGCGGCCCGGGCCCTTTCGCCAAGTTCCGGCAGGTCTTCCCGATGGTCGTAGATCTGTTGAACTACCGAGCAAAGTGCCGCGGGATCCCCTGGTACGACGTGCCATCCCATCCTTTCTTCATCGATCATCCGGGCGATCTCAGAGCCGGGCTCTGCCAAGGCCAATATAGGCTTGCCGGCCGCCATTATGTTATAGGTTTTGCTCGGCATCGCGGCACCACGCATTCCCCGAACCAGCGAGACGATGCCTACATCACAGGCATTCAGGAATTCCTGCTGCTCATTTCGCGGACGTTCGTCCAAGATCGTAACATTCGTCAGAGCCCGTTCGCGTACGCGATCCTCAAGCCATTTCCGTTTGGCTCCCGACCCGATGAAAACGAAATGTATCGAGGTATTCTCGGTGAGACTTTCGGCGGCGTCTGCGATCGTTCGGATATCGATCGGGTGGCCAAGATTGCCGGCAAACATAAACACCAGCTTATCGTCGATCTCCAAATCTCTTAAGAGTTCGCTTTTGTCCCGGTCAACGGGGGTTATAGCTTCGAGTTCGGCCCAATTGGGGATCGTAAGTATGGGGATATCCAGGCCGCTGGTTTTTTTGAGAAAGAGCTCGTTCATGTCGCGACCCATTACGATGATCCTGGCTGCGTGCTTATATACCCATCGGTTTATAAAATTTATCGTTTCTACGACGACAGAACCTGGCCGCAGGCCGCCAACTGCAATGAGTATCTCGGGATAGCTGTCATGGACGAGCAAAGTATAGGATGAGCCCCGCAACAGCGCCGCAAAAGCGGTGGTGACAGGTAGACTTTGTGGATTCGTGACGACCAACACCTGATCTTTTGGCTTAAACAGAAACACTGCCCGAAATAATATAGACATCGCGAAGGTGACCATATTGATCAGGCGAAAGGGCAGCAGGTTCTTGTCGAGGGTGGTTCCCCACGCCCGAAATATTTCGACGCCGTTCCGGACTTCCCTTTTTGGAGCCCGCTGGCCCCGAGCAGAATAAGTAGGCTGGCCGGTCAGTACCTTAACTTTGCGGTTTTTGGCCAAAGACTCCGCGATCGTGGTGAGATAATAACCAGTGGACGTCAGCTCGGGATAGTAAAGCTCTGTGACCACCCATAGAGTGTTCTCCTCATCGGTCAATTTGGCTTCAGCTTCACCCATTCGCGGTTATATCATGGCATTTCAGCGCTCTTTCGAGAATGAGGTCCATCGCCATTTCCGCGGAGGGATCGGCAAGCCACTTCAATGCATATTCCCTTGCGGCGGCCGACATTTTTGAGTAGTTCTTATCGTCCATCTCGATACACTCATTTATCCTTTGGACGTAAAGGCCCGGCTGATCGAGCGGGACCGTCCAACCGACACCACGGGCTTCAATATCGTTCCAAATGGTCTGGTCACTGATTAGAAGTGGGCAGCCAGCGGCAAGGGCCTCGATAAACACATACCCGAAGTTCTCATGCAGTGAAGGCAGCACAAAAAAGTGGCTTTGGAATAATCGATCGAGGGCGGCCGGCTGTTCTAAAGTTCCGAAGACATTTACTCGAATTTCCGCGGGCAGACCTTCGATCAACTTCTGACAACGTTTCCAATACGCTTCGTCCTCAATCGGGCCTACGATGTCGACTTCTACTTTTCCTCCCTTGATGCCGCGAAGACACTCCAGAAAAAAATGAATGTTCTTCTTTTCAACGATGCGGGCAAGGACAACGAAACGAACGCTACCTGATTCTTTCTTCGGCTTCGAACTTTGAGAATAGTCCGGGAGTATTGTCGCGGGAACCAGGTCGGACGCGATCATCACATTGACGTCGTCGCCCATGACGTTCAGTATCTCGAGCTTCTCAGTCTCTGATGTCGCTTTCCAAAGAACGTTCCTATAGAAATGTGACAATTTTGCAAATCTTAGAAAGAGACGCTTTTTTGTTGGTTTTAGCGATAAAGCCCCAGGGCCGAATTCCCCGCAGGGGGCCACGATCACAGGAATGTCAGCGACAAAACCCTTTCTTCGGGCGTCAAGAAGCCTTCGGCCGGGCATTCCGAACGCGCTGTTGAGAAATATCGCGTCCGGTTTGACCAAATTGACCATTGATGCGGCGTCGGCAACCGAAAGCCGACCTTTCCCAAAATAAAAGACTTTAGCGTTTCGCACCTCATTCCAATCACCGGTTTTCACAGAATCGAAGGGTTTATTTTCGGGGGCAGTATCATGATTCCTTGTAACAATAAAGAACTCGTATTTATGACAAAATCGATCGACCAGATTAACTACGGTCCACATTCCGCCACCGCTCCGTTGACTCGGCAGGTAGAAATCGCAAAAGATAAGGATCTTTTTTTTCATCCCCAATTGTCGAGAGAACGGTTTAGTGGTGGATCCGTCTGCTTAAGTGTCCAAGAACTATCTTACTGATCGTCTGCGAGACATTATCGACGAGATACTCCGACGGCGGAGTCCATGCCGCAGGCTGCGAGATGGCGAGCTCGACAGCACGCAGGATGGATGCGCCGTCTGCTCCCGCAAGGATGTTACTGCCGCATTCGAGAGTTTCCGGCCTTTCGGTAACATCGCGTAGCGTTATATTCGGGATGCCGAAGATCGAGCATTCTTCCTGCACAGTGCCGCTATCTGTGAGGACCGCAAGTGAATTCTTTTCCAACTTAACGAAGTCGAAAAAACCTAGTGACCGCAGCAGCCGGATATTAGAAGACGCCGGTTTTATACCGTATTCTGCGAGCTTTTGAGCCGTTCTGGGGTGAACGGAAACCAGTACAGTTTTGCCGAATTTAGCTGATACCTCAGCGAGGGCTGAAAAAATGCTCGCCAAACGCTCCTTGATATCGACATTTTCCGCCCTGTGAAGCGTGACGAGGAAATATTCAAATGGCTTTACCCCAAGCTCTTTCATCGCTTCGCTGGCCTCTATCTTATCGGCAAACGTGTCCAAAACCTCTTTGATCGGGTTGCCGGTAACGAAGATCCTATCGGATTCGATCCCCTCTCTTATCAGATTTTCCTTGCTCCGTTCCGTATAAGGCAGAAGTACCGTGCTTGAATGGTCGATAATGCGCCGGTTGACCTCTTCCGGAACGCGATCGTCATAACATCGATTTCCGGCCTCCATGTGGAAAACGGGTATCTGTCGTCTTGCAGCAGGTATGGCCGATAAGGCGCTGTTGGTATCGCCGAGAATGAGTACGCGGTCAGGTTTATGCGATTCCAGCAATTGATCGATCTTGGCAAGTATCTGACCCACTTGCTCGCCAAACGTTTTGGACTTGATGCCGAGGTTGATGTCAGGCGTTCGGATCTCGAGATCACGGATAAAGATATCGCTCAGGCTTTCATCGTAGTTTTGTCCCGTGTGAACGGTTATATGCTCGCAATGCTGGTCGAGCACTCTTAACACGAGGCTTAACCTGATTATCTCCGGTCGGGTGCCGAAAATGGTTATTATTTTCATAAACTTAGGCGATCGTACGACCTAATGCGCCCTGGCCATAAAGTGCTTGATGTCGGTGCTCGATCGTAGAAGCAACTCGCGCAGGCTATCGATAGAAAGATTATTGTCTTTTGAGGAATATTCGGACTCAAGTGTGGGCGAATTGTCATGTTGCTCTCGAAGCTCCGGCAGTACCGGCAAAATATTAAAATACTCTCCGCGTTCCACCGTTCGGAAACATTCTTCTTCCGATATCATGATCTCATGGACCTTTTCGCCCGGCCGAATGCCAGTGAAAACGAGGGGAAGATCCTTATTTCCCATCAATACTTTAGCGATGTCGGTGATCTTTGCCGACGCTGCTTTCGAAACGAATGTAATGCCGCGACCAGGATTTCGGACTGCCTCGAAGATCGTATCAACTGCCCGATCCAGGCTTAACAGAAATCGGGTCATTTCAGGCAGAGTAATCGTGATCGGAAGGTCTTTTTCGATCTGGTTAACGAAAAACGGGATCACCGAACCGTGTGAAGCCATTACATTGCCGAATCGAACGCAGTTTAACTTTGTGTTTGGACAGGACCGGTTTCCCTCAACCAATATCCGCTCCTGCAGGGCCTTGGTCATACCCATAACGTTGATGGGTTTGGCGGCTTTGTCTGTGGAGATGCCGATCACGGTCTCAACCGGGAGACCGTTTTCGCGAATAGCCCTAACGATGTTCTCCGGACCATGTATGTTGGTCAAAACCGCTTCGAAAGGCGAATATTCACAAGCGGGGACATCCTTTAACGCTGCAGCGTTGAATACAACATCGATCTCGCGAAGAACCGCGACTACCGTCGTGTAATCACGTAAGTCGCCGATCTTGAAATTAAGACCAACTCCGCCGTTCGTTGGGATGACATCAATGGCAGCGATTTCGGAATGACGGTATTCGAGCCGCATAGTTTGCTGCTTCGCCTTGTCCCGCGAGAATACAGTTATCTGTTCGGGACGACCCATTTCGCCATCGAGAATTCGTTTGACAAGTATTTGCCCGAGTGAACCGGTCCCGCCCGTCACAAGAATTCTTTTTCCCGCTAAATCATTCATCGCTAGTGAGGTCAAAAGTTCAGTCCCTTGGCCCGTCGGCAAAATCAAATACTAACATCGGACAGGCCTTTCCTGAAATCTCATCGACTACTCAAAGCAGCCGCTCTCGGTAGAATCTGATGGTAAGAAAAATGGTGATAGCGATGCCGGTCGGAAAGGTTTGCAGGCGGTCGATGGATAATTCTATAATCGGTCGAAACGAAGGATCGAGATCGATCAGGCAATTTTCCGGCAACATCATGAAAAAGGTTCTAATCACAGGCATTAGCGGCCAGGACGGAAGCTATTTAGCAGAATTTCTACTCGATAAAGGTTATGACGTTTACGGCATAGTCAAAAGAAACTCTGTTACCGAGTCTCAATTCCTACGCATAGATCAGATCCGCGAAAAGCTAACTCTGTTTTATGCCGATCTCACGGACCTTGCATCGTTGTCGCATGTCATTAAAAACGTTCATCCCGATGAAATATACAATTTGGCGGCTCAGTCGCATGTCCGGGTCTCCTTCGATCAGCCTGTCCTGACCTCTCAGGTCACCGGTATCGGAGCTCTTAATCTATTGGAAGCCGCGAGGTTATATTCGCCTCTGGCCAGGATCTATCAAGCTTCATCATCTGAAATGTTCGGAAATAATGTCGAGCCAGACGGTTTTCAACGAGAATCGACGCGGATGAGCCCTGCGTCCCCATATGCGTGCGCTAAAGTTTTTGCCTACAACATTACTCGAAATTATCGACATTCTTACGACATGTTTGTAAGTAACGGAATAATGTTCAATCACGAGAGCCCGCGGCGCGGGACTAATTTTGTAACAAACAAGGTCTGCAAAGAGGCGGTCAGGATCAAATACGGGCTTGTCGACAAACTGGAGATGGGGAATCTCGATGCCGAGAGGGATTGGGGGCATGCGAAGGATTATGTAAAAGCAATGTGGATGATGCTTCAGCATAACGAACCGGATGATTTTGTATGCGCTACCGGCGTATCACATAGTGTCCGTGAGCTTGTCGAATATGTATTTAGCCGCCTCGGGATGGATTGGGAGAAATTTACCGAAGTGAGTCCGAGACTGCTTAGGCCTGAAGAGGTCGAGAGTTTTAGAGGTGACAGCACAAAACTTCGGCGGACGCTGGGATGGGAGCCGACTTACACCTTCGAAACGATGCTTGATGAAATGATCGACTTTTGGCTGGCAGAGCTCAGCGAACAGAAAGATTCTGACCGCGTGTCGACGCATGCGTCCGTTCGTGCGGATTGAGGTTCTCGAGCATTTTCCGATAGAGGTCTTCGTATCCGGCCGCAACTCGAGTGGGGCTAAACCTCTTGATGTTATTTTGTCCAGCTTCTACCAAATCCGTGCGAAGCCCCGCATCGCCGATAAGCCGTTCAATTCCTGACTTTATGCTCGAGATATCATGCGGGTCGACAAAGACAGCGGCCCCGCCCGCGGTATCTGTCATAGGGCTAAGGTCGCTGGTGATGACAGGCTTTCCCGCCGCTTGAGCTTCAATAATCGGCAATCCGAAGCCTTCGTAGAGCGAGCAGAAAGATACGATGTCTGCCTGCCTATATTCTCCGGCCATCTGCTCGTCGGTCAGACCCTCGTCGAATGAATGTTCAACGCCATTTTCCTCGAGCACCCTGATGATCTGTTCATCTAAACTACCGATGATCCGCAATTCACAACGGATCCCTTTAAGGGCCCGGGCAAGATTGGGAATGTTTTTGTTGGCTGTCGTGCCGATCTGCAAGATCCTGGGCCTCCCCTCCGCCAATCCGGGGGCATTATCGCGATCGGGCGGCTCTATCAAAAGCGGGAGGTCAAGCACTAATATTTCTTCGCTTTCACACTGCGTCACTCGCACGATCTCGTTCCGGGTATGTTCCGAGATCGTCGTTATAAACTTTAGCCGCTTAAGCGGCCAGTCAAGATAGAGTTTCTTTAGGAGCCAATATCTAAGTCCTCGTTTTGAATACAAAAAACCTACGTCCATGATCGAAAGCACCGTATTCCGAGGATCGAATAAAAGACTTATGTAATGAACGTGCCCGGTGATGTGATAAATATCTGCGTTTCGGCGTCTGAAAAATAGGAGATTACGGAGTGTATCGCTAAATCGGGATCCGTATGGAACCTGCTGAAACTCATATTCGAAGTCGCCGGAAAGATTTTCAGCGATGCCCCTGAATACTTTTTCCAGGCTGGGTGAACCGGAAGGCTGTCGTTCGACGAAAAGGATCTTATGCTTCTTCATGCTGCGCGGAATGTAGACCGAGTTTGTTTATTTCGTCTTTGAGCATTGCCGCTGTGATAGCCGTTGTACCCACTTGTTCGACCACCAGGCCCGCCGCCATATTTGCGATCCTGGCCGCCGTTTCGAGATCCGTCCCCGCGCCCATCGCCACGCCCATGCAGGCTATGACGGTATCGCCAGCACCGGTCACGTCATAAATATCACGAGCAGCGGCCGCGAGGTGAACGGTGTCCATATCTCTTCGAAACAGCGTCATCCCCTCTTCGCTTCTCGTGATCAAGATCGCTTCAAGCCCGAGATCATCGAGCAGCCGGTTTCCCGCGATGTTTACCACTTCCGGGCTATCTTCATTCAAATTACAGGCTTCTGCCGCCTCACGGCGATTTGGTGTTAAAAGGGTTGCCCCCCGGTATCGATCATAGCTCTTCCCTTTCGGATCAACCAGGACCATGATCCCTCTGGATTTCGCTGCTTCGAACAACCGGGTGAGCAATGAATCGGATAGTAAGCCTTTTGCATAGTCGGAAACGATCAAGATATCCACCTCGGGCAGAACTGCCGAGACCCTTTCCCAAAACTGCCACTGTTCCGATTCGGAATATTCTGCAGTATTTTCAAGGTCGACCCGTACGACCTGCTGATTATGGGCGATGACCCGGGTCTTGACGCTGGTCGATCGGGTATCAAGCCGGGCAAGGTGCTCAGTGTGTACATTCAGGCCACTCAGCAGCTCGCACAGAGCATCGGCCTCGTGGTCCATCCCAATGCTTCCGAATAGATATGCCCTCGCACCGAGGCCGGCGATGTTGGCAGCAACATTGGCTGCACCGCCGGGAGCAAATGTGCTCTTCTGAAGTTCAACGACGGGAACCGGGGCCTCTGGCGAGATCCGCTTCACGTTACCCCACCAGTAACGGTCCAGCATTACGTCGCCGACGATCAAGACCTTGGTGTCGGTGAATTTATCAAGTATTTGCATCAAGAGTTGAGGACGCTTCGACCAGTTTGTCTATCATTTCGCACCATATGTGGGCGATAGTAATGTGGGCTTCCTGCACTCGAGCGGTCCGTTCGGATGGAACGATGATACAGGCATCTGAGAGCGAGGCTAGTTTCTTGCCTTTCGCTCCTGTCATTCCGATCACCTTACAGCCTCGGTTACGGGCCGCCATCACCGCCGCGATAACATTTGGAGAATTGCCGCTGGTGCTTATCGCGATCAGGCAATCTCCCGCCACAGCTAGCGCCTCGACTTGACGCGAGAAGATTCGCTCGAAACCGTAGTCATTCGACAAGGCCGTCAACGCCGATGTATCTGTGCTTAACGAGATCGCGGGCAGTGCGCGGCGCTCAGTTTCGAACCGTCCGACGAATTCAGCGGCGATATGCTGAGAATCAGCCGCGCTGCCGCCGTTCCCGCAAAGGAGGACCTTATTCCCGCTCTCAAAGGACTGGTACAGTATCTCACAGCAATCCTCGATAGCCTGTGAACACTGATCCAGAACGAGGCCCATCACGTTGAGATGCTCTTTTATCGAATTGACCGCAGTGCCGTCTTTGGAATCTTGTGACGGTCGGCTATTTATCTTCATTTTCCCAATGATGCCGCTGGACGAGAAGCCTTCCTTAAGCGGCAGCGAATGAACTGACCCACCGTAACCGAGAACGAGGTCCGCTCCGATTATCTCGTTTGTCTTCCAGTCACCGCCTTTGACGAGTACATCCGGCTTTATTGTACTGATCAGGTTCTCCGGTGTCGGCTCGTCAAAGATCAAGACCTCATCGACGGCGCTGAGACCGAGAAGGACGGCCCTTCGGGCTTCCTGGTCCTGTACGGGGCGGTCGGGACCTTTTATCGAGCGAACAGATCGGTCGCTGTTCAATCCCACTACTAACTTATCGCCGAGAGCCCGGGCACGCTCAAGAAGCTCCACATGGCCAGCATGGATAATGTCAAAACAGCCATTTGTAAAAACGATCATACAAAAATTTTGGGCCGCGGTCGGTTCATAAACACCGAAACTAGCGGGGGGATGCAACAGGATATATTCCCTGCATTATCGTCGTTTTAGTAAGGGTCCTTCAATGCCATCTAAATATCTGGTCACAAGACTGGCCAGGAAACTTACGATCAATATGCCGACGCCCGCTATAAAACAAACCTTTACTACGTTGGGAATTATGGTTCCGAAAAACCCTTCGTACGACACGGCGGTAAGAAGCATAAAATATAAGGTCAAGCGCCAAATGACTGCTTTCTGCTTCTCGACGAGGGCTCGATAGATAGTTCTTAATATGACGCCGAGTATCAGCATTCCTATCGGAATGCCCAATAATCCGAAATTCCTCAACAGATCGCCCATCGGCGTGATCGCGAAAGAGTTTTCGCCGAAATGGAAGTATAGTTCACTATACTTCCGAACGTCGGAAGCTATCGGTTTGTCGTTCCAAAAGATCCGCGGGATCAGGAATGTCGTGGAATCCACCCATATGTTATTGTCCAGTCCGTAAGCTTCTTCGTAGGGCTTTAGAATTTCGTAATTCGAAACTACTACGGCAAGGGTACTAACTATATCCAGCCTGCCTGCCAGGTTTGAAAAGCCGAACTCAAGCGATTGGCCGATATCGGACCTTCCGATCTCGCTGAAAGTGGACATCACATTCTCGGCGTATTGGTCGGCCCCCTGATACATTTCAGTGCCCTTCACATTTCGGAATGTGGTTCCATATATCATTCCGAATATGAGAAGAATCGATAAGATCGATCCAGCGATAACGGAATGCTTCAGGCTAACCCGGCGTCCGGCCAAAATGAAGGCCAGGCCAACGATCGTGAAGATCTGGATGATCGTTCCCCTATTACCAGCGAAAAGGATCCTTGTTATGCCGGTCGATACGAGCAAAGCAATGACCGGGAGAAATACCAGGTCGAATCGCGGGGCCCTGAATAATAGAAACCAAAGCAAGAAGCTTCCCTGGATCCAGAATAAGGTGGTGAGATAAACAAGGCCGTCATACTGAGTTATTTCGATATTACGTTGAAATCCAAACAGGCCCAGAGCGAAAGCGATCACCGTATTCATGACGCCGAGCAGCAGCAATAGGACGCCCGGAACGGTATAGGACCGTAAAGGATAATTCTTTCCGGGCAGACGAGTCGCTATCATGGCCCCCAGACGATCACCAAGCGGAAGAAAGTATCCTGCGGTGAGACCCGCGAAACCCACAGCTACAAGAACGAGTGTCAAGGGGAGTGTACTTTGAACGTCGTCAACAAATGCCAGGAAATGAGGTTGGGACCAGCCGCCAGCAAGAACAAAGCCACCTATCACAAAGGCCGGAAAAAAATAGGTCCAGGTGGCGAAGATGAGAGGATCAGCGAAAGAAAATCTCCCTTTGTAATAAAGGTAAACAGTGGGCAAAGCAAGAACGACAGCAAGTCCCAAGACCCACGGCACCAGAAACAAATAGGGGTATCCGGAAAAAGAATCAGCCGAAACCAAAAACCAGACCAAGCCTATGCCTATCGCCAGGGACATAGCTACAACTGCCGGGATGAAGGATATTTCCCGCGGGAGTTCTGGATTGAATCGAATTCGATCGGCGGTCTGCATTTATTTCACTTCGGCGACATCTTACAGACGGCAATAACACCGTCCGCCCACTGAGGCACTATCCTTACGGAGAGGTCATTTACGACCTTAAGAAACCATCTAACGTGCGGACGATGTTCAACACCAATATCATAATATAAAAAAGTATCGAGGAGCAGCCCGTGTCTCTCGAGCAGAAGCTTGAGCGTTGAATAGGAGTAGTAGGCTACATGGTCAGGGTGTACCGGTTCCGACCGGCCTCGTTTTCCTCGCGCCCCGTAATAAAAGAACCGCATCGCACAATAGGCATTTATCGTTGTCAACAAAAGGACCGTTTCTCCGCTCATGAATTTTTTCACACCTTCGAGAAAGAGTCCCGGGTTATTGAGATGCTCGATCATCTCGCCGGCCAGTATGACATCGAAGGCGAGGTTGAGCGGGACGTTTGACAGGTCTTCCAAATCACCAAAGATTATATTCTCAGAACCATGGGAGCGAAGAATATCGATTCCTTCCTGGTCCGCATCGATACCCCAGAGGTCAGAACATATCTTTTCGAGCTCAAAGTGGAGAAGCATGTTTGAATCTATAGCTTCATTTGTGTAGGGATAGTTAGTGCAGCCGAGGTGCAGCACCCGCTTGCCCGCGCAAAGTTCGTGTATGATCGCCAGCCTCTGAACGAGATCGAAGTCTTTATGCACTGCGGAATTTTATCAGTTTGCGGAAGTTTCCGCATACCACTCATAATTTACCGATCCCGCAAAAACAAGCTTCTCAGCATCGACCTTTCGTCCGACCCGACCAGTCGAAATAGGATGAGGAACGAGAAATAAACAACGCCCGCGAGTAATATCGAAATAATCAGCGTTGTCCATGAAGTCGCTAAATTGGCGAGAAGAAAGTATTCCGCTGTACCTGCAATCAGTGCGGCCGCAGCGATCCGCGTCGCCCCCCACGACCAATAAGTCCAGAAGGTGCCTCCCAGAAACCGCCTTTCTACGTAGACGATAAAAGGAACATACGCGACTACACCTGCCAGCCTGCCATAGGCCACGCCAATGGTTTGCCACTGAATGGAAAGAAATATCATCAGAGGAACACTGAGGGCCATCCATGAGAAATTGGCGACCGCTGTCAAATATGCAGATCTGAATGATTCCGCGATCTGCCATGCGACCATTGTCAGCGATACGACCGAGAAGACAATGATCTGGACCAGCAGTATATGAAAAGATGCCCGCGCAAATTCGTCATTCAGCCACAAGCCTAGGAAGTCACTTCCCCCGATGACCGCCGTAAGCCCCGCAAAAGTCACGATCATCAGTATCAGTTTATTCGATCTCTTATAAAGGTCGGCGAGAATTTCCCGATCTGCAAGGTGCTGATTGACAACCGGAAATATCGCCAAAACAAGACTTGCCACGAACATTTGAAGGTACACCGCCAGCGTCGTCGGGATAACATAGTATGTCAGTGCCTCCGTGCCGAATTGTCTGGTTATCCATGCCCGTTCGAACAAAAGCAGCAGGCTTCCAAATAACTGATACGCCATGATGCTCGCGCCATATCGCCAGACCTCTGACCATGCCTCCATTCCGACTCGAAGGCGGAATCTCAATTCCGGAAGCAGCCGTTTCACCATGATCGCTGATGCCAAACCGGACAACACCGAAACCGTCAAAGAGATTGCGAACAGTCCGATCACTCCGTAGCCGTTCAAGACAGCGATCAACGTGCCAACCGCCAATAGAATGCTCGCTGAATTAGTGATCAGCATGAACCGATCAAATCTTTGCAATCCCTGCAAAATATATTGAAAGGTCAAGCCCAGCATCGAAACCAGGATGTTCGCGCAGCCTAGATACAAAGCGATAACCGCAGTTCTCTGCAAGTCCGCAGGAATTCGAAGAATATCCCCCACAAAAGCCGACGCAAAAAGCGTGATCGTAATGGTAGTGATCGATCCGACGACGAATCCAAGGAGAAGAGTGGCCGAAACTGTATTCGAGATCTTATCGAGTTCGCCTGTCGCCTGGTATTCGGCGACATACTTCGTTACAACCTTACCGATATTCAGCGTGAAGAAGTAACTGACAAAGCCAAGCACAATGGCAAAAACACCATACAGTTCGTTTCCGAGCTGGCTGATGATTATCGGAGTAACGATGAAGGATGGAAGGATCGGAAAGAGCCATGAAATAATGCTGTACACACTATTCCTCACCAGCCTTTGCCGCTTGCTTTTATCTTGACGCGGGTTCAAAACACTCCTGATATTCCTTCATTACAATGTGTGATGTTCTTCGCTGATCGAAGTTCTCAATAACAGTTTTTTTGCCTGCTTGGCCGAGAAAGTGTCTTTTTTGCTTATCTTGAGAAAGGACCTTTATCTCATTAGCGAGAGCCCGAGCATCGCCCGGTGCGATCAATATGCCGTTCTCGCCATGACGCACTGCCTCGGGAACAGCGGAGACATTTGTCGAAATCACCGGGAGGCCCATAGCCATCGCCTCGAGCAAAGAACCCGGAAGACCTTCGACAAAACTTGGCAGGACAAATATATCAGCGACCGTAAAAAATCTGAGGATATCGATCCTGTTTGTTCCAATGTCCTGAGACCGGATCAGTCTAAAACGATCTTCCAGTCCGTAGGATTCGACCTTGGCTAGCTCGGATTGACTTGGAGCGGCTGGCGCCACCCAGACGAAATCGATATCCGGTGACCACGAAGCGACCAAGGTCGCCGCATCAAGAAAGGTCCATCTGCCTTTTCGATCAATAAACTGAGCGACGCAAAGAACTATACATTTCGACTCGGGTAATCCGTTCTGTTCGCGTAGAGATCGTTTATCAGATTTCCCGTCGGTGGCCTGCTGTATCTCAGTGACATCGACACTCGTGTAGGCGACCTTGATACGGTGCCATTGGTGGTCTGTGACCCAGCCTTTCAGTTGGTTCCTGGTGTACCTGTTCGAAGCGAGCAAGTGAAATTTGGGCAAACGAGTGACAAACTTAAGCCGGGCCTTCCAGACCGATTGTCGCCAACGCGGTGCCGGGGGCATCGGATTGTGTATGTTGACGAAGATATTGGCACCCTTCAGGCTGAGAAGAGTGTAAAGAACCCATGACTGCCACGGACCGTACTCAAGATGAAGAACCGAAGACTGAAGATCGAACTGCCCAAGGAAACGAAAAATACGAATTTCAGCAAGAATACGTTGTTTTTGGCGCTTGATCCGTCCTGCCAAAGTAGTCACCTTATCGGTTGAGACACTTGCGTCAATAAGATCGTATTGCACGCCAATATTCTCGATGAAAGTAATGAGATCAGGCGGGGAGCCTTCGGGCAGGACAACCAAGACGTCCCATTCGGCCTTGGCATATTTCATTATGCCCAGAGAATATATATGCGAGCCTCCCCATTCTTTGTAGTTCCAAACGAAGATCAGCTTTCGTTTAACCTGGCCGTTCGCCGGTGTTAATAATTCGGTTTTCAAGGGCTCGGATACTCCTCTACCATGGGCTTTTCTTTATCCGCCTTCATCCAACGCGGTCCGAGGCCGGCACCTTGTAGGCAGAGCCTCATAACGTAAACGGCGAACCCGATGGCCCCCTGTAGTCGCGACGGGGCTCCGAGCCAATTACACATAAACCGATTACGGAGGTTATGCGCACCATGGTATTTCTGCCAGAGGGCATTATACAGTTGAGCAAAGGACATTTCGCTCAGCTTCGGAGGAAAGTCGTTCGGTTTATTAAAGACCCTGGCCGTGGGTTCGATCAACAATTTCCAACCCCGTCGCTTAAGCCTGGGGGTAAATTCAGAATCCGCAAAATGCGGGATGCGCTCGTCGAATAGCCCTTCTTCACGAAAAGCATTTACGGGCACAAGCATACAGTTGCCTACGATCAAATCGACGTCAAATGGCTCGCGAGGAACCGTCCAGACCGTCTGGGCCTGGTAATGGCGCCACCCGCCATACCACGTGTCCCAGCGGGGCGCGACTTGAAAGACGCGATGAGGCTGGTCCCATAAAAGCAGCAAGCCGCCGACGACGCTGCGCTTGTGGAATTCTGCAGTTTTTACCATATTCACTAGGAATTTGCTGTCAAAAACCGCGTCGTCGTTTATCAGCAGAACATAATCCGGATCAAGTTCCAAAGCCCGGGCAATGCCGAGATTCGCGGCACCAAAACACCAAAGATCGCCATTTCCATGGAGCACTTCTACAGATGGAAAGGCCTCTTTGATCGCGTCCGACGTGCCGTCGGTCGACCCATCGTCGACAATGATCTTGTGCACCCAAAGACCGCGAGTATCCGCCCGTTCCAGGCTCCGCAGACACTGAAGCGTAATTTCACGGCGGTTGTGAACTGGCGAAACAATGACCACCCTGCGGTCGGTAAAAGCCTGCGAGGCACTCATCGGTTAATTATAATATGCTTTGCCTTTTTACTTGGGACAAGCCACGACTGAAAGCCAGCACGCGGCGAGATGATTACTGTATGCCGTCTAGATACTTCCCCACTGAGCGAATCAATTTATCGAGGCGGCTGAACGCTGTCGGCCCTGGGCTTGTTCAATGACCTGAGATTCGATCCAACGATACGTTTTTGCGAGACCGTCTTCGAGCGAAACAGCTGGTTCCCAACCGAGTACTTCGCGCAGCATCGAATTATCAGAATTTCGACCCCGGACGCCCTGTGGGCCATCAATATGTTTCTTTCGGATCGATATACCGGCGATCCCGGCAATAATGTCGGCGAGCTGATTGATCGAGAGCATTCGGTCCTGTCCAAGGTTAAGCGGCTCCGCAAAATCCGATTGCATAAGTCGATAGATACCTTCAACGCAGTCCTCGATATAGCAGAACGAACGGGTCTGCTCCCCGTCACCCCAGATCTCGATCTCGTCATTTCCGCTAAGTTTGGCTATCGCGATCTTGCGGGACAAAGCCGCCGGAGCCTTCTCGCGCCCCCCTTCCCATGTGCCATTTTCGCCGAAGATGTTATGAAATCTGACTGTCCTGGTCTCGATGCCATAATCCTGCATATAATGCATACAAAGCCTTTCCGAAATAAGCTTCTCCCATCCGTAGGCGTCCTGAGGCTCGGCGGGGTAGGCGTCGGACTCTTTTAGGGGCAGCACATTTTTGTCTTTCTGCAGCGATTCGGGATAGATGCAGGCTGAGCTCGTATATAAATAACGGCTCACGTTATTTTCGCGGGCCGCTTCGAGCGTGTGCAGATCGATCAGTGAATTATTGTGAAGGATCTGGGCATGATGGCACGAGATAAAGCCCATACCACCCATATCGGCGGCCAGTGCATAGACACGATCAATTCCATCCGTGGCCTTCAGACAGTTTTCCCATCGGCGGAGATCGAGCAGATCGAACTCGTCGGCAGTGGTCTCTCCGAATTCCGGCAGCTTAATATCGACTCCCCGCACCCAGTAGCCATTATTTTTCAAAAAAGTGGTCAAGTGGCTGCCAATGAAGCCCCCTGCACCCGTCACTAATACTTTGGTTTGCTTGCTCATACTTCCTTATCATCGGACTCGTAATCGGCGCGATGATAATAGCTCTGATAGTAATAGTAATTGTCCTTGGGATGAAGATTGACCTGATTCAGCACTACTCCAAATATCTTTGCTCCGATCTCGTGCAATAGTTGACGCGAACGCCGAACAACCTGCCTTGAACTCCGTCCTGCATGCACTACCAGGATCACCCCGTCCACGAGTGACGCCACCAAAACGCCGTCGGTGAAAGACGCGATCGGCGGAGAATCGATCACGACATGATCAAATCGAGCCTGGAGGAGTTTGAGCAATGAAGCCATTTGTTCAGAACCGATAAGTTCCGCAGGGTTGGGCGGTACCGGGCCTGACGTAAGCACGAAAAGCTTCGTTTTCTCATCCTGACTTATCGCGTTTGTTACATCCAGGTCACTTAATTCACTTGCCAATAGACTGCTAAGTCCATTCGTATTCTCAAAACCGAAAACGGAATGCAGTCTGGGTCGACGCATGTCCGCGTCTATTATGAGGACTCTTGCGCCAGTCTGCGAAAGGCTTATTGCTGTATTGGTAGCCGTCGTGGTTTTGCCTTCCGAAGGCAAACTCGAAGTGATCAGCAGTGTTCTCGGTGCTCGGCCAGCCGTTGACAAAAGGATCGACGTTCGCAAGTGTCTGTACGCTTCTGCCAGAGGCGATCGTGGGTCGGCGGATATAAGCAGGGGCGACTGCGGGGCCGCTTCGTCCTCGTCGTCACTTGCACCTACCAAGAGCAATTTCCGTCTGGGTACCGAATCCATCGTTGGGATCGCCGCAAGGGCCGGTAACTGCAGATAGTTCTCGACCTCCTCTGTAGATCCGATAGTGTCGTCAAGATATTCAAGTAGGAGTGCCAGCCCGATCGCGAAAAGCGTCGACAGAAAAAGAGCAGCAAAAACAGACATCAGTCGTCGAGGGCCTTCAGGCTCGTCCGGCGGGATCGCGATCCCGGCGACGCTAATATTGTTGTCAGTGCCTTGCGCTGCCACATCATTTCCGCTTACCTGTTTACGCAGGTTATCCAAAAAGCCTTTATTGGTTTCTATGTTCTGCTGAAGCAATTTGATGCTTATCGCACCCTGATTTTGATCCTGCGCCTCATTGAATTGCTTTTCAAAATCAATTCTGATCTTGTCTTCCTGCTCCTTCGCCTGCAGGTATTTGGTTCGAAGATTTTCCAGAAGCCCTTTGGCGGCACGTTCGCGGTAGGATGTTAATTCTGCCTGATAACTAGTGGCGGCCTTGTCAATGATCTCCTGGTAACTCTTGATCTGATCATCGATCTGTTTGAGTTCCGGGGCTCCCTCTTCGAAAAGCTGAAGCCTTTCTATTCTGGCGTTCCTGAGGTCCGCGATCTTTCTCAGGGTCTCCGAACGCAGCGCCCGGATATTGTTTTCCTGTTCGGTTGTGAATCGGGCGACCTCGGTTTCGGCCAGTGCCCTTATCTTTTCGGGCGATCTACTAACAGTAAAATAGTTAGCCTCAGCATTTTTCCTTTCGTTCTCTGCTTCGAGCAGCTGCTTGTTCAAGCCGGAAAGCCGATCGATCACAATAGTCTGCTCACCCTCGCCGGTTCTTAGTATTCCGGCGCCCTGTGTGAGATTGACGAGCTTTTCTTCGTCATTGCGAATGTCCATTGTGAGGCTCGCGATCCGTTCCTGAAGAAAGTCATTTGTCTTTCTGCTGGTTCCGGAGCGTTTTTCCTGGTTCACGATCGTAAAAGTCTCCGCGATCGAATTGGCAACGAACGCGGCCAGCACCGGATCGGTATGACGAAATGAGATGTCGATCAGCCGCGTATCTTTGTAGGTCATGCGGGCGTCGCGGCGTGGGTCGATCTCGAGACTTGTATGAATGAGCTTTACAAATGGGGCCAGGCGAACAGCTTCAGAGATCTCTTCAGATGATGCTAACGAAAGTTCACCAGGCATCTCGATCGGCGTCAGGCTCCTCTCTGCGTTCGCCTCGGTCGCGAGGCCGAGTGATCGTAGGGCGGAACGCCATGCTGACGTCCCCATCTCACTGCGTCCTTTTTGGAAATGCTTATTTGCGTCGAGATTGTGATCTTTTATCACGCGCCGCAACAGGCTGTCGCTCCAAAGTAATTGGAGTTGAGTATTGAGATAAGCCGGGTCCGAATTCGGCATCGATCGCTGGCGATCACTAGTGATCAGGTCCGGGTTAGTCTGTTCTAGATCGACCTGGACGACCGCACGAGCCCTGAAGACGTCCGGTTTTCTGGCCATATAGATCGCCGTCAGCGTTGTAAACAAAATGGCAATTCCCGCGACGAGCCAAAGACGTTTTCGGATCGCCCGCCAATAGTCCACTAATTGGATGCCCGCACTAGTCTGAACTCCTGTATACGAAGGATAACGATCGCCAGGTAGAACCGGGATATCAACCCCACGGTCTATATCGATCTCCTGCACGGGCGTTCGAACTATCTCACGCGATTCTTTCATAAGAGCGACTATGGTACTCGGTATAGAACGCTGGGGACGGACGATTTGATGGAATTTGCGATCCCGAGCAGGATCGCTTTTGGCCTGTCTTCTGAAACAGCCACGATGTCATTCGGTTCAAGGATGGGGTCCTTTACCTTACCTTTGTCGATCTGGTTAAGATCAAAAACAAACTCATCTCTTTCCTGGCTTCCGGGCCGTGCCCGCAAGACCCTTATCTTGTCCTTCTTTGCAGCCGGCCTTAACCCTTCGGCGGAAACGATCGCCTGCGTCAGGGTGATCGATTCGCGAATTCTGAGGGCTCCCTGTTTATTGACGTTTCCGTACATATAGACGATATCCGCATCGAGAACCGAAACGACATCGCCCGGTTTCATCCAGAAAACCTCTTTTCCCTCCTGAACGTCACGGATCTTGTAATCCATGACCGTGACATCCGGATCTTCAGTCTCGTTTCCGTCCCGGCAGTTTGAGGTGCTTCCCGTTCGAGCGATCAGCAGGCGCGTCCCCGCTTCTTTATTAGGCCCGCCGGCCATCGCGAGCATCTCGAGCAGGTGAACGCGTCTATTGACGTAGAAATTGCCCGGCTCTTCAACCGCTCCGAGAACGGCGAGGGACTGGGATTTTTGTTCCGCGACGACAACCGTGACCTGTGGGTCGCGGATGAACTGCTCCTTGTAGGCATCGGCTATTTCATTGGCCAATTCCCTTTCGGTCTTACAAACGGCGATCACTGGCTTATCAAGCCTGAACAGTACTATCGAGCCATTTGGCCCAACGGGTACGCGCTGCGCCAGATTTGGATGCTTGAAAACCTGGATCTCGAGAACGTCCTGAAATCCGATCCGATATCGATCATTTGACCCCGCAGCAGCGATTGTATTGTCCGATGGCATAGCGGTCTGCCCATAAGACCCAGCGGCAGTAAAAACAAGACAGGCCAAAAAGGCAAACCCGATCTTCGTGTTCCTCATAACTCTCATGGGGCCTTCTTACGGCCATTAAACAATTTGGCCCTAAATCGAATCCTAAAAAACGTGCAAATCAGGCCTCTGTGGCGAACGTACATCATAACAAATGCACCGTTGCTTGGAAACACGTGTTTTGCAACCGCCCGGAATTTAGCTAAACTCTGTTTCACGCAAATCAACCGATGGAAACCGTCACGCCGATGCTTCGGCAATACCTAGAGATCAAAAAAGCTTATCCCGGAACGATCCTGTTCTTCCGGCTTGGCGATTTTTATGAGATGTTCAATGAGGACGCCATCGTTGGCTCCAGAGAGCTGGAAATAACGTTGACCGCCCGTCAAAAAGATTCGCCAAACCCGATCCCTATGTGCGGGGTCCCGCATCATGCCGCTTCGAACTACATAGCCCGGTTAGTCCGTAAAGGCTACCGAGTTGCTATTTGTGATCAGACAGAAACTCCAACTAAGGGAACAAAACTCGTAAAACGCGAGGTGGTCCGGGTCATTACCCCGGGTACGGCGATCGACCCGCAACTTGTCGAATCAAAAGACTCCGTTTATTTGGCGGCCGTTTTTGGGAGTGCGGACACTTACGGGGCCGCTTTTCTCGAGACATCCTCAGGACATTTCCTGGCTACGCAACTTATCGGTTCGGGATCGTTGCAGAAGATCGCCGACGAGATCCAGTCGTTCGGCCCTCGAGAACTGCTTTATCCGCGATCGATCGAGCGTTTGATCCTGCAGACATTTAATGAACAGAGTGAGTCAGGAATGCTATTCGACGAGCCGGGCACACGACCACAGGGTTTGTCGCTTACGCTCACACCAATGGACGATGGCGATTTTGACCTTTCCGAAACCTCTCGGATGCTGAAGGATCAACTGACGGTCAACGAACTCACAGCTTTTGGCCTAGACGGGAAAGATTCAGCGGTCCAGGCGGCCGGAGCCTGTTTGCGGTATGCACGAGATACGCAGCGTGCGAGCGCCGGTCATATTTCAGAGATCCGTTATTACGAAACGTCGGATTTCATGATCCTCGATGCCGTGACGCTTCGTAACCTCGAGATCTTTGAATCGAGGGGTGAGAAAGGCAAAAATACACTATTCGGATTGATCGATGAATGTGTGACCGGGATGGGCTCGCGGCTGTTAAAGCAGTGGCTTCTGCGACCGTCCCTTAAGCGAGGCGAGATCCAAACCCGGCTCACGGCCGTTACGGAACTGACGGACTCCATAATTCGCGAGAAACTCCGATTCCTTCTTAAAAAGGTCAGCGACCTAGAGCGAGTCATCGGCCGCTTGAATATGGGAACGGCCACTCCGCGTGATCTGATAGCCCTTAAACAATCTATTGCTCAGTCACCTGAGCTAAATGCCGTTCTTGCAGACAGTTCATCGCTGCTACTTCAAGTCTTATCTGAGAATATTTTCGAATTGCCGGAGACTCGGGATCTGATCGAACGTTCGATCAGTGACGAGCCCCCGGCGAATGCGGGAGATGGCGGAGTGATACGGCAGGGATTCGATGCTGAACTGGACGAACTGGGTGAAATTTCGTCATCCGCTAAACAGGTGATCGTCGCATTCGAAGAAAAAGAACGTGAACGAACCGGGATCTCGAACTTAAAAATAAGATTCAATAACGTCTTTGGATACTACATAGAGATTTCGAAAGGAAATGTTTCCCGTGTTCCGGACGACTATCAGCGGCGTCAAACCCTAACGAATGCCGAGCGATATACGACTCCGCAGCTCAAGGAATGGGAAACAAAGGTCCTCGGAGCTGATGAAAAGGCCCTTCAGATCGAAGCCGAGCTGTTTAAGAAAGTACGTGACGCAGTCTGCTCTGAAACCCGCAAGCTACAATCGACCGCCCGGGCGGTGGCCACCCTCGACGCCCTCTGCGCTCTTTCCGAGACAGCAGCGCGCCAAAATTTTGTGTGCCCTGTTCTGCACGACGGAGATGAGATCGAAGTAAAGAATGGCCGGCATCCCGTTGTCGAGGCATCAATAGGCGGGTCGTTCGTCCCGAACGACATTTTGATGAACAATTCGACCGATCGAATGCTCGTTATTACCGGTGCCAATATGGGTGGAAAATCCACCGTACTTCGGCAGACCGCGATCATTCAGATCCTTGCACAGATCGGGTCTTTTGTACCGGCAACTTCCGCCCGGCTCCCCGTGCTTGACCGCATCTGGACGCGTGTAGGGGCTTCGGACGATCTGGCGTCCGGCCGCTCGACGTTTATGGTCGAGATGACGGAAACAGCCGCCATCCTGCACAATGCGACACCGCGAAGTCTGATTCTGCTGGATGAGATCGGACGGGGGACATCGACATTCGACGGACTATCGATCGCATGGGCGGTTGCAGAATATCTTCACAATTCACCCGAGCACTCGGCGAAAACGCTATTCGCAACCCATTATCACGAATTGACCGAGCTTGCGGAAAACTTACCCGGAGCTAAGAATTACCAAATAACCGCCGCAGAGCGAGATGGCAACGTTGTCTTCCTGCATAAGCTGCAGGCGGGTAAAGCTTCCAAATCATATGGGATCGCCGTGGCGAAGCTTGCCGGCCTGCCTCAACCGGTGATCGAGCGTGCCAGGGGCGTCCTCGAAAAGTTGGAAAAATATGAGCTCGCGGTCTTTGCGGACGAACAGAAAGTGGGCTTGGCAAAGGCGGCTGGCGGACGTGCGGCTGCCCAGTATTCCCTGTTCGCCGTGACTAACGAGTCAGCTATCGACTCTCTTCGAGAGATCGACGTAGAGGCCCTTTCAAACGAAGACGCGAGGCGATTATTAATGGAAATTAAACAGAAGATAATTTGAAATTGGTATTTCAACTGATTCCTGATCTCTCTCGTGACAAATAGAGGCTGAGGATCCTGAAGACTGCGCCGGGAGCGGGTGACGGACGCGATTGGACGGATTTTCATATTCCCTTTGCGCCTGCTAGAATCAGGCTATATTACCTGCCTGCAGCAGATGCCTGAAAAGATCCAAACACTTACATTAGAAGAAAAGATCGGCCAACTCTTTGTTATAGGGATCCCCGGTCCGGATCTAAACGACGAAACTCAGGAGCTTCTGGAAGAAATTGCTCCCGGAGGCATCTGTCTTTTCGCAAGGAATATTCGAACTGCCGATCAAACCCGAGATCTCACTAATCGGCTCCGGAAGTCTTTAACGGTCCCCCCAATAATCGCGATCGATCAGGAAGGAGGTCTCGTTGACCGGCTTAGAAGAGTGCTGTCGCCTATGCCGGCGGCCAGCAAGATCCGCTCGCGTGATGATGCGAGGTTGCTGGCTAAGATCATAGCTGAATCGCTGCTGACGATCGGTGTGAATATGGATTTTGCTCCGGTGGTTGATGTCGTCGACGAGGGGCGCTCGGGATTTTCCAACGGAATTAATTCGAGGTCATTTGGAACGTCGAAGGAAGAAACGTCCGAAGTCGCTGGAAAATTTCTTTCCGAACTTCAGGCGAGCGGTGTGATCGGATGTCTAAAGCATTTCCCCGGACTCGGTGCTTCTCAGGTCGACTCACATGAGGAGCTGCCTTCGGTCAACATTTCAGAAGAAGAACTTCGTTCGACCGATCTTTATCCTTATAAACAGCTCATTACGGCCGAAAATGTCCACGCGGTAATGGTAGCTCACGCCGCGTTTCCGGCGTCGGCCTTGCAGGAATTTGATCAAAATGGGAAACTTTTACCGTCCTCATTGAGTTACAACTTCGTAACCAAACTGCTTCGTGACGAATTCCATTACAACGGTCTGGTAATAACGGACGACATGGAAATGGGAGCGATATTGAAGAATTACGGAATCGGTGAGGCCTGTGTGCGAGCTGTGTCGGCGGGAGTCGATATGGTAGCAGTCTGCGCTGACCCCCGGGCGATCCTGGAAGGGTATAGATCAATGGTTAAGGCCGTACGTGACGGTGATCTAAGTATCAGCCGGATCGATATCTCTCTGGACCGCATCGCGAAATTGAAAAAAAAGCTTTCCGATCCTCTCCCGTTCGACCGCTCCCGGCTGGAAAACCTGGCAAGGGAGATCACAGAATTCACCGAACGGGCGAACCGTTCGTAGGAGGAATGACCATTTGCGAAAACAAATAATCTTATTATTGATCGTCTCGTTCTTTGCCACTGCTTCGACCTGCCGCCAACGCGATACCGAGTTCGTTACAGTTGCCCTCTCAGAGAAATTTTCGGCATTCGATACTCTCACTTCGACTTCCTCGGATGTCGCCGCCGAACGGGTGCGAAATCTAATGTTCAACGCCTTAGTTAAAAAGGATGAGAACTTCGATTATGTAGGTGAACTGGCAAAGGAGATTCGATCGTCTGAAGATGGCTTGACGATCACCTTTATCTTGCAAGACGGAGTAAAGTTTCATAATGGAAAGGAATTTACTTCGGCCGATGTTAAGTACACATTTGACGAGCTGTTTAAGAGCAATGGGTTCAAAGCCGGAGCATTTTTCGACACTATCCCCGAAACCACGGCGGTAGGAGGCTCGACGCCCTCTGGGTCCGGCGATACTTCGAATTCGGCTGCCAAACGGGACGTAACGAACACTGCTGACAAGTCGGGCGAGCTAAAAACAAAACGCGTTCCTCATATCACCGCTCTGGAAACTCCCGACGCAAAGACCGTAATATTTAAAGTTGCAAGGCCCGCTCTTCGTAACCAACTCCTTTCGAATCTTGTTGCGATTCCTATCATCCCCGAGGGAACTGTCGCTCAACAAAAAGATCAGCCAGTGGGATCCGGCCCCTTCCGGTTTGTAGCCTTTGACGGTTCGCAGAATATTGTGGAACTCGCCGCAAACGAAGAATACTGGGATGGACCTCCAAAGATAGCGAAGCTGAAAGTCAAAACGGTCACGGATGCTAATTCCCTTCAAGCCGAGCTTCAAACCGGGGGCGTTGACCTGGCTCCTCTTCCCTCCAATCTGCCTCCGGACACGCTAAAAGCGATGGACTCGAATGCATCTCTAAATGTAGACCAGTTTGACGGCTCAAATATCCAGTATCTCGTATTTAACACTCAGTCGGCACCGCTGGACAACGTTAAAGTGCGACAAGCGATCGGATACGCAATTGACCGTGAAAAGATCGTCTCTGAGCTGCTTTTTAATCAGGCGAAGGTCGCTCATTCAATACTTCCTCCCCAGTCATGGGCATACTCGCCGGGCACTCAATATAATTTCGATCCGGCTAGAGCGAAACAACTGCTTGCGGAAGCAGGCTACAAGAACGAGCCGGTCGTTTTCAAATACGGATCCGGCAGCGCTGCCGTGAACCAATATTCGCAGGTAATTCAGAGCGCATTAAGTGACGTCGGGATCAATGTGCAGATCGAAACTCTTGAGGTCAATACCATCCGCCAGCAGCTCGCTCAAGGGCAATTTCAAATGTTTACGGGCATTTGGGTCGGCGGAAACCAGGACCCTATCTTCCTGCGAGACCTGTTCAGCTCAACCAAGATCCCGGGTGGTTCGGTTTCCTGCTGCAACCGCAGCCGTTATATAAATCCCGCCGTGGATAGGTATCTCGAGGATGCTGTAAACGCTCTGGACCGTAATGCGGCGAAGGATCTCTATGAGCGAGCATGGGCTGCGATAAGTAATGACCTTCCGCTTCTGCCTCTGTGGTATCCAGCTAATATGGTCATTTCGAACAAAAGGATAGGGAACATTAAGGTCAGCCCCAGCGGCGATTGGAGTTTTATCAAAGATATCACTGTTAATTAATGATGCTATGGATGAGGAGCGTAAAAACATATTAGATGTCGCCGAGCGATGGTCCAAAGCATTGACCGCGAATGACGTCGAGGCTATCGGCAGTTTCATGAGCGAGGACTGGGTGATCGTCGGGCCAGATGGCGTAACGGCAAAGCATGACTTTCTACCCCACGTCGCCTCCGGCGATCTTACGCATCAGGCTATGGACCTTGTCAGCGAAGCCCGTATTGAAATATACGGTGAAGTGGCTGTCCTGACAGGCCGCGTTACCAATAATGGCCATTACAAGGGCACTGCCTTTTCGGCCGATGAATGGACGACCGACGTCTTCAGAAAAGAAGGTGAGACCTGGCTATGTGTACTTAGCCACATCACACCTGCTGTTGACCGGTCATAACTTGACAATTTCTTGGCACAGGGTAAAATTGTCATTTGCCACGCGGGAGTAGCTCAGTGGTAGAGCGCGACCTTGCCAAGGTCGAAGTCGCGAGTTCGACCCTCGTCTCCCGCTCCAGATTGAAAGGAGAAAGTATAAGGGATAAAGGAAAAGCCTCCTTGGACTTGCCTTTGGCCTTTAGCCTTTCTCCTTTTTTACTTTACGCCCGGCGGCGTAGCCAAGTGGTAAGGCAGAGGTCTGCAAAACCTTTATTCATCGGTTCGATTCCGATCGCCGCCTCCAAACAACCCCATTATTTACAAGCATATAGGCGGTAGGGCCGAATCTCTCGGTAAGAACTTTTTCTGAAGTGTATTTAGGAATGTACCCACTTTCTAGGTGTAACTGACTCGATGGACTACCAGATAACCTACATACCGTTCGGCAATGCGGTCGCATTGGCCGAGTTTTAAATAGGAAAAAGAAGACCTCGATGGTGCATCAGCGTTTTTATCGGCGACGGAATATATTTGACGTCCAAGTACGTTGTTCGAAACCGAGGTTTTGTTTTTATCCGAAGATTGATCCGGGCCAGGTCATTAGTCGCCCGGAATTTTTCATCGGAGACAAAACGCGAAAACGAAGTTGAAAGGCCTTCGATAAGTTGAGTCATCAGCAAAGACACCTGAGGACCGTTTGTCAGTACTTACGACGACACGTACGTCTCCGTATCGAATATAGAACTGCCACAATCCCCCTCCGCGCCGGCCCCTGTTGAGTGGAAGATTAGGACCTACCAACAAGGTGCCGACGACTTCAAGTCTAAGGAAATAAGTGCGATTTTAATCCCGCCTTTTAATTCCTGGGTTATAAAGAAAGTATAGTTACGAAGGCCCATCGCCCCAGGCTTCGAGTTCGACGATGCGGGTGTAGCCGTCGACTGCGGCATTATTCACGATCACCCGGATCCTGGAAGCCGAGACCGGCGGGAATGTGAGCCTTATCCAGGCCAGATTGTTGCCTGTGACAACACCGCCGGGAACTGTGACCCAGGCAAAGCCGTCCCAGTACTGGACCTCGAGATCGATCAGCGAATACGAACTCGTTGTCGTGGTCAAGCTTGGCGGCACGACACTCGTATATTCGTCCATAACGGCAAAGATCGATATTTCGTCGATTGTCTTGACGTTGTTGAAGTCCACCTGGAGCACATCCGGAAAGATGTTCGGGCTTGCATCTTTCCATGCCCCCCCGATCGCCCAGACACGGCTGCCGTCGATGGCTGCGGACGCCGGATTCAGCTCTGTCGTGCCGACGGCAGTACCGCCATTGACCGACCGAGCATGATTGGTCCTAATGACCGGCGTCGGAGACGGGGTTACGGTCGCAGCTACGCCCAGGGCTTCCAGTTCCACAATGCGGCTGTAATTCTGAAGTGCATTGTGCACGAGCACCCGGATCTTTGTGGTCGTAACGGGAGCGAAGGTCAGCTTTCGCAGCACCCGGTCGTTGCCCGTGATGCTTCCGCCCGGGACATTCATCCAGTTTCCGCCGTTCCAGTACTGAACGTCGAAATTGACATTCGTGTAAATGCTCGACGGCGTCGAGGTGGACGGTTCCGGGACCGTGAGGTAATCGTCACGCACGCCATAGACATTGATCTCGTCGATCGTCTTCGGTCCGTTAAAGTCGACCTGCAGCCAATCGGGGAATACGTCCGCCGTCGCGTCTTTCCACGCACCCGTTATCGCCCAGCTCCTGACCCCGTCAATTGCGATGCTCGGCGAACTCAGCTGCGAAGAGGCCGTAGCCACTCCTCCGTTCTGCAGGAGAGCGACATTGACCCGGGCGCCCGGTGTCGGCGTTGGGACCGGTGTCGCATCCGGAGTCGGGGTGGGTGTCGGCGTCGGGGTTGGGGTTGGAGTCGGTGTCGGGATCGGGCCGGCACCGGCATCTACGCCCAGTGCCTCCAGTTTCACGATCCGGCTGTAATTCTGGAGCGCGTTGTTCACCACCACCCTGATCTTTGTGGTCGTGACGGGAGCGAATGTCAGCGTTCGCAGCACCAGGGTGTTCCCCGTGATGCTTCCGCCGGGTATGTTCGTCCAGCCACCGCCGTTCCAGTACTGAACATCGAAATCGACATTCGTGTACATGCTCGAGGGGGTAGTGCCTGTCGGTTCGTTTACGTTAAGATAATCGTCCCGAACTCCATAGACATTGATCTCATTGATCGACTTCGGCCCGTCGAAGTCGACCTGCAGCCAGTCCGGGAATACGTCGGGTGTGCTATCTTTCCACGCACCGGTCACGGCCCAGCTTCTGACACCGTCGATGGCGATTGTCGGCGAGCTTAATTGTGACGAGGCCGTTGCAACCCCTCCGTTCTGCTGAAGAGCTACGTTGATGCGCGTGTCCGGCGTCGGCAGCCCCGGCCCACCCTCGTATATGATAAAGCCATTGAGAAGTGCGGTCAGCAGCGGGTCGCCTGCTGCGTCGATGACGGTCAGACTCGTCGGCAATCCGATGATATCTATCGGCGTGTCCGGGTCATTGGTGGGCAATGTCTGGAACGTCAGCGTGACCACCTCTCTTTCGCCCTCAGTGAACGTACCGCCCTCGGGAATGACCGTTATGCCGACGCTTCCACTTATCGTCGTCAGATCGCATCCGGCACCTGCACCCCATCCGCACGCCACTACCGGCGGGCCGGCAAACATGCTCTCGTCATAATCGACGCTGAATGTGATCTTCGTCTCGTTGCTCTGGCTCTGAAGCATGATCGGCACGACCACCGTCGAACCCGGCTCTGCGAACTGCGTGGTCACCTTAAGCTTCCGCGGGACATCCGTCCATGTATCGTATCCCACGAAATCGACTCCCGATATGCTTGCCAGCACATTCGTGAAGCTCCGGCTGATGGTGTCATAATGCTTGCCCGGCACGGGCCCGGCAGGCGTTATGGTCACGTCGCCGCTGAATATCCCGACAAACTCGTAATAGCCGTCCACCCCTGTGAACGTGTTTCCGCCGTTAGTGCCCGTCAGCGTTACGGTAATTCCAGATATTCCTTCCATGCCAGGAAACTGCCGAACATTGCCCGAGATCTTGATATTCACAGTGTGCTGAGCGGCTGCCGATGTGCTTGTGTTGAAGTTCCCGTCACCCGAATAAGTTGCAACGAGGTTCTTTACTCCTACGGTAGTCGATGTCAGGCTGCACGAACCGGCAGCAACCGGTGCGGTACAAGTTCCACCAGTGCCGTCCGTAACGGTCACCGTTCCCGTCGGTACCCCCGCTCCCGGAGGCACAACTGTCACCTGCCACGTCACCGTGTAAGGCTCGCCCACAGATGTCGGGTCTGGTGTGTCGCCGGTTATTACGATATTCGTATCGGCCTTGTTGACCACCTGTGTGGGTAATGATCCGGCACTTCCGTTGTAGTTAGTGTCTCCGCTGTAGTTGATCGATACTGGATGATCCCCCACCGACAGCGGCCCTGCCGGAGTGCATGTCGCCTGGCCGGCACCGTTGAGATTTACATTCACACACGTCGGATTACCGTCCACCGTGAACGTCACCGTCCCCGTTGGCACTCCGCTCCCCGGTGCAGTCGCCGTCACTGTCGCCGAGAACGTCACGCTTTCGCCAAAAACGCTCGGATTGTTGGAAGATCCTATAGCCGACGTCGTATCGGCCTTGTTGACCTCGTGGATTTCAGTGTCGGCACTTCCGTTAAAGTTCGCGTCTCCCGGATATGTCGCGGTGATCGTACGTACCCCGACATTTGTAAGCATCAGCGAGCATGTCCCGGCCGCGACTGTTCCTGTGCATGTTTCAACCCCGCCGCTTACGGTTATGACAACATTCCCTGTCGGCGTGCCGCCGCCAGGTGCAGTAACCGTGAAATTCACTGTTATCGCTTCTCCATACACCGAAGGATCGTTCGCGTCCGATGTGATGGTCGTGACTGTCTGACCAGGTGTGATCTGGAACGTCACCTCCGCCGCGACGCTCGCCGAATGGTTCACTCCGCCCAGATAAGAGGCGTTCGCCTTCGCCGTTCCGACATTTACGTTGTCTGCATATGTAACAGGGACCGTCGTATTGAGTCCTGCACCCGTCACCGTTGCCGTACACGGCTCGATAGGCGAACTCGTATAACTGAACGTCCCCGGTGTACAGCTGACCACTGTCGTTGTCGGTGCGGCTGTAACAGTCTGGCCAGGCGAAAGTGAACCGCTGCTAGCAAGATACAGCCCTGAGCCCGAATAATTCGCAGTAACGCTGTGCGGGCTTCCCGCCACCGTGAGTGCCGTCGTCGAGAACGTCGCTTGCCCTAAGCCGTCCACTACGACAGGAGCACCGGCATTGTTGCCGTCAACAACAAACTGCACCGTCCCGCCCGTCGGCACAGGAGATACAGTTGCCGTGAATGTCACATTTGTGCCAAAGACAGATGGATTCGTTGAAGACCCAACCGTTGTCGTCGTCGCGATCGTCTGGACTTCGTAGGCTCCGATATCCGAATCATTACCATCGGTCGCAGGGGCTATCGCCGGATTGTCGAGCGGCCTCGTTTCACCTCGTTGATCCGTCGTCAATGCAGGCGTCACTGCCGATCCCTTGTCGATCGCCGGACTGATCCCTGTGCAAGACGCATGCGGAAATCCCACCGCCACGCACAATGCATGCGTCTGCGTCGGCCCGCCGTTACTCGCCAATGGAGCTAGTTGGGCGTTGATAGGTGTTCCGGTCGTTCCAACAATATCGCTATTAACTCCGTTTACAAATCCACTCGTACCGTCGCTATCGAGGTTATAGCCGTTTGAGACGATCATCGAATTTGGAAGCTCTACAACGTTTACGTCAGCGGTTGTGGTGCTGAAATTCCTGCCCGTATTACTACCCACCAATGTATTCCGAAGAGCAGTCACAACCGAAGGCGTTCCAGCATCCTCGTTGACCCAAACCGCTCCGTAGATGCCAACTGAAGTGTTTCCGGTGATCGTTGTGTTGATCAGATTCAACGTATGAACCGTCGCGGTCGAAGAAATAATTGCGATGCCACCATTGCTGTTTTGACTTACGTTCCCGCTG
>JBGTIP010000029.1:0-63788 GCA_041745615.1 Pyrinomonadaceae bacterium | reverse complement strand
GTTCTTCGCAGCCGCTTTCGCCTTCGCGGCGGCGGGTTTTCTTGCAACCGTCTTCTTCGCTATTGTAGTTTGCTTCGTTGTCACCGATGCCTTGGTCTTCGCGGGCGGATTGAGCATCGCCGACCAGCGGTATTCGGGCGTCTCCCAGCCTTCCTTTAGCTTTCGCAAGATAAAGTCGGTCATGTTATCTACGATCCAGCGATGGTTTTTTTCACCGACAGAGGCGAGTTCAGCGTCCGGAGCCGGGTTCATGAAGTCGATCGCGTACGGGATGCCGTCCTTGATGGCGAACTCGACCGTGTTCAGGTCGTAACCTAGGGCAGTGCAGATGGTGATGACGTCTTTTTCCACCCTAGCGTGGAGTTCAGGAGTGAGATAGTCATCGACGTCGACGTACTGCATTCCTGACAGGTACGGTTTTGACGGGTCGTAGGGCATGATCAGCACTTTTTCCTTGCCGACACAGTAGCAGCGGACGAAATGGTCGTACTCAATGCCCTCCTGCAAAGTCATGCAGAGTGTACCGGATTGGTTGTATTCAGTGAAAAGCTCTTCAATCGAGTGGATCTTGGATACATTCTTCCACCCGCCGCCGTCAAACGGTTTGAGGAAAGCAGGGAACCCGACGTAATTGATCACGCCTTCCCAATCGATAGGGAATTCGAGGTTGCGAAGCGACTCGCTTGTGATGTCCTTTATATAGCTGTGCTGCGGCAAAAGCACGGTCTTTGGGATCGCGACCCCGATCTTGGCGGCTAGGCTGAAGTTGAAGAATTTATCATCTGCCGACCACCAGAATGGGTTATTGATCACATAAGTGCCTTCTAGAGCCATTCGCTTAAGTGTGGCTCGATAATAAGGAATCTCGTGTGAGATACGATCGATAATGACGTCGTACTTCCTGGGCTCGTCGAGGCGAATGCCGCCGAACGTGACCATCTCCGCGGCTACGTCGCCTCCGCCGTTCTCGTTTATGTTTTTAATAATAGAATCGGGGAACGTCTGTTCGCGTCCCGCCAATATTCCTACTCGTTTCATGTTAAATTAAGTTTCCTTATTAAATTAATTGTAAGGGCCAAATTATTTCCGGCGAGCCGGGTATTTCGAAAAACAATTAGTTTAGTGTAGAACAATTCTGGTTACAAGTTTGTTAACGGGGCGGATAAAAAATCCGGGCTGCGTAAAGTTCGGGCTCTGTGAATATGATCTATATTGAAAACGCAGCTCAGGGGCTCGACGGTTTGACCACGCATGTGATGACCTATGTGTCGGCGATATGTTTCTCGGAATTCCTCGACCGACCATTCTTTTTCGATTACGAGGTTCCTTGCTCGACACCGCCCGCGTATGCATTACGGGATGAATTTAAAGACAAATTTGCGATTCTGATGAATAGCGAGCGAAGCACCGTTTCGCAGCTTGTCGAAATGCCGGCCAACCGGGTCTTTGCGATCGACCGAAGCGAAACGAATAAAGCCGCTTACCAGAAACTTTACAGCTATTTTGCCACGACCGAGGAAATGAAGGCGAGATTTGAGCAAACCGCGATTTGGGATTTTTTCGGATTTGGGCGCTTTTCTCTGACACGAGAGGAGCTCCAAACCTATGACTTGATCGAATGGACCCACACGAGCCTATCCAATCCGAGCTGTTTTTATTTCCTCCCGCGAAAGGAAAAGGACGCATTACTGGCCTCTGTTCATACTAAATTCATCCCCGAGCTGGAGTCCCTGGCAGCAGATACCATCAATGAGCTCGGACGATTCAATTCCGTGCATTTGAGGTTGGGCGACTTTCTCACAAATTACGCGTCAGATGAATACAGGGTCAACGTCGACCGTTTTCGTGACTATGTCGGAGCACATTTCGAAGACCGATCGCTGCCTGTCCTTATCGCTACCGATGGGCTTTACGAGAAGCAGATGGTTGCCGAGATGTTCGCTGGTTATAAGACTGTGTTTATCGACGAGTTTATTTTTGATAACTTTTGTGGGCGGTACCAGAACTTGCCTTTCACGGATTTCAATTCTTTGACGATCTTAAATCAATTGATCTGCGCGGCCGCGGGGCTTTTCATTGGCACTTACAGAAGCACCTTTACCAGCCTCATTCACCGCATGAGGCAGGAAAGATATGGCAAGAAAGACTTTTACTTTTTCCCTGATGATCGCGTTGCCCTGCTGCTCGGCCCGGATATGAAGATCAAGAAGGACCGCAGTGGATTTTTTGACTGGAACGGTTATTCGGTATTTACGCCGGACCACGCGACGATGGCATGGAGAAGGGAGTGGGACTTTGATCGTACGTCTATCGACTTCTGACGTTTATTTTGCGCCGGGTAGAAGTTCGAGATTTCCCATCTCGCGATTATATGAATCGAGGGCTCCGACCTCATCAGCCGTGGCATCGAGCATTTGCTTGGTCATCGCGATCGAATCCGAAAGCTGTTCGAAATCGAGAAGTGAGAATTTCTCAGGCGTCGAGATCGTTACGATCTCGTCATTGAGATAACTGAAGAAGTTCTCGATCGATTGGAGCTGTCCCTCAACAAGTTTGACGCTTCGCTCTATCTCGTCGAATGAGGCAACACGGCGTTTCAAGATCTCGACATTGGTCTGCTGAATTCGGCGGGTTTTCTCATCCCCGGCCCCCTCCATAGCACGAAACGCCTGGGATAGCTGATTATGGACAGCCTGGCGGTTGATCGATTTCAAGTGCTGCTTACGGCGTCGATAAACATCGAGGAGATCGACGAAATCCTCCCATCGCTGATCGAGCGCCTTGAGATTCGTCGGCAATTCCGCGGCACCCGTAAACTTACGATAATTGTCCTGGATCTTTTCTTTTAGCCATCGCAGGTATTCCACCGCTTCGCGTTCACGGGGCGTGAATGACTTAATGAGTTTTTCGCGTCCTGCGTGGCTAGCGGCAAGCCTTCTTTGCTTTTCACGCGTGTGAACCAGCTTGCGATACTGAGGAAGATTTGGGACCACCATGATGTAGATCGCTTCGCAAATGAGAGCGATCAGCAGAGGAATGACACTGCCAGTATATGCAGCGGCAACAGCAAAACCCGCCAGGCCCCAGAAATTGACGGGTTCCGTTACCGCCGCCTTGGCATAGCTCGTGTTGAACTTATCGATGTCCTGCCGGTATTTCGCTAGATCCGCCATATCAAACTATCTAGATGCTTTTTGCACACTCTGCGTTCGAAGGGAAGTATTCACTCAGTTTGAACGGCTGCTTTCATTCGACTCGCTCATAAGGTCCGAGTCGATCACTTCGGCCTCGGCAGCGTCGCTGCCTGAGGCGATCTGCTTGCTCGAAGGAGGTGTGCCGGCGCCGAGCATGCCCATCTGCTGTTTATACTCTAGAAGCTTGTCGTGCATCTGTATATCCATCGCCTCGCGCTCGATATCCTGCATCTGAGCGTCGACCGAAGAAGAACCGAGCTGAAGCTTTGCTTCGGCAGCAGCCACACGGCGATCGATCTTTTCACGCATTTCGCTAAAGGTCGACGCATCGTCGCCAATGTTGAAAGTGTCCATCGTCTGGGCAAGCTGTTCCTGAAGCTTCGCTTGTTTTGCCGCGCTGATGAGCTGCATGGCCTCGGCCGTGCGCTTTTTCATATTGAGGACATAGTTATCGCGCGCTTTGAGGGCCTGTTGAGATGAAAGCTGGGCTTGATTGGCCTGTGCCGTGGTGCGTTCGAGATCAACCTGGGCCTGCTGGAGCTGTCCGATATAGGCAGTAGCAATGTCATCGCGGCCCATCTTGACCGAGGCCTTGATCTTGGAATCGAGGTCAATAACCTGAGTAGAGAGATTTTCCTTTTGCTTTAGCAACAGCCTTTCCGTCGCCATTACCTGAGCGACCGAATTATTTAGCTCCGGTACCCGGTCGCGCATGTCGCGTATCGTTTGCTGAAGCACCAGTTCCGGATTTTCGATCTTATCGAGTGCCGCCCCGGTGCTAGCAAAAAATACTCTCTTTAGTCTGGCCCACAATCCCATTTTATCTATCCGCTCCTCAAATAATTAAGTCTAATACCCTACTGCCAAATTCCCTACGAACGCTAAAAACGCAAAGTTGCAAATTCCGAATCAGTATAACAGGAAATACCAATAAATAAACCTCGTTCGGTGATGATTAAATGTCCGAAAATTTGGTTATCCGGCGAATTGGTTTAGAGTAAATATACCGACGCCGACCAAATAACCACTATGCGTGAAAAGATCTTAGATTTGGTTACATTGCTCGATCAACAACTCATAAGCGGTCATTATGCCGACCGTGAGCTCTTCAATATGTTAGATGAGCTGCAGCAGGACCTTGGCATAGTGTCTGACGGACGGCCATTCTCGCCATTCCTGCGCCCGGAATTTTTCACTCGGAACTTCTATAACGAGATAACAAGGGCGGCCGAGGTGCTTGCGGAGGCGTTCGACGTGATGACGATCGCCTCGCTGGAAAACGACGTCATTCTCATTGAGCTGGGACTGACGGAAACCGAAGAATATTACGCACGCATCGACCCGGGCTATCCCGGCGTTTGCAACTCGAGCAGGCTAGACGCATTTATCGCTCATGGAAGTTTCAAATTCCTGGAATACAACGGAGAAACGCCTGCCGGCGTTACCGATCAAATGCAGATCGAAAAGCTCCTGCATAAGATACCTGCGGTTAAAACCTTTCTTGAAGAGCATCCACACTGGATGCCGCGTCCCCATGTCAAACTTCTCGACGGGCTTGTTTCCGGGTACCGCGATTTTGGTGGAATGAAAGCAAAGCCAAATATAGCCATCGTCGATTGGGATGGAGTTTCAACGTATACCGAGTTTGAGATATTGCGAGACTATTTTGAATCACAAGGCCACCAAACCGTCATTGCCGATCCCGGCCAACTGGAATATGACGGCGAGGTCCTGCGCATCGGGGATCTCGATGTAGATATTTTCTATAAACGCGTTCTGATCCATGAATTATTTGAGCGTGAGGCGAAAGACCATCCGCTGCTGCGAGCATACGAAGACGGCAATGTGTTCATGGCCAACTCGTTTCGAACAAAGATCCCGCATAAAAAGGCCAGCTTGGCGGTCCTGAGCAATGACCGGTTTGCTTACCTCTTCACAGATGAGCAGTTGGAGATGATCGAGAAACACCTGCCCTGGACCAGGCTCATCTCCGACAGGCAGGTAAGATTCGAAGGCGGAAAGTACGATCTGCTCGAACTCATCCGCCGTGAACGCGAACGGTTTATCCTTAAGCCAAACGACGATTACGGCGGTTCGGGAATTGTTGTAGGTTGGGAAAGCACTGAGAGCGAGTGGGAAGACGCGATCGAATCGGCGCTGACCAACCCATTTGTCGTTCAGGAGCGTGCACCGGTCGAAAAGGTTATGTTTCCGACCTACAACGGCGAAGCGGTAATGGAAGAACTGCTTATCGATTTCGATCCGTTTCTGTTCCGAGGAAAAGCTGAGGGCGGACTCATCCGACTTTCCTCTCAATCACTTGTGAACGTCGCGGCCGGAGGCGGCGAGGCGGCTCTGGTGGTTCTGGAGGATACGTAATCATACTTAACAGGGAAGAGAACGCAGCGTACAGTGCAAGTTTCGGCGGCAGCGTCCGTTCAGTACGTGACAGCAATCATTCCCAGACCAATAACCGGTGAATGATCGAAACGCTATATGAAAAAGTTATTCGCCTGGACTCTGCTATTTACGCTCTATTTCAGCTCTATCGGACCTCTGGGCAGGACCGCTCAAGCACAGATCGTCGGAAAGGCCATGGAAATTAAAATGAAAGACCTTCCGCCGGGGCTGCAGTTCAGGCTTAGCGAGGGTGTTGAGGGTGCGGAAAAGCGGGAAAAATCACCCCTCGCGTCCACGGACCCACTCAACGAGGGAGCCGCGAACAGCCTCCTAAAGCGTATTCCGGAGATCAAGCTTACTGGTGATGACCATACGGATTTCGCAAAAAGGATCGGCACATTGCCTGCACCCAGGACAGGCAGCAAGATCCCGGTCAAATTTCCGGCAGATGACCAGCGGCAGGCTCCGGGCGTGGATACGAGCGGACAGCTACAGGTGATCAGATTTTCGCCGGAGGGTGAGGTGCCATTGGCACCGGACCTGAATGTCACGTTTTCGCATCCGATGGTGGCAGTCACTTCGCAGGAACAGGCTGCGAAGTACATGCCTGTCGAATTATTACCCCAGGTTGAAGGGAACTGGCGGTGGCTGGGAACAAAGACGCTGATGTTCGACACGGACAAGCGCTTCCCGATGGCGACTAAATTCACCGCGCGTGTGCCTGCCGGTACGAAGGCCGCCACGGGGCAGGCATTGGCAAAAGACGCAGTTTGGACCTTCACAACGCCACCGCCGAAGGTCGAAACGATGTTTCCTAATGGAGGAGTTACGCGGAGGGATGCGATCATATTTCTCTCATTCGATCAGGCGATCAATCGCGAGGCACTGCTAAGAACAATTTCCGTAACCGGAAAGGGTAGAAAGTTACAGACAAGACTGGCGACTGAGCAGGAGATCGCTGGCATATCCAATTACATAAATCAAACTCAGCCGGATCGCTGGATCGCTCTTCGGGCAATTAATCCGGACGGTTCGACGGAGGATGCCCTGCCGCCTGCGTCCGCGATATCCGTGACAGTCGAAAAGGGCACGCCGTCGGCCGAAGGGCCGTTGACAACTACGACTGCACAGAGCTACAGCTTTTCTACGTTTGGGCCGCTTAAACTGAAACGCGGGTATTGCGGTTGGCCCGAGAATCGCGATTGCAATCCTTTCGAGAGCTGGGTGCTGGAGATGACCAACACCGTCGACGCGGCAAAATTCACGCCTGAAATGGTTCGTATTGAACCTGCGGTCGAGGGCCTCAAGATCTTTCCGTCCGGCAGTCAGATCTATATCCAGGGTTACAAGAAAGGCCGCACCTCGTACAAGGTAACCCTTGACGGAGCCGTTTCCGACATATTCGGACAGACGTTGGGTGAACCGGCCACCGTCACGATCAAGGTCGGTGCGGCTGCCTCGAATCTTTACGCCCAGGGCGGTTTCATGACCGTCTTGGATCCGATCGCGAAGCCCACATTCTCCATTTACTCGACGAACCACGATGCAGTCAAAGTCGTGTTGCGTAAGGTTCAGCCGGAGGATTGGTATCAGTATGGCGAATACGTACAACGCATCAACTACGATGACGGGAAGAGGCCGCCGATGCCGGGCCGGGTCGTTGTCGAGACCGTCGTAAAGATCGAGAGCAAGGCCGACGAGATGGTCGAGACCCGCATCGATATTTCGAGGGCCCTCACCGGTGGTTTTGGTAACGTGCTCGTTCAAATCGAGCCTACAGTTCCACGCGACAAGAATGACCGGACCCGCATTATCACCTGGCTGCAGGCCACTCAGATCGGGCTCGATGCCTTTGTCGACAATACGGAACTGGTGGGGTTTGCCACCGAGCTGACGACCGGCAAGGCTTTGTCGGGCGTCGAGCTGTCGATTCATCCGAACGGCACAGGTGTCATCATTAGCGAAGCCGCGGTCCCGGAGCCGGGATATCTCGCTCAAGCGTGGGATTGGCTGATGTCGTGGGGCGGCTATGGCGATGAGAGGGAATCGGGACCTAACGGTTCGTTTGCCGAGACCGAACCGGTTGAACCGGCGCAGACTAACCAGACCCCAGCGAGCGGCATTCTGCGATTTGCGTTGCCTGCAATCCGTTCTGACAAAGGGCAGAATATGCTGATCGCGAGGCGCGGCAACGACGTGGCCTTCCTGCCCGAGAATAGTGATTACTATTGGCAGGAACAAGGCTCCTGGCATCTGAAAGAAGCGGGCCACGGTCTTCGGTGGTACGTTTTTGACGACCGGAAAATGTACAAGCCCAACGAGGAGATCAACGTTAAAGGTTGGCTGCGGCGTGTCGACCTCAGCAAACTCGGCGACATCGAACCGATGGATCCGACCGGAAAGCTGGTTTACACGATCAACGATCCACGCGGCAATGAGATCGCGAAGGGCGATACGACTCTGAACCCGTTTGGCGGGTTCGACCTTAAGGCGAAGCTTCCTGACAATGTGAATCTGGGCTATGCCACTATCAATTTCACGCTTATGGCCGCGCCCGCGCAGGCCCGAGCTTCGCACAGTCATCAATTCCAGATCCAGGAATTTCGCCGACCTGAATTCGAAGTTACGTCCAAAGTCGAGACCGAAGCCCCGCACTTTGTCGGCGGAAACGCGATGGTTTCGGTCGAGGCGAAGTATTATGCCGGCGGCCCGCTTGCGAATGCCGATACCAATTGGACGGTTACGGCGACAGCAACAAACTACACGCCACCGAATCGTGATGATTTCACATTCGGTACGTGGGTGCCGTGGTGGAGAGCCTACGATCACGGTCAGATGAGCATGGGCCGCGGCGGTTTTCCAATCGGCGGTGGCACTTCTCAATCGTTCAAGGGGATTACAGACTCGTCCGGAAAACATTTGCTGAAGATCGACTTTGACTCGGTAAAACCGCCACGGCCATACGCCATTACTGCCGCATCGTCTGTCCAGGACGTTAACCGGCAGACGTGGTCGAGCACGACCTCGCTGCTGGTGCATCCGAGCACTCTGTATGTCGGCATCCGGACGCCGCGAACTTTTGTTCAAAAGGGCGAGAAGATCAATATCGAATCTATCGTTTCGGACATCGACGGGAATCTCAAAGTCGGCAACGCAGTCGAGATCAAGGCCGTTTTGAAAGACTGGCGTTTCGACAAGGGCACGTGGAAGGAAGAAATAATCGACGAACAGAACTGCACGGTAACTTCCGCTGAAAAACCTCAAACCTGCACCTTCATCGCCAAACAGGGCGGCCGATATACGGTCACTGCAACCGTGATGGACGAACGCGAACGGTTTAACGAAAGCGAGATCACTATCTGGGTGCCCGGCGGTAAAACACCGCCAAAAAGAGGGGTAGAACAGGAAGAGGTACAGATCATCCCAAGCAAGAAAGATTTTGTACCCGGCGATGTCGCCGAGCTGCTCGTGATCTCGCCATTTGCCCCTGCCGAGGGAGTTTTGACCCTGCGGCGTGACGGCATCGTCAAGACCGAGCGAATTGCGATGAAGGATTCGTCTACAACGCTTCGAGTTCGTCTTGAAGACAGCTACTTGCCGAATATCACGGCCCAGGTCGATCTGGTCGGCTCGTCGCCGCGGACAAACGACAAGGGCGAACCTGAACCTAAGCTCGCCAATCGGCCAGCTTTTGCCAGCGGCAGCATGAACCTGTCGATCTCGACAGCCTCGCGGAAATTGACCGTTTCGGCGGAAGCCGTCGACAAGACGCTCATTCCCGGCGGCGAGACAAAGGTGAATGTCGAGGTCAAGGACCATCGCGGCGAACCGGTGAGGGATACGGAAGTGGCTTTGGTGGTCGTCGACGAAAGCGTGCTTGCACTCGCAAGATACATCATTCCCGACCCGATGGGCACATTTTATACAGCCCGGGGCGTGGGCGTGACGGACTATCATTCGCGGAAGGATGTCCTGCTCGGAAATCCCGAGGATGTAAAAAGCCCGCCGCCTCCTCCCCCGGCCTCTGAATCCATGGATTCCATAACGGCCGTCAGCGGCGGAATTAGAGGCCGCGAAATCGCAGAGCTCCCAATGGCCGCTCGGGCCCCCAATGCAGCTAGTAAAAGATGGGAAGAAAATGACGTCGCTTACATAATGACTGAGGAAGAAAAGCAGGAATCGGGGGCGATCAATCTGCGTCAGAATTTCAACGCGCTCGCACTGTTTTCTCCGACGGTAAGAACAAATTCCAACGGGAAAGCAGTCATTGACATAAAGCTTCCCGACAATCTGACGCGATATCGGATCACAGCGGTTGCTGTTGACAATGGTAAGCGATTCGGCAAATCCGAATCCAATATTACGGCCAAACAGCCGCTGATGGTCCGCCCGTCTGCCCCGAGATTTATGAACTTCGGCGACAAGGTCGAGCTGCCGGTCGTTGTGCAGAATCAGACGGATCAGGATATGGCTGTCGATGTCGTTATTCGTGCGACAAATGCTGCTATGAGTCCGACTGGCGACGGATTGCCGCCTGAAGGCGGGACTCAGAACGCGGGGAGGCGAGTAATGGTCAAGGCCAATGATCGAGCTGAAGTGCGTTTTCCTGTGGCCACGCTGAAGGCGGGTACAGCACGATTTCAGTTTGCGGTTTCCTCTGGCAAACATAGTGACGCGGCTGAGATCTCGCTGCCGGTCTGGACGCCGGCGACGACCGAGGCGTTCGCTACCTATGGCACGACCGACCAGAACGGAGCCGTTTTCCAGCCGGTACAGACGCCGGGCGACGTGTTCCCGCAATTCGGTGGGCTCGAGGTCACGACTTCGTCTACACAGCTCCAGGAGCTGACCGACGCGTTTATTTACCTTACAAATTACCCCTACGCGTGTTCGGAGCAGATCTCGTCGAGAATGATCTCTATCGCAGCGATGCGTGATGTGCTTAGTGCATTCAAGGCCAAGGATATGCCGACCGCGAAGGAACTCGAAGGCTATTTCGCCCGCGATATCGAGATCCTCAAGTCTCGACAGCGAAGCAACGGGAGCTTTGGGCTCTGGAAACGAGATGGAGAGCGGTACCAATATCCGTTCCTCACTATCCACGTGGCTCATGCCCTCGCCCTTGCGAAGGCAAAGGGCTACAAAGTGCCCGACGATATGCTGAACCGGACGAAACCGTACCTGAAGGACGTCGAAAAGCATTTTGACGAGTGGTATAGCAGTTCGCCGGAAACCCGTTGGACGATCTCTGCCTACGCACTGTACGTCCGCGACATGATGGGCGATAAGGACACGGCGAAAGCTAAAAAGCTGCTGGCCGAAGCCACGATCGAGAAAATGCCGTTCGAGGCGTTGGGATGGGTCCTGTCGGTGCTCGCTGGTGATGCCGGTTCCGCTGCCGAAGTCGAAGCGATCATCCGCCACCTGATGAATCGGACGACGGAAACCGCCGCAACCGCTAACTTTGTCACGAATTATGGAGACGGTGCATGGCTGATAATGTATTCCAACCGGCGTGCGGACGGCGTTCTGCTCGAGGCGTTGATCAAAGTTTTGAGTCCCGGCTTTAGCCGGCAAAACACGGCCAACCCGACGCCGCCTGAAGGCGGGACTCAAAGCGTGGCCGACCTCATCCCAAAGCTCGTCCGCGGACTTCTCGCCCACCGCAAAAAGGGCCATTGGGGGACGACGCAGGACAACGTCTTTATCCTGCTCGCCCTGGACAAGTATTTCAATGCGTTTGAGAAGGTCACGCCCGATTTTGTGACGCGGATCTGGCTGGGCAACACTTACGCGGGCGAGGAGGCCTTTAAGGGCCGCTCGGTCGACTCGAACCAGCTCGACATTCCGATGTCGTACCTCATCGGTCAAGGCGGCACGTCGAACCTGATCCTCGACCGCCAGGGCGGGGGAAGGCTGTATTACAGGATCGGGATGAAGTATGCGCCGAAAAATCTGAAGCTCGATCCGGCGGATTACGGATTTACCGTACTCAGAAGCTACGAACCCGTCGACGATAAGGAGGACGTTCGGCAGAATGCCGACGGCAGTTGGACGATCAAGTCCGGGGCCCGCGTTCGGGTACGGCTGACGATGGTCGCCCAGGCACGGCGATATCACGTTGCTCTTGTCGATAATCTTCCTGCCGGTCTCGAGATTCTCAATCCCGGCCTCGCTGTCACTGAGGCGATACCGGCAGATATTCGGCCCGCGACGGGCGTGGCTACCTATGGGAGCAGATCGATCGGACACGGTTCGTGGTGGTGGCGGCAGCACTGGTTCGAACATCAGAACTTCCGCGACGAGCGTGCCGAGGCCTTTACCGGCCTGCTCTGGGAAGGCGTTTACAACTACTCGTATGTTACCCGTGCGACCACGCCCGGCCAGTTCGTAGTGCCCCCGGCGAAGGCAGAGGAGATGTATCACCCCGAAACTTTTGGCCGCAGCGGAACGGATTTTGTGAGAGTGGAGTAATCTGGCGTTCATCTGGTTTCAATTGGGATCAGATCCTCGGCACCTCCGTTCTCTGCGTGAAACCGAAGCGGCACGACCACTGGTAGGTCTAAGCCTGCGACCTCGTAGAAGGGCATCATTTCGCGGTAATCGCGGTGGACTCGATTTGCAAGATCGTGGGCCTCGTCGCGGAGCAATTGCAGCATCGAGTGGGCAGGGGATTCGGGATTGAAATCGGTCACCGAACCGTCAGTACCAAGAAATGCCCTGATCGATGAATGCTTTCCCTTGGGTTTAACAGCGGCAATTATCGGGACGCGGACCGCATCCGTGTTGCCAAGGGCCTTAATGACAGCATTCAACTGAGGTTTTCCGCCGTCCAGGACGATCAGGTCCGGTGTTGGTAGTCCCGGGTAACTGAGCCTGCTGATCACGAATTCTGCCAAGGCTGTCAACTCACTTTTCTCGCCGGATACGCTAAAGCGATATTCCTCCGAAACAAATTTTCCTTTATTCCACACGGACGAAGCTGAAACGATGCCGGTACCGGAAATGTGTGCAACGTCGAATGCCTCGACGCGGTGGACGGGCTTACCCGTATCAAATATCCGCATCAATTTCGAAGCAATGATTTCCGGCGTGGCGATCGGCTTCACTTTGTCGAGCTCGTGCTCGTCTCGGCCAAGGTGCAGGCCGCGGCTGGCATTTACTCCCGTTTTTGAGGGGCCGTAAACACGAACAATGGCCTTCCTGCCGAATCTTTCAGAGAGCAGACTTATGAGTTCCGATCGCTTATAGAAATCGCGGGTGACGCGTATCTCACGCGGGAGATGAAATTGATAGAACGATTCGACGATCCGATATAGGGCTTCATCCGAAGTTTCATAATCCTCGCGGTCGACAGTGAAAACCTTCCGGCCAAGGACTGAACGGCCGCGGTGCGTGATCAGGAATATCGATGAGCCCTGTGCCGTGTCTTCGACGGCGTAGGTGTCGACCGTGTCGTCGAGCCATACATCGGTCCTGGGCTGCTTCCAGAATTTCTCGATGGCGAGAAGGATATCGCGAAAGTAGCCGGCTTTCTCGAAATCGAGGTTTTCTGAGTGCCGATCTATGATATCGAGCACGGATGATGTAAATGCTTTTCTTTCATTCGAGATAAAAAGACGTGCCAGCTCGGCCATTTGCTTGTAATCGTCGGCGGTGCAGAGCGCGGCAACACACGGGGCAAGGCAGCGGCGGCGGTAAAACTGGGTGCAGGGAGCCGGCCAGGAGCCATCGATATCGAGATCGCATAGACGAAGGCGAAACACCCGGTTGATTAGATCGAGCATTATCCGAACGGCCGTTTTTGTCAGGAGCGCCCCGTAGTATTCGGCGTTATCGTCCTCGATCCGGCGGGTAGCGAGGACACGGGGATATTCTTCAGCCGTGACTTTCAGGTGAGGATACCTGTTGGAGCCCAGGTCGGAGATATCGCTTACTCTGCGGTCGTTTCTCATTTTGCCGCTGATTGATATGCATCGAGCATTTCGTAAATTGTTTCCAGCGAATCCGCGTCTTTGATGCTTTTGTCCTCCCGCCAGCGGGCGATGCGAGGGAAGCGGACGGCGACCCCAGATTTATGTCTGGTCGATCTTTGCAATGCCTCGAACGCGAGCTCGAATACCAGTTCGGCCTTTACAGCACGGACCGGGCCGAATGTTTCGATCGTGTTATTGCGGACAAACCTGTCGACTTTGCGGATCTCGGCATCAGTCAGGCCGGAATACGCCTTGGCAAAGGGAACAAGCTCATCGCCCTTCCACACTGCGAAAGTATAGTCGGTAAAGAGGTTAGACCGTTTGCCAGAGCCTTTCTGCGCATAGATCAGCACCGCATCGACAGTTAACGGATCGATCTTCCATTTCCACCAGTCGCCGCGATGGCGGCCGACGCGGTATGGCGAGCCGCGGTGCTTGAGCATAAACCCCTCGACACCGCGCGAGCGGCTGTCCTCGCGAAGCTCACCGAAGCGACTCCAACTTGCAGCCTCGACCGAGTCAGTAACTCGAACGACGGACCGGGCATCATTATTCAGCTTCTTAACAATATTTTCGAGAAACTCGCGCCTCGTGCGAAATTCGAACGAGCGTATGTCGTTACCTTCATATTCGAGCAAATCGTAACTTTGCATTATCACCGGGACCTCAGCGAGGATCTTGGATGAAAGATTCTTTCGCCCGATCCGCCGCTGAAGCTCGGGAAAGGGCAGCACGCGGTCGTCTTTCCACGGGAGTATCTCTCCATCGATGACCGTACCGTCGGGTAGATGATCAGCAGCGGCCGCTATTTCCGGGAATCGCTCAGTTATCAGGTCTTCGCCGCGTGACCAGATAAAAACCTGGCCCTGGCGTTTTATCACCTGGGCCCGGATGCCATCCCATTTCCATTCGGCCTGCCAGTCCGACACATCGCCAAGCTCATCCGGAATGCTGCCGAGTTGGTGGGCAAGATGAAAAGGAAAGGGTCGGGCAATTGGCGTTTCCTCACTTTCGAGCTCAGGGTCGAGCAGCTCACGGAAAAAATCTGCCGATGGCGTCCATTCGCCCATGAGACGGAGTGCGATGACGTCCGTCGGGAGTTCAGAAAGCTGCGATAAAGCCCTCATCACCAGGGATTGTGATACTCCCACGCGGAAGGCCCCTGTGATCAACTTGTTATAGACGAGGCGTTGGGAATAGTTCATTCGTGACCATGCTTCGGTCACCGCTTCCCGCTGGGTTTCCACGTCGGAACCTCGGAGCGGCAATAGCTGGGCTTCTACCAATATGTGCAGCGGGGTCATATCGACCTCATCATTATTCGGCAGCAGCAGGGCCATAGTTTCCGCACTGTCGCCGACAGTGTCGCGTGATTCGGCCCAAAGCCATTCGGGTATGCCTGATAATTCGAGGGCCCATTCGCGAAGCAGTTTCGAAGGCACGATTTGGCGGGGCTTGCGGCCCGAAAGGAAATAGAGCGCCCACGCCGAATCATGCGGAGCGGCGTGTTCGAAATAGAACCTCATCGCCTCGACCTTTTCGTTGGTCTTATTTGTCTGGTCGAGTTCGACGTAGAGATCGGTAAAGAGGTTCATAGGTAGCGTTCACCCTCTTCGTCGGTCATATCGCCCGCATCGTCGCCTACGAACTGGGTTTTGAGGGGTTCGGCATTCATGCCGTTTTCACGCAGCCAGCGGACCACCTCCGTAGAAAAGCCGTGTGTTACGTAGACAGTCTCTGCACCGGCGGCCTCGATCGCTGTCATTAATTCCGGCCAGTCGGCGTGATCGCTAAGCACGAATCCGCGATCGATCGCCCGCTGACGGCGTGCACCGCGAACCATCATCCATCCCGAGGCGAAGCCAGTCGACTGGCTGCCAAAACGGCGAAGCCACGTCGATGCCTGGGCTGACGGCGGCGCCACGATAAGGGATCCGGCAAATTCCTTCTTATTCGTGACGCTGCCGGCGTATGTGGTCGAAGGGAGATCGATACCTCCCTCGCGATATGCCTGGGTCAGACGCTCGACCGCCCCGTGGGTGTAAATTCGCCCGATCGAGCCGTCGATGCCGTTCAACACCCGCTGTGCTTTGCCCAGCGAGTAGGCGAAGATGACCGATGCTTTATCGCGTTCCTGGTTTCGCCGCCACCAGTCGCTCATCTCTTCGAAGACCTGAGCAGGCCGCGGCCACCGGTATATCGGGAGGCCGAAGGTAGCCTCGGTGATGAAGAAATTGCATTTCACAATCTCGAAAGGGGTGCATGTCGGGTCGGGGGTCAATTTATAATCGCCCGAGATCACCCATACCTCACCCTTGAATTCGACTCTGACCTGGGCCGAGCCGAGTATGTGGCCGGCCGGGTGGAACGACAGCTTTACCCCGTTGATCGTCACGATCTCGCCGTATTCCTGCGATGAGATCGTTGCTTCGGGATCGAGTCTGATCCGGGCTAGGGACTCACCCGGTTTCGCCACCAGATAATTCCTGCTTCCGCGATAAGCGTGGTCCGCATGTGCATGGGTGACCACGGCGTGATCGACCGGCTTCCACGGGTCGATATAGAATCCGCCGCGCTCACAAAACAACCCCTTTTTTGTGAGTGAAATAAGCCGGCCGCGTTTCATCTGGTACATTCTAAATATCAACTATATATATGACAGTCCGACAGTAAACAATGATTTATGTCCATTTTTGTCCCACGATGGGACAGTGAAATTCAGATAAGTGCTTAATCCTGTGTTGTTTACAAGAGTGTCCCGCGTCCCGCGTTTTTTTCGTGTAATACATTGTATGAGTGGTGAAACAAATTGTCATGTCGACTTAATTCAAGATTCTGCCCACTAGAATGGGCGGACTGAGTCTGAAATAGTGTATCATAAATGATACATCTAGCGATATGGGTTTTGCGCACTCGGGCCAGGTACATGATTGATAATTGCCCGCGGACGCGCAAAGATATCCTCTTATATATTTCCGGCCGCCGGAATCGTGAGAAGACGAAGTGAATAACCATTACGAAAAAGTCATCGAGATCCTACGGGTCGAAGCCGACGCGATCACCCTTACCGCATCGAGGCTGGACAGGGAGAGTGTCGAGAATGCCCTGAAAGCACTCACCGAATGTACGGGAAAGGTTGTTGTCATCGGCGTCGGAAAATCGGGCGTTATCGCCCAGAAGATAGCTCAGACACTGACCAGCACTGGGACGATGGCGGTTTTCGTTCATCCGTCGGATGCTCTTCACGGCGGCCTGGGTGTGATCGCTGCGGATGATGTTGTTATGGCACTCAGCAATTCTGGAGAAACGGACGAGATACTCGCCCTGCTGCCGACGATCAAGGCCCGGGGCGTAACGCTGATCAGCATCGTTGGGAACACTTCTTCAACTCTGGCAAACCGCGCCGATGTAATGCTCGACGCAACCGTCAGTAAAGAGGCATGTCCCCTGAATCTGGCACCGACCGCATCCACAACCGTTGCGCTCGCGATCGGCGATGCCCTCGCGATGGCGTTGATGGAATCAAAGGGCTTAACCCCTGAGGATTTTGCCTCAAATCATCCCGCGGGTCGTTTAGGTAAGCGGCTTTCCATAAGGGTTGTGGACCTGATGCATCCGAGTCCTAATGTGTCCGCGGAAGCCGGTTGGCTAGATGTTGTGAAGGCGATTTCTAATCATGCTCTCGGAGCCGTAAATGTGGTCAACGGAGATTCGACGCTGCTGGGGATCATTACTGACGGCGATCTGCGGCGGACGATCGAACGCACCGAGCCTGAAGCTTTGTCGACCCTGTCGGCCGAAATGATGATGACGCGGTCGCCGGTTTGTGTGCACGGGGACATGCTGGCCTTCGAGGCATTGACGCTTATGGAAGCACGGCCGTCACAGATCTCGGTCCTGCCGGTGACCGACAAAAATGGCAGCTGTATCGGCCTTCTTCGCATCCATGATGTTGTCAGGGTAGGGCTATAGATCAGAGGAGTTTTTCATGAAGTTTCCGACACTCATGCAGGTGCGCAGTTTATTTTCGTTATTGATACTTGTGCTTTTGACTGCGGTCTCGCCGGTGCTTGCTCAGAAGGCCACAGTAACGGTCAGTCTCGACGAACCGTTCTTCGATACTTTTTTGGACTCGGTATTTCAAAATTTCGCACCGCCCGAATTCTCCGTAGCTCAGAATCAGGGGACCCCCCTTTTCTCGTTAGCGAATTACGGTCTTCAGACAGCATCATTTGCGGAAAAAGGCTCGGCGGCGTGTAGCCAAACGGTGAAGATCCTGCGAGAAACGAATGGGGTTCGAACCGCGGTCCGGTTTCGTGACGGCAAGATCTATGTGCCGCTGGCGTTTTCAGGTAATTATTCTCCGCCATTTATCGGGTGCGTGGAATTCGGGGGCTGGGCCGAAGCCAATATCGACCTTGAGTTTGATCAAAGGTCCCGCAGTTTGGTGGGCAAAGCGCGCGTTTTCAACGTAAACCTGAATGGCACCGGTGGCATCGGCGGAGCGCTGATCGCACGTATGCTTCAGGCCTCGATCGATAAAAAGCTGAATCCGATCGAGATATTCACGCTCGATAAGCTGTCGTTTGGCGTGCCTGTCCAGAATTCCGGTAATCTCCGAATGCATGCGGTCGGAGCACGGCCTGTAATGGGCAATGGCGTGATCAATCTCCACATCGACTACACCTTCACGAAAGAATGAAAGCTTCTTCAACGACCCCCTCATGGTTGTTCCCGGTCCCTGATTATCCTAAATCGTTGATTCAGGACACTGTTTAGTACCTAAAAATCGAAAAACGTGTGTTTCTTCGAGCTTTTGGCTATGGAACGTTAATTGCACCTATAGGGATTTGCAAGGCGGCGGTTTTTGCCGGCGAGCAATATTTCAATGGGAGCAGATTAATGAAAAATACGATAAGGAAGAGCTTAACGATGTCATTGCTGTCTGCCGGAGCGCTTACCTTGCTCCTTGCAGGTGACGCGACGGCCCAACGGCGGGGACAGCAGGACGAAGATCGTTCCGAAAGGCCTGAGAGAAGGCAGAACGCCAGGCCGAGTCGGCCCGCGCCCGCGGACCCTGCACAGCGTGCAGAGCAACAGCAGCAGGCCCGGCAGCGGCCGGCCCAGCAGCGTGCAGAGCAACAGCAGCAGGTTCGACAGCGTCAGGAACAGCAACGCGTCCAGCCGGAGCAGCAAGCCCAGCAGACTCGACAGAACCAGATCCTCCAGCAGAGGCAGAATACCCGCCAGCAGCAAACTCAGCGGGTCGAGCAGCAAGAGCGGCAGAGAGGACTTCAAAGGGCGGCCGAGATGCAGCAGCGAAACGCCGAACGCCAGCGGGCGCAGCAGGAACAGAACCGGCAGTCACAGCAGCAGATCATTCAGCAGCGCCAGCGGCCGGCTCAGCGTGAGCAGGTTGAACGTCAGCGCCAGGCTGACGCCGTCCGCAATGCTCAACAACGACAGATTCAGCAGCGACAGACCATCGAGCAGCGAAATAATCAGCGACGAAATCAGGACGGCTCGATCTGGACACAGCGAAATCGGGCGAATTGGCCTGGTCAGAACAGTGGTCGAAATGAGCAGAATATATGGAACCAGCGACGGCAGCAGATCAGCCGCCAGCAGCAGCAGCAAATGCAGCAGCAGCGGTACAGCCAATATAATCAGCGTTGGAACAACTGGCAGCAGGTACAGCGTCAGCGGCAGCAGATACTGCAGCAGCAGCGTCGAATTGCCTATTTGCAGTATCAGCAGCGTTACTGGCAGCGGCTTCAGCAGGACCGTTTAAGACTGCAGCAGGCACGATATTACGATAATTTCTATAACAATTATCAGTATTCGCGCGGCGGGCAGTATTACTACACCAGCCAGTATGGGGCACAGATGCTGCAGCAGGCCATCAATGCCGGCTATGAGGAAGGGTTTTATGCCGGACGTGCCGATCGTCAGGACGGATGGGGATACGACTATAGCAACTCATTCGGTTATCAGGATGCGGCGCTTGGCTACAACAGCTATTACGTCAGCTACGATGATTATAATCATTATTTCCGCGAAGGATTCAGGCGTGGGTACGAGGACGGCTATTATGGTCGCAACCAGTACGGCCGATACTCGAGCGGCAAATACACTATACTTGGCGCGATCGTAGGAACGATTCTCGATATCGTAGTGAACTAATCATTTAATTCACTTTTACGTGAGGCCTCATTCGAATTCGGATGAGGCCTCTTAGTTTTTGATAATCGAAAGATATTGCTTCCATGGGCCAACGGCATCCGCATATTTCTCCGACATATATGTCACGATCTGTCGAATGTGGTTAAGGTCGTGCACTACCCATGTAGCGAGAAGCTGCTCCAGGGTGACTTCGCCAAACGCCGGATGCACCCCTGTCAGTCTCAGTTCTTTTTCGGTCAGTTGCCAGTTCACTAGGCGTTCGATATTGGTTTTTCGAAGATGAGCAAATTCCGTCAAAAGGTCTGATAACTCCTTGCCCCGTGATGAATCAAATTGAGCCAGGCGGTCAAACGGCTGAAACTTACGATTACCGGCATGGGCCAGAATGATCTCGGCGCGGGTGATCCAGTCAGTCTCTTCTCCCTGTATCAGGTGACCAACTACGTCGTATGGGCCCCAATTTTCGCGATCATTGCTGCTGGCGGTCCATGCGGGTGATAGATCGTCCTGTAAACGTGCGAGTACGTCGGGTGTTTGACGAAGGATCTCTATAGAATGGCTAAGCTCGAATTTCATGATTTCGTAAATTATACATCCGGTCTGTTAGAATCAAGCTCAACGTGTATGAAAGCTCCGCTAGTCGCCATCATTGGCCGCCCAAATGTTGGAAAATCTACTTTATTCAACCGTCTGATCGGAAGCCGTCGAGCCATAGTCGGCGATGAGCCGGGTATTACGCGTGACCGAATGTTTGGCGATGTTGACTGGAAGGCTAAAACGTTTCGGCTAGTAGATACCGGCGGCATCGTTCCTGACGACGAGGCCATCATTCCTTCGAATATTTTTAAACAGGCATCGTTTGCGATCGAGGAATCAGTGGCCATTATCTGGGTCCTCGACACCCGCGCCGGTATTACGCCGCTTGATGAAGAACTCGGGATACTTCTGCGGAACACGGGAAAGCCCGTGATAATTGCCGCAAATAAAGTCGAATCAAGAAACGTCGAGAACGAGGCGGGCGAGTTCTACAGATTCGGCTTTGAGATGGCGCCGATCTCTGCCGAGCACGGTACCGGGATCGGCGATCTTCTGGATCTCGTTTTCGAACATTTGGAATTCAGCGCGGACGAAGAGGAAGCCAGACGATCCGTGATCAAGCTGGCGATAATCGGCAGGCCCAATGTCGGCAAGTCTTCTATTCTCAATAAGCTGCTCGGTGAAGAGCGGGTGATCGTTTCCCCGATCGCGGGTACAACCCGTGATTCCGTGGACACACATCTGACTGTCGACGACCAGGATTTTCTTTTGATAGATACGGCCGGGATCAGACGCAAGGGAAAAACTGTCGAGATGGCCGAAAAGCTTTCAGTGATAATGGCGAAGAAGTCACTCGAGCGAGCGGACGTGGCGATCCTCGTCATTGATGCCATCGAGGGCGTGACGAATCTTGATGCGAATATTGCCGGTTATGCGGTCGATTCCGGATGTTCTGTGATCATCGCAGTCAATAAATGGGACGCGGTTGAAGAAAAGGAAACGAATACCATCTATGAATTCGAGCGAACGCTTCGGAACGCTATGAAGTTCCTGGATTGGGCACCGATAGTCACAATGTCGGCTCTTACCGGGCAGCGTGTGACGCGGATACTGCCGCTGGTCGTCAAGGCCAACGAAGCTCGCAATCTGCGTATCCAGACGTCGCGCCTGAACCGCTTTTTTGAAGATTCGATATCACAGCCAAAGGGCGGCGGAACACCGGCACCGGTCAAAGGCGGTGTTTCAAGGCTTAAGATACAATTTTTGACCCAGGCGGGACTTAGGCCGCCGCTGTTTATCCTATTTAGATCGGGCGGGGGAAAGGCCGGACTGCACTTCTCGTATCTTCGATATATCGAGAACCAGCTCAGGGCGGAATTCGAATTTTTTGCAACGCCTATCCGTCTGGTGGAAAGACACAAGAAGAAACCCGTAAAATAAACTTTGTGCGGAACGGCGGGTTGTAGATTCGGAATGGATATTTTTCTTCTAATATTAAGGCTCACACTTGCCGGGGTCTTTGCGACGGCGGCGTTTGGGAAGCTGTTTGACCGGGAAGGGACTGAGAAGGCTTTCGCGAATTTCGGCGTTCCCGAGTTGATGCGACAACCCCTTGCTCGGGTTTTGCCTATCGTCGAATTGGCAGTTGCGTTGGCTCTGCTTTTCGTTTCGAGTTCGTGGGTTGGATCCGTGGGGGCAGCCTCGCTGCTGATCGTTTTTCTTGGCGGGATGGTCTATCAGCTCGCCAAGGGGAATACCCCTGACTGTCACTGTTTTGGGCAGCTTCACAGCGAACCCGTCGGGTTCTCGAGCATAGCCCGGAATATAGTTTTACTGGCTATGGCCGGCTTCCTTGTAGGTCACGGCCAATCGAACCAAGGATTAAGCATGGTCAATAGTAATCAGGATATTATGCTTTTCGTACTCGGTTTGGCGATCATCGGCCTGCTTGGCGCTCTTGTTTTTTTGCTCAAGAGAGTATCGGACCAGCAAAACGACATAGTCCGTAGATTAGAGGTAATGGAACTCGTACGGGACAGTGGAGCTTCCGTCGAGCGAGACGGCGTTTCTCATCCTCACGAGGGACTTCCGATCGGGGCAAAATTTCCCAGCTTCGAATTGCCGGGTATCAGTGGCGGCATGGTTACACTCGACGTGATCAGGGCAGCCAGGATGCCGGCGTTATTTTTCTTTATAAGCCCGGCCTGTGCTCCGTGTAAGGCGCTTGTTCCGGAATTCGAGAAATGGCAGATCGAGCTTAAGGACAAAGTTAATGTGTATTTTGTGAGCGGCGGAACATCGAAGCAAAATAAGGAGAAATTTGGCGAAACTATTACAAGCCAGATCCTGCTGCAGAAAGGCCGCGAACTTGCCGACGCCGCGAGGGCCAAGTGGACGCCCACAGCGATATTTGTGGACGTGAACGGCAGGGTTGCGAGCCATGCGGCGGCGGGCGACACCGCGATCCGGGGACTTGTCGAAAGGATCAAATCGGAGGACCTTGGGAAGGATAATGTCCACTTCGCTTTCGAAAACGGGAATGCAGCGAAAACTCTTGTCGGTGAGAAGGTCCCCGAATTTTCGCTTCCGGATTTGAAGGGCCAATCGGTCACGTCTGATATCTTCAAGGGCAAAACGACCATTGCAACATTTTGGGATACCGGGTGTGGGCATTGCAGATCGCTGCTCAGCGAACTTCGAGAATGGGACACGACGCGGGATAACGGAGATCCGGAAATGATCGTCTTCTCGAGCGGCGACGTTGAGTTGAACGCCGCTCTTGGTTTTGAGTCGCCGACTCTTATCGATGAGGGCTATCGGATATCCGGAAAGTTAGGTATGCTCGGCACGCCCTCGGCGGTGCTGGTGGATCCGGACGGCGTCATCATTTCCGAAACCGCTATCGGGGCGCCGGGCATCTGGGCCCTGATCGGGAAGCAGAAATAGCTGTAACGTAGATGACCCGACCCATCGAATGGACAGTCACTGCTACTGACGGTAATGCTCGCGCCGGGGTGATCCGGACACGGCGTTCCGTGATCGAAACGCCTGTTTTTATGCCGGTCGGGACGCAGGGTGCTGTCAAAGGCATTCGTTTTGAATGGCTTGAGAACGAGATCGATGCACGGATCATCCTTGGAAACACCTACCACCTTTTTCTCAGACCGGGAACTGAGATAATCCGCCAGCTTGGAGGGCTTCATAAATTTTCATCGTGGAACCGATCCCTTCTGACCGACTCCGGCGGGTTCCAGGTGTTTTCCCTATCCGATCTTCGTAAGCTTTCCGAAGACGGCGTGGAATTTCGCTCGCATCTCGATGGGAGTAAGCATTTCCTGTCGCCTGAAGTTTCGATGGAGATCCAGGCAGCACTTGGATCCGAGATCGTAATGGTATTCGACGAGTGCCCGCCGGGGGATGCGGGATTTGACGCAACGAGGAAAAGCCTGGAACTCACGGCACGCTGGGCCGAGCGGTCGAAAGCGATGTTCGATCGGCTTCAGGAGGGCGGGGCAGATACCGGGTATCTACCGGATACTAATGGCCTTTCCGGACAGCAGGCCCTTTTTGGCATCGTGCAGGGGGCTGGCCATATCGAGCTGCGGCGTGAGAGTCTAGAGCGGACGGTGGACATCGGATTCGACGGCTACGCCATCGGCGGGCTGAGCGTAGGCGAAGAGAAGAGTGTAATGTACGAAGTCTTGGGCTCGATCGCTCATCAGATGCCGGCCGATGCACCGCGTTACCTGATGGGGGTGGGCACTCCGGAGGACCTTATCGAGGCGGTTTACTGCGGTGTCGATATGTTCGATTGCGTTATACCGACACGGAATGGTCGTACCGGAAGTGCCTTCACGTCGCGGGGCAAGCTTAATGTTCGAAACGCCAAGTTTGCTGCGGACCCGGGCCCGCTGGACCCGGATTGCTCATGTTCAGTCTGCCGACGCTACTCGCTCGGATATTTGCGGCATTTGTATCAAGCGGGTGAGATGACCGCATCAATTATGATCTCTCATCATAATGTCGCTTTTTTCATGGAAACCATGAGGCGTACGCGTCAGGCTATCCAGTCTTCTTCATTCGAAGCCTTTCGAAAAGAGTTTAAAGAACGTCAAAACGAGAACGATGCAAACGACGTTTGATTACTCTTTGCTAAATGTATATTATTTTCTCTTTGTCTTTAGGCAATAAACATAATGAATATTCATCTTCTTCTATTTCAGGATGGTTCCGGCGGCGGAAGCATCATATGGACCCTGCTTCCATTCGTTTTTATCTTCGGCATCTTCTACTTCCTCGTGATCCTGCCGCAGAAGCGACAAAAACAGCAGCTTCAGGAGATGATCACCAATCTTAAGATCAATGACGAGGTAGTAACCAACGGCGGGGTGATCGGACGAATCAAAGAAATAAAGGATACGAGTTTCATCATCCACAGTGCCGAAAAATCGTTTCTGGAAGTAGGAAAAAGCGCCATTGTTGGCAAGAAAGCGGAGTAGTAAATCGTCGATCCTGCACCTTTAATAGAACGAACCTCCTATTCGCGCTATACGATCTACGATTAACCAGCATATGAAGAATACCGGTTTATGGTTGAGGACGGCGATAATCATCGCCATCACACTAATTGGGATTTATCTTGTCTTTGGCCCTCGAAGCGTACCTACTGTGGGCGACTTCACCTGGCAGGGAATTAAGAACAATCTAGAGCAGAATATCAATCTCGGGCTAGATCTTAAGGGCGGCTCTCATCTTGTGATGAGGGTCAAGACGGACGACTATCTCAAGACTCTCACTGAAAGTACCGCTCAGGCTGCGCTTGTGGCGGCCCAGACTGCGAAACTGCCGGTCACGGATAGTTCGGTAACTGCCGAGGGCCGGGATTACGCGTTTGCGATAAATCTGTCTGACGCCGAACAGGCGGATGCCGTAATTAACGAAGTGAAATCCAAAGTCGACCTAATTAATTGGGTCGAGTCGAACGACGGCAGTTCAGTTTCATGGAGCCTTTCCGCACAATCACAGGAGCTCCTGAAGCAGCAGGCCGTGGAACAGGCGTTAAGGATCATTGAGAGCCGTATCAATGCTTATGGCGTTAAAGAGCCGACACTGCAAAGGCACGGTTCTGATAGTTCGGGACAAATCTTACTGCAAATGCCTGGTGTGGACGATCCGGAGCGCGTCAAGGAGCTGATCGGGGCTGAATCGAATCTGGCCTTGATGAAGATCGTTAGTCCACCCAACCCGTCGCCGGTCGAAACTTATCCGACGCGGGAAGCTGCATTGCAATCCATAGGTGGAGCGGAAACTCCTACTCGGAAAGTTTATCCCTATCTCGATAGGGAGGATCCGACAGGTGCCGCTGCTACTACACCGGACGGGCAAAAGCCTCCTCCGCAATTTGTAGTTGTCGAATACCCCCCGGTCGTTGACGGAAGCGAGCTTCGGGACGCCAACGCTATATCCAGAACGGGCAGCGACAGCGACTACCAGATCGGGTTTTCGTTCAAGCCGGACGGAGCTCAGAAATTTGGAGCGTGGACCGGCAGAAACATCGGCAATTATATGGCCGTTGTGTTGAACGATGAGGTCAAATCGGCAGCTTATATAAAATCTCAGATCTTCGATTCCGGTGAGATCTCAGGACGTTTTACGAAGGCCTCTGCGGAAGACCTTGCTTTGACGCTGAAGTCCGGGGCACTTCCGGCCAAGATCGAGTACCTGGAAGAGCGTACCGTCGGGCCGAGTCTCGGGGCCGATTCGATCCGTGCAGGTGTGACTGCGTCGATTGGCGGCCTGACCTTTGTGATCCTCTTTGTGCTCTTTTATTATCGAGGCTCCGGCATAAATGCAGTGGTGGCGCTTCTGCTTAATATGCTACTGACAATTTCAGCCCTGATAATGATCAAGTCGACACTTACATTGCCCGGAATTGCCGGATTTATACTCGGCATCGGCATGGCTGTCGACGCCAATGTTCTTATCTTTGAAAGGATCCGTGAGGAATTACGCTCGGGGCAGGACATACCCAAGGCAATAGCGAACGGATTTGACAGAGCTTTCATTACGATCGTCGACTCGAACGTTTCAACGATCATTGCCGCCACCATCTTGTATCTTTATGGTACGAGTCAGATCCGCGGATTTGCCGTCACCCTTATCCTGGCGTTGCTGATCAATCTGTTCACGGCGGTCTTTGTGTCGAGGACCATCTTTATGTGGCTGCTGGATCGACGGCCCCAGTTGAAGAGGCTGAGTATCTAACTTAGTTGATCGCGGGTCTAGGATGGCAAGTCGGACATCGGCCCGCACTGAATAAAATGTATCAATTTTTCACTGATCTAAATATTGACTGGTTGGGTTTACGAAAGATCTTCGTAATGATATCCATCGCTATACTGCTTGCCGGGTTGTTTTCGGCAGCTGGCCGGCAATTAAGCCCGGGTGGTACAGACGCATTCAATCTTGGCGTCGATTTCCAGGGCGGCACCGTGATCACGGTCAAGTTCAAGCAAAAACCCTCGGTCGATGAAGTCCGGTCAGCGCTTAACGGGGTCGGGATCTCAGAGGCTGTAATACAGGACTCGACCGACAAACAAGACGAATTGCTGATCAAGATCCCCATCATTGAGGGTATGGTTCTGCCCGCAGCCGCCGAACCGGTTGCCGACGTTGCTGCTCCTGCCGATCCTGCTGCTCCTGCCGAATCAGCTGAGCCTGCCGACGCCGAGACCGCTGGGGCGACGCAGGTTGAGGCCGGCCGTAGGGCTGTTAAATCGGCCCTTAATACTTTCGGAACTGAGGCCCAGCCCGAAAAGGCGTTGGGAGACGACGAGGCCGCCGCCTATAAGATCGTAGGTACTGATTCAGTGGGTCCCGTAGCCGGTGAACAGCTCCGAGATGCTGCCGTGATCGCAACCTTACTGGGAATGCTGGGCGTATTACTTTTTATCGCATTCCGATACGATTGGACATACGCTGCCGGCGCGGTAATAGCGGTTTTTCATGATGTTTTGGTCACATTGGCATTTTTTACTTTGTTTCAATGGGAGATCGGACTTACAGTTCTTGCTGCTATGCTCACCCTGGTCGGATTCTCGGTTAACGATTCGATCGTTATATTCGACCGAATTAGAGAGAACATCTCCCTTTTCAGAAAAGAATCGGTATATTCATTGACGAACAAGGCGATCAACCAGACAATGTCCAGGACCGTTGTTACTAACGGCTTGACCATCCTTGCGGTCTTGGCCTTGGTACTGTTCGGCGGCGAGGTCCTGAGAAGCTTTTCTCTGGCTCTCTTTGTTGGTGCAATAGTGGGCACCTATTCGACCATCGCGATCGCGAGCCCGATCGCGATCTGGTGGCAAAGCAAGCTAGGCGATTCCCGCATTCGAGAGGTGCTCGTTCCTCAGCAAGGCGAAAAACTGGCATCGTCATCCAGGCGGTCCGTTACGCGTCGGCCGGTAACCAGATGATGTTAAGACCGGAGATGCCCTAAATACATGTTTCGGAAAATGGTTAAGATAATTGTTTTTCTAGCAAAAATGCGGTGATTAATCTTGACTTTCGAGTCTTAAACTTTTAGACTTCATTTCGTTGCTGGTCAATTAATTGCTTTGATTTAACGCTTTGTCCCGGGTTCGGCCTTTTAAGCGGGATTTTGGATTCGTAGGACTTTTGCGTGCTCGGCCGGCAAAGGTTCTAAGTTCCCCACTTGTCGGAAAGCTGATCTCAAAGCAGGAAAGTAAGGATTCTGGACGTCGGATCGCACGCAGCGATGACAACGCGAAGTTTGCTTATTACCATCTAATAAAATGTAAGGTTTCGTAACCCTTGACCTAGTGTTGGCACCGAAAAAAGGGAGGAAGTAAAATGTTAGATCAATTAGTAGAATCTAAAAGTAACGCGAAGGAGAATAAGAGGCGTGGCCAGTTTATGCTGATCACCCTCGTCATAGCCGTTGCGGTTATGATCGGAGCCTGGACGCGCGATCTTTTTGGGAAAGAGCTGGTCATGTCCGACGAGTTGTCGCTGACTACTCTCGTGGCTCCGGTGCCAGTACCTGAGGAAGAGCCGCCACCTGAGCCGGAGAAGCAGCCAGAACAGCAGAAACAGCCTGATGTGGACGTCCGAAAGGAACTGATCCAGAACATCATGCAGACTCCGGTTAAGCCGCCGGAAGTGGTGAGTGTTACAAAAAGTGCTGTAAAGGAAATGAGGCTGGATCGAATCACAAAGCTGGGTGTTGCTGATTCGGACACCGGGGCCCGAGTAGCTCCGGGTCAGGCCAGAGTCGTCGAGTCTGGCGGAACTGGGGGATTATCCACCGGTTCAGGTACAGCACCAACCGGAAGTGAGGACGCTCCGCCTCCGCCGCCACCACCTAAGCCAAAACCGGTTCCAAAGACCGTATCTGGCGGTGTATTGAATGGTAAAGCAACGAGTTTGCCGAAACCGGCCTATCCACCAGCGGCTAAAGCAGTGAGGGCTTCTGGTGCAGTAAGTGTACAGGTGCTGATAAGCGAGAGCGGTAGTGTGATTTCCGCGAGCGCTGTTAGTGGCCATCCATTACTTAGAGCAGCAGCCGTTTCGGCTGCCAGGGGTGCACGTTTTAGCCCCACGCTGCTCTCTGGCCAGCCGGTAAAGGTCTCCGGTGTGATCACGTATAATTTTGTTCCGTAAGCAAGTCCAAATTCTGCAGGTGACGTCGCTTTCTATAGGCGGCACCTGCAGAAGTTTATATCGCTATCATTAAAATTTTGATTTCTTTGGAGGAAAAACCATGACACTTTTAGGCAGCCTGATCGCAACGGATATTTCGAGCTTTGTCTTGATGTTTACCGGCAGCGGCGATCAACTCGTTTCTTTCGGTATATACGATATCGCAAGGAGTCTGACCATTCCCGGATGGGGCGTTATCATTACGCTTCTTATCCAGTCGGTATACCTGATCGCCGTCGGGATCGAACGCTGGCTGACATACGGCAAGGCCAAGGCTCAGTCGCGTCAGTATGCACCGAAAGTAGCTCAGGCATTGAAGAACAGTAATATTGATGAAGCCATCAATATTAGTGATAAGCATAAAGATTCGCACCTTGCGATGGTTGTTTCGTCAGGTTTGAAAGAATTTGCAGCCCATGAAGGGACTACAGAAATAACCGCGGACGAAATGGAGGCCTCAAAGCGAGCCCTTGAGCGAGCGATCGCCGTGAAAACCGCTGAACTCAAACGCGGCCTCTCGGGACTAGCTACGGTAGGATCCACCGCTCCCTTTGTGGGATTGTTTGGAACAGTCGTGGGTATCATCGCAGCGTTTCAGGCCCTCAAGACGACCGAATCGGCCGGCATCGGAGCGGTCGGCGGAGCCATCGGGGAAGCGCTCGTGGCTACGGCTTTTGGTATTCTCGTTGCGGTTCCGGCGGTGTGGCTGTTTAACTATTTCACCAACAAAGTGACGAGCTTTGGGGTTGAGATGGAAAATTCGGCCTCGGAACTTGTTGACTATTTTATTCGACAGCGTGGAAAGCAGCTTCGCGGCTAGTAGTAAACGCATATTTCTTAAGTATTAATTGGGAGGAAATCTGCAATGGCTGTAAAAGTCGGCGGTACCAGTGAATATAATTCCGATATCAATGTTACGCCCATGGTGGACGTTATGCTGGTGCTTTTGATCATTTTTATGATCGTTACACCGCTGCTTCAACAAGGCGTTTCAGTTAACCTGCCTCGGGATATGATCAGCCCTGAAGAGGATATTGACATCACAAAGGACACCTCTGTGGTGATAGCGATCCCGGATAACAGTAATTTCTATATTGGAAAAGAACAGTTTCCGATCGACGCACTTGGTGACGTGATCCAACGTCGAATGGAAGGGAAAACTCCGGATAAGCGCATCGTATACATAAAAAGCGGTGTTGACGTCGATTATGGCCGGGTAGTTCAGGCTATTGAAACCATCCGCCGCCAGGATATCGATAAGATCGGCCTTGTCGCAGACAAGCGGAAAGGTGGCCCGGCGGCTCCGGCCGAGAATTAGAAATACTCCGCCACGGAACTTTGGTGGCGGTGCTGAGGATAATCATATGGGAATGTCACTAGGCGACTCGGATGGCGGCGCCAAACCAAATATTAACGTAACACCTCTTATTGACGTGTTGCTGGTTCTCTTGATCATTTTCATGGTCATTACGCCTCTCAAACCCAGCAGGTTTGAAGCGAAGGTCCCGGCTGAGCCTAAGGACGAGGAGCAGCAGGCGGCCGTTAAGCCTAATCCTCTGACCCTTGTGATCGCGATCAATCGTGAAACAAGAGGTATAACCTTGAATAACGAACCGTTTGGAGATGTGTCCGATCCAAGTAAGCTTTCGGCAAGACTGAGCGAGATCTTTAGGGAACGGGAAGCTAACGGTGTATTCCGCGAGGGAACGAATGAAGTGGAAAAGACGGTTTTTATTAAATCGCCCCGTTCAGTAAGATACGGTGACGTGGTCAATGTAATTGATGCCGCCAAAATGGTCGGAGCTTCTCCGATCGGCCTTCAGATCGACGATTTAGCAGATTAATTATGCGTCATTACGCGAGGACTTCCACCGCTGCCTCGCTACATGCTCGCAAATGGAGTCAAATGATGAGATTCTCTCGTTTAGGGGCACTTGTTCTCATATCAGTAACTGTATTGATCGGAACAAATTGCTCGTATTATAACCGGATTATGGCCCGCAAAGACCTTGTAGAGGGTTCTAATGCGTACAAGGAACGGGATTTTGACGAGGCACAGCGCCTTTTCCGGAGCGCGATAGGCAGAGACCCGGATGGTGACAATATCGAGGGAAGGACCGCCCAATTGTTCCTCGCCAGGACTCTGCATTCTGAGTACATCGGAAATAGGCAGAAGCGGGAAGTGGCGGAAGCGGCCATCAATGAGTATCAGAAGGCCCTTGAGATGAACCCCAATGATCAAAGCTCATATAAGGCAATTGCGAGTTTGTATGAGAATCTTCAGCGACCTGACGATTGGCTGAAGTGGGTCACGGAAAGGGCAAATAATACGTCCATTCCGCCGGAACAGCGTGCCGAAGCTCTTACATCGCTTACAGCTAAGAAAAACAGCTGCGCTAACGATATTACAGACACCGAACAAACCAAGAAAACGGTGACTGTGGACGGAAAGCCCACGTTTCAGTTCGTGAAGCCTGCAAATCCTGCCGACTATCAAACCCTCAGGAGCTGTATCAATGATGGCATGTCCCTTATCGATCAGGCACTGGCGCTGGAACCGGAGCAGGTGAAGAATGCTGCTTCTTTTGATATTCGGGGGAGTACCGATCAGGAGCTGAGACAGATGCAGGATTTGTTGAAGGTGTTTGAATCAGCGCGTTCTTATAAGGCCAGTCTCCTTGTTCAGAGTATGCGACTAGCAGAGATGGACGGCAATACTGCCGAACGTGACCGTCTCCGAGATGCATCGGAAGAAGCCCGAGCCAGTTTCTTACAGCTTAGTGAAGTGGTGAAGAAGATCCAGGCTGAGATCGACAGACGTATTGCTGCGGCCGCAGCCGCAGCTCCGGGGGGCTCCGGGACAGTACCGGGAGATACGGACGCAGGACAGTAGCAACTTCATTTTTTCTTTTCAACTGGGTGGTGCTCAATTACAATTTGATTGAGCGCCACTTTCTTGTATCAGGGCGATCTGAACGGAAGTTTCACGCGAGAACACGATGATCCGGATCGAGGACGTAATAGAGAAGGTTCAGCTGAACAGGCCCGGTGCCGACACCGATCTGATACGCCGCGCCTATCTTTTTTCTGCTTTACATCACAAAGGACAAACCCGGGCGTCAGGTGAGCCTTATCTGGTTCACCCTTTAGAAGTCTCAGAGATACTTGCTGAGATGCGTCTTGACGAGATTAGCGTCTCCACTGGCCTTCTGCACGATGTCGTTGAGGACACTCTGGTCGATCTCGAAACGATCAGATCATATTTCGGCGACGAGATTTCGCTTCTTGTGGACGGACTCACTAAGATCGCCAATATCAGCGATCTTTCACGCGAAAAGCAGCAGGCTGAGAACGTTCGGAAGATGGTGCTCGCAATGATCACCGATGTGCGTGTGGTGCTGATAAAGCTGGCGGACCGACTGCACAATATGCGCACCATGCAGTACCTCAAGCCGGAAAAGCGCGAGCGCGTTTCGCAGGAAACCCTTGATATTTATGCCCCGATCGCACATCGCCTGGGAATGGGTAAAATGCGAAGTGAGCTCGAGGATCTGGCCTTTCAAAATTTGTATCCTGACGAGTACCGGCGCCTTGCTCGCGCTGTGGACGCACGGCGTCCTGAGCTCGAAGCTACGCTCGAAAAGATCAAATCTATAATTGATGAGAGACTGACCGAGAACGAAGTGCCATTTGTCGCGATCGAGGGCCGGGTAAAACGTCTCTATTCGCTTTGGAAAAAGCTCAAAAAACAGAAGATCCGTATCGAGCAGGTTTATGATCTCATTGCCGCCCGCATAATCACGGAGAACAATCGGAAATACTGCTACCTTACGATGAGCGTCATCCACGACCGGTGGACCCCCGTTCCCGAGCGCTTTAAGGACTGGATCGCGATCCCTCGGGACAATTTGTATCAATCGCTTCATACATCGGTCATTGGGGACGGCGGCCAGCCATTCGAAGTCCAGATCAGAACCCAGGAGATGCACCGGATCGCGGAGGAAGGGGTAGCTGCACACTGGAAATACAAAGAGAAAAGCCTCGGTAAAAGCGAAGACGACGCAAACCTGGACGAATTGCGAAAGACGGTCGAAAAGCTTCTTTTGCCTCTCGTCGAGAATAATGATGAGAATGAGGATTCGGAAGATTTTATCGAAACTCTGAAGCTCGACCTATATCCCAAGGACGTATATGCGTTTACGCCGATGGGTAAAGTCATACAACTTCCGCGAGGGGCGACACCGATAGATTTTGCGTATGCGATCCACTCGGTGGTTGGCGATACGTGCACTGGAGCAAAGATCAACGGGAGGATCGTCCCGCTAAGGAGTGAACTCCAGAACGGCGATGTTGTTGAGATCCTTACGACCCAGAATTCTAAACCGTCGGGCGATTGGCTCAATCACGCGGTCACCTCGCGGGCCCGCAATCGAATCCGACATTATATTTCCGCTGAGCAGCGGGCCCAGTCAATTGAGATCGGCCGCAAGCTGCTCGACAAGGAAGGCGAAAAGTTTCGTTTAACCCTCAAGAAATTCACCGGAAACGAGGCTGAAATGAAACGTATCGCAAATGATTACGGGCTCAGCCGGCCCGAGGACCTGTTTGCCTCTGTCGGTTATGGAAAGACACTTCCGCGAAACATAGTAGCTAAGTTCCTCGGTGCCGAGAAATTTAGTGAATTAGATCCCGATTCGAAAAAGGAAACCCGGTTGAAGACCGGGATGAAGGCAGTCCGCAAATTCATTGGAATGGGCGAAGACGCTATCGTCGTTCGCGGAGTGGATAATCTGCTTATTAATCGAGCAAAATGTTGTAATCCGCTTCGCGGCGAGGAAATTATCGGGTATATATCCCTGGATAAAGGGATCGTTGTCCATAACAAGCGATGCAAGAATGTCTCCCATCTAATGATCAATAAAGAGAGGATCGTTGACGTCGAATGGGCAAAGAGCGACGAGGACCAGATCCAGTCGGTACATTTGCTGGCTACGACCGAAAATCGGACGGGTATGCTCGCCGGTATCACTAATGCCATTGCGGATATCAAGACAGGAATACGCGATGCTCGTGCGAACGTCTCCAAGGACGATATCGGATTGATCGAGGTCACGGTCGAGGTTTTCGATAAGAAACATCTGGACAAAGTAGTGGGCGCGATCGAGCACGTTCCGGGCGTGATCGCGGTCGAAAGGATGAACTCCTAAAACCTCAGACGAAATCCCAGTTCGTACCATTTCAACTGGGTCGATGCGCAATATTGTTGATTCCAGCAGCAATCAAATGATAAAATAGGTACGTTTTTTCGAGAACGATATAGTATCGTTTTTTTATTGTGTTTAATTGGTTTCTGTTTTACTTCCTCGAATTTTCCCGGGTTAGAGTTTTGAATCGCGAAGATTCGAACTCATTTCATTTATAGATTTAGCTCTTGGAACAGAATAATGAAAAGGTTCTTATTTACTATATTGGGCTCGCTCATGCTTGCGTTCCTGGCGGCTTTCGTCCCTCCCCGGGTGGTCGAGAGCCAAATTAAAAACCCTAAACTTATTCAGTCGGAAAGAAAGATACCCAACCGGTATATTGTCGTACTTGAGGACTGGGCCGCCGGGCCTCGGGGCCTTTTCTCGAGGGCTGACGAGGTTGCGTGGGAACTTGGAATTGTCTACGAAGGCAGGGTCGATCGGGTGTACAGACATGCGATAAACGGCTTTGTCGTCGAGATGAACCATAAGCAGGCGGCGGCTCTTAGCCGCGACTCGCGTGTAAAGTTTGTCGAAGAAGACGCGGAGATGTCGATCAACGCGGTTCAAAGTAATCCTACCTGGGGTTTAGACCGCATAGATCAACGGTACTTGCCGGTTAGCCTTTCTTACCAATATGACGCTACAGGGGCCGGCGTGCGTGCGTACATTATTGATTCCGGGATCCGATCAACGCATAACGATTTTGGCGGCCGCGTTTCGGGCGGATTTTCATCGATCAATGACGGGCGGGGGACGAACGATTGTAATGGTCATGGAACCCATGTTGCGGGTACAACCGGCGGCGAAATGTGGGGCGTTGCGAAAAACGTGTCCATCATTCCCGTTCGCGTTCTCGATTGTCAGGGAAACGGACCAACGAGCGGCGTTATTGCTGGCGTCGATTGGGTAACGGCAAACCATGTGAAGCCGGCGGTGGCGAATATGAGTCTCGGAGGCGGAGCCTCATCTTCGCTTGACTTCGCTGTTTCGAATTCCATAAACGCTGGGGTCACGTATGTTGTAGCGGCCGGCAATGATAATAAAAATGCCTGCAGCTATTCACCAGCTCGCGTTGCCGGAGCGATTACCGTAGGATCCGCAACGATCAGCGATGTTCGGTCATCATTTTCCAATTTTGGAAGTTGCCTGGACCTTTTTGCGCCGGGCAGCTCTATAAAATCTGCGGGCCATACAAGTAATGGTGCATCGACCACTATTAGCGGAACCTCTATGGCCTCGCCCCACGTCGCCGGCACGGCGGCGCTATATTTACAAGTTAATCCGGACGCCAGCCCAACTGATGTAGCTAATGCGATCATCGGTAATGCTACCGTTGGTGTCTTATCGGGAGTTGGGACCGGGTCAGCCAATTTGCTATTGTATTCGCTTTTTGACGGAACTCCTCCTGATCCAGTCCCAACTCCAACACTCACTCCAGTTCCGAGTCCAAGTTTAAGTCCGATTCCGTCGCTGACGCCCATTCCTTCACCTTCACCGACTCTGGACCCGAACGTCAGGGCCAATTACGCCAGGCCGCAAAATGGTGGCTCGGCGACCGCTTCTTCGGGGTTGGCTGCTGCGGCGATCGATGGAAATCGCGTATGGGCCCTCGGAGGTTCCTGGAAAGATGAAGATCCCTTCATTTATCCCGACTGGATCGAGATAGATCTCGGCGGTCTGAGAATGGTCGATGAGATCAATATATACGGTGTCCGCGATGATTTTCTAAACGTTTTGGATCCGACAGAATCGACGATATCAACGATATACGGCATCGTCAATTTCAATGTTCAGTATTGGGATGGGTCGGGCTGGAGCAACGTGCCCGGGGGTAATATTACGGGCAACACCTTCGTTCTGCGAAGGCTTATCTTCTCGCCGATCACGACCACCAAGATCAGAGTGGTTGTAGAGGCCGCCCACGACGGCTATAGCCGAATTGTTGAACTCGAAGCGTGGGGTGGCGGTACGCCGCCACTAGAGCCGTCCCCCACCCCCACTGTAGCCCCGAGCCCGACTCCTACCATCGCTCCTAGTCCGATCCCTTCGCCGGTGGCTTCACCCACGGCCACACCTGTGCCTTCGCCGACGCCGTTGATCAGAGAAAACGTCGCTCTCGCGTCAAATGGCGGCGTAGCCTCGGCTTCGACAGCACTAAGTTCGCCGAACCTGGCAATAGACGGCATCAGAAGCTGGGCATTATCTGGAGCTTGGAAAGATCTCACGCAGTTTGTTTACCCCGATTGGATGCAGGTAGATTTCAGCGGCCCCAAAACCATCGATGAGATCACCATCTATGGGGTCCGTGACGACTATCTAAACACTTCGGATCCAACCGACTCAACGATATCTACGATCTACGGCATCGTAAACTTTGACGTTCAGTACTGGAACGGGTCAGGCTGGGCAACTGTTCCGGGCGGAAGCGTGACCGGGAACAACTTAGTTGTCAGAAAATTTACTTTCTCGCCGGTCACTACATCGAGCATAAGGGTTGTCATCAATTCTGCACATGACGGTTATAGCCGCATAGTGGAACTCGAGGCATGGGGCGGCGAATCGCCTGAGCCACAGCCTTCACCGAGCCCGACTCCTCCGATCGAGCCGAGTCCTAACCCTACTTCTACCCCGGTGGCCTCACCTACCGCCACGCCGGTGCCTTCACCGACGCCGTTGATCAGGGAAAACGTAGCTCTCGCATCGAATGGCGGCGTAGCCTCGGCATCGACAGCTTTAAGCTCCCCGAGCGTGGCGATAGACGGCGTCAGAAGTTGGATCGTATCCGGAGCGTGGAAAGATCTTACACAATTTATTTATCCCGACTGGATGCAAGTTGATTTCAGCGGTCCGAAGGTGATCGATGAGATCACAATTTATGGAGTCCGTGACGATTATCTAAATGCTTCGGATCCAACCGGGTCAACGATTTCTACGATCTACGGCATTGTCGATTTTGACGTTCAGTACTGGAATGGGTCGGGCTGGGCAACTGTTCCGGGCGGAAACGTGACGGGGAATAACCTTGTCGTCAGAAAATTTGCTTTCTCGCCGATCACGACGTCGAGTATAAGAGTTGTCATCAATTCTGCACATGATGGCTATAGCCGTATAGTTGAACTCGAAGCGTGGGGCGGGGGCTCTCCGGATATCGAGGTGGCCGCATTGCCTGTCTATGGTTACGAGATAGTCAATACATACCCTCATGATCCACAGGCATTCACCCAGGGCCTGCTGTACCATGGCGGCTTTCTGTATGAAAGCACCGGCCGGGAAGGGCAGTCGACCCTCAGAAAAGTGGAGATCCAGACAGGAAATGTAATACAGAAATTTGACCTGCCTAATGACAATTTTGGCGAAGGCATTGCAATACACAACGGGAATATCTATCAATTGACATGGCTTAACCAGATCGGTCGGGTTTTCAAAATTGATGACTTCAAAGTCATCGGCGGGTTTACCTATCAGGGTAACGGATGGGGACTCACATCCGACGGGGTACACATGTTTATGACCGATGGAACCAACGTCATCCGCGTGTTGGATCCGACGAGTTTCATGGCGGTAAGAACGATCGAGGTTATGCGCGAGGACGGCAAGCCACTGAGGCATCTTAACGAGCTCGAATATGTGAACGGCGAGATCTGGGCGAATATTTGGGCTTCCGAGAAGCCTGAAATACTAGGCAAACCGAATCATATTGCTCGGATCGACCCGGCAAACGGAAAGCTCCTCGGCTGGATCAACCTCGACGGTATTTCGCCCGAAGATGTAGAAAGGGACCTATCGAATACCCTCAATGGCATCGCCTATGATGCAGAGGGCGACCGTATCTTCGTCACGGGAAAAAACTGGACAAAGCTGTTTGAGATAAAGCTCACATCGCCAAGTTGAGCTCTCGGGACCATAGGATCCATGGGCCGGGTGCCTGATTATTTTCTTCTTTACTTATTCCTCCGATTAATGCTATTTTTGGATTGATTTTTTGAATAGAAATTCGTTCCATTCACCGGTAATGTCAAATCCGGATGTTCTGGCCGGGAAGGTTCTTTCACCATTATATTATTCTCCCTGCCCCAGATAGCGTTTCTTATCGTTCCGATTCGATTTTCTTAGCTTTTCATTCGCTTTAATCGTTCTAAGTTTAGGTTCAAGGAGAGGAAAATCATGAAACGCTTACTTTTAGTTTTCCTGGGCTCGGCTCTGGTCGTCACGCTGTTGGCTCTCTCGTCTTCGCAATTAGTTGAGAGCCAAGGTAAGGAGATCAGATTAGCCAAGTCCGATCGAAGAATACCAAATCGGTACATTGTGGTGTTGGAGGAATGGGCGTCGGGCCCTCGCGGTTTAATGTCTAACTCCGATGCCGTCGCTTGGGAATTGGGAATTGTCTACCAGGGCACGATCGACCGGGTCTTCAAACACGCCCTCAATGGCTTTGTAATTGAGATGACCGAAAGGCAGGCAATAGCCCTCAGCAAAGATCTTCGCGTAAAGCTAATCGAAGAAGATGCAGAGATCTCGATCGATGCCGTTCAAAACAATGCGACGTGGGGCCTGGATCGGATAGATCAACGGAACCTGCCCTTGAGCGCTGCCTATCAATATGATGGGACAGGGGCCGGTGTCAGGGCCTATATAATTGATACCGGGATCCGTGCGTCACATAACGATTTCGGCGGACGCGTTTCAGGTGGCTTTTCGTCGATAAGTGATGGGAATGGAAGCGGTGATTGCAACGGACACGGTACCCACGTCGCGGGGACGACAGGTGGTGCCACGTGGGGCGTTGCAAAAGGGGTGACACTGGTACCGGTACGGGTATTAAATTGTCAGGGGTCTGGAACCACAAGCGGCGTTATCGCGGGTGTCGATTGGGTAACGGCCAATCACGTAAAGCCGGCCGTAGCGAATATGAGTCTCGGCGGGGGATCATCCTCAGCTCTTGACACAGCGGTCTCAAACTCTATAAACGCTGGTGTTACTTACGCTGTGGCCGCTGGTAATAGCAACGCCAATGCATGTAACTATTCGCCGGCTCGTGTGGGGTCCGCGATCACAGTTGGAGCTACGACGAGTTCGGACGCTCGTGCCTCCTATTCAAATTTTGGAAGTTGTCTTGACCTTTTCGCTCCCGGCAGTTCGATCACATCGGCATGGTACACAAGCAACACTGCGACCAGCACGATCAGCGGCACGTCGATGGCAGCACCGCATGTGGCCGGGGTCGCGGCCTTGTATCTGCAAAATAATCCGGGAGCCGGTCCATCTGCCGTGGCAAACGCCATCGTTGGAAATGCAACTAGCGGCAAGGTCACAAGCTCCGGTTCGGGCTCGCCAAACCTATTATTATATTCGCTTTTTGGTGGGGGAACGGATCCGACACCGAGTCCTAGCCCATCTCCATCTCCGACAGCGAGTCCAACACCTTCGCCGAGTCCAACTCCGACCGGACTCTCTTTAACTGTAACGATGACTAAGCAACAGGGTATCAACCGTGCTAATTTATCATGGTCTGGAGCGACAACATCTGCGGATGTCTTCCGAGATAATTCGAAGATAGCAACGGTCAGCGGGACGAGCTATGTCGACAACCTTGGCCGTGGCAGCGGAACGAGAACGTATCGAGTCTGCAATGCCGGCACGTCAACTTGCTCTGCGAATGTAACTGTGAGCTATTAACTTCGCGGTTTTTTACCGTAATTGAATTCGGTGCGGACGGAAGCCTTTTTCGTCCGCACCGCTTTGTTTTCGGCTGCTAATCTGCTAGAATTCGCGTTTTGCTTGTGTAATCGGAGGCGAGCAACAGTAGCTATGAAAGAGATAATCTCGACCGAGAACGCACCTGGAGCAATAGGCCCTTACTCGCAGGCCATAAAGGCCGGCGGCATGGTTTTTTGTTCGGGCCAGATACCGATCGATCCTTTAACTGGAGAGTTCGTCTCCGATGTAGTCGCCGAACAGACTGAGCAGGTATTAAAGAATCTTCGCGAGGTGTTGAAGGCCGCGGGTACCGGCCTCGAAAATGTAGTTAAGACGACGGTATTTCTCGCCGATATGGGCGATTTTGCGGAGATGAATGAGGTTTACGGCCGTTATTTTAATGACAACAAGCCAGCGAGGGCGACCGTACAAGCTGGCGGACTCCCGAAAAACGCACGGGTTGAGATCGACTGTATAGCCATGGTCTAGGATCCACGTTTTTACCCACATTGCGGGCAGATGGTCTAGATCAAAAACAAATGCCAAACGCCTAATATTCTGCGTTTGGCAACTTAAACGGTTATCTGAATCTCAAAGATATTTACGCTGCTTTGATGATCTTGCCAGACTTTATGCAGCGAGTACAGACCTTCATTCGTCCGTTACCGCCGGCGGGAAGCTGAACCCGGACAGGCTGAAGATTTGGATTGAATCGCCGTCGGGTCTTGTTGTTAGCGTGTGATACGTTGTTTCCAAACTGCGGGCCTTTCCCGCAAACGTCGCAGCGTTTTGCCATAATATTGCCTCACTAATGATTACGAGGTGAACAGAAGTTTCTGAAAAACTCGAAACAAGATTTATAACAAATACTGTAAGGTATAGTCAAGTAAGTGAAAATGATGGATAAGATGAAAGGAGTAAAAGCAATCGTGCATATTTTTAATAAAAGGTTCTGTCTCGGTGTGACCGTTTCAGCGTTCGCCGCATTCTTCGTGGCGTGCGGCAACGGTCCCGGTTCAAATTCCTTATCGGGCACCGTAGATCCTAATGAAACTGCGGCTAAAGTCAATGGCAAGGTCATCACAATGGAAGAGGTCGATCTTGCGGTGAAGCAGCAGGCCCAAGGTCAAGAGAGCAGCCTTTCACCCCTTGAGTTGGCCGGAGCCCGTCTCCAGATCCTACAGGGGCTTGTCGAGCGCGAAGTAATGTTTCAAAAGGCAGAAAAAGACGGAATTGTTCTGTCCGACGAAGAGGTTACGCTGGAACTTAACAAGCGAAAAACGGCAAGTGGTAAATCCGCCGACCAGCTTGCAAAAGAAATGAGCGAATCGGGCTTGACGGAGGCTTCGATCCGCGATTCGTTAAGAAAAGAGCTTGCAATTCAAAAACTCATCGACAAGGTCACCGGCAAGATCGAGCCGGCAAAGGACAGCGAGATCGAGGCCTTCTATAACGGCAACAAGGAAGCGTTTGTCCGAAAACGGGGAGTGAAACTTGCAGGGATCGTCGTTGACCCCTCAAATAGCGGCCCGGGCGACACGACGACGGATGAACAGTCGGCAGTACTTAAGGGAAATGAGATCATCAAACAGCTTCAGGCAGGCATCGATTTTGCTACTGTTGCTCGCGAGAGTAGCGAGGACCAAAGCCGTTTCCAAAACGGAGACCTCGGGTATATTTCTGAGGAAGAATTGAGGCAGGGATTCTCGCCACAGCTGGCGGCTGCCTTGATGAGCCCTGAGTTCAAAATTGGCCAGATCACTACCACACAGGCGCAGGGTAAATTTTTTATACTTAAGCTTCAGGAGCGGAGCGATAAAGATGAAGCCCTGACGCTCGAGAGTCCGGGTGTTCGACAACAGGTAACAGACCAACTGATCAACTCGCGGAAACAGCTTTTGACGGCCTCGTACCAGGCGATTGCGATGAATGAAGCGAAGATCGAGAATTTTCTCGCTCGAAAGGTCGTTGAAAATCCCAATGAGCTGAGCGGTGCCCGCCCGGCTGGTGCAATGACGCCCGCCGCTGCGAATACACCCATCAGCCCTTCAACCGATGTTAATTCGGCGGCGAACTCGAATACTGGCTCGAACTCCAATGCTTCCGCGTCGAACGCGGCAAATACATCGTCGAACCGTTAGACGGATCGATCCGAAAAATGAAGGTGAAAGGCGATGATGTTTTTGCCTTTCGCCTTTTTCGATTATCAATTCCCCTATGCTTTTTAGACTTTCAGATGTATGGAAATCCTACGGCGGGACGGAGATACTTAAGGGTGTCTCGTTCCAGGTCAATCCGTCTGAAAAAGTGGGACTTGTTGGCCGCAATGGTGCAGGGAAGACCACTGTGTTCCGACTCGTCACCGGGCAGGAAGGACCGGATGAAGGCGATATTATCAAGATCAATGGCCTTAAGCTCGGCCTGCTGACCCAGCATGTAGATTTTGAAGCTGGTGAAACTGTACACACGGCGGCACTTTCTGCGTTCAAAGAGATCCACGACATTGAGGCGGAAATGCGCCGTCTCGAAAAGCAGATGGAAACCGACCATTCCGAGGCCGTTTTGGATAAGTACGCCGACCTTCAGTCTGCTTTCGAATTGGCAGACGGATTCTCGTACGCGGCAAGGGCAGAGTCAGTGCTGCTGGGCCTTGGATTTCCGCCTGAGACCTGGGCGTCTGAGGTTGAGACACTTTCCGGCGGTCAGAAGAATAGACTTGGGATGGCGAGGCTTTTGCTGTCAAACGCAGATGTCATGCTGCTTGATGAGCCCACGAACCACCTCGACGTCGATGCCGTCGAATGGCTCGAGGAATTCCTACAGACCTACGACAAGACCTATGTGGTGATCAGTCATGACCGCTATTTTCTTGATCGGACCACTAACCGAGTTATCGAAATGGACCGTGGTGTAGCCGTCACTTACAAGGGGAATTATTCGCAATATCTAACGGAACGAGATCTCCGACGTGAACAGCAACAGCGGGAATATGAGAATCAGCAGGCTCTGATCAATAAGACCCAGGAATTTATTCGGCGAAATCTCGAGGGACAAAAGACCAAACAGGCCAAATCGAGACGCACACTTCTCGCCCGGATGGATCGCATCGAGGCTGTCACAAGTGAGAAGTCGGGTGGGAATTTTGGTCTCAGACAAGTCGAGCGTACGGGGAACAATGTTTTAACAGCAGAGGATCTGACGATCGGTTACGGTGAAAAGGCACTTGCGACCAAGCTAAATTTCTCGCTTCATCGAGGTGACGCCCTTGGTATAATCGGAGGTAACGGAACCGGCAAAACAACTCTTCTTAAAACGCTTCTTGGATCGATACCGGAACTCGACGGCAAGATGCACTGGGGAACAAAGGTGAATATTGGTTATTACTCCCAGAATTTGGAAGGGCTCGAACCTCGCAACGAAGTCATTCAGGAACTGCGGCGCGTGGCTCCTACGGCGGATAATGGCACGCTCCGAGGGTTCCTGGCTAAATTCCTGTTTATGGGTGAAGACGTCTTTAAGCCGGTCTCGGCTCTTTCCGGTGGTGAAAAGGGAAGGCTTGCTTTAGCGAAACTGATCTATTCGCAGAAGAATGTACTTGTGCTCGACGAGCCGACGAATCACCTTGATATCCCATCCCGTGAGTCGCTCGAAAACGCCCTTGAGGAATATGACGGCACGATAATTACCGTAAGCCATGACAGGTTCTTCCTTGATAAGATCGCTAACAAGATCCTGTCCTTTGGAATGGACGGGTCCGTAACCGCATTCGACGGAAACTATAGTGAGTATCATGACTGGAAGGTGGCGATCGCCGGCACAAGCGATTCAGCTGGAACGAATGGCCGTTTTAATCCGGCGACCACTACGCGTCCTTCACAGGTTTCAGTGCAGAAATCGGAACCTCTCTCAAAAAATCAACGACAAACTCTGGAAAAGCGAATCAAACAGATCGAATCGGATATCTCCGAATTGGAAAGAGAAGCCGAACGTCTTGGCTTAGAGTTAGCCCGACCCGACGTTGCCGCCGATTATTCGAACTTTTCTGTGTTGACAAAAGAGATGTCAGCCGCCGAAACCGAGATCAGGCGTCTTTATGAGGAATGGGAGGCGGCTTCTGAACGTCTAGGGACTGAATCGATCTGACTTTACATGCCACCTGCCAAGGTGTTAATTTGCTCGGGAAAGCGAGCTAAAATCTTTCATTCACTGCTCATGAGCCTTCTGGCAAAATTATAGGGACAAACGTTGCGGCGTCCTTCGCGATCGAGAATAAATTCGGGTAATGATTAAAAGGGTAATAACAACCGTGATCCGCAGCACTCCGTCGGCCCGCCAATTTCTAATTGGTTTTCTCATAGCATTAGTCTGCTTTCCCGCGCCTTTGGCAGCAAATGATTCGGGAAAGACGAGATTTCTTACCTATTCCGAGATCGCGGAACTTTACTCCCAGGCCAGCCCTTCGCCGGCTTTAGAGCTAAGGCTTCATCGGATACTGACAGAACCCTTTGTAGGCAGTTTTAGCTCGATGTCGACTAAAACCTCGAAAATCGCGTCTTCTCCCAAATTGGGAGAATATATTCGGGTCGCCCAATGGAATATTCAGCGCGGGCTTGAATTCGAGGGACTGCAGGCTGTCTTCGAGAGCGACGTCCGCGTCGATGCAATGCTCGATCCGATAAAATTCCCGCCGGGAAGTGCTGCTCGACAGAAGCTGATCGAGGAGGCCGCTATGTTACGTGCGGCGGATGTGATCATTCTCAACGAAGTAGATTGGGGCGTTAAGCGGTCTGACTACCGAAATATCCCCGAGGAACTCGCCGCACTTTTAGGGTGGAACTATGCATTTGGAGTAGAGTTTGTAGAGTTGAGTCCCGTGCAGAGAAGTCTGAGCAATGGGACCAACGATCTAACATTGATTACCGAGGATATTGATATCGAGCGTTATAAGGGCCTTCACGGAAGCGCAATCCTTAGCCGTTTTCCACTTGAGAATGTTCGTCTTATTCCTTATAAGAATCAACCGTACGACTGGTTCGCAGATGAAAAGAAGGGCGTTAGCCTGATCGAGAAAGGCCGTCGAAAATTGGTGAAAGAGGTATTTCTCGAAAAAGCGATGAGAGAGGTGCGACGCGGTGGAAGAATGATGTTGATCGCCGAAATAACAGATCCCCGGTTTCCGGCAGGGCGAGCAACGGTGGTCGCGACACATATCGAGAGCCGCACCTCCCCCTCCAAACGTCGAGCACAGCTAGGCGAGCTACTCGAAACTATCAAGCCGATCCGAACGCCTGTGATCGTTGCCGGCGATATGAATACGTCATCCACAGATATGACGCCGACGACGATCGAAAGAGAACTTCGAAAACGTTTCGGAAAGTCTGAATACTGGATCAAGACCGGTATAAATCAGGTACTCGGTTTTGGTATGCTGCACGATGCGGTCTCGGCGACTCTTACGTTCGGACGAAATTACGGCGATCCCACGGTCCGCCACATTCCGGTTTTTATGCCGAATGAGGAGCGAAAGTTTTTTTCGATGCTTAAGTCTTTTCGTTTTGAGGATGGAGGTGCGTTCGACTTTCGGGGAGAAGCGTGGCGTTCGGCAGGTGGAAAGAAGAACACGTTAGCTAATTCCAATGAACGCGACGGAAAGGGTTTTGTAACGACTTTCCGGCTGCCTCGCCCGGTCAAGTTCATTGGCAAATTTAAGCTCGACTGGATTTTCGTAAAACCGGTTCATCTTTTCCACCCCTCCGACTACAATGGCTCATACCTGTTTGCCCCTCACTTTGGACGCACACTTAGCACTGTAAACTCGCTGGTACCAGGCCGGATCTCGGACCACAGCCCCCTTATTGTTGACCTTCCGCTGTCAGAGCCGGCCATCGAAAAGCGTCGTGCAAAGAAGTGATCAGCTGAAATTGAATTCTGAATTACTAGACAGAGCGTTGCTGACGACAAAAGTTAAATTACCGACTCAGGACTCGATGCGATAATTTGGAGCTTCTTTCGTAATGATAACGTCGTGGACATGAGACTCTCTCAATCCGGCTGAGGTCATTCGGACAAAGCGGGCATTCTCCTGGAGTTCGGTAATATTACTGCAGCCCGTGTACCCCATCCCGGCCCGCAGACCGCCGATAAGCTGGGTGACCATTTCGGCAACCGATCCTTTATAGGCCACACGGCCCTCGATGCCTTCGGGAACGTACTTGGATTCCGCGACAGTGCTCTCCTGAGAATATCGGTCACTTGAGCCTCTTTTCATCGCCCCGATCGAACCCATGCCGCGGTATGTTTTGAAATTCCTTCCCTGGAAAAGTATGACCTCGCCAGGGGCTTCTTCGGTACCTGCAAAAAGTGATCCTATCATTACCGAGTCTGCCCCGGCCGCAATTCCCTTAGCCACATCGCCCGAGAATTTGACTCCGCCATCGGCTATAATGGGCACGCCCGAGCCCTGCGCCGCTGCGACGCACTCGACTATTGCCGTGATCTGAGGGACCCCTGCACCGGTCACTACCCGCGTCGTACAGATCGAACCAGGACCGATACCGATCTTTACTGCATCGACGCCTGCGGAGATCAACGCCTTGGTCGCCTCCGCTGTTGCGACGTTGCCTGCGATCACTTCAATGTCCGGAAATTCGGACTTTATCCTGCTGACCGCCTCGAGTACACGCGAGCTATGCCCGTGGGCAGTATCGATAACTATCGCATCGACTCGGACTCCTACGAGAGCCGCTGCTCTTTCGAGGAAATCGCCGGTCGCTCCGATAGCCGCCGCGCACCTCAACCTTCCGAGTTCATCCTTTGCGGCCGCTGGAAAGTTAATTGCCTTCTGAATGTCTTTTACGGTGATCAGGCCCTTGAGATGGCCATCATCGTCAACGACCAGCAGTTTCTCGATACGGTGTTTCTGAAGCTTTACCTTTGCTTCATCGAGCGTTGTGCCTACGGGAACGGTCACTAGGGGCTGCGGGGTCATGATCTCGGAGACGGGAATATCGAAGCGAGTTTCGAAACGCAGGTCGCGATTAGTAATAATTCCAACCAATAGGCCCATCGAATCGACCACCGGAACCCCGCTGATCTTATAACGAGCCATTATTTCCAATGCATCAGATACCAATCTGTCAGGTTCTATCGTGACCGGGTCGACTATCATTCCCGATTCGCTGCGTTTCACCTTATCGACCTCCTCAGCTTGCTGAGCGATCGAGAAATTCTTGTGAATTACACCGATGCCGCCTTGCTGGGCAAGGGCTATAGCAAGTGCGGCCTCTGTCACAGTATCCATTGCTGACGAACAAAGAGGTATGTTCAGTCTTATTCGACGGGAAAATCGTGTTCGCGTGTCCACCTCATGAGGAAGGATCTCGGAATAGGCTGGAATGAGCATAACATCGTCAAATGTCAGCCCTTCGGTGATATCGGTGATATTCATCTTCTCATTCTATAGCAAACAAAAAGGCCCGCAAAACTCCTCGCGGGCCAAACAGGGTAAAAATAACGGTTGGGTCATTGGGGATCGGGTTCCTTGGCCGGGCTTGCGGCTGGCCGGGCCAAAGATGTATTTCCGGTGGCGGCTGTCGGCCTCGGTGTCGGATCAGGTGCATTCGCCGTGATTTCCGCGGCGGTTCTCCGCACAGGAGTCGTAGCCGGCCTCGCAGGCGTGATTTCCGTAGTGGCAGAAGCTGTATTCGCTATTGCGGAATTCGCCTCCGTGGTTGTTTCGGCATTAGGTGACTCCCATGATATTGCGGCCGATTCCCAAATACGCTCAAGATTTTCCTTGTTGATCTCAAATTCGATGGCATTGCGTCGCGGCACTTGGGGCTGTTCAGGCAGACTGATCTTTTTGCCATTGATGCTCAACTGCACAACACGTGCGAGCGATTTTGAATAGCTGAGTTTCAGGTTTACCTTGGGCTCAAACAATACAGACGTCCCTGGAGCTACAGTTGCGCTGCTTGTTTTTCCGTCCGTATTGATCAAAAGTGATACTGGTTCACTTAACGCTGTAAATTCGACCTTGAGCGAACTCATGTCCGGTGAAGGCGATAAACCTTCTGAGCGAGGCGTTTCGGCCGGTACCTCGGTCGAGGCGTTCGTATTTAAGTTTTGATCATTCGCCGTAAGGTCGGCCGAAGGCTGCCGCACATAATCTACCAAAAACAGGACTCCTACCGTCATCAGGGCCAATATGACCGCAGCAATAATGATGGTTGGGGCCATGGACGCGGCGGAACGATCGTCTGTCAGCACCTCAGGACGAAAGACTTTAAGATCGTCGTCGTTACCACCGTCACTTTGTGAGATCAGTTTCGTGTAATCTCCGAGAGCTTCCTGTTCGTCTACGCCGACGAACTTTGCAAACGATTTCACAAACCCCTTGTTGAAGATGCCGCCCGGAAGTATATTGTAATCGTCGTTTTCGATGGACTGCAGATATAGGGACGAGATCCGGGTTTGTTCTGCGACCTCGCTTATAGTAAACCCCCGCTCTTCACGGGCCTGCCGCAATTTTTCACCTAAAGTTAAGGACATTTTTGAGTCTTCTGGTCGATCAACACAAAAGAAAGTGCAAACCCTGTATTGACTTGAAATATATCGTTCAAATGACGGTAATGTCAATTGTTTTGCCTAGATAACTGCTGACGACCGGCCTCGATCGGGCAATCAACGGAGATAGGTTTGGGCATTGCTTCGACTTATTATAATATCGGTACAGCAATTCAATAAGCGAGGAATCATAAATGAGTTTAGAAGCTCTCGGAATGGTTGAGACCAAAGGTTTTGTAGGAGCCGTTGAAGCGGCGGATGCGATGGTCAAAGCTGCCAATGTAAAATTAGTCGGCAAGGAATATATCGGTGCCGGCTATGTCACGATTTTCGTTCGAGGTGACGTAGGTGCAGTAAAGGCTGCGACCGATGCAGGAGCTGCCGCTGCTCGGCGTGTAGGCGAACTCATCAGCGTGCACGTGATTCCCCGCCCACACGGAGAGGTCGAACGAGTTTTGCCAAAAGGCGGGGCCGTTGGATATAGTCCTGATGAAAAATCGCTTCAGGGCGGCGGGAAACAGCTTGGAGCGGGCGAAGCCCAATCCTCTTCGACAGAATCTCCCTCCGGAAACAAGGGAAAAGTAAACAAGTAGCGTAAATCTGCGGCGCCGGCTACGTACAGGGGCCCGCCGCTGTTTTTACGTGTGATCCATCGATATGGGTGACAAGGACCTGATCGCTCAACAGGAAGCACGTGACGCGGTAGAGGCCGCGTCGCTTGCCTTTCAGACCGTCGCTGAACTGGACCAGGCAAAGATCGATCTGATCTGCGATAAGATGTCGCGTGCAGCTCTGGATGACGCCCTGAGGCTGGGAACGCTGGCGAATGAGGAAACCGGCTACGGCATCGCCGAAGACAAGAGGGAAAAGAACAGGTTTGCGGCAGAAGACGTTTGGAAATATTTTCGAAGTCTCAAAACAGTCGGCGTAATTAGTGACACTGGCACGATCGTTGAAATCGCCAGTCCGCGGGGCGTAGTGGCGGCAATCATTCCTTCTACGAACCCAACGTCTACTGCGATCTACAAGATTATTATCGCTATAAAGTCGCGAAATACGATAGTTTTATCGCCCCATCCCTCAGCGGCCGGCTGTATCGCGGAGACAGCCCGGATCATGCGGGAAGCGGCTATAGAAGCGGGGCTTCCAGCGGAAGCAATAAAATGCCTTGCCACCTCGACCATCGAGGGAACAGAGACACTGATGAAACACCCGAAAACCGCCGTTATTCTGGCGACAGGGGGCACGGGGCTGGTAAGAGCGGCATACTCATCCGGCAAACCCGCGTTTGGGGTCGGGCCCGGCAATGTACCAGTATTTATCGAACGTTCCGCCGATATTGAGAAAGCTGTGAAAGATATTCTCACGAGCACTTGTTTTGATAATGGAACAATCTGCGCTTCGGAACAGTCGGTCATTGTCGATGCCCCTGTCGAAGCAGAGGTGCGAGAGCAGTTTCGGAGGCAGGGTGGTCATTTTCTGAATGCCGCCGACGCCGATGCCGTCGGAAGCATCCTTCTGACGCCCCAGAGAACTCTGAATCCGGCCATTGTAGGTAAGTCGGCCCAATATATAGCTGACCGAGCCGGTATCTCGATACCGGCTGGCACACGATGTCTCCTTGCAGATTGCGAAGGGATCGGCCGGGATTTTCCTTGGTCGATCGAAAAGCTGTCGCCTACTCTTGCGTTTTTCGTGGTTGAAGGGGTTGAGCAAGGTGCTAAGCGTTGTCGTGAGATCCTGCAGTTCGGCGGAATGGGCCATACCGCCGGCATGCATACGCGGGACCGTGCGTCGGCAATTGCCTATGGAAAACAGATGCCTGCATCACGTGTCGTTATAAATTCGCCGACCACACATGGAGCCATAGGATTTTCTACCGATCTGGATCCTTCGATGACTCTGGGGTGCGGGTCCTGGGGGGGGAATGTCACGTCCGACAATATTTCACCGATCCATCTGATGGATATCAAGAGAGTCGCCTTTGAAACGAAGCCTGTCAACGCTAAGGTCACGGAGGCATGGGCAGATCGTCCGACTTCTCAGGCTGCTTCGCAGCCTCCTACTTCCGCACCACGGCCAGATCGCGAGAAAATAGCCGCGATCGTCGATAGTTTTCTCAGCAAAAAGCTGGCGGAAATGCCCGCTACCGAGCCCCCGGTTGAAACTAGAACCATCATTCACAAAGTTACGGCCGAGAACGCGGTTCAGAAGCCAGTGCCGATAGCTCCGGTCGATTTCGTGAGTGAAGATGATGTTCGGCGGGCCATTGGGGATGGTAAGAAGATCTATATTTCTAAAAAGACGATCCTGACACCATCGGCGAGAGACCTTGGCGAAGAAAAGGAAGTTTTTGCTCGCATATAGCCGATGTCACAAAGCGTTTCGGAGAAAGCAGTTTGTGAAGAATGCGGGGTTGATACCCGCGAAAATACGCTGTTCTGCTTTAACTGCGGTACCAGGATTGTCGAGCCCGAGCATGGAACGGAATTATCTACTGATACAAAAGTCATGGGAGACGACCCCGCGTCTGACCCGATGGGTAAGCCGGAAACCCGATTGGAAACTCCGGTCGGCAATGAGGTCAAGCCGGAAGCAGAAGCTGCACTCGAGGATCTTGCTAACCGCATCAGGATCGAGCCTGCGGCAACGGACGAAAAAGCTACCTCACTGGCTGCGGCAAAGCGGAAGAAGGCACGCCAATCCAAACGAAAAGGCTCGGAATATGTTTGGGAACCGGTAGAGGATCCTCCGGGCCGGCTTATGCTTGTGATCGTGGCGTTGTTCACTCTTTTAGCTGTCGCGGCTGTCGTTGTGACTCTGATTTGGAAGTAGCCCTTTTGAGGTGAATATGGAAGCACTTGGGATGATTGAATGTTTTGGTCTCGTGGCTATGATCGAAGCAGCGGACACAATGGTCAAATCGGCCAATGTAAGATTAGTGGGATACGAGAAGGTTGATGCCGGGCTTGTGACCGTGATAGTTAGGGGCGAGGTCGGCGCGGTAAAAGCGGCGGTTGACGCCGGAGCTGCCGCGGCCCGACGGGTCGGAACAGTAACCGCAGTACACGTTATTCCCCGTCTCCATGGCGAGGTCGATGACGGCATTGCGGTGCTCCGGACCGGAGAGACGACCCGAAAGAAAATCTCGGGAAGCGTTCCCGAGTGACGAGAGGGCCGAAGCAATTAAGCGTAGTGGGCTGGAGCCACACTACGCTTTTTTACTTTAAATAAAGCTATTGGTTACGCGTATTCGGCGTCGGCCTGCCTCCAGCAGGTTGTGGCGAACCGCCTTCCGCTATACGTCCGGCTCTTGCGATGGCTATGCGTTTTTGATTGCCGGGGCCATCATCGACGGATACCTTGATGGATCTGTACGTTCCATCCTTACGGTCGTTAGAGGGAATGTACCCGATCGAATACTGTGTGCGAAGTTCACTTGATATCTCACGGGCGAGAGCTGGGAGTTCAGAAGCGGATTTTGGAAAATATGCCTTTCCGCCTGTCTCCGTAGCCATGCGTTCCAACAGGCCTTTCGCTTTTGCCTGCGGGCTCTTACTGATAAAGCCGCCGTCATTGCTGAGATCATCGACAAAACCGATAACATATATCTGTACATCGGATTCACGAAGCAGTTCGAAAAGCTGCTTTTCATTGTAGTAACTGTTTCTGTCTTCGCCGTCGGTCACGAGTATCAGAGCACGACGCTTCCGATCATTTGTAAGGTTAGATTTTTCGTATTCTCCGACGTTTTCTGCCGCCAGATATACAGCGTCAATTACCGCGGTCTGCCCACCTTCGATATAAAGATTCTCGAGGGCGTCGCTGAGATCCTCCTTCTTCTTGGTAAATGGTTGTTCGATCTCTATTTTGTCACGACCTACGAATCTAACGATCATAGTTTCATCGTCAGGACGATTCGTATTGACCAACACTTTTCCGGCTTCGATGACCTTATCCAGCTGCTGCCGTAGCGAGCCGGAATTATCGATCACGAGAGCATAATTGGTCGGGACTTCGGATTCGGAAAAAAAGTCGACCTTTTGAATAACCCCATCTTCGAAGATCTTAAAATCCTTTACCTGCAAATTATTGATCGGACGGTTATTCCGATCGATAACACGCACATTTAGGTTAACGAGTTCGGTGTCAATCTTAATGATCTCGTCGGGATCGTCTATCGGAGGAGTCGGCGTAAGAACAGGACGCGTGCTGAGGGGAGTGGGGGTAGCCCCGCCAGATTGAGCATTGGCGATCCTGTTCGACTGGGGGATTATCAAAAAGCCGGCAGCTAAGAACGCTAAGGAAAACGGCAGTACTAATTTTTTCATCGCGGGTAATACTATTTATCGAAAATTAAAACTGGGCGTGGCGTAATAGCCTTCACGAGCCCTGACGCTTAGACGCGGTAATCCTCTGGGGCGTTTTACTCTAACTTTGACCTTTCGCCATTTTCCATCCGGCTCGAAATCTTTCGGAACATAACCAATCGAATATTGATGACGTAATTCGAGCGCGATCCGTTCGAAGATCTCATCCATTTCGATATCGCTCTGGGGATAAAACGATTTGCCGCCTGTAACAGAGCTCAGTTCGTCAAGAAAAGCTTGCCCCTGCATGCCGAGGGACGAAGTGGAATCGCCTCGATCCATAATGCCAACAGCATAGGTCACCACGTCGGATTCTTTGATCAACCGTCTGACCTCACCAAAATTGTAGCGTGACGAATTGTCTTGTCCATCACTGATCACCAAAAGAGCCCGCTTCTGGTGAGTGCCGCGGGTGACACGTTCCACGCCGAGATAAACGGCATCGTAAAGTGCAGTATTACTTTTGGGTTGAACGAGTGTCAGTTTTCTGAGAACCGCTTCACCGTCGCGTGTCCGGTCCATAAGCAACTGTGCCCGACTGTTAAAGGCGATCAGAAAATACTCATCTGACGGATGACTGGTAGTAATAAATCGCTCAAGGGCCTTTCGGGCCTTACGGATCTTATCACTGCTCATTGATCCTGAAACGTCAAAGAGGATTCCGATCGACACCGGGGCATCCTTATCACTAAAAAATGTGATCTCCTGCTCTTTATTGTTGTCCGCGATAGTAAAGGCCTCTTTGGTCAGTCCCGAAACGTATCGACCAAACGTATCAGTCACGGTAAGCGTGAGTGTTACAAGGTCCGTCTTAATTCGAAGCGGTGTGTCGGGGTCATCAGGTGGCGTCGCTTCCGGCTGAGCAACTTGCGCCGAATACATTGTCGTGGCAAAGATCATACACAGCGTGATCCAGAAACCACGTCGCAACGTCTCGAAAATCCTCAAACGCGGAGATTGTGAGGTAAACATTCTACTCCCTTTTGACCGTTCGGAAATTCTAATGCGTGTAAACAAATTTCGCAAGATAAAATATGGATGCCCGCACAGCATACAGGGTTGTTTCGATGATGGGAATTCGCCTCCGAATTATTCCCCTTGCAACAATTGGTAACCCCCTGCGTGTTATAATTCGGGATAGTGTGCAGACTTCCCATAGCTCTGCATTATATTGAATTTAAAGTTAAGTGGATATGACTGAATATATTTGCCGGCTCGGGACGCCGTCCGGCGAGATTGTCACCCGAATAGTAGAAGCAGCCGGAGCGGCCGAAGCCCGTAACCGTCTTGAGAGCGAAGGCTTTCGTGTGTTTGCGGTCTCGAATCCCAAGGAAGGGCTTTCCGCTGTTCTTTCATTGGGCGGTAGTTCCAAAGGAAAGGTAAAACAGGCTGACTTCCTGCTGTTTAACCAACAGCTTTCAGCTCTGCTGCGTGCGGGAATCCCCGTACTTCAATCGATCGGGCTCTTAAAAACGCGGTCGGGGTCCGCGAACCTTCGAGCCGTCCTTGCGGACGTCGAAGAGAAGATCAAGAGCGGTGTTCCCCTTTCCGAGGCGTTCGAATCCGAAGGGATCTTTCCCCGGATCTATACGGCCTCGATCCTGGCCGGTGAAAAGAGCGGTGCTCTCGATGATGTGCTTTCACGGTTTGTCACTTACCTAAAAAGAAGTGTTGGAGTTTCCCGAAGGCTCCGTGGGGCTTTGGCATACCCGGCGTTTCTGCTATTTGCCTCGATGATGATGGTAGCGTTTCTAACACTATACATCGTTCCGCGAATGTCCGATCTCTTCAAGAGCCTTAGTGCCAGCCGCACTTTGCCGACTGTTACACTGGTTGTTCTATGGATCTCGAACACTGTTGTAAATAACCTTTTGTGGCTCGCTCCTCTAGTCTTGATCGTGGGTCTGGTCCTATTCGTTTGGCTTCGCAGCGCGAGCGGAAAGCTTTTGCTTCATAAAGCACTGCTCAGGATCCCAATCGCGGGTAAATTGATCCGGAACATGGCGACAGCACAGCTCGCCCGTTCTCTTTCCACGCTTTTGTCGGGCGGTATAACGGTCCCCGATTCGTGGGATATCTCATCTCAGTCAATCAATAATCTCGAGCTGCGGCGATTAAGCCAAGGTGTTCTTCCAATGATCCGCGAAGGGCGTGGATTTACCGAGGCCCTTGATAAGGCCGGCTGGGTTCCGGAGCTTGCTCTGGATATGATCGGCATCGGGGAAAAATCGGGCAGCTTGCGCGAAATGCTCGACGAGGTCGCAACCTTTTATGATGCCGAAGCCGAAGTGCGGTTAGAGCAGTTCACTACGCTGCTAGAACCGATGATCCTCCTATTTATGGCGGTTGTCGTGGTCACGATACTACTTGCCATCTATCTTCCGATCATTCAGATGATCTCCAGCGGTCCGACGGGCAACCGGTAGACAGTAATATATTGAAACATGAGCAAACAAACTCAAACTGATGTCATAACGGCGCCAACAATAGACGTTGCTGAATTCCTCGACAAAGAGGCGCCCGAGGTCACCGAGGCCAAAGAGCTTGCTCATCGGTATCGTCTGCCGTTCATTGACCTATTGCCGCCTGAACAGCCGTCGCCCGTAGATGTCGAGGAACTGGCCCGGATCCCGGTCGATCTGATGCTCAGAAATCAGTTCGTTCCGCTGAGGCGGGAAGGCAGCAACCTTCATGCGGCCATGGCCGATCCTACTAATCTTGAGCGGCTGGACGAGCTCGAGAACGTTCTGAACATGAGGATCGTGCCTTACGTGGCGACAGCCGGGGCCATCGATGTAGTGCTTCGCAAGGGCGACTCTACGCAGCGCGTGCTTCAGGAAGCTGCTTCGACCTTTAAGATCTCGCTCGTTAAGGAAACCGAGCAGGGTGAAGAAGTGCTCGATCTCGACCGGCTCGCGTCCGATACGGACATGTCGCCGATCATTAAACTGGTCGATACCATTCTCTATAATGCGATGGAATCGAGGGCGTCTGATATTCATATCGAAACGCGCGAGCGCGATGTCCAGGTCAAATTCCGTATCGACGGTGCCCTGTACGCAAAGGTCGATCCGATCGATATAGCATTTCACCAGACACTCATCTCCCGTATCAAGGTAATGTCTGAGCTTGATATCGCCGAGCGGCGAATTCCGCAGGACGGCCGCTTCCGCGTGCGTTACAAAGGGCGTACCGTCGATTTTCGTGTTTCGATCATGCCCACGATATACGGCGAAGATGCCGTTATCCGTATTTTGGACAAGGAGCAGATCAACGAGAGTTTTAAGAATCTGGACCTCGACGTGGTGGGCTTCGACCCGGAGGATGTCTCGAGATTTAGGCTTTATATCAAAGAGCCATACGGTATGGTCCTGGTGACCGGCCCGACGGGGTCTGGTAAGACGACAACGCTGTACGCGGCCTTGAACGAGATCCGCAACGATGAGGACAAGATCATTACGATCGAGGATCCGGTCGAGTACCAGCTTCACGGCATTGTTCAGATCCCTGTAAATGAAAAGAAAGGACTGACGTTTGCCCGCGGCCTTCGTTCCATTCTTCGTCATGATCCCGATAAGATCATGGTCGGTGAGATCCGTGACGAAGAAACTGCCCAGATCGCGATCCAATCGGCACTTACGGGCCACCTTGTTTTTACCACGGTCCACGCTAATAACGTTATTGACGTTATCGGTCGCTTTCTGAATATGGGCGTTGAGGCGTATAACTTTGTGTCTTCGCTCAACTGTGTACTGGCTCAGCGCCTCGTTCGGCTGCTTTGTCCGTTGTGCAAACGGCATTACGACCCTGCTGACGAGGAACTCGAAGAATCGGGTATGCGGCGAGAAGACCTTTCGCCGGATATCATATTTTATCGAAGTGTCGGCTGTGACGGCTGCAACCATACCGGTTACCGTGGCCGTACCGCCATCCATGAACTGCTGGATATGTCGGACACCATTCGTGAAATGATCATCGAGCGGCGTCCGGGTTCCGAGATTCGCCGGCAGGCCGAAAAGGAGGGCCTCTCGTCGCTCCGTGAATCGGCTGTAAAGAAAGTATTTCTCGGGATGACGACCCTGCATGAGATCAATCGGGTGACTTTCGTTGAAGAGATCGGCAAAGTATGATCTTTCGCTCTTTTTTAGCAGTCTTTCTCCTTGCGATCTTGCTGTCGGGAGTTGGTTATGCCCAGCGAGAAGGTAATCCTGCGAATTGGTGTCGCGGCGGAGGATTTGCTTTTGATTCGGAGGATTTCCGGATCGCAACTGTGATCGGAAAGAAAGCATCAAGGGTTCATTTTTATGATGACTCATCGGATGACTGTCCTGGAAATGAAAGGTGCAAATCAAAAGCCTATGTAGTACCGGGAGATCAGGTTGTCATAGCAAGGACGTATAAGGGCTACGCATGCAGCTGGTTTACCCCCGCCAAAGGCTTTCCAACCGTGGGCTGGATAAAAATCGGCGATATTAAATTTCTCACCCCGAGGCCCGATCCTCCGCTAACCGCCTGGCTTGGGGAATGGACGTACGGCGAAAACATCATTCGCTTTACCCACAACAAATTAGCGGGATATCTTAACGTTACAGGTGAAGCCTTTTGGCGCGGACTTGGCGATAATATCCATGTCGGTGATCTTGACGACCGTGCAGAGCCAAAAGGAAATTTGTTGAAGGTCGGCGAACGCGAAAACGATGAGTATGCGTGTAAGGCAACTATCAGGTTGATCGGGGATTTCCTGGTAGTACGTGACAACATGAACTGCGGCGGCGTAAATGTCACATTCTCGGGCGTTTACCGTAAGCGAAGATCCCGATGATCATTGACCGATGAGCCTACAATAGACGGCCGGGTCAACATTTGCTCCGCTTACAACGACGCACACCTTTTTGCCCACAAATCGCTCCTTCTTTTCCAGAATTGCTCCCAGGCTCAAGGCCCCGGTCGGCTCACATTTTAAATTGGCCAAGAGGAAATACATTCGCATCGCATCGACGATAGTGTCGTCCGAAACCTCTATTATATCGGCTGCTCCGTTACGTATAATCTCCCAATTTAGTTTGCCAAGCGAGATCGTCCGGGCCCCGTCCGCGATAGTCTTCGGTTCGGATTCATTGACGACCAACTTGCCCGCCCTTAGTGATCTCGCCGCGTCATTGCCTATGAGCGGCTCGGCTCCGATGATCTCTGCCGTTTTTCCGCTACGTTCATAACCGGTGATCAACCCCGATATCAACCCTCCGCCTCCGACCGCAGTAATAATCACATCAAAGTTCTCCGCCGCCAGTTCGTCGCCAAGTGACGAATTACCCTCGATCACGAAATTATCGTCATAAGCGCTTGCAAGATATGCGTTTGGCATCTGCTCCGCGAGCTGTGCCACACGCTCATTACGGCCCGTTCTGGTTGTATCAACTAGATCTACCGTGGATCCGTAACCCCGGACGGCCTCGATCTTCACGTTTGCCGAGGTGTCAGGCATTACGACCGTACATTTCTTGCCGGTCAATTTACAGGCAAGGGCGAGTGCCTGTCCGAAATTTCCCGAGGATGCGGTTAATATCTCGTGCTGCTCGACACTGAGAGCGAGATTATAGGCCGCCCGGAACTTAAAGCTGCCCGTATGCTGAAAGGTCTCGGTGGCAATCGTTAAATCGAGGCCGAGATGATCGCGAAGTTTGGCTGATTCGATAAAAGTTGTCGGGCGGATGGCTCCTCGCAGGGTTTTCATTGGTTCCAATTTAACAGACACGCTAAACTCGTCAAGCCAATGGAAAGAATCGATCAGCATCACTTGCCCAAAGATCTCGTTAACCACGTGTCGGTGGGATGCGGCGAACGAGGTGTTGAATGGCTTGCCCGGCTTCCGGAACTGATCAGGCATCTGGAAGAGATCTGGTCCGTACGGATCATCGAACCGTTCCCAGGCATCGAATTTAATTACGTGGCTTCGGCCCATAGGTCGAACGGCGATCCGGTGGTTGTCAAGATCCACCCGCCCTGGGATCCGGTCGAGATCTTTGATGAGGCAGCCTATTTGAGAATAAGCAGCGGCGATGGATGTGTTCGGCTGCTTGATATTGACGAATCGTCGAAAGCCATCCTGCTCGAAAGGCTTCTGCCGGGCCGCACCTTGACCGAGCTGTTTTCGTCGAATAAAGCTGAAGCCGTTCGTCCGGCCATTGAGGTTCTTCGCCGAATATTGCGGCCTGCGGGTGATGCCCCGGCCGGTGCTCCTACACTCGATCAGTGGTTTGGCAATATCGGGCGGTATGTGAAAACTGACTTTCCGGCCCGCTACGCTGAAAAGGCGCTGGCGATCTATCGCGATCTGAGTGTTCAGCAGGATCGAGTTTTCTACATCCACGGCGACTTCCATCCAGGCAACATCGTGAATTCGGATCGCGGGCCGTTTCTGGCGATCGATCCGAAGGGGATAGTCGGGTATCTCGGATACGAGATCTCGGTGTTTTTGAACAACTTCCATTGGTGGCAGGAAACCGATCCGGACGTCGCTGGCAAGCTGGATATGGCTGTCAGTCAATTTTCCGAGGCCTTTGATATTCCGGAACGCGAGATACGCCAGTGGGCATTTGCCGGGATGGTCATAGGCTCGTGGTGGACCTACGCCGATATGCCCTCCCTCTATGACGGCGGGGTGGTAAAGGCCGACATCTGGGGAGTATAATCTTGGCGTGCGAAACAAGCTGTGCATTCGAGTGCTTTTATCGAAGCGGTCGCCATTAAAACTGAGCGAGAAGTTTTTTCGTTCACTATTCATAAACTTATGTCTAATAGAGAGATAACCGCCCTTCTGGAACAGATCTTCACGCAGGCAAAGATGCAGTTCGGCAGCGCTATCAAATCGCGATGGCTCCACGACCGTGATGGGTGCCCGGGATGCGGACGCGATATTGACGCGACAAAATACAAGGGAAAAGATACGCTGTCGCTTAACGCTTTTATATTCCGTGAACATGGTGTTTTGATAGCGTATCTGTTGTGCGGAAAGTGCGGGAAAAAGGTCATTAACGCCAAAAGCGACCTTCCGCTGCATGCCGAGATCGAAAAGAATCTCAAACAGGCATATCTGAAGCATCTAGGGCACTAATAAAATGAAAGCTCATTTCGGTATGATCGGCCTCGGCACGATGGGCCGTAATTTCCTTCTCAATATCGCCGAGCAGGGAATTAGCGGCGTCGGATATGATCTGGACGCCACAAAACGCGACCTGCTGCTGCAGGAAGGTGCCGGTATGCCTCTCGCCGCGGCCGAATCTCTCGCAGACCTGATGGAAAAGCTCGAGAGCCCCCGCAACATCATGCTGCTCGTGCCGGCCGGGCCAGTGGTCGACAAAGTCATTTCCGACCTGCTGCCCTATCTCGAACCCGACGACCTGATCATCGACGGCGGGAACTCGCATTTCTCCGATACCGACCGCCGCGAAGCCGCTGTTGGGGTCAACGGCTTTGGCTTTATGGGCATGGGCGTTAGCGGCGGTGAAAAGGGTGCCCGCCACGGTGCCAGTATCATGCCGGGCGGGCGGCGTGAGCATTACGACCGCATCGCGCGAACGCTGCAGGCCGTTTCCGCCAAGGTCAACGGGGAGCCGTGTGTTGCCTACATGGGCACCGGTTCGGCGGGGCATTTCGTCAAGATGGTACATAACGGTATCGAATACGGCATGATGCAGCTCCTGGCCGAAACGTACGACCTGATGCAGCGTGCCATGCGGATGCAGTACACCGAGATGGGCCGGACATTTGCTGAATGGAACGGCGGCGAGCTAAATTCTTTTCTCGTTGAAGTTACCGCCGAAGTGCTCAGAAAGGTCGACCCGGACACTGGAAAAAACCTCGTTTCACTCATACTCGACACCGCAGGACAGAAGGGTACCGGAAAATGGACCTCGCAGGCGGCGATGGACCATGGCATCCCGATCCCGACGATCGATTCCGCCGTCACGATGCGGCAGATCTCGTCACAAAAGGCCCTGCGAAGTGAACTCGCAGCAGAATACGACGGGATCCGCGTGACTGCCGATCTAAGCCGTTCGCGAACCTCGATCGGCGAACTCGAAGATGCCCTGTTCTGTGCTTTTGTTCTTACTTACACGCAGGGAATTTCGCTGCTTGCTGCAGCTTCCGACGAGAAAGGCTACGGCCTCGATCTCTCGGAGATCGCAAAGATCTGGCGCGGCGGCTGCATTATCCGCTCACGTCTGCTCGAAGATATCCGCACCGCCTATACGACCGATCCAAAGCTGAAAAATCTGCTTCTCAACCCGAAAATTGCCGAGATACTGAACTCACGCTCGGCCTCGCTTCGCAAGACGGTAGTCACCTTCATCGAGAACGGCATCCCCGCGGCCTGCTTCTCTGCCGCGCTCGCCTATTTCGACGCCATCCGCACCGAACGCCTGCCAGCGAACCTGATCCAGGCCCAAAGAGACTTCTTCGGAGCCCACACATATCAACGCATCGACAAAGAAGGTACATTTCATACCGATTGGCAATAGCAGTGGTCAGTGGTCAGTGGGCAGTGGACAGTGGACAGTGGGCGGTGAGCAGTGAGCAGTGAGCAGCAAAAGGCGGAACCAATGGCCACGAACCACGGTGCCCTTTTTCATTTTCCACTTTCCATTTTCCACTCTCCATTTTCCATTTTCCACTAGCCCTCCCCCTGTTTTTGTACCACGATGGGACAGGGGGAATCGCGTAAGCTGCTTTGTGTCAGCTGGTTACAGGGCTGAGCCGTGTACCAGTGTTTTTTCTGGGGCGGATGATTTTCGATTTTCAAAGATCCGGATCTGTGTTGCATGCAAGAAATGTCTTGCAATGCTCGCAACACGTGTAGTATTATATACAACCGTTGGCAGATGTCAACGGTTTTTGGGTATGGATGAGATAAAAGGGCAAGGGAGCGAAACCACTCCGCCCAGGTTTGAGATCAGTACGGTGAACGAGCTTTTGGCGAGGAAGACGGAGCCTGCTCGGCCGCTGTTTGGGGATATGTGGCTTACGGGAGAGCTGGCGGTGATGTTTGCCGAGGCGGGGTGCGGGAAGAGCCTTCTGGCGGTGCAGATCGCCGACAGCATCGCACGCGGGGCAGCATTTAAGCCGCTGGATGTGAAGCCGCGGCGGCAGAAGGTGGTATACGTCGACCTGGAATCGACCCACGAGCAATTCTGCAGCAGGTACCGGCACGAGAACAGCAGGTTTAAGCCGTATAAGTTCCCGGACAATTTTGTCCATGCACGGCTGACGGACGTTGAGGAGCCGGGTATTTCGGACATCGAGGCGGTGATCGAGGCGACGGGAGCAAAGGTACTGGTCATCGATAACCTGGCACATTTGATGAAGGGGCATTCGTCAAACGAGGCGGCACGGCTGATGCGCGAGCTGCGTCGCCTGTGCCGCCGCGACGGTATATCGATACTGCTGCTGGTGCATTCGCCTCCGTCCACACTTCGCCGCGGGATAGAGGCACGCGATCTGCCGTTTTCCGAGGTGATATCGGCACTGGCCGACAACGTCTTTGCGGTGGGGAGGGTCGGTGCGGCAGCGTCGGAGCGGTATCTCAAGCATCTGCGGCCGGGTGCGGCGGCACACGTTTTCGGAGCGGCCCACGTACCGTGGTTTCGCATCAGGAAGCGAGCCAATTTTACATACTTCGAGTTTCGGGGGTTTGCACGCGAGGGAGCACTGCGTTTGTCGGACGGCGACCGGCGCGAATGGCAGATGATCGACCGTATAGCCGAATTGAAGCGGCTGAAGATGCCAGTGCGAGATATCGCAAAGGCCCTCGATATGTCGAAAACGACCGTCCAGAGATACGCCGTGATGTGCCCGGAGCTGCTGCCTGTGGTGACTCCGTATGTCAAAGAGGCTCCGCCGGAGCCCGAGACAGATAAGTTCTGCGATGAGCCGGAAGATGCCGAAGAAGGGGATCACGACAGCGATACGGAGGAAGACGCCGGGGAATGGGATCACGACAGCGACCCGGAGGATGAAGCCGGAGAGTTGGATCACGACAGCGATACGGAAGATGACGCCGAGGAAGCCTTTAACCACGAAACCGGTTGGCTGGAAGACGAGATCGAGCAGTCCGATCCCACGGAAGATATCACCGCCCGGGAAGGCCCCGGATACGATCCTTACCCGGAAGCACACGACCGCGAAGCACCCGCCGCCGAAGCTGCCGGGGCCCCTCTGCTCGAGCGTGACTTCGACAATAACGACCGGGAGATCTGGGTCGAGAAACGAGATTCACACGGCCGCCGCCTAGTTTGGTACCTCGCCCAGACCTACCGCCACGGTCCCAACGGCAAATACACCCGCTACGAATACCGCGGCCTAGCCGGCAACATCGGCGAAACCGTCGATCAACTGCCGACAAGGGAATCCGGCCGAGCCCCGCCGTGATGGAAACGAGTAGGGCATGGCAAAAACGAGGGGAGATGCGTTGGAGACGCGGCAGATCAAGGTCCTTGAGGTAAAACTTGAAGAAGAGGCGGCGGCCCGCAGGCGAACAGCAGGGAGTTGAGTGCATTTCCCTTGATAACAAATTTTGGTTTTGTAGTGGTAAAATTGTCGAATGGGTTTCAGGTTGTGCAATTAAGTGACCGTAAGGAGAGAATGCTATGAGTGCAGAGAAAAAAACAGACGAGAAAACAAACGAGAAATCGAACGAAACAAGCACAAAACGTAACAGGGGAAATCCACAGATCAAAAAGATTGCGATCTATGCCGTTGTATTGCTCGTGGTATTTTTGCTCGGTTTCATTCCGATGTGGCTGACGGCTCGCGGGCGCGCCAATGATCTTGCTGAGACGCAACGCCAGTTGAAAGTAGCTCAAATGCAAAACGTGCTCGCCACAGCGGTTATTGATG
>JBGTIP010000028.1:0-24364 GCA_041745615.1 Pyrinomonadaceae bacterium | reverse complement strand
GGCCCGCCGGGGGCAGTGTATGCTTGAGCCAATGGACAAAATGGATTATTCCGACCTTGACGCCGAGATCATTGACATTAAACAGCCGCCGCCGAAGCGTAACGGCCGTATCAAATGGATAGTGATGGCGGTCATTCTCCTCGTCTTTGTGGCAGCGAGCAGCGTCGGAATATATATTGAATCCCTCTGGTTTGGCTCGCTTGGATTCGAATCGAGGTATTGGTATGTTCTCGGCCTCGGCTGGGCCCTCTTCTTTGTGTTTGCGATCCTCACGGTCGTAATTATTCGCGCCGGATTCTATGCCCTTGAGCGGCTCTTTGGTTCGGATATTCGCAAGCCGATCAGGCTCCTGGTCAATAATCAGCCTGTTTCTTTTGAATTTGCACGGTTTCTGCGTCCGGCCGCATGGATAATCGGCATCATATTCGGCATCAGCTACGGTCTTGGCCTAAGTAACGATTGGCAGATGTGGATGCTCTATCTCCATCACCCGGCGACCCCGGCTGTCGATCCGATCTTTGGTAATTCGTTGGCGTTTTATTTATTCCAGTTACCTGTTTACAGCCAGATCGCCTCATGGCTGACAGGGCTCGCTGTCCTGATGCTCGCCGCCACGATCGGACATGCCGTTCTCGCCTCGGTGCCGGCCACACCGTCGGTTCCCGCCGCTAAACAGGTAACTTTTGAGGGGATCAGCAAAACGTCTTTTACGGCCATTTCCCTGGCTTTTGGCATTCTGCTCATCATCGCTGCGTGGCGGACCATATTATCCAGATACGGTTTTCTTTGGACCGATCATGCCTCCTTTAGCGGGGTCACGTACACCCAGGACAATTATCTTCTGCCCGGCCTCACGCTTGTTGCGATTTCTCTGGTGATCGCGGCGGTGATCCTGTTTATCAATGCATTTACCAAAAAAGGCCTAAAACTCATTCTGGCCGCCGTTGCCCTGCCGGTCCTCGTCTATGTCGTCGCCGGTATGCTGGTGCCGGCGTATGTACAAAGCTTTATCGTCAAACCGAACGAACTCGGACGCGAAACCCCATACATCGAGCACAACATTGCGGGCACGCGTGCCGGCTTCGATCTGGATACGGTTGAGATGCGCGAATACCCGGCCGATATTACGCCGGAATCGCTCGACCTTGCTGCAAATAGCCACACGCTTGAGAATATTCGGCTCTGGGATTGGCAGGCCCTGCAGGACACTCTGCGGCAGGTGCAGGAGATCCGTACCTACTACGATTTCCCTGACGTCGACGTCGATCGCTACCGCATTAACGGCGAAATGCGGCAGGTGATGATCGCACCGCGCGAACTCGATATAAACAAACTTCCCGATCAATCGCGCAACTGGATCAACGAACGCCTTGTTTATACACACGGCTATGGCGTGACGATGAACACGGTAAATGAGTTTACCAGCGAGGGCCGTCCGCGGTTTTTGATATCGAATATGCCGCTCGAGTTTACGAGCGATGTGACCGTCTCACGGCCCGAGATCTATTTCGGACAGCGTACGGATACTGACGTTTATGTGAAAACCCTTCAGCCGGAATTCGATTATCCGCAGGGTGACAACATTAATTACACGCATTATGAAGGCGACGGAGGGTTTGAGGTCGGCAGCGGAATTCGCAGGTTATGCATCGCCTGGGCAACGGGTGATCTTTCAAAGCTACCCTTTTCAGACGATGTAACGAGTGAGAGCCGGGTGATGATGCATAGGAATATCTCCGACCGCATCGCACGCATTGCACCGTTTCTGTTCTTCGACGATGATCCGTATCTCGTCATCGATCCTGACGGCCGGCTCATCTGGATGGTCGATGCCTACACTCGGTCAAACCGTTACCCCTATTCGCGAAACTTCAACGTTAGCGGGCGAAACATCAATTACTTGCGAAACAGCGTCAAGGTCACGATCGATGCCTATACGGGAGCCGTCGATTACTATGTTTTTGAGGAATCTGACCCAATTATTGTGGCGTATCGGGCAGCTTTTCCGGACCTTTTCAAATCGGCGAATGAGATGCCGGCCGGGCTTCGCGAGCATGTTCGGTACCCCGAGATAATGATCAAGGCTCAGGGTGACGTTTTCGGTCTATATCATACGACTAACCCCAAGATGTTTTTTGGCCGTGAGGATGTGTGGAGCGTTGCCCGTGATGCTTCGGCAGGTGATGGCGGTTCGGGACAGCAGACTCTGGAACCCTATCAGGTCCTGATGCCCCTTCCCGGCGAGAGACTTGAAACCGAGTTTGCCCAGATACTCCCCTTCACACCGGGAAACCGAAATAACATGATCGCCTGGATGGCCGGCCGATCGGACGGCGAGGCCTACGGCCAATTGCTGGTCTATCAGTTTCCGCCTTCACGTGTGATCGACGGACCGCTTCAGATCGAGGCACGTATCGATCAGGATTCACAGATCGCCGGTCAATTCACCCTGTGGAATCAACAGGGCTCAAAGGTAAAACGGGGCAACCTGATCATCATGCCGATCGGTACAGGTTTGCTTTTTGTCGAACCCATCTACCTGCAGGCCGTCCGGAGCCCGATGCCGGAGCTTCGCATGGTTGTGCTCGCAACTCAGGAACGACTTGTATTTGCTTCGAATTTCGAGGGAGCATTGCAGCAGTTGATCGGACAACCCGAAAAACCTGCCGCTCCCGAAGCAAAGCCTGAACAAGAGGGCCAACCGGCCCCGGCAGCAACGCCCGAAACGCGCGGCTCTGCCGAGCTGATCAGACAGGCGGGCCAAACCTTTGCCGATTACCAGAGGCTTACATCCGAAGGGAAACTGGGAGAGGCCGGTCAGAAACTGGATGAACTCAAACGAATACTTGAGCAATTGCAGACTCCCGTGAATTAGGCTTGTCGGTTTTATCCGATTTCGGTGGCGATTTGTTCGAAATCGTTGAGCAACGCCTAAGATAGGCTAAAAGCAAGCATTACTTAAATTATATAGAATCAATCATTTAACTCCTTTGGCATTCTTATTGCGTTAATACTGGTTCGGAGAGCGGTAACGCGATTCGAATACATGTCACCTGTCGGAGGCAGAGAGTAAGGGGAGTAATAAAATGAAAGATCTTAGGTTTTTGAAAAGGATAACGATGGGAGCGGTGCTCGGAATGTTTGTACTAGTCGGAGCAGCTGTTTCCGTAAGTGCCCAAAACGTCGCCAGAGAATATCGGCAGTGGCAGCAGGCCCAACATAGGGCCCAAGTTGCTCATCAGCGGTATCTGAGGACCCGGCGACCGGCTGATTATCGCAGTTGGCAAAACGCTCAGGCACGTGCGCAGAGGGAGTATATGCAATATCAGCAGGCTGTCGCTCGCACACAGGCGGGTCGCGGCTATTACAATGCCGGGTACGGTCCTGCGCCGCGGATGTACCGGATAAATCGCGGTGGGCGATACTACACCGTGGATTCCCGCGGAGTGGAGTTGCTGAGGGCCGCCGTCCAGCACGGCTATAACCAAGGGTATAGGCAAGGTCAGATAGATAGCCAGTACCGGCGAAGTTACAACTTCGGAACTCATTCACTGTATAGGACTGGAACCTATGGCTGGCAATCCCATGTTGCTCGCGACCAGTATCAGTATTATTTCCAGCAAGGATTCCAGAGGGGATACGAGGATGGATTTAATCGTACGTACCGGTATGGCGTGAGGTCTAACAATGGGTTCAATATTCTATCCGGAGTTTTGAATACCATCCTAAGGATCGTTGACTAAATCACAATGGAAATTGATCGTTCAGCGGGGCGCTTCTGATATCAGGGCGCCCCTTTATCGATTCAGGCCGATGTCGATTCTATGTCAATGGCGATATTTCGCCATTTCCCCTGGAGAAAACGAATTACGCTAAGCGTACATCGGGCAATATGGCCGGCGAGGATCGCGAGCCATATATGGATCGGTTCCAGTGTTCCGAATTCACTGATGCCGAAGCAAATGCCGAGCGGAATGATCACCTGTGAAATTATCGATATGTACAATGGGCTTTTGGTATCGCCCGTTCCCTGCAGTCCGCCGGTGTATGTTAAGGCTACAGTTATGAAAAGCCCGGACACGCTCAGGACCCTAAGCAGTTGGACACCGAGGCTGACTGCGTCGGGGTCTGTCATGCCAAAGATGCCGAGAAGCTGCTGCGGAAAAAAGAAAAAGAAAATACCGATAAATGCCGAACCGGCAAGGCCAAATCGAGCAGCAGTATTGACCGCAGCGTGTGCGCGGTCGGGATGCCCGGCCCCGATGTTCTGCCCGGCTACGGCGGCCGCGGCTCCCATCAGGCCCACGGAGGTCCAAGTAACAAGAGAGAATAGTTGGGTATATGAAACCGCAAAGGCGGCCTGTGCCGCAGCACTCTGGGCCAACGAACCAATAAAGGCCAGCATAAGGACCCCTCCGACATTCATGGCGATCCCCTGAAAGCCGGCCGGTAAACCGAACTTGAATAGCGCCCTGATGATCTTCCAGTCCGGGCCCCACCCTAGTCCTCGCGGGAAGCCGACGACCCACCGCCCGGTCCACATCATGTAAATGGAGTATGCTCCTATGATTCCAGTTGCTATGCTCGTGCCGATCGCGGCTCCAGCCGTGCCAAATGCGGGGATAGCACCCAGTCCGCGGATAAGGATCACATTTAGAACCACGTTTAGGAGGGTCATTACAATGCCTAACACCATCGGTGTGCGTGCATCGCCGGCGGACCGCAGAGCTCCGCTGGTCATAAAATAGATCATGAGCCCCAAGCTGAATACGAAAGTTATCCGAAGAAAGGGCAGAGCTTCGTCTTTAACACCGGGATCGGCATTGACGAGGTCGAGCAAATAAGGCGATGCGATATATCCGACGGGGGCCATGATACCGACAGCGATAAATGCCGCAGTGAGGAATGCCTGATAGACCGTCCGATTTACCTTCTTCTCGTCATGCGCCCCGGCAAATCGGGCCACCAGGACGCTCATTCCGGTGAAAATTGACGAAATAAAAACGATGACAACCAGAAAAATTTGCCAGCTGACACCGATGGCCGCGTTCGCCTTGAAACCCACCATGTTTCCGACCATTACATGGTCAACCAAACCTTGGAGGCCGCCGAAAATATTCGTAAGCATTGTCGGCCAGGCTAATTTCCAGACGGCCCGACCGAGAGGTCCCTCAACGATCGAGCGGTCATAACGAGAGGTAAGTGGTGCCGGTACTTCGGGATCGGCAGTGGGCTCTTCGATTATTGATGATGGGGGTCTTTCGGACATTCTTGCGTAAAGGTATTAAAACACAAATACGCGCTCGGCCGTGTTTCGAAGACAGCTTTTCAACAAAAGCTGGCGAAATCCATAATCGGATCGTTACGCCAGAACTCCTTTGAAACGAGCTGCAATTGGCCGATCACACTGTAGCCGACTTAACCAGACCTCAAAGATCCACGAGAATCTTGAATCCGCCATATACCATCCGCTTATAATCGAACGGAGGATTTCCCGGAGCGATGGCCATCATTTCAGGATCGTCCATAATGGCTTTCATGACTTTGTTTCTGTGAGCCTCCGACTTAAACTCCACCGCCGCATATACGAGCGTTTCGCCGGGTTTCAGCTTGATGCGTTTCGGAAACGGGACTACTTCCTCGACCTCCAGGTCGGACGCCACATATTCTCTATACCGTAGAGCCCCGTGTTTCATAAATAGCTTTCCTGCGAGCGTGGCCATCTTTTTATAGGCTGGGATGTTAACTTCCAGGATGGGCAACAAATATACGTCTGCGTATTTAGCCATGATCTTCTATTTAAACGGTTCGTGTTTGGACTTCAGAAGGGGCGTAAAGGCCTCGCGATAGCAGAACGCGAGAAAAACAGCTGATAGAACTGCGAAAAACGCGATCGGCAGCGTACTTCGGTCCAGAAAAAGGTGCACCATAAATATATTAACGATTATCGGTGCGAGGATGATCAGAGCGAGTGGCACAAAACGGCCTGTTAACAGCAGTACGGCACATACAAGCTCTGTGATTTTTAGCAGCGTAAAAAAATACCCAGAAGCCGCCAACCCCTCATTGAACACTTTAATTGGCCCCTCCATCGGCGGCGGCTCTATCAGATTGAGGAAGTAGCTCACCGAGGCAAAAAGAAATAGCAGCCCCAACAATGTTCGGACTATGATCATTGCAATTTTCATAGGCGTCTGTATGTCCACGACAGTCGGAAGATTGCTCCTACTATCGGATCGCATTATTGAGCGATTCGTGACACTCTAAGCGATTTTCGAAGCTACGCCAAGTTCGGCCCAGGACGAAAGGGCTATCGCAATAAATTAATATTAGGTGAAAATGAAAGAGTGCGGCTTTTTTTGTAAAACCGCACTCGGTAGGTTAAATAGGAAGGTATGAGTGAAGGGTATTATGAAATCGCTCTATTACGGTCGAACGCCACCGAGGGAGGATAGTAGAATGTACCCATTGTTCTAAAACTCTGAGTATCAAACTTCGCCCGGGCACCACAATCGAGGCAGACACGGTACGAACTATCCCTACTCGTAAAGGGCCGGCTTAAAGCTTTATGCCAGCACCCGAAGAGTTTCCCAACGAAGCCTATCTTTTTTCCGAATGTTCCGTTGGTCCTATCTATAACACGTTCCGCTATCCGATTTTGTTCCAAAATTGCCTGCATTTTTTTTGCGGCCCATTTTTTTGGGCTACTCCCCCTTTTAACTTTTATATAATGCCAACGACTTTGTCGGGTGTATGATGAAATACAATATCCAAGGGTTTGTCTATTTGTTCATTCCGTCAAAGTCGTCTTTCTATAAATTACTAATTTCGTTAGAATCTAAAAAAAAGATTCAGGAGAAGAAATGTCTAAGTCCCGACACGTTGGAGTTTTGTGTTTGATCGCATTTATTGCCTTTGCCATCCCCGTAAGGGGCTGGGATGATGTAGGGCACAAAATAACCGGCTATATAGCCTGGCAGCGAATGTCGCCGGCAGCGCGGGAGAATGTAATAAAAATACTTCGTTCTGCTCCTGAGGACTCCCATCTTGCGGCTTTCTATGTACAATACGGTCCGACAACTCTGGCTGAGAAGCAGCTTGCCTATTTCATTTTGGTGCCCTATTGGGCCGATATCGTTCGCGATCAGTCAGTCGTGGAGCGCAACCGTAAATATCACAAATCGACATGGCATTATTCAGATACGTTTTGGCGTCAGGTAAATGGCCGCGTCGAATACATAACCGATAAACAGCCCGGCGGACAAGGCGTCGTTAAGCTCGTCGAGTTTGACAAAGTAATGCGTGATCCCGCCGGAAAAGATGCCGATAAAGCGATTGCGATAGCGTGGTTCCTGCATATCGGCGGCGATCTTCACCAACCGCTGCATACATCCGGCCGCCACACCGATCTGGAGCCGACCGGCGATCTCGGCGGCAACCTATTCCTGATCTCACCCGAAGGAACTCCACGTGAAGATCAATTGAATTTGCACTGGTATTGGGATTCGATCGTTCCCCGAAACATTCCCTATCGCGAAGGAATGGGCGAGGTCCCGTATATTCGCACCGTTGCGGACTCAATGATGCAGCGATATCCGTTTGATTCGTTGAGCGGCACATTGATGCTCGGAAAGTATGATGCCTGGCAGAAGGAAACATTCTCGTTCGCCCCGACCGAGGTCTTTCGCCCTGACCTGAAGCGATTTGCTACACCGAGTAATGAATATCTGCGAAACGCATATCGTGTAGCCGAGCAGCGGCTCGCTCTCGCCGGTTACCGCATGGGCGAAACCCTTGAGCAGATCTTCGCAAAATAATATGACCTCAACCCAACTGCTTGACCGATATAGATCACGGGCAGGCCGAATATGCGATGAGATCCGCGAATTGGTCGAGATCGAATCGCCGTCGTACGACGTTAATCGGAGCCGTCGAGTTGCGGATCAGATTGCGGAATGGGCCACCGCAATATCGCCCGATATTTCGGTCGAGCGATATCCGGCCGAGGGTTACGGGGATCATCTCGTTATCCGAGCCTTCCAGGGCCCGGCGAAACCCGCAATGCTGCTAGGTCATACGGATACGGTACACCCCGTCGGATCGAACGAAAGAAACCCTACCCGCATTGATGGAGAGCTGTTTTACGGCTGCGGAATCTTCGATATGAAGGCGAATATAGTGGTCGCTCTCGAAGCTCTGCGATATTTCGTTGAATCGGGGATGCACCCTAAGAGGCCGATAAAAATATTGCTGTCGTGCGATGAGGAAGTGGGAAGTCATTCCGGGCGGTCGATCGTCGAGCGTGAGGCGGCGGATGCAGAGTATTGCCTGGTCATGGAGCCGTCGGCAGACGGCAAGGTAAAGACCGGACGAAAAGGTACTGGCATGTACACTCTATGCGCCCACGGCCTGCCTGCCCATGCGGGTCTCGAGCCTGATAAAGGGGCCAATGCCATCGTCGAATTGGTCGGGCATATTCCCGCGATACATGCTTTTGCAGGCCGCAACTCAGGCTCAACAGTCAACGTCAATACGATAAAGGGTGGAACTACATCTAATGTCATTCCCGAATTCGCAGAATGCGAGATAGATGTCCGGTTCGAAAAGAACGCCGAGGGTGAGAGAATAGATGCCGCGATCAGGGCACTCGTGCCGATCGACTCGAGAATCTCCCTCAAACTAAAGGGGGGGATAAACAGGCCGCCGATGGAGAGAACGCCAGACGTAGTGGCCTTGTTTGAGCGGGCGCGAGCACTGGCCGCAACCTTTGGCTACAACCTCGAAGAAACTCAGGTTGGAGGCGCGTCGGACGGCAATTTCGTGGCGGCACTTGGCATTCCGATCATTGACGGGCTCGGTATCAGCGGGGCGGGGGCACATATGCTGACAGAGCATATAAAGATCAGCGATATTGCGCCGCGGACCACCCTGGTAACGCTGCTGCTCGAAAATCTGTAAACTTGTAAGCTTATGATGAGGAGGCGCATCCTGTCCGGTGATGGGCGCGGTCTTCAAAACCGTCTGTGAGGCTGCGAGAGCAGTCTTGGGTGGGTTCGACTCCCACACGCCTCCGCCAAAATCAGTTGTCAGTGGTCGGTTGTCAGTTATCAGAAATGAAGTCAGTAAGAAGATGAAGAATGATTGATTGGATCGCTTTGAATATGACTCCGGGAGTAGGGCCGCGGGCCGCTACTAGGCTGTTGGAACGGTTTGGGTCTCCTGATGCGGTTTTTCATGCCCGGCGGCCGGAGTTGGAATCGCTCAAGCTGAAGGGCGAAACGATCGACAGCATCATTAAGCGAGAGTTTCAAGAACGGGCAGCCGGGGAGTTGGAGCGAGTCAAGCAACTTGGCGGCGATATTTTGATCCTGGACGACGGCAGCTATCCGGCGTTGCTTCGAGAGATCGATGACCCGCCGATCGTGCTTTATGTAAAAGGCGATTGGCAGGCTTGTTTTGATCAGCCCGGGGTTGGCGTAGTGGGCTCGCGAATGTGTTCGACATATGGCGAGAATGCGTCGGAGATGCTGTCACGTGACCTGGCCTTTCGCGGGATCTCGATCGTTTCCGGCCTCGCCCGCGGCATTGACGCTGCCGCACACAAAGGTGCAATGCAGGCCAAGGGCCGTACGATCGGTGTAATGGGAACCGGTATCGACAGCGTATATCCCCGTGAACACAACGGGCTCGTCAGAGAAATACTCGCATCCTGCGGCTGCATCGCATCCCAGTTCCCGCTCGGCACGCCGCCGTTAAAAGACAACTTTCCCTATCGCAACAGAATCATAAGCGGGCTGAGCCTGGGAGTTTTGATAGTTGAAGCATCCGAAAGAAGCGGGTCGCTGATCACTGCCCGGCTGGCGGCGGAACAGAATAGAGAGGTGATGGCAGTTCCGGGGAATATAACATCAGGCAATTCGTTCGGAACGAATTACCTGATCAAGAGCGGTGCCAAGCTCGTGCAGCAGTGGCAGGATGTTGTCGCTGAGCTGCCAAGTCAGATAGCGGCCGCGATTTTGCCGCCCAAGGTCGAGGAAGGAACTAGCGGAGAGGCCAGACGGCAGCCGGAATTGGCCCCGACGGGGATGAATGATAACGAAAGGAAAGTTTGGGAAATACTTTCGGCCGACGACTCGACACATATAGATGTATTGCTTGAAACGAGTGGGCTGTCATTCGGCGATCTAAATGCGGCCCTGGTGGGCCTCGATATTCGTGACCTTATACGTGTTCTACCCGGGAAACATTACGCACGCCGCATCTAGCCCTGAGAGCATTTTGACATTTGGAGAAACTTCGTTAAGGTATAACGTCGCATTGACAGACCTGTTATCAGGGTGATAGTTCTCAGAACGTCAGCACTTAATTAATGTGTCTGACGTATTTTTTTCACAATGGGTAGAAGTTTAGTAATAGTAGAATCGCTCGCAAAGGCAATAAAAGTGTCTGGCTTCGAGTATCTGGTAAGGCAAAAAACCTGAAACAGTTCAGGCATATTACATATATTGAACTTTTCATGAAAACCTTGCTGAATACCACCGCAATATGTCAAAGAATCTGTTAATAGTTGAGAGTCCTGCAAAAGCAAAGACCATTGAAAAGATCCTGGGGAAGGATTTTCAGGTCAACAGCTGCTACGGCCACATCCGCGACCTTGAGAAATCGGCTATGGGTATCGACATCGAGAATGATTTCGAACCCCGTTATATCGTTCCGGACGAAAAGAAGAAAGTCGTTAGTGAGCTGAGGTCTTTGGCGAAAAAATCTGATGAAGTATGGCTCGCGACTGACGAAGACCGCGAGGGAGAGGCAATTAGCTGGCATCTGTGCGAAGTTCTGGGCCTTGATCCTATAACTACCAAGCGGATCGTGTTTCACGAGATCACTAAACCTGCTATCAACGCGGCTGTAAATAACCCGCGCACGGTCAATATGAACCTTGTGATGGCGCAGCAGGCGCGCCGGGTGCTGGACCGGATCGTCGGGTTCGAATTAAGCCCTGTTTTGTGGCGCAAGGTCAGTTCGGGCAATAAAAGCCTAAGTGCCGGCCGGGTGCAGAGTGTAGCGGTTCGCTTGATCGCCGATCGGGAACGGGAGATCAACGCCTTCGAGCAGGAAAGTCATTTCAAAATTGAAGGGCTCTTTTTTGCGGATGATATAACCGGAAAGCAGGTAACATTTAAAGCCGAAGGTAAAAAACAGAATCGTGCGGAAGACGCCGAAACGTTTCTGAAAGGTTGTGTTGGCGCTGATTATACCGTCACTGATATTCGGGTAAAGCCCGGCAAACGCACTCCGGCCCCGCCCTTTACCACCTCAACACTGCAGCAGGAAGCATCAAGAAAACTCGGCTACGGCGTGGCCAAAACGATGCAAATCGCACAAAAGCTGTATGAGAACGGCCATATAACCTATATGCGAACCGATAGCGTGAGCTTGAGCGCAACGGCCCTCGCCGATATCACAAAGACGGTTAGCAGCCTTTACGGTGATAGATATCAGCAATACCGTAAATTCAAGAATAAGAACGAATCCGCTCAGGAAGCTCACGAAGCCATTCGACCGACCTATACTAGCAAAACATCAATTCCCGAAGAGGAATGGCAGAGATTGTACGAGTTGATCTGGAAGCGAACCATGGCTTCGCAGATGGCCGATGCCGAGTTAGAAAAAACCACGGTCAAAATAGAAATTTCTACGAACAAAGAAGAATTGACGGCCACCGGGGAAGTGTTGAAATTCGATGGTTTTCTCAAGGTTTATCAGGAAGATAAAGATGAAGATGACGCGGAAGAATCATCCGAGGGCCTTCTGCCGCCGATGACCGTTGGGCAATCCTTGCCCTTATATGAACTCAGAGCAACGGAACGGTTTAGCCGTCCCCAGCCCAGATACACCGAAGCATCCCTGGTCAAGAAATTAGAAGAACTCGGCATCGGCCGCCCGTCGACCTACGCACCGACAATTTCTACGATCCAGAAAAGGGAATACGTAGAAAAAAGAGATAAAGAAGGTACGCCGAGGCCATACATGATATTGGTATTGAAAGATGATCTTATCAGTAAAAGAGAAGCATCTGAGAATACAGGCGCAGAAAAGGCTAAGTTGTTCCCGACGGACCTCGGGCTCGTGGTTACGGACTTTCTGAAGCAGTATTTTGACGCCATTATGGATTATGGCTTTACCGCCAAGATCGAGAAGGAGTTCGACGATGTAGCCGCCGGAAAACTACAGTGGAATGACATGCTCGAGGAGTTTTACGGCCCCTTCAAAAAAGACGTCGATAGCACCATCGAAAATGCCGAGCGTGTAAAGGGCGAGAGGATACTGGGCACCGACCCCGAAAGCGGTAAACCAGTCGTTGCACGTATGGCCCGCTATGGCCCGATCATACAGATCGGCAGCGCCGCAGAAGAGGAAAAGCCGAGATTCGCAAAGGTTCCGCCGGGTAAGAGCATTGAAACCATAACGTTTGAAGAAGCGCTTGCATTATTTAAGCTGCAGGACGCGATGGGCAGCTACGAGGGCAAGGAGCTGTCTGTAAACATTGGCCGCTTCGGGCCATATGTAAAATGGGGTGATGATTTTATCTCTATTCCCCGCGGCACCGACCTTGCTACGGTGGACACGGAAAAGGCGATCGAGTTTATAAAAGCTAAACAGGCGGCGGACGCTCCTGTCGGTGAGTATGACAATAAGCCGATCACAAAAGGAACCGGACGTTTCGGGCCTTTTATAAAATGGGATGGCCTTTACATCAACGTGCCACGCCGGTTCGATCTCGAGAATCTGACGCAGGACGAGATGAACGAACTTATCGAAGCAAAGGTGAGCAAAGAAGCCAACCGTTACATACAACGCTGGGAGGATGAAAAGATCTCGGTGGAGAATGCCCGTTGGGGCCCGGTCATCAAATTCGGAAAAAAGATCATTTCACTTCCAAAAAAAGCCGATGGTACGCGCTTCACCGCGGACGAGGCGGCAGCACTAACGCTGGAACAGGTAAAGAAATTTATTGAAGCCGAACTGCCGGAAGCGTTTGCAAAGAAAACGAGGCCTCCAGCAAAAAAGGCATCTATCAGAAAATCTGTGAACCAGAATGGCAGATGATCGAAAATTTATACGTACGAAGATCACCGGAGCGATGTCGTATACTGGGATAAGCGGTCAAGGAAATTTGCCCGAAATGCAGTACGTTAAGAAGTTATCAAAGCATGATGGCACCGTAAGGTATTGCCAAAACGAAGAGTGTGATTATAGAATGGCAACTGCTACCGAGAATTTATCGTCTGAAAGCAGATCGGAAGACACGGTCCGTGCATAACCAGTGTGTATGAATGAGAATCTCCAGTTTCTGCAGGCGTTTCTAAAAAACCCACTTAAAGTCGGAGCGATCGCTCCGAGTTCATCCGAGTTGGCAATACAGATGCTGCGGGGCATCGAGCCGGATCCGAACAACATCGTTCTCGAACTTGGTGTAGGTACGGGGGCCATTACAAAGTTTATTCGTGATGAACTGCCATCCAGGGAGTCGTATCTTGGCCTTGAACTGGATGAGCATCTGGTTTCAACGTTAAATAAGAACTATCCGGATATGAATATCATCTGCGGCAATGCGGCCGATGCGTATTCAATCCATAAAGATTCAGGGCTCGGTAAAGTGCGTTACCTGGTATGCTGTCTACCCTTTGTTTCGCTGCCTAAAGAGATAAGTGAAAAAGTCCTTCTTGAGATTCAGAAATTTATGGACGAGGGTTGTGAACTGAGGATATTTCAGTACGCTCACGGTTACTTTCTTCCACCCGCGATCAAGTTGAGAGAATCGCTTAAGTCGCGTTACGGAATGTCACAGCGGAGTCCGCTGATATTTAAGAATGTACCGCCCGCTTTTACGCTTACTTGGAGCACGATCTGACGGTCGATGTATCCGTTACAGTTAGACAACATATCGAAAAATCAATAGAAGAGCCCGGTCAGCGCAAGCCAAATTAAGCGATGCCGGGCTTTTTTGTTTGCAAATTGTGTAGATTACGCTAACATCGATCATCGCTATTTCCCATAGCACCCATCAGATGACAAATATACATTTCTATAGCGGATCCATTGATGCGGGCGAATGCGTCAGTAACGGTTGGAACCTGGTCAAGCCGAATTACTGGTTGTATTTCGGCATTACACTGCTCGCCGTACTGCTTATCTCCTGCATTCCGTGCGTTAACTTCGTCCTGATGGGGCCGGTGGGCGTGGGCGTTTATTATGTGCTCCTAAAAGGAATGCGTTCGGAACCCATCGATTTCGGAATGATGTTCAAGGGTTTTGAAAAGTTTGTGCCGGCGATGGTGGTCGGATTGATCCAGGGATTGCCCGGCATCATCTGGACTATGATCGACTACGGGGTGAATATAGCGTCCCTCATAGGTGGTGGACTTGACGGCGGCAGCTCTGGCAATTTCTACCAGGCCGAGATCTTCGAAGCTCCTTTTCTCGCAGGTATAACCGCAGCGTATGTGATGCTCGGCCTATTGTTTGCGGTGATAAGTGTGATCTGGGGATTAACTTTCGTTTTTGCTTTACCGCTTCTTGCGGAGCACGAGATCAGCCCGATCGAAGCCCTAAAACTTAGTGCCCGTGCTGCGTGGAGCAACATAGGCGGGCTCATCCTCCTGGTCTTGCTACAAATACTTTTGGCGATTTTGGGAATAATCGCTCTCTGTATAGGAGTTTTCTTTGTTATCCCGATACTATATGCCGCCACTGCGTTTGCCTACAGGCAGGTGTTCCCGATGACCGATCACCATCAAAACTTCAATATCACCCCGCCGCCTCCCGGAGCGTATGAAGGTGGATACGGCAGTGCGATCTAGATCACAGAGTCAGTTCCATAAAAAGCACGCGATCATGAGGATTATCGTAATAAGGCGGAATTTCGACGAAGCCGAGTGACCGGTACAGAGCAACCGCCTTAGCCATCTTTGGCGGATGGGTATCAAGACGAATTCTTGAATAGCCGATCTCTTGGGCGGCAGAAATAAGTTGTTCAATCAGGTTAATGCCTATTTTCCGACCCCGGAACTCATCGCGTACGAATAGGCGTTTCATCTCGCAGATCCCCTCATCGAGTTTACGCAGGGCGATGCATCCCGCCAGACGGCCGTCCGAATAGGCCAGAAAAAGTCGCCCGTCGGGTGGTGCATATTTACCCGGAAGCGAAGCGAGCTCGGCCTCAAATCCCTGAAAACATAGATCCAGGCCAAGCCCGGTCTCGTATTCGCGAAAAAGGCCGGCTGCCGCGGAGAGATCATTCTTGCTTGCAGCCTTAATTATCGTAATCATTCCAGCATCAAGGTTAAATCGAGCTTACATTATAAGGGGCGGTCGTTGAACTAATTTCCCAAATAGGTTTAAATTAATATAGTTTACCGGGAAAAGGTTTCGATGGATAGACGCTCATTTTTATCAAACCTCGCATGCTTTTCGGGCGGGCTGGCACTTGCCGGCAGCTCGCTGGGCCGGCGTGCTATGGCCCTGGGCTCTGAAGCCAGTTTCGAGGCCCTTAAGGCCTACGGATATGGCAAATTGGTCCCGACGGCAGCGAAGAATACCGGTGAAATGATCCTGGCACTGCCGTCCGGGTTTGAGTATCAGGTGATCGGAAGGGTAAAAGGCAAGATGTCTGATGGCCGTCCGACGCCCGCGCAGCACGATGGACAATGGACGTTCAAGGTCGGCCGTGAGCTTCGCATAGTTCGCAACCATGAAGTCTCCAACCTGAGCCTTCCGCGCGAAAATGCCCGTATCGGCAGCCGAAATCATTATGACGAGATGGCGGGCGGTGGCACCACCACGATCGTGATCGATGGGCGAACCAATACGGTTGTTCGTGACTGGGTTAGCCTTTCTGGAACGCTGATCAATTGTGCCGGTGGCCCAACACCATGGGGAAGCTGGATAAGCTGTGAGGAAACCACCCTGGGCAAAACCGTTAGAACACGCGCCGACGGGCGCAAGACGGGCGGGTTTCCAAAGCCACACGGATATTGTTTTGAGGTGCCGGCGGCCGCCAATTCCGAAGTCATCCCGGTGCCGCTGAAGGCAATGGGCAGGTTTGTTCACGAGGCCGTATCGGTCGACCGTAAGACCGGCGTTGTTTATCTGACTGAGGATTATAACCCCAGCGGCTTTTACCGGTTTATACCAAAGAAGAAAGGTAAGTTAGCGGAGGGCGGCACGCTGCAGATGCTGGCCGTCGAGGGCAAAGCTGCATACGATACTCGAAAAGGCCAGAAGATGGGCCAGGCACCGCTAGCGGCGTTATGGGTAACCATTGACGAGCCCGACCCCGAATCGGCCGATGTCGACCCGATCGCGGTGTACAAGCAGGGTGCCGCCAAAGGCGGAGCAGCGTTTAGCCGGCTCGAAGGGTGTGAGATCGACACCAAGGGGAACGCATATTTTACATCGACAAGCGGGGGCGATACCCGCGGCGGCCAGATCTGGATCTATTCACCGAACGGGGCGGACCGGGGCTATCTCAGACTTGCCTTCGAGTCGCCGGCTCCGGAAATATTGCATATGCCTGACAATATTTCGCTGATGCCGCGGAGCGATCTTCTTTTTATCTGCGAAGACAGCGATTACGGTGGCCAGAACGCGATCAACCATATGCGCATTTTGACCCGCGGCGGGCAAATGGCGGATTTTGCCCGGAACATAAATAAGGATTTCCCCCGCAGCGAATTTGCAGGTTCATGTTTTTCTCCGGACGGGAGGACCCTATTCGTCAATACGCAAACTGCGGGATTGACCCTCGCCATTACAGGCGACTGGAAACGATTTAGGGCTTGAATCGTCCGGGCACCGATTCCTAGCCCTTAGATACCATTCTCCACTGCCTACTTTCTCGTTTTCCGGTTAAAATAAGAGCATGGAACTTGCGGTCGAGAAGTATCGCGTCGTGGATGAACCGTATTACCTGCCGCTCGGCAAGGAGGTCGAGCTGTTTGAAGCGGCCTACGCGGCGAAACTTCCCGCGATGCTGAAAGGGCCGACCGGCTGCGGTAAAACGCGCTTTGTCGAATACATGGCCTATCGCCTTGGACGGCCTCTGATAACGGTGGCTTGTCACGAAGACCTTTCATCAACGGACCTTGTCGGCCGCTTCCTGCTCGAGGGCGAGGAAACGATTTGGCATGACGGGCCGCTGACCGCAGCTGTCCGGGCCGGAGCGATATGTTACCTCGACGAGGTTGTCGAGGCTCGGAAAGATACGGTGGTGATCATCCATCCGCTGACCGACGACCGCCGCCGTTTGCCTATCGAGAAACGCGGAACCGTGCTCGACGCTCCGCCGGAATTCATGCTCGTTGTTTCCTATAACCCGGGATATCAATCGATCCTCAAGGACCTCAAACAATCGACTCGGCAGCGATTCATATCGATGGAGTTCGATTATCCCGAGCCTGACGCCGAGGCCGAGATCGTTGCGAAAGAAGGCGGTATCGACCTGGATATCGCTGCAGACCTGGTCAAGATCGGGCAAAAGGTACGCAACCTCCGCGGCCACGGGCTGGAGGAAGGCGTATCCACCCGCTTGCTCATCTATGCCGCCCAGATGATCGCCAAAGGAATCTCCCCCATCGACGCCGCCGAGGTCGCCATTTGCTCACCGATAACCGATGACCGGGAACTGCAGCGAAGCATCAGGGAGATCGTGACCACGATAATTTAGCTAAATCTTGAAAATTCTTTCGGCTAAACGTATTCTAAAGCCGTTATGACGAATGAAGAATTATTAAAGGAGTATAGTTCGCTGCCGGCTGAAGCCAAGGTCAAGATCGAGCAATTTATTGCGAAAGTTAGGGAACAATACTCCGCAAAATCTAATAAGCCGAAACGTAAATTAAGTCCGCTTACAGAAGAACCTTTCTTCGGTATGTGGGCGGATAGAGAAGACATGGCTGATCCTGTAGAGTGGGTTCGAAAGATCCGGCGAGAACATTGGAGTCCGGATAGAAGGTCGCGTCGATGATACTCGTCGATTCGAACATTCTCATTCGGTTCTCTCGGGGAGACAATGAGTCTGCCAAATGGCTTGAAACGACGGGCTTACAAGACGAACTGCTTGTAAGTGTAATAACGGAACTCGAACTACTCGTCGGCTCCAGAGATAAACGTCACTTGAGTGAGATAAAAACATTTCTTTCCAGATTTCCTGCCTTAGATATAACTCCCGAGATCTCAAGACTGGCGTCCAAGTTGATCGAAGAATGTTGCCTCAGCCACAATTTACAAGTCGCTGACTCATTAATACCCGCAACTGCACTTATCAACAACTTCGCGCTTGCAACGATAAACAAGAAGGACTTTCGGTATATCAAAGGTTTGAAATTGGCTGATTATCCTTAACAACGGCAACGCCCTCCGCTCGCTCACCAAATCGCCGCCCGACACCCACATCCGAACCCTCCGCGAACTCCCGCTCGATAAACTGGAGAAGCTGGGCGTGATGATTAGCCAACTCAATGCATCCAATGACGAAGAATGAAAAAGTCCATTGTCATTGTCCTGTCCTCGATGGTCGTCCTTCTCGTTGTAGCTACTATTTTGGTATGGCTGATTAAGCCCTATTATCCGTACATGGGAAAAGAGTTCGTCATACCTCCGCCAACTCGGACGCCCATACCGCCGGACGTGATAAAGCTATCCGAAGATGACGAAGTTCAGATCGTCAGCGAAGTCCTCAGGCAATTGCAAGAGGAAGCGGCTAAAGACACCGAAGGTCGTAAAGGAGACACGAGCATCTATTTATTGGAAGAATCCTTGCCAGTCAGTTTAGCTAGGTCGGATCGTACTCGTCTTAATGTTCACCTCATCACCCAGCAACAGATTGACGACGCTAAACAAACCACAGAAGTAGAGTGGTACGAATTTCGGGAATTCAATCTCAAATCACAGTCACCAATATTACCTTTGGTGTGGAGCAAGAGAGATCCTTCAAGCTCACACATGACAGGAAATGAATTCACCGCAACACGCGTTGGCGATAAATGGATAGTCGAAGGGAAAGTCACGAGCGTTGCAGTTGCGCATAAGCCCACACGATAGTAGGGCGTAACATCCAAGTAAAGGTGGAGAAGTCTGTCGTTAAGACTCAAAGCCACACCGTGAGTAAATCCCTCCTACTAACGTGCGGGCTTGTCGCATTCTCTCTGCGACTCCCGGCAAACACTACAAACTCAGATCAACGAACCGCAGTCGTCGACTTTTCCCTCGGATCGAACGGATTCGCCATAAATTTCTTGACCGCTTCCTGGGCGTTGTCGTAGTTGTCGCCGAGGCCCTCGGCTCGCTTGTAGGCGGCTACGGCACGTGTTCGGTCGCCTTTGCCGTCGTAGGCGTTGCCCATCTTTATATTAGACCAGACGGTCAGCCAGGCCGGATTCAGGTTACCAGCGAGGGCGGCCTTGAAATTATCGATCGCCAGATCGTAATTTCTCTGTTCGAGGAACAGGAGCCCGAGATGGTAATAGATCCATGAGTTGGACCGGTCGAGCTTCAAGGCGGCCTCGAATTGCTGCTGTGCCTCGGGGTAGTTGCCTTCCCTGAATTGCTCGATGCCGCGTCGGGCGATCGACGAAACGCGAAGCTCGGGCGAGATACGAAGCAGCCTGAAGGACGGGTCGATGACGATACCGATCGGCCTGCCCGACGATTCGATATTAAAGTCGGCGCTGGCGTCGTCCATCTGCAGCGTAACCGTCTGCAGCCCCTCGTCCCCCTCGGAGCGAAGCTGAACCTCGACGGGCAGCCGCAGATTGTCATAGTTCTGTTTGACCGTACCGCGGGTAATAAACTTACCGGCCCGATTTCGAATGATCAGATAATCCGAACTAAACTCCGGCACGCCTGTTCCCTCAACCCAGCGGGCGAAGAAATATCTCATGTTATCGCCCGCGACCCTTGAGGCGAGCTTCTCAAAATCGTCTATCGAAGCGCTCTTGCCGCGATATTCCTGCAAAAAGGTTCTCAGAAGCTGGTCAAATTTCTGCTGCCCGAGCGTGTCACGAAGAAGCTTGAATACAAAGGCACCCTTGGCAAACATGATGTATTGATACCCGGTGCTCTGGTCATCGAGATTAGCCGGGGCACGCAATATGGACGCGGTCTGCTCGAATGTCAGCGATTTTTCGAGAAGTTCACGTCTGATCGCCTCGAGCTTTGGCCCGCTTAATTCGCTCTCACGAAGCGAGAATGCGCTGTATTCGGCGAGTCCCTGGGAAAGCCACGCGTCATCGAATGACTTAAGACCTACGGTCAAACCCCACCATTGATACGCGGCCTCGCGTTGAAGCCGCTCGATCGTGATATCGCGGGCCTCCTCGAAATGACGGTTGGCGATAAATAGCATGCCGCGCGTCGAGTAAAAATCCAGGCTTTCGTCATCGATCTGGACGACGGTCAGCTTTTTGCCATTGTCTGCTGGGCCGTATTTTTGCGTATAGAAGACCAGGGCTTTACCGAGCGTTTCGCCATACTTCGATATGAGAGCCTCGCTGCCGGGCTTGGCATAGAAGTTCAGTTCCTGATCGCTGATACGCAGCGTCTTCGGCGTGTAGCGGCCGTAGGCAAAATTACCCAGCAGGGCGGGTGTCGCATTAACAAACCTATATTTGCCGCCTGTATTGACGACCGGCACATCGCTGTGGCCGACCGGCTGCAGGCCGGCGGGAAGCGAGATAGTAATATCCGACGTTGCCGGATCGGCCGCGTAATCGTTAAACGGAAACCACCGAGCGGCATACATCAGGTAACCTTCATTCTCGCCGACACTTGCCAGTCTTTTGGTCAGAAGCGGTCCGCCAGCCGGGGTGTCGAGCACACCGGAATACTTAAACCGCAGTGTAACGGGCGTTCCCTTCAAAATGTTATCGCCAAGTTCCACACGTACGTGCGGCCCGAGGTCTGAGCTGTTACTCGGGTCCTGAATAAACGTAACCGGATTTGGCGCCGGGGGCCTTGCGGCCGGCTTTGCGCCCGCAGGTGCCGCCGCCGCCGCTGCTCCGGCTCCAACCCGAACTATGCTCTCGACCTTGAGTGAACCGTTCAATTCGAAGGAAACCGTCCTGGTATCTTCGAGCGGAGAGAAGGTAACGTCCACGGTCGCATTCATCCGACGCTCCTCAGGTATGAGCGAAACATCCATCAAATAGTGCTTAACGTCGAACTCAGTTCGCTTTACGGTTTGAGCAAAGATCGGCAATGAGAGAAGTGCGGAAAAAAGTGTGATCCGGGCCCCGATTCTGATAATTTTATTCATTCTGTTGACCAAAAGTTTATTAAATATGCTTTCTTTGGATGTAGGTGAAAGTTAATTCGTTTGCTATTCTCGCCTGCCGACCGGCAGGGCCGGGCACTATTCGTTAGTATAAAAATCAACCGAAACTACCTTTTCCGAGATCTCTTTTCCCATTGCCGCCACCTTCTGATGTTCGGGGTGATCGGTATAACGCTCCAGAGCGTCCTGATCCGTGAAACGAATGACAAGCCCGGAATCGAACGAGCGTTCAAGATGCAGAATGTCGGCCCCGACATCCAGGCTCAGTATCCCGTCGACAACTCCTGCGAGTGCTGCGAGCCGTTCGCGATGTAGTTCGCGGGTTGCCGGATCAGCCTCGGGTTTATATTTCCAGCAGACTATATGGATCAGCATATAAATATTCTCTCTAACTTCTTTTAGGATGAGCCCCGATCAGGGCTCTCGCACCACTCACGGGTGACCTCGTGACGATAGTCGAACATCGCCCGGAGCTTTGGCTCGATGGCAAACGGTGCGGCCAATGTGCCGAGAAAGCCCATCGGCGGTTCATACTCGATCTCATCCCGCAGGACCGCTCCCGTTTCGTGCGGTTCGATGATATGCCGATGGCGCCAGCTCTTAAACGGCCCCGAGATCTGTATATCCTCAAACATTCTCGGCGGGTCATACGCGGTGTGCTCGGCCACCCAGCGTACCGGGATGACGCCGAGCGTTTTTATTTCGATTATCGCCCGTGAGCCGATCATGGAGATGTCGGCGGTCTGGACGACGGAAGCGTTTTCCCACGGCGGCACAAGCCGCTCGAACGCATCCGGAAGCTCATGAAAAGCAAACACGCGTTCGGGTGGTGCCGCTATGACCGATTCTTTTATATATCTCATTTATTTGGCGGCAAGCGGTCATTAAGAAGCTTCCAGACCTTTTGCAGATGCCTTTCCTCGACGCGAATGCTGCCGACTGAAAGGCGGAGGGCGACCTGTCCGTTGAGCTTTGTATGCGAAAGATAGGCCTCGCCCGTGACGTTTATATCGTTCATTATTTGCAGGTTAAGGGAATCGAGATCGGTGACGCCATCCGGGCGAGCCCTGAAACAAACAAGAGCGAACGGCACCGGAGCCATCATCTCAAATTCGTCCGATGCCTCGACCCACGAAGCGAAAAGAGCAGCCAGGCGGCAATGTTCGCGGATACGTTCGACCAGGCCATCGCGTCCAAAGTAGCGGATCACGAACCACAATTTCAACGCCCGGAATCGGCGGCCGAGCTGGATCCCGTAATCCATTCCATTCTTAACCGTCGTTTCATCACTCGTCTTTAGATACTCCGCAACAAGTGAGAAGGCATTTTTGAGTGCACCAAGGTCGCGGCAATAGAGGACCGACAGGTCGAATGGCGTGAAGAGCCATTTGTGCGGATTCATCACGATGGAATCTGCCCGTTCCCATCCTCGGAAAAGGGGCCGCAATTCCGGAACGATCGCGGCAGAACCTGCGTATGCCGCGTCGACATGAAGCCAAATACTGTGTTTCTCACAAATATCCGCGATAGGTTCGACGGGATCGACACTCGATGTCGAGGTCGTTCCAATAGTCGGAATAACGCAAATCGGTTTGTATCCGGCCGCGATGTCCTCTTCGATGGCCTGCTGCAATTTCTCAGGGATCATCTCAAACCGCTCGTTGCACTCCACCTTTCTCAGGCTGCGAAGTCCCAGTCCGAGAGTGATCACCCCTTTGTCGATGGACGAATGAACATGCTCGGAACAGTAAACGCGGAGCAATGGCAGATCGCCGCGGCCGCTCATTCCCGCGTCGCGTATGTTCAACTCAGCCTTTTCGCGGGCTGCCGCGATCGCATGCATGGTCGATACGGATGCTGTGTCGTAGATTATTCCTTCATAGATCTCGGGCAGGCCGGTCATTTGCCTGAGCCAGTCGAGCACGACGTCTTCGAGCTCGGTCGAGGCCGGTGAGGTTCGCCAGAGCATTGCCTTCATATCGAAAGCGGCAGCCAGCATCTCGCCAAAGATACCGACCGAACTGGTGGACGTGGAGAAAAGGCCGTGAAAATTGGGATGGTTCCAGTGCGTGACCGCAGGCAGGATGAGCTTGTCTATATCTTTCATGACATCGCCGAAATCCTCGCCTGCCGCAGGCGGTGAAGAGGGCAGGCCGCCGCGGAGCGAGCCCGGCTCGATCTGTGAAAGGACCGGGTATTTCTCGATATTTTCGAAATACTCCGCGATCCAATCGACCATCTCATAGCCGAATTTTCGAAAGTCGTCCGGCGGCATGTCGCCCAGCGTCGTGCGGTGTTCCATATGTGGTTTCAAGCGGGTAAGATGCGACGTTTGCAGTTAAACTTCATAGCCTGCATGTTTTAGTGATTCCATGTTAATCGCAGCAATGATCGAACACAAAATTGAGCTGTCCATCCGGCTGCAGGGTGACGAAGTATCGCTATCAGAAATCAGAAATCAGAAATCAGAAATCTGCAATCCGAAATCTGAAATCTGGAATCTGAAATCTGAAATCTGGAATCTGAAATCTGGAATCTGGAATCTGGAATCCACAATCTCACAACCTCCAGAATCTCTTACCCTTTCTCTCGCCGTGCATGCGGACGGCTATGGAGACGGCGTCTATTTGGTCGTCGTGGAGGCCGTGGGGGAAGGAGCAGGCTTCTTCGATGAACTCCTGGTTCCAGCGGCCGGCTACGAGGCGGACGCGGCCTTCTTCGGCGAGGGCGATCCAGGGGAGGGCCCGGGTTAGCTTGTTTGACTCGACCTTGACGCCCCGAAACGTGCGGCCGCGGAGTTCGGGCACCTGTCTCAGATCGTGGAGGATCGCGTGGCCGTTGGCTGATAGCTCGATTCCGTGTTCTGTGCGTGTCTCAGTTTGGATATAATGCATGAGCATCTTTCGCTGGAGCGGGTAATTGAGCTTTTCGACAAAGCAGCCGTCGACGTAGAGCACTCCTTCTTTGTCATAGGCGACTTTGAGTGTCGCAGAAGGGTCGGAATCGGGGTTGGCGGTGAAAGAGAGATCG
>JBGTIP010000027.1:0-18995 GCA_041745615.1 Pyrinomonadaceae bacterium | reverse complement strand
TTTAATGACCGTTCGGGAACCGTTATCGCCGTTGTCCTGACAAGCCAGCAGCCAAGCGCAAGTTTCCCTCTGACGTTCGAACTCTCCGATTCAAATTTGCCGAAAAAATCGTGGGTGAAAATTAGTCAAATTCGTACTCTTTCGACAGTTCGTCTCGGCAAAAAGATCGGCAGAGCGTCAGACGAAGAACTAGAAACAATTATAGAAGGCTTGAATGAAATCATCGGCGGCAGATAAACACCTGTGAAGGTTAATCCGTAGCCGTATTCTCAGGGTCGCTCTCAGTTAATTATACTGGTTGACCATACAACCTTTTAAAATCATCCCGCCCGAACGCGCGGTCGAGCCACATGTTTGTGAGCTTTTCCTGAATGCTGTTGGCGCGGAGGCGTTCGTTTAGATTCTTGAAATCGACGAAATCCAGGTGTTGGTCCTGATTGAAGCATGAGAAGACGAAGAATTCTTCGCCGGTGTGCGGGTTGACGTGGCGCTGCAGGCACTGGGCGCAGACTTCCTTCATCATGCACTGCATTGGGCTGTTGATCGAGCCGATGGCGACGTGTTCCGGTTTTAGATAAGGTTTTAGCGTCGTGTGACGCGCCTCGCGGACGCCGTTCATCATGCGGTCGGAACCGATGGCGATAATGCGGTCTACTTCGTTGAGGTGGATCAGCGGTGCGGTCAGGCGTCCCTCTGCGTAGGCCACCATTGCCTGGACGATATTGCCGCGAAAGTGAGCATCCTGCGGCCGAGCGGGAACGATCTCTGTTCCAAAATCGGTCGCCCAGATGACCTGATCGGTAGCATTTTCGATCTCCTCGCGCTTAAAGAGATCGGCACCATTCTTGTAACCGGCAAAATAGATCACCTTGTTATTGGCCGCTCTTAACGCCCTCGCGATCGAGAAGAGAACGGCATTTCCGAGCCCGCCGCCTGCGAGCAGCACAGTCTCGTTCTGCGTTATCTCGGTCGGTGTGCCCGTCGGGCCCATTACCAGCACCTCCTCGCCCTCTTTTAGCAGCGAGCAGAGCCGTGATGAGGTCCCCATCTCAAGCACGATCATTGACAGGAGTCCTTTTTCTTCGTCAACCCAGGCACCGGTAAGGGCAAGACCCTCCATCATCAACCGTGTGCCGTCGATCACCGGGGCCGACGTTTCGAAATTCTGCAGACGATAAAACTGTCCGGGCTCGAATTTACGCGCCTGGAGCGGGGCCTTTACGATCACGTCTACGATCGTCGGGGTGAGGCGGTCGACCCTGACCACATAGGCGCGAAGCTGGTCATCGAGGGTCTCTTCAAGCTTGTCGAAAATAGCGTCCTTGTCCCATTGCGGAAGCGAACCTCGTTCCTCAAGTTCCTCCGAAAAGAGATCGACGACCCGCTCGTAGCCGTGCTTGGCTGAGGCCATTGCCTTTACAACGTTACCGGCATACTGCGGGTGGTTATCACCGTAGTAGCTGATGAATTTGCCCTCGTGCTCATATGACGTAAAAAAGCCGGTCTCGCCTGCAACGGCCTCGACTGCGTGGAGCGAGCCGTCACCGTTTCGCTCGACTTTGAACGGCTGGAAAAACTGGCGCCATTCGTCCATCCTGAACGTGCCCGGTTTTTCCTTTTCGTAGATAACATTCGGCGATGTGCCGGCTGCAACGCAGACCGTGTGGGCCGGGAACTCGTGCATCTCGCCGGTCTTCTCGAATTTTCCCGACTCGGCGATGTATTCCAGCCGCTCGAAAACGAGGGCCTTGACCGCATTAAATTCATCCGGTACCGCCTCCGTTGGATTCATACACTCGATGAAATCGATCCCTTCTTCCAGCGCCTTTTGGACCTCTTCGTGATTAAGGCGGTATGCTGGCGAGTCCCGCAGCCGTTTTCGGTATATCAGGGAAACGCCGCCCCAGCCTCGAATGAGAGGGATGAAGTTTGGCTCCTCGCCGGCCGCCGCTGCACGCTGTCGTTCGGCACGGATCTCACGGCCATGTTCGAGAAACTCCTGCAGCACGCGGATCTCTTCTTCATCGAAGTGCTTGACCACGTTTTCTTCGCCGAAATCGACCACGACCTGCTCGTACTTTGCCAGCATCTTCTCGACCTGCACAGGGTAATAGGCAAAAAGCTCGGTTGCTGTATCGATGCCGGTCAGGCCGCCGCCGATCACTACCGCCGGTAGACGGACCTGAAGATTAGAAAGAGTGTCTTTTTTGAATGCGCCTGTCAGCTGAAGGGCCATCAGAAAATCCGACGCCTGACGGATCCCGCGGATCAGGTTATTCTTCATCGGAACGATCGTCGGACGGCCGGCGCCGGTGGCGATCGCTATATGATCAAAGCCGAAGCTCCAGGCATCCTCAATCGTCAGTGTTCCGCCAAAACGGATCCCGCCGTACGCACGAAATCGTTTACGCCGCGTCAGCATTAATTGGATCATCGTCAGGAAATTTTTGTCCCATCGTACCGTGATCCCGTATTCGGAGACGCCGCCGAAACCGGAAAGGATCCGTTCATCGAGCTTCTCAGTGATCTCGGAAATGTCCCTGATCGGTTTGGGGCAGACACGTCCGTTCGATCCGGTCCATTCATCGGGAAGCGGTTCGATCTTTAACCCGTCAATGCCTATCACGCCGAAGCCTTCATTCAATAAGTAATGAGCAAGGGTATAACCAGCCGGGCCAAGACCGACGACCATGATATTTTTCCCGTTGTATGGCAGCGAATACGGTCGTTTCGCGTTAAGCGGATTCCAGCGGGTCAGCAGGCTGTAGATCTCAAAACCGTACGGCAGATTCAAAACGTCAGTTAGCGTATGGGTTTCAGCAAGCGGGATGTTCACCGGCTCCTGCTTCTGAAAAATGCAGCCTTTCATGCAGTCGTTGCAGATGCGGTGGCCGGTGCCGGCGCACATCGGATTGTCGATCGCAACCAGTGCCAATGATCCGATCGGGTCGCCCTGCCCCTTCAGCATGTGCATCTCGGAAATACGTTCGTCGAGCGGGCATCCCTCGGTCTTAATGCCAAGCGGATTTCGCTTAGGTGTGCCATCCGGTTCACGCAGGCCCGTCGAGCAGGAATCTTTTTCCCTTTCGTGACAAATAAGACAGTAGTCGATCTCGTAGAGGGCATCACGCATCGTGCCGCGGTCATCGGTCAGCCTAAACCCGTCGCGGCGGCGAAGCTCGCGGTCGGCACCGCGCATTATGTTGTGCAGCTTCGGCTCCGGATGAATGAGATGGACGAGATTCTGATAATCCAGCGCGTGCGGCGTCCTGAAACTGTACCATTTCTTCGTTTTCTTAAAGAATGCTACCGCCGACCAGGCCTCAACCAGATGAAGGGCCGCTTTGATAGTAAGCAGATCGCCGGAAGCTTCTTCTTTCAGAACGTACTCTGAAAAAAGCTTGCCGAAAGCAGAGTCCATTTTCTTGCTGAATGCAGTGCTGACGCTCTCTACCGTTTTGGTGACATCCGGGTCAGGACCACCTTCATTTTTCGAGAGATATTCTTCGGCTTCGAGCAGACGGGCGGTCATCTCGGCGATCGAAAGCTCCTCGTCACGGACAAGGGTCTCATCAAATCCCGCGTTTCGCAGCTCGGTCAACGCGATCCAGAGCTGTTTCTCATTCATTTCGGCGATCTGGTCGGGTTTGTACCGTTTGATCGCACGCCGCTGAACGAAGAATTTGAATTTCCAAACGGGGTTCTGAATGGTGATCGCCTTTCCGAGTTCACGCCGTTCGCTTTCAATGTGGAACAAACGGCCAATGAAATCGGAGAGATAGGGCGCAGAGTCGGTGAGGATCTTGGATTCGACTCTGCGTTCATAATTTTCGCCGCGCGTGCTGATGTAACGGCTAAGGGCAGAATGAAGCGTGGGATCGCTTTCTTTTACCTCCGCATAGAATTTTTCGGCAAGCTCTTGCAGCTTAACTGCATCAAACAGGTCAGAAAAATAGAAGCCCTCGATACCGAGCTTTAAATTATATGTATCGTTGCTTGCGATCGCGGAAAGGTCCGTCATAACAGTTTCTTCCCTGTTTTTCGTATCACAGGGCAAATGAACAATATATCACCCGGCGGTTGGGGCATACAATCAGATGGGTCATTACGATATGTTAGAATCAGAAAGACGGAGCAAAATGTATGTAAATCTGGACCAAATGTGGTATAAAACAGGTTTGAGCAGCTTGCGCAAAATGGCCCGAGATTAAGGAATTAAAGCAGTAGTATGGAAAATGATCAGCGGTTGACGCCCTTGCCAGTCGTAGCCGATTTACAACCCACCCACGTTGATTTTTCGTCCGCGTATTCGTCCTCATATGACGATTCGCTCGAGAGCAAGCGGTCGATCAGGCAGTATATAAGCATCGTTTATAAACGGCTTCCGATCATAATCGCCCTGACCGTTCTGGTCACCGCGGCCACCGCACTTTATTCTTATAGCCTTCCCTCAGAATACGTCGCGCAAACGAGCCTGATCATCGAGCCCCGCAGTCGTCCGGTAACTCAGAAGGATGCGATCAACATTAATTTTGGCGACGACGAAAAATACTACAAGACCCAGTTAAAATTGCTGCAAAACCAGGATCTGATGAAGCGCGTGGTTGTGGCTCTCGGGCTGCATCGCGATGCAAATCTTTTTAGCGAGCAAAATCGTGGGCTGTTGGCCAGCATTCGCTCGCTCTTCTCGGGTGGTCAAAAGCCCGCGGATTCGGAAGAAACAACATTGCCGGTGCTCAGCGATGCGACACCTGAAATGGGTAAGAGCGATCAGATCCAGCTTACGCCCGAGGAAAATACACGTGCCGTTCTTTACGCCGCCCGGCTTGCGGGCGGCCTCCAGGTTGAGCAGGTTGAGCGTACGAATATCGTCAATGTTAGGGTGAAGTCGTCCAAGCCCGCCGTTGCGGCAAAGGTCGCTGATAAGGTTGCCGAGCTATTCCGGGACGAAGACCAGAAACGTGAAACACAAGGCGCGGAGAAGGCTTACGAAGAGCTGAGGTCGTCGATCGAGGACCTGAAGGCAGCTATTATCACTCAGGATGACGAGTATCTAGCGGCGTTGCGAAGGGCCGGATTGCCGCTCCAGGAAAAAGGCGGAGATCTACGTGCGGGGAATCTCGAAGCCCTGATGACTCAATGGCGTGAGGCTCAAACTGAGACCGGAAGGATCCAGGCATTATACTCCGCGGCCGTTAATGCGAGCGGCAAGGGTGATATTCTCGCAGTTGTCGGCGATAACAAGGCGATCCAGGACGCTCGAAGCAATAATCTGAAACGTCAGGCTGATCTCGAAAAGCTGATCGAGGACATCGACAAAAAGATCAACGAGGCGAACGAAAAACGTCGTACGCTGCTCGTCAAATATACGCCGGAATATAGGGACGTCATGGCCGAAGATGCCCGGATCAAGGAATTAATTGAGCAAAAGGAGCGTGTTAACAGGGAGGTTACGGCCAAGATCAAATCGGAGGGAGAAGTCCTGATCAAGAACGCCGAACGCGAGGTTTTGGCTAGTCTTCGGTCCCAGCTGTCAGCCGCCCAACAGCGCGAGGCACGTCAGCGGGAATCCTTTGAACGCGCGGCGGCCCGGGCGAATATCGAGGGGCAGTACGAAACTGAATTGACCCGGCTCAAGCGCGAAACGGAATCGAACCGATTGCTGCTCGACACTTACATGCAGCGACAGAAGGAGCAGGAACTGGCTCTATCGACCGGCCGCCCGACGAATATTAAGATCCACAGCTACGCGGACGAGCCGAGTACACCGACAGGCCCGCAGCGAGGCCGCAACATTATGGTCGCACTGCTTCTCTCGCTCGGAGCGGGGATCGGTCTCGCATTTTTGCTGGATTACCTTGACGATTCTGTCCGCACGTCCGATGACATCAGCCGTCATCTGGGGCTGCCGACGCTCGCATTGATCCCGCATTACATCAATTCGGACAAGAAAAAGCTGCTCTCGGCCAAGAACGGTAGTTCGGGAGGAGTTTCGACCGCTTCGACCGCGCTCATTGCGCTCGAAGAGCGCCATTCTCCCGTGGCTGAAGCCTATCGGCATTTGCGTACATCGCTGCTATTCTCGAGCGCCGGAAAGCCGCCGCAAGTTATCCTGGTAACGTCGTCACAGCCGTCGGAGGGCAAGACAACGACAGCGATAAACATCGCCATAACCCTTGCACAATCCGACGCCGATGTCGTCGTCGTTGACTGCGACCTCAGGCGGCCGCGGCTGCACAGCCATTTTAATCTTGAGAATTCGCGCGGCCTGACCAATTACCTCTCGGGCGACAAGGACACGACGGGCCTGATACGAACTTACGCCGACCTTCCCAAGCTTAAGGTGATCACGAGCGGACCCATTCCGCCTAATCCGGCTGAGCTTTTGAGCTCAAATGAGATGCGTAACCTGCTTGAATTCCTGAGCGGCAAGTTCAAGCATGTGATCGTTGATTCGCCGCCGGCTATCTCATTTACTGACGCGACCATACTTTCCACGCTTGTCGACGGCGTGGTGCTCGTGGCAATGGCAAATAAGAGCTCGATCCACCTGATGCGGCAGTTCAAACAGCGTGTCGGAAATATCGGCGCACGAATCTACGGTGTGGTCCTGAACGGTATCAAGGCCAATTCGACCGAGTACTATTACTACGGATCTGGTTACTACAAGTACTATTCGCAGGCCAACGACGATGAATCCACGCCGATGCTTGAAGACCAGGTAAACGTCGAACGATCTTAACGCTATACCGATCGATCTGCGGGGAAGGCGTTTGCTGCCTTCCCCGTTTTTACTTCTCCAGTCGTTTCATCTGACGAAGCAATGCATCGGCATAATGCCGCGGCCTGTTGATATTCTGTAGGGTTATCTTTTCGCCGTCGTCACTCGCATTGTCTACGACAAGGTCGCCAAATCCCAGCAGACGCTGCAGCAAGGTCATCGACACGGTAACGTCCTGAATACGACGAATGGGTAGATTTTGAGTGCGGCGCGAGATGAGCCCCTGGTCGATCTCCAACTTCGTTTCGGTCAGCGTATAACGAATAAGTTTCTGCTTGATATGGTAAAACGCGGGGACCAGAAATAAGAGCAACCCCGCAGCCACCGCCCAGCCGCTGCCTATCGATGTGAAAGCCGCTGTCAGAGCAACGAGAAAAATAGCCGCCACTGCGGCGGCCAAATAGCCGATCTTTACAAACAAGAGGGTTGGGCTGATCGAGAATATCTGGGCCTCGTCATCGTGCGGCTGGGAACCGCCCTGTCGATCAGACCCAGCGATCTCGCCTGTTCCGGACTGTACGATCCCATGTTCACGGCGGGATGCCACCCTGGTCTCTTCCTCTTTTTCCAAAGGTGTCCCGCACTTCCGGCAATAGACAGCCTTTTCGGAATTATCGGCACCGCATTGCGTGCAATATATTTTCATACTTGTCGATGCCGCATTATAGCCTCTTTTGTGGCCGTTTCTTAGTTTATTGCTAAACAGCATCGCTGAAAGCGGAATAAAAAAACGCGGCCGGTAGGTCCGGCCGCAGGTCTTTTCGACTAGTTTTGGAGAAAAGTGGTTAGTGGGAGGGCCCGGGGACTTATTGGTTTACCAGACGCATTCGGCCATCGGCCAGACGCACCGTGACTGGATTTGGTTCGTAAACGCTGAGCGGACGAGATTCTTTTTCGCCAAGTTTTGCAGCCTGCGTTTCGCTTACTCGGGGCACCGCACGGGCAACTGAGGGGTCCGAGATCGCGCTGTAGCGGGCGGAGATCCGCCTGACGTATTCCCGGGTCTCATTGAACGGCGGTATATTGCGGCCATATCTAAGAACAGCTCCTTCCCCGGCGTTGTACCCGGCCAAGGCAAGTCGGACATCGCCGCCAAACATGTCCAGGAGCATCCTCATATATTTGACGCCGCCGTCAATGTTTTGTTTAGGATCGTATATTTTGGTTACGCCGAGCCTGCGGGCCGTAGCTGGCATGAGCTGCATCAGGCCGCTCGCTCCTTTGTGAGACAAAGCTTTCAGCTTGAAGGCCGATTCCTGATGCATCTGAGCATAGATGAGCAGCGGATCGATCCGGTACCGGCGGCTGGAATCTACGATAAAGGAATCGATTTGAGGATTGCCCGTCGTAAAGCCATTTAGATTAGAGGCGGTGCCCATCGTGAGCATGTCGTATGATGCCCTTTGGAACTGTCGGCTTGCCACTCCTTCATTGAGATTCATCCGGGAGTTGGAGGTTTTGCTTACTAGTTTCTTGCCGGGAGCGCCCGTTTTCGTTGGCGTCGTCGGGGCAACAGACAATTTGGCGGTGGCCGGGACAGGGTTATGAACCTGCACACCTCGGGAAGTATCGAAGTTGTCGAAGGATCGCGAGCGGTCTTGTGCGGCTGCGGAAACTGCTGACACGAGAAGGAGGGTGACTAACAGGTGTGATCTTTTCATGCGGGTCGGTTGAACGGAGGCAGAGCGAGTGTGCGATCGGTAATAGCCCGGGAAGGCCTGTGTCGCTATTAATAGGAAACGGCGAAGCCAAAGCAGTTTCCACAAAATTTAAACGCTTTTAACAACCGACCGTTGAGTCGGTGAGGGGAAGGTGGATTTTTTTGCCGGCTCCATCGTCAGAGCCTGCTTTATTCCCGAATGTCGACCTCGCAGCAATGCTCTAAACCAGCTACGAGGCTGCCTGCATCAGGCATCGTTTCATAATGTTTCTATTCCGCCAGGTTCATTCGCCGCACGAGGTCGGTGTAGCGCGGGTCTGAGCGCAGATCGTCATAGAACTGCCACCAGGTGATCGTATGCAGCAGGCCGCTGCGGTTTGTGAAATCCTTTTCGAGCCACGCAAATGCCTGATCTTTGTCGCCAAGCCCGGCATATACACGAGCGAGGTATTGTGCGACCGACTCGCCCTTCGCATATCTCTCTTCCATTTCCCGCAATATCTGAAGGGCCTCCGCGCGTTTTCCCGCAACGGCGTAAGCATGACCTAACGCGCTCAAATATAAACTCGCTCGGCCGGACAAGTCGACAGCACGTTGAGACGTCGCAACGGCCTCTTCGTAGCGTCGCTGCTTGAGGTAGACATGTGCCAGATTTGCATGAGCGGGCGGGAAATTTGGTTCGAGCTCGATCACTTTCTGCCACTCGCGAACTGCCGACTCCACGTCGTCATTCAGCAAATACATCATCGCGACGTTCTGGCTGATAGTCGGAGAAAGCGGGTCAAGTTCCTGAGCAAGCTTCATCTCCCTCAGGCCTTCGACATGGCGCCGTTTTGCCCGCAAATAGATCGAATACCAATGCCGTGATGTGGGGTATTTCGGGTTAAGCTCGATAGCCTTCTTAAATGCATCCTCGGACTCAGCCCATTTCCACTGGTTAAGGAATATGAGGCCTTTGGAGGCATACGCCTCGGCGAGCGACGGATCTATCTGCAGGGCGCGATCTGCCGCGGCCTGGGCCTTGGGCAACGTCTCGGTTGCCGGCGTTCCCGCATATTCCTCGAGCACCAGGTAGCAATCGGCTAAACCGACATATCCGAGCGCGTAACCGGTATCGCGGTCGACAGCCTGCTGAAACTCCGTGATCGCTCTCTTGAGGCCGTCCGCACTTCTCCGGTTCCAATAGAAACGACCTCTCAGATAGGACTGATATGCTTCCGCGCTCGTAGTCTCGCCTGCGATCATCTGCTGTTCCTGCTCACCCGATAATCGCAGCCGCAGATTCCCCGTGATCTCTCGTGCGATCGCCTGTTTGATAGAAAGGGCATCCGCCGCCGGGCGGTCGTATTCCTCGCCCCAAAGCTGAGCGCCGGTAGCGGCATCGACAAGATCGACCTGAATATTGAGCCGATCGCCGACCTGCCGCACTCTGCCCGTTAAGACCGCACGCACGCTGAGGTCGCGGCCGACCTGCTCGGCATCGACATCCTTGCCCTTGTACCGAAAGGCAGTGTTGCGGGCGATCACTTTCAACTGCTGGATCTGCGTAAGGCTGTTTATCAGCGATTCGGCGATACCGTCTGAGAGATATTCGAAGTTAGGATCACCACTCACGTTCTGGAACGGCAATACGGCGATCGAATCGATCTGACCAGTTTCAGACGACAAATATCGATAGAAAAATAATCCGCCGAGAATCAACAGCAAAACGAACCCTGTAGCGATCAGCGGCTTTGCCGCTCTATTTGCGGAAAAGCTACGCTTTTCCGACAACTCGCCTAAAGACATCTGAGGCTGCGCCTCCGCTGCCCGAAGCGCTGCCGTCTGCTCAGTCGTATGTATCTGCGCGCGTGTCGCCGCCTCTTGCGGCGGCGCAGTCTCGTGAAGGATCGCGGTCTGCAGCTCATCGGGCGATGGCACCGAGCCCTGAACCAGCGCGGTTCCATCTTCCAGACAAAACGCGAGCGTGTCGTCGTAGTAATCTCGTCTGCATTCAGGGCATCGTTTCATAATGTTCTATTCCGGCAGATTCATCCTCTTCAGCAGCGCCTTGAATCGCAGCTCGGAGCGGAATTCGTCGAGAACGGGTTCGACGGCAAACGAGCTTGCCCAGTAGCCGCGTTCGGCCACCTCTTTTTCGAGATAGCGTAATGCTTCCTCTTTGTCACCGAGCCCGGCGTGAGCGATGGCGCGGCTGATGCTCGGTACGTATTTCCCGGCGGAGTCGGTCTTTACCCAGCGAGCATCTCCAAAGCCTCGTCACGCTGGCCGGAGAGTGCTAGCACTCGGCTCACGAAGGGCTTTCTTCTATCTTCATTCCTGCCTTGCAAAGCCCTTCCATCAGCTTTTCGACAAGTTCGGATGGGTACCACTTTTCAAAATTGCCGCGGGCCGTCTGGGCGAAAGCAGGGTTCGCCGCCATTATAGTCTGCATAGTCTTGTCTGCTTCTTTCCGTTCGCCAAGCTGTCCGTAAAGCGCGGCAAGCAAGGCTATAGTGAAAAGTTCAGCACCTCCACCGCGAGTGAACAGCTTGGTCAGGAACGGACGGGCTGCTTCGTAATCGCCTCTACGATAGCAATCCAGGAAATGCACGGCCCAGTACCATCCGGCATGATTCGGGTTCAGTTTTCGTGCCCGTTCCGCCAAATCGCAGCCGCGCTCCCAATCACCGGAGAAGGCAAGTAAATGTGCCAGATATTCGAGCGTTGACCCGTCCATTGCGTTTAGCGAGATCGCCCTGTCAGCAGCGTCCCTAAAGGCATCGAATTCTTTTCGGAAAAACAGAGCCTGTGCCATCGCCAGCCATGCAAAATGGTTGGCGTGCGCCGCGTCAACGGCCCGCCTCGCTGCCTGAATCGATCGGCCCAGCGGGTCAGGCAGCACGTTAAAACCAAAGCGGTGTTCTTCACCATACATCATCGCCAGCATCGCCCAGGCGTCGGCGTTACCCGGGGCCTGCTCGACAGCACGCTCTAAACTCGATCGCAGGATCGCATGTTCTTCCGGGTCGATCCGCTGATAATAGCCATAACTGCGCAGCACCGCTTCATACGGAGTAAGATCCTCGGCAGGCTTGCGACGTACCACTTCGCTCATGCTTTGCGGCAGAGCGCCGTACCAGTCTGCAACAGTGGAAACAATGCGCGGCACCAGTTCATCCTGAAGTTCGAAAATATTTTCGGCACTAAACCGCCGTTCATAGGTCTCGGCCCAAAGATGTGCTCCCGTGCTCGCGTCGATCAGCTTCACGGCGACACGCAACAAGGAACCGGCTTGCCGCAGCGTCCCTTCCATCACGTACCGCGCCCCGATATCCTCGCCGATCGAACGAGCGTCTGATCTTTGGTCAGTGTCTTGCTCTACGGAGTTCCGCGCGATAACCCTGAGATATGAAAAACGCGACAGGCCGGTAATTATCTCGTCAGTCAGACCATCGGCGAGTGCATTGATGTCCTGATCCGATCCTATATAATGGAACGGTATTACCGCGACCCAAAAGCCGTCGTCCACTTGCTTATTACTGCTAGTTTTAATTTTCGGACCTGTAGAATTTAAAATCGCCGTCTTAGGCCCATCACCAAACTCAACTTCCTGTGACAAGATTGCAGTTCCTGTTTCATCGACCGATGCCGGCCCATCGAGCAGAGCATTGCCGTCATCAAGACAATAAAGCAGCGTGTCGTCGTAATAATCTCGTCTGCATTCAGGACATCGTTTCATAGAGATTCCTTATTTCGGAAGATTCAATTTCATTACAAGTTCCCTGAAGCGAGGTTCGTTGCGAAACGGGTACATATATGGCTCGACGTTAGAGCGATATAGCTCCCAATCACGAGCTTCAAAGCCCGCGGTAAGTTCAACCATCGCTTTGTCCATGTCGCCGAGTGCTCCATATATGGACGCGATCCGGGATGTCGGTATGTATTGCGTTTTCTCAATTTCACGAAATCGGTTGATCATCTCCTCCGATTTATCCCGTCGTCCTACCTTCGCGTATGCGATCCCCGCGTCTCGCAGAGCAAACTGATTCGTCGGTTCAGCCTGAAGCCACTGTTCGTTGTGTGTGATTGCCTCCGCATACATTTCTTTGACGAGATAGGCCTGGCTCAGTATCCAACGGCCGATGGGGTGCGCGGGTTCGATCTCGTGCGTCTTCCTGGCCTGCTCCAAAGCGATGTCGTTCTGCCCGGCGAAAAAATAGGCCGAGGAAAGTGTTCCGCCCATATTTATATCGAGCGGTTCGAGCTCCAGGCCGCGTTTGATCTCTGCGATGCCCTCGTCAAAGCGGCCTGTGGGCATCAGGTATATTTGTCCGTAACGGAAACGGGCGGCGGAATTATTCGGGTCAAGTTCGATCGCTCGTTTGAATGAGCGCTCGGCTTCCGGCCAATTCCAATCGTAGATCGCCAGACAATACGCGAGAAACGTGTGAGCCTCGGACAATGTCGGATCGATCTCAAGGGCCTTCAGCGCCGCAGCTTTGGCTTGGGGAAAAGCTTCCTTGGGAGCAAGATAAGGATAGGCGGGCATACTTCCATATGTCTCGGCGATCCTGGCGTGTGCTAGCGCGAACTTCGGGTCTCGATCGATCGCCTGCCGAAAATAATCGACGGCGCGCAGCATCTCATCCTTCGTCCGCTTTCCAAAACTGTATCGGCCTCTCAGATAGAGCTGGTACGCCTCGTTACTGTCGGTATATTTCTTAGTGATGCCGCGGGATTCATCGCCGGCAAGTTTCAACTGCAATTTCTCGGTGATTGTTGTTGCGATCTCTCTCTGCGTGGCGAGCAGGTCCGTCATTTTCCGATCGTACTGTTCCGCCCAGATCAACTTCTTAGTGCGGGCGTCTATCAGTTCGACACTTATGGTCAGGTTGTCGCCTCGCTGAGCGAGCTTGCCCGACATAACCGCGTCGACTTCCAACTCTCTCGCGATCTCGGCGACATCCGTCGGCTTTCCTTTGTACCGGATAACCGAACTAGTTGGGCTCACTTTCAAATTTGGTAATTGGGTAAGCCGGTAGATAAGCGAATCGCTCAACCCGTCCGATAAATATTCAGAATCCGCGTCACCGCTGCGGTTTTCGAACGGTAGTACGGCGATAGAGTTGATCTGATCGGCGTCGGCTGCATTGAAATACCGATATCCGAAAAATGCGGTAACGAGGATCGCCGCCGCCACCACCGTTGCGATCAGCGGCTTCACGTTTCGCCTAGCCGAAAAGCCAGGCTTCTCCGACAGTCCTCCCAAAGAATCCCGAAGCTCTGCCTCCGCTGCCTGAAGCACTGCCGTTTGCTCCGTCGTATATATTTGCGCACGGGTTGGAGCCTCTTGCGGCGGTGCGGTTTCGTGCAGGATCGCGGTTTGGGGTTCGTCGGATGGGAACCCAGTCGCTACCGCTCCCGGTTCTGACGTAGCAGGGCCGTAGAGCAGCTCAGCTCCGTCATCCAGACAGAACATCATCGTATTGTCGTAATCACGACCGCATTCAGGGCATCGTTTCATAATGTTCTATTCCGGCAGATTCATTCGTCTGAGTATCGCTTTGAACCGCGGATCATCTCTCAGCGTATCCAGGAACGGGTCAACTTTGATTCGCTGCAATTGCCAGTCGCGCTCTTCATACGCACGATCAAGTTCGGCAAAGGCTTGGTCCTTGTCGCCCAGAGCTGCGTATAAGCTCGCGATCCTGTATGAAAGTACGTACTGTGTTTTGCGGAGATCTTTGTATCGCTGAAGGATATCCTCTGCCTCGCGTCTGCGTCCCGATTTGGCGTAGGCATAACCAATATTCCTGAGCGCAAACTGAGTTGTTGGATCAATTTTCAATGTTTGCTCGTTGATTGCTATCGACTCGTCATACATGCCGCTCAATGCGTACGTTTCCCCAAGCATCCATCGGCCGACTGGAAAGGTCGGTTCCATCTCATAGACTTTCCGTGCTTGTTCCAAAGCCAGGTCGTTTTTCCGTGCAAAAAGATACAACCAGGCAAGATTCGCTCCCATATTGAGGTCGAGCGGTTCGATTTCGAGGGCATGCTTTACTTTCACAATGGCTTCGTCCACGCGGCCCATGTCGGCCAGGTAGATCTGCCCGTACCGGAAATGCGTGGCGGCGTTGTTAGGATCAAGTTCGATGCCGCGCATGAATTCGCGTTCCGCTTCCGCCCAGTTCCAGTCCGCAATCGCCAACGTCATCGCCAGGAAAGTGTGGCCTTCCGCGAGGCCGGGATCGATCTCCACGGCACGCAGCGCGGCAGCCTTTGCCTGCGGAAACGCCTCCTTAGGCGGCATGTATGGGTATGCAGGCATACTCATATACGAGTCGGATATCCTCGCATAAGCCAGCGCAAAATTCGGATCAAGTTTGATAGCCTGTTGGAAATACGCAATGCCTTTCAGGATGTCGTCTTTCGTACGCTTGGCAAGGTGATGGCGGCCTCTCAGGTAAAGCTGATAGGCCTCATTATTGTCGGTATATTTCTTTGTAATGCCTTTGGCTTCGTCGCCGGCAAGCTTCAATTGCAATTTTTGCGTTATGGCAGTGGCGATCTCACGCTGCGTCGCGAGCAGGTCGGCCATCTTGCGGTCGTACTGCTCGGCCCATATCAGCTTCCCGGTGCGCGAATCGATCAACTGCACGCTGATCGACAAATCGTCGCCGCGTTGGACAAGCCGGCCCGACATCACCGCATCGACCATAAGTTCCTTGGCGATTTGGGCAACATCCGTGTCCTTGCCCTTGTACCTCATCACGGAACTGGTCGGGCTGACCTTCAGATTCGGCAGCTGCGAAAGACGGTAGATCAACGAATCGGCCAACCCATCCGACAGATAATCTGTATCCGCGTCGCCGCTGCGGTTCTCGAATGGAAGGACCGCGATCGAACTGACCGCGTCGGTCGAAATAGGCCCGAAATACCGATATCCAAAGTAGCCCGCCAACGCAACGCTCGCTGCTAGCAAAGGGGCGGCGAGAAGGCGTCGGTTGAACCCGCGACGCTGGGGTGGACTATTGACGCTGCCCGTCGGCAAAACCGCAGTTTGGCCAGTCGTATGGATCTGCGCCCGTGTCGCCGCTTCGGCGGATGGAGCGGTTGAGTGAAGGATCGCCGTCTGTGGCTCATCGGGCGATGGCACCGAGCCCTGGAGCAGCGCGGTTCCATCTTCCAGACAAAACGCGAGCGTGTCGTCGTAATAATCTCTTCTGCATTCGGGGCATCGTTTCATAATTATCACAGATGGGTCGCGGGCTTCATCTACCCAGACGGAGCTTAGCCATGACCTCGCGAAAATGGGGCTCGTCGCGCAATGGATCAAAGCTTGGATCGACTGCAAGCCACAACAACTGGATCGCTCGTACTTCCGACGCTTTCTCGAGGAACGCCAGTGCGCTGGCTGTCTCGCCGAGAGCGGCGCAGATCACCGACGGCCATTGCGGTGAAACATACCGCGTTTTGGCGGCTTCCTCCAGTTCCGCGAGCAACTCACGAGCTTCTGCCTCCTTACCTGCCATGGCGAGAGTTACGCCCAGTTCACCTTTGAAAGCAAAAAAACCGCTCAGCGATACAGCCAGACGAGCATGGCCGAGAGCCTTTTCCATGTTTCCGATCTGCCGATAGCTAACGCCCAGCACATAATGCGAAATAAAAAAATCCGGGGCGATCTCGAGATTCTTCTCGGCGAGTTCGATCGCATCCTCGTACCTGCGTGCCATGTACAAAGCTCTGGAGAAATTTCCGTTCAGCGGCTGCGAGATCGGATCGAGTTCGAGGGCTAATTTATGCTGCACGAATGCTTCGTCGAATCGGCCTTGGGTTGCGAGATACGTCCCGTATAGATATCTGGCGGTTACCAGTTTAGGGTTAAGATGCAAGGCATTCTTAAACCGACTTTCGGTCTCGCGAAGATCAAATTCGAAAACCAGCTTATACATCGCCATCGAGCTATTGGCTTCAGCCGATGTCTCATCGAGTTCGATAGCCTTATACGCGCTCGCCTTGGCCTTCTCGAGCAAGTCGTGCGGTGCGAACTGCTCAAAATACGCAAGCAGCGCGTGACAATCGGTAATGCCGGAGTATGGAAGGGAGTATTCGGGGTCGATCGTGATCGCTTTTTCAAAGTATTGGGTCGCTTTTTCCAGATCTGAAGGTGTGCGTTTGTTCCAGAGCGCCCGTCCGCGCAAATACTGCTCGTAGGCTGCCGGATTCTCGGTCGCCTTCTTAAGCAGCTTAGTACGCTCAGATCCGAGCAGCTTTAATTTAAGGGCCTCGACGATAGCCAGTGTGATCTCGTCCTGAAGGGCAAAGATATCGGTCATCTGCCGGTCGTAACGTTCGGACCAAAGGTGATATCCATCTGCTGCATTGATCAGCTGGACCGTGATACGCAGCCGATCACCCGATTTTCGAACACTGCCCTCGAGGATGGTTTTGACGCCTAGTTTGTAACCGATCTCGCTGACGGTTGCATTTTTGCCCTTGAACGAAAACGCTGACGTCCGCGCGGCGACCGTTAGTTCATCGATCTTGGACAAGGCATTTATTAGCTCCTCGGCCAAGCCGTCACAGAAATACTCATCGTCCTCGACCGAGCTCATATGCATGAACGGCAGGACAGCTATAGAGTTTGCGGTGATGATAGGTGATTCGGCACTAAGGACCGCAGTCATTGCCGCAGTCGCTGAGAATAGTGCCGTAACAGGATCCTCGACCGTCGCCGGTCCCTCTAGCAGCGCATTCCCGTCGTCGAGACAGTAGAGCAGCGTGTCGTCGTAATAATCTCGCCTGCATTCAGGGCATCGTTTCATAAATTCCTATTCCGGCAGACCCATCCGTTTCAGCAGATCCTTGAATCGCAAGTCGTCGCGGAGAGATTCAAATGGGATCTCGAAAGAGATCCACCACAAATTCCCTTTTTCTTGAAATCCCTTTTCCAACCATCCAAACGCCTTATCTTTTTCGCCCAACCCGGCATACGCGGCGGCAATGTTTCGTCCTGTGGATTCCTTTCTAGCAAACCTTTCCTCCAGTTCCCTGACAATGTCGATCGCTTCCGTCCGTTTACCCGTCACGGCGTATGCATAGCCCAAAGTTGAAAGAGTATTATTCTCTCTCTTACTCAATTCGACCGCCTTTTCGAGACCGGCAATGGCTTCGGAGTTGCGCCCCTGTTTCAAATATGAAAGGCCTAAAGCTTCATACGCAGGTGGAAAGGTGGGATCAAGTTCAATTGTCTTGCGCGTGTTTTCGATGCTGGCGTCATGGTCGTTTAGCAACTGATAATTCAGCGAAACATTGATGCTGATGATGCTCGAAAGAGGGTCGATTTCCTGCGCCCGCTTGATCATCAACGCTGCTTCATCAAACCTTCGATGGGATCTAAGGAATATGGAATACCAGTGGTACACCGTCGCGTAATTTGGGTTGAGTTCGATAGCCCGCTTGAATTCCCGTTCTGACTCAGCCCACTGCCATGATTGGCTATACAGCAGCCCAAGGGTTGCGTGCGGTTCGCCTAATTGATCGTCAATAGCGATTGCCCGCTCCGCATAGGTTTTGGCTTTCTGCCGAATCTCATCAGGTGGTGTTCCCGTTAAAAAATTCACGAGAGCATAACTATCGGCGAGTCCAGTGTAAGCAAGGGCATAATTCGGGTCGCGGTCGGTCGCGATCTCGAATTGCTCGATTGCTTTGTTCAGGTTTTCACCCGAGCGCCGGTTCCAGAAATAACGTCCTTTCAGATAGGCCTGATATGCTTCGGGATCTGTGGTTGAGGCCTTCGCGACTTTCGCTTCGTCCGCACCTGAGAGTTTTGATTGGAGCTTCGTGGAAACATCCTTCGCTATCTGGCTTTGCAGCGCAACAAGTTCTGATTGCCTGCGGTCATATTGCTCGCTCCAAAGGACATCTTGCGTTTGTGTATTGACCAGTTCCAGACTTACTTTCAACTCGTCGCCGCGCCCTCCAACCCTGCCCAGCAAAACCGCCTGCACGTTCAATTCCTCGCCAATTTTCTTCGGCGAAGTCTCCTTCCCCTTGTAAAAAAAGACGGTGCTCCTCGACTTGACCGCCAAGTTCGGCAGCTGCGACAGACTCTTTATCAACGTTTCCGTCATTCCGTCCGAGAGATATTCGACATCGGCATTACCGCTGTCATTAACGAACGGCATCACCGCGATCGATTCGATCTGTTTGGCGGGCGCAAGATATCGATAGGCAAAAAATCCGCCGGCAAGTATGGCGACCGCAACCACCACAGCGATCAGCGGCTTTGCCGCACTATTTGCGGAGAAGTTTGACTTCTCCGACAAGCCCCCCAAACTCTCATGAGGCTCCGCCTCCGGACCCGAAGGAAAAACGGCGGTCCGCTTAGTTGTATGTATCTGCGCTCGGGTCGCAGCCTCACCTGGAGCGGCAGTCTCGTGCAAGATCGCCGTCTGTGGTTCATCAGGCGACGGCACCTGGCCCTGCACAAGCCCAGTTCCGTCCTCCAGACAAAACGCGAGCGTGTCGTCATAATAATCTCGTCTGCATTCAGGGCATCGTTTCATA
>JBGTIP010000026.1:0-13998 GCA_041745615.1 Pyrinomonadaceae bacterium | reverse complement strand
GAACCTCAATTGGAAGCGCGGGTACGATCTCTCATTCACCGCCAACCCCGATTCAGACCCTTCTGCGACACTAAAAGTGGCCTTCGACAAGGAAGGAGTGCTCTACATCGACGGATGTTTCGTCGGAAAGCTCAATTATCCGCTCCAAAGAAAGATGCTGATGCACTACATTCAAACTGAGACACGCACCGAGCACGGCATCGAGCTCTCAGCCAACGGCCACGCGATCCTCCACGACCTGAGACAGGTCCCCGAACTCCGCGGCCGAAAGTTCCGCGGCGTCAAGGTTGAGACAAACAAACTCACCCGCGCCCTCCCCTGGATCGCCCTCGCAGAAGAAGGCCGCGTCCGCCTCGTAGCCGGCCGCTGGAACCAGGACTTCATCGAAGAAGCCTGCTCCTTCCCCCACGGTCTCCACGACGACCAAATAGACGCCGTATCCATAGCCGTCCGCATGCACGGCGAGAGACGGGGTAAGAGATTCTGGAGGTTATGAGAACAGTTGTCAGTTGTCAGTTGTCAGTTGTCGGTGGTCAGTGGTCTGTGGTCAGTGGTCGGTGGTCAGTTGTCAGTGGTCAGTGGTCGCTTGTCGTTTGTCAGTTGTCGGTGGTAGTGGTCAGAACCGGGAGCGATAGCGACTGGGTTCTTTTCGTTATTAACAGATATTTGAAAACCCAGTCCAAGAGCACAGTTGTCAGTGGTCGGTGGTCAGTGGTCAGAACCGGGAGCGATAGGGACTGGGTTTATGGGAGAGGCTTACCGTCGTCTGTATTGGAAAAGGGTGTGGACGCCCACCGTGGTGATGATGATCGCTCCGCCTAGTATCGCCTCTTTTGTGGGCGATTCGCCGATGAAGAGGTAGACCCACACCGGGTTGAGCAGGGGTTCGATAAAGCCGATGATGCTGGCATCGAGCGGGCGGGTCCCGCCGGTTACGCCCTTAATAAACAGGATGTAGGCGACGCCGATCTGGATGATGCCAAGGAATGAAACGGCAAAAATGTCGGTCGCGGTCAGATCCGGGATGACCGGAATGCCCCAGGGGAGGGTAGCGATCGCGAGAATGAAATTGCCGTAGATAACGGTCGAAATAGGGGACACTTGACGGGCGATGGGGGGTGGGGATGGGTCAGTCGTTACTTGTATCCCGGTAATTTTCGGGTGCTTCAGCAGCATTATGTACAACCCGAGGAACACGCCCGATCCGAGCGCCGCGAGATTCCCCTGGTAATCGCCGATCGAGAGATCTCCCACGAAGAAAAGGCTCATTCCGCCGATGCAGAAGATGACAGTAAGGAGATCACGAAAGTGAAACTTTTCGCCGATGACGAACGGGGCGAGTATCAGGATGTAAATCGGTGCGGTGTACTGAAGGAAAATGGCATTGGCGGCTGTCGTCTGCTTTGTTGCCCAGACAAATAGAAATAATAAGGTGGCATAGATGCAGGAGACGATCAGGCCAAACCAGTTGATCCGCAGGCCGCTCTTTCCGGTCAGTAGAAGTACCGTTAGCCCCGCCAATAGCGACCGGAAAAACGTTATTTCATAAGCATCGAGGGAGGTAAGTTTGATAAAAAGACCGCCGGTGCTCCAAAGGAGAACGGCTGCCAATACAAAAAAGACAGGATCGATATTTTTGCGTCGGCTTTCGGACATGAAAGGGAATTTTCACGTAAATAGCTGGAGAAGGCAAAAGGGACGAAAAGCGCGGAAGGAGCCCACAGGGCAAGCACAGATCGTATGGATATCAGATCCGAAAACGCAGAGTCGGAGGGTCGCAGAGATTTAGGTATGCCAATGGTTCCTGGGATTAGCGTGAACCGCGGGCCTCATTTATAGTTCATATAGTAATTTTTTGATCTTGCCTTATGTCTGAAAGCAAAGTAAAACGGCGACTCTCCGTTCCGTTTGATCCGGCACGCGATCACTATGTAGGGGATGCCGACGCCGAGATCGTCCTGATCGAATACGGAAGCTATTCGTGCAAGCATTGCCATGCCGCGCACGAGGTGATCGCCGATATCCGCGATCGATTTGCCGACCGGATGCTTTACGCATTTCGACAGCTTCCCATCAAGGGGAGCGAAACGGCCCGACCGGCGGCGGAACTCGCAGAGTTTGCCGGTGAAGTGGGGGATAATTTCTGGCTGATACACGACGAACTTATGCGTCGCGGCCCTGATTTTGAAAATGGGGAACTGGATGAGATCGCTGCGAAATTTGGTCTGGATACCGACGCTGACGAAGAGGCGTGGGAGAGAGCATCGGCAAGAGTAGATGAGGACCGGGCGAGTGCGAGAGAGAGTGCCGCCCGTGCCACGCCGACCTTTTTTATCAACGGTCGAAAGTACGAAGGAGCGTGGGACGAGACGGCGCTTTCTGAAGCTATGCTCGGCTCACTTGGCCACCGGATCCAGAGTGCCGCGCTTGATTTTGTCAGTTGGGGCCCGTCGACGGGATTGCTGCTGTTACTGATGTCTGTCCTCGCGGTCGTTGTGATGAATTTGCCCATCGGGCCGCAATTTGAGAATTTCTGGCATTCGCTGCTGGGTCTCGAACTTGACGGACGGGCTTTTAAGCTTCCCCTGATCGACTGGATCAATCACGGCCTTTTGGCAATTTTCTTTCTCGTTGTCGGATTAGAGATCAAGAAGGAATTCACTGTCGGGCATCTGTCGACCAGGCGTTCTGCGATGCTGCCGGTCGCCGCGTCGATCGGTGGGATGGTCGCTCCTGCGTTGATCTACCTCGCGTTCATGGGCGGCGGGCCGCTAGGAAACGGTTGGGGGATCCCGATCGCAACCGATACTGCGTTTGCTATAGCGCTTATCGTTCTGCTTGGCGATCGTGTTCCGGTCGAACTGCGAGTTTTCTTAACTGCGGCGGTGATAGTTGACGATCTGCTGGCGATCGTGATCGTCGCGGTTTTTTATTCCGGCCATATAAGTTTTCCTTTTATCGGTCTATCGGTGCTGATGACGGCGGCACTGGTGATGATAAACCGATGGAATGTGTACCGTCCGCTTCCGTATGCGGTGGGAGGCGTGATCCTTTGGTTCTTACTGCACGAAAGTGGTCTGCATGCGACTCTGGCAGGAGTGGTCCTGGCTCTTGTAACGCCGACCCGCCCGCCCGGAAATCTTCCCGCCTTATTGGCGCAGGCCGAAAATGTGCTGACAGAAGAGATGCGGCGATCTGGCGAGGCGGTGCTTCGCCATGGCCCGTCTGAACCGGCGTTACGTGCGATGGACACAATTCACGACCGCATCGAGTCGCCCGCGGACAAGCTGCTTAGGAATCTTGAACCGTGGTCGAGCTACTTCGTGCTGCCGATCTTTGCCCTCGCGAACGCTGGCGTCGCCCTCTCGACCGGAGTTTTTGCGGGTCACTCGGCCCTTTTCGCGGCCATCGTGCTCGGGCTGTGCATCGGTAAGCCCATCGGGATATTAGGATTTGCTTATGCAGCTGTCAGGCTTGGTATTGCGGACAAGCCCGCCGATTATAATTGGAGACAGGTGCTGGGAGCCGGGCTGCTTGCGGGCATTGGTTTTACGATGTCGCTCTTTATAGCAAGCCAGTCATTTCCGAATGCGGATGATTTTGCCGCGGCAAAAATAGCCGTCTTTCTTGCTTCGATAATTGCTGCAGGCGCGGGTGTAGCGGTTCTCTGGCCAAGGAAACAGGAAATCGAAGAGCCGGCGGCCGAAAGCACTGCCTGTACACCGGTCTGAACGAGGGGACGATCGCCGCGATGGTATTGCGGGTTATTTCTATCGAGCGATTTGATGGCAACTGGCTTCGGCGGTTCTTCCTCTAATTTATTGTTCGAAACATGCGGAAGAGGCCCGGGCGTTATTGTTGAACAGGGTCGCCCACAATTGACACACTGAACCAAACGGCCGGCACTCTCTCTTTCCCAGGCACTGTCAACCGGTCTATTGCAGGGAATTATTATGTACAGAAATATCTCACGGACATTAGTTTCAATGTTCATCCTCGTCCTCGCAGCCTCGTCGGGGGCTGTAGCTCAGACAGGGCCCGATAAGAAGGCATTTCCCGATGTTAAGATCAGCAATTTCGGCCAGATGGATGAACGCTTCTATCGCGGTGGACAGCCCAAGCAGACGGATTACTGGGCTCTCAAGAATCTCGGCATTACCACTGTGATCGATCTTAAGGACGATCCGGAGCCTTATGCAAAGGCGACGGTCGAGGCCCTTGGCATGAGGTATGTTCACATTCCGATCGTCGGAAAATCATACCCGACTCCGGAGCATGTCGCGGCCTTTCAGAAGACCGTTGACGACCCCGCGACCGGCAAGTTTTTTGTTCACTGTGCGGGCGGGAGGCACAGGACCGGTAACATGGGGGCGATCTATCGTTTCGAGAAATATGGATGGAACTTCGATAAAGTCTACAAAGAAATGAAGAATTTCGACTTCTATTCGTCATGGGGACATGGCAAGCAGAAGGACTTTGTCGAAGATTACGCTGTCATCTATGAGAAGAAACGAGCCGAGGCTGCGGCTGGCGGCACGGCTGAAGAAGGTAAATAGACTCGCCGATAAGTACTCCGGAAGCCCGAGCAGGGGAGCAACTCACAGAGCTGAGAATTACACCACTCACCCGCGGGCTTCTGCCGTACTAATTTCGGGCCTTATTGATAGATATCGGAGGCACTCTTGGTTTTTGACCAGTGGATGCCCTCGGTGTTCTCGGGATCGGCGGCCAGGATCCGGTCGCTTAAGCGATCGGTGGTCAGATCAAGCCGGAGGTTAAGATAGTATGTGATCATTCCCACCGGTTTATTCTCATCAGGCGGGACGATCTCACGAACCTCCGCATCGATCTTAAGACGGGAAAAGATCTTCTTAAGAATTTCGGTTGTCTTGTCGGGATCGCGAGTATTGACCTTTAGCTCCATAGAGCGAAACGTTTGCGAAGACTCATTATATTCGAGCAGCCACAGCAGGGCGAGGGCAAAAAGACATAGAGCGATACCGAGGTCCCATCGGCCTACGCCAGCGGCCAGGCCGAGTGCCAAGCTGATAAGAAGTACGGTGATCTCTTTCGGATCACGAATATTTGTCCGGAAACGGACAAGCGATACGGCGGCAAAAATGGCAAATGCCCGGGCCGCATTATCGCCCACGATCAGCATAAGAGCCGCAGCAACGACTGACAGCAGTATCTGTGTCTGGGAAACAAACAGGCTTCGGCGAAAAAGAGGTACATTTTTCCTCGGCCGGAACGCCAATATTCCCGAAAGCAGAACCGCGAGCAGGAGTCGCTCAATGATCTCGACAGTTCCCACAAGCGATGCATCGGCATCGCCGGAGGTCGAGTCCTGCATAACCTGCTGCAGCAGATAAGGCTGTTCCGACGTGGCAGCCGGCGCCGGTTGGCCCGCGTTTTGAGCGGGAGCCGCTCCCAAATTCATATACCGCGGAGCAACCACGGAAATGATCGCGATGGCCAGGCCGCCGATGATAAAGATCGCAAGTACTAAATAGGCTCTCGGATCTTTTATTTTCATCTTTTGCGAGCGATGCGATATGATGTCGCGTTATAAAGCTGAACTATTCGGTCTTTAAAAGCCGCAGCTAAAAGGTCTATCTGCGCAGGGGTGTAATTTGCAGCCCGGAAAGCGTCACGGATCTGCCGGTCACTGAGTTGCGTAAGCAGGTTTGTAAGCCAGCGGGCCTGTTCCACGGTAATATCATCAAGTTCGTCATAATTTTTACCATTAAACGCTACCCTGACGCGACCTTTCTTATCGACCTTTTTGACGAATGTTTTCGATTTGCTGTAATCCTCGGGATGATTTCTCGTACGTCCGATCCAGCGAAGCAGAGGAAAGCTGCTTATGCCCATTTTGCCAAAGGTAGCTCCAAGGTCGCTGATAACATAAAAGCGATCGTTGCGGCTTTCGAGAATGACGTTGTTGTCATTTTTCATATCCCAATTATTGAACATGGCCATCATAAGCTTTAGGCCCTGAAACTGTTGGGTCCCGATGAAAGGATTATCGCCCCATTTCCAGCGGCCCTCACGTTCGGCGGAATCAGGACGAGCCTCAAGCCGCACATTAGTGAAAGTGCCTTTGGTTGGTATCGTCAGCCGCGGCACGAGATAAACGATCTCGGTTTCATAGCCGAGAGCGGATAGAAGACGAACGGCCGCGGTTTCGCTCTGGGCCTCTTTACCAATTTTGGCCACCCATTCGCGATTAGACCCGTCGTGAATGCGATATTTAGTGGAATAGCCGCCCGTTTCTTCGCGAATGAAAGTGATACTCCGCAGATCGGGCATTGCCTTGCGTCCGGCTGAACCAAAGTACGTGTCCTGGGATCGAACATTAACCTTTTTCCACATAACCGGAGCCTTGGCCGCCGAATTTCCGGATTTCTTCTTGGCCTTTTGAGCGTCCGCGGCGCCTGCAAATACTAAGACAGACAGAACCAGCAAAATTGCCGGGCGGAAAAATTGGTTACTCTGCCTTTTGGGCGATTGGTGCTTGAACATTTTAATAACCCCCTTGTATGCTATTGTGCCTTTTCAAATCGCAAAATATTGTTAGTTCCCTGAAACCACAATTGGCTGTTGACGCTCGGATCATCCGGGTCACTTTCGATGCGGCGATAGCTGCCGTCAGGCATCATTTGCCGCGCCTTTACGTTGTCATGCAAATAGACCGCGAGAAATTCATCTCGCAGATAGCGCCGGATATCAGGGTCTTCGACCGGGGTGATGACCTCGACACGGCGGTCGAGATTTCGGGGCATCCAGTCGGAACTGCCGGTATAAACCTCGGGCTCACCGCCGTTCTCGAAGTAATAAACGCGACTGTGTTCGAGAAGCTGCCCGACGACACTCCGCACCCGTATATTTTCCGATAATCCCGGGATCCCCGGCCGCAGTGTGCAGATGCCCCGAACGATAAGATCGATCTCAACCCCAGCCTCTGAGGCGGCGTATAATGCCCGTACGATATCGGGATCGGCGAGACGGTTCAATTTGGCAATGATGCGTGCCGGAAGCCCCTTCTTGGCGTGTTCGGTCTCCCTTTCGATCAGAGCAAGACCTTTTTCACGAAGACTGATAGGGGCCACTGCAATTTTTTTGAAGTTATCCCGGTGCGAATAGGCTGTGAGATAATTAAACAGCTCAGTCACGTCCTCACCTATTTCCTTATCCGCCGTCAGCAGGCCTAGATCCGTGTAAAAGGCTGATGTGTCGGGGTTGTAATTACCGGTGGCAACATGCACGTAACGGACGAGTTCGTCGCCTTCATTACGCACGATCAGCGTAGCCTTACAGTGGGTCTTGAGGCCTAAAATGCCGTAAACGACATGGACGCCGGCTTGTTCCATCCGTTTGGCCCATTCGATGTTGTTTGCCTCGTCAAAACGGGCTTTTATTTCGATAACCGCAGTTACTTGCTTACCCGCTTCACTGGCCTTGATCAATAAGGGTGCAATAGGCGAGTCGGCCCCGATCCGGTAGAGGCACATCTTGATCGCCAATACATCAGGGTCCTCTACGGACTCCCGAAGGAAATCCGTGACGATAGAGTACGGGTTATACGGATGATGCAGCAGAATATCCTGCTTGCGAATTACCTCGAACTTAGAGGCCCCGCTGTCCAGTGCCGCCGGGATGTGAGGTGTAATATTTTTAGCTTTCAGGTCAGGCCGATTCAACTTATAAAGCCCCGAAAGTGCGGTTACGCTGACAGGACCATCTACTGAATAAACATCTTCACTTTCGATCTTTAGTGACTGCGTAAGATATTCAACCATTTTTGCAGGCATCGAACGCGAGACCTCCAGACGAACAACATCGCCGAAACGCCTTAGTTTGAGGTTCTGTTCCATGGTTTCAAGCAGGTCCTCGGTTTCAGACTCCCTAAGGTCACCGTCGGCTCCCCGGGTTATACGGAAAAGATGACAAGACAATGGTTCGGCCTCGGGCAGAAGGCGTTTGATATTGGCGATGACAAGGTCATCGATAAGCACAAATTTCTCTGAGCCATCAGCTACCTGCACGAGCGGATCCGCATGCGGCGGGATCTTGATGCGAACAAAAAACTCATGTTCCTTGCTGCCGATCGCTCGCGCTGTACGGCGGTTGAGCTCGGGACGCGCAAAAATGCCGATATTCGTGCTGCCGCCGGAAATATAAGGGAAAGGATGCGTCGGGTCGACTGCTTGCGGTGTAAGGATCGGGTAGATACAGTCTTCGAAATAATCGTCAACATGACTACGCTCGTCGGCCGAGAGCGCCGCTACGTGTACGACTTCGATCCCGGCAGCCCTGAGGTCGGGCTTGATCTCTTCGCTTAGGCATCTCATTTGCTGCTCAACCATTTCACCGACTCGTTCGCGGATCTCAATTAGAATCTCATCCGTTGAATATCCATCGGGCGACACGCCTATCTCACGGCCTTGCTTTTCCTTGAGCCCCGCTACTCGGATCATAAAAAATTCATCGAGGATCATCGAGAGGATCGTTATGAATTTCAGACGTTCGAGCGGCAAATGCTCCTTGTCCAGAGCTTCCTCGAGAACGCGGCGGAAAAATTCGAGCAGGCTCAGATCGCGGTTGATGAATATGGAACTAAATTCCGGTGCCGCCGCAGAAAACCGTCGGGTAGAAGTATCATTAATATGTTCAACACGATATGTCATAGATTTGATCTGCGAGACATCGTGGCACTCGTCAGACAATTAGGAGAGAGCGGGAGCAGAACCCTTGCGGATATTACGACATAAGTGTTTTCAAATGACTGTACGGAAGCTTACGTTAAGGGTATAGAAGATCGTTGGAGCGGGAGTGAAAAAGACAGCTCCAGACAATCGACCCGTCCGAACTGTCGTAGACACCTAAAAATTCCCATTTTCGCGGTCGGTGAAACAGCAATATCTGCTGTAACTAGCTATGTGATTGAAATTTGCGGCAGCGGGTGTCATGTCCGTTACGGGGGATGTGACCAGTGAGGACCGTGCATCTAATCGCCGTTGGTTGTTGCTGAAGTGATCGTTTCGCGGAGCTTTTTGGCGGACGTTGTCACCGGTTCGAGTTCGACCGATTCGATGTTGCCGTACACCTTTTTGCCGAAAACCCCATTCCAGGGCGGGATAACGATAGTGACGTTGCCGTGGGCACGGGCCTGGCAAGCCAGGCGCATGAAGGGTTTTTCGTCCTCCGGCTGGTTATAGCCGAAAACCTTGACCTGGCGGCGTTCGCGGCGTTCGACGGGAGTAAGTTTGTCTTCGCCGCCCAGCACGCCAACCCAGCAGGTGCCGCAGGAAGCCGCGGTGCATTCGATGGGCACGGGCCCCTCCCAACTTCGTTCATCCTCGGCACGCCAATCACGCGAGCGGTCTTTTTGTGATGCCGTGGCGATCTCTTCTTCGGCTAGAATGGGAAACTTGCCTGCATAGTGTGGCCCAGTGAAGTTGATCGAAAACTTTTTGTTGACTGTTCTGAGAAATCCCAGCATACCCTGTGAATCGTCTTTCATCCGCTCTGCAACGACGGCGTTAGGCGATTTTGACATAATGCCCGTTGGCTTTTTGACTTCGCCGCAGGCGGCCTTGAATGCCTCGAGCCCGGCCTGGTTAAGCGTCATCAGGCCGACGGCCGTGATGGCAGTGACCATCTGAGTTTCTATATTCAGCTTTTCTGCCACCATCGCGCTGATCGCTTTGATCTCTTCGACGAGCGAGGGCGTTTGTCCCTCAAAGACAGCCGCCTCCGCCTCGATCGCCGCCTTTACCGTCTTCCAATACCGGTGGCCATACAGAAAATGATGCGAAGTGTCGACCTGGCCTTTGAGTTCGAACTTGCCCTGTAGAGCAAAACCGCGGATCATCTCATCTCGGTCCTCCGCTGCCTGCACATGCCGGTGCAGCTCAAGCGGGAAGAACCGAAACCAGATCTGCACGGCCTTTCGGTCAACCTCGTGGATCTTTGGCATAAGCTCTTCCAAGGCGGCGAGCCATTCGGATTCGGTGAATTTATCTAAATATGTTTCGAGATCAGTCATTGTCTTTTTACTCATTATTAACTACAGGTGCGGTAAGGGTGTACGCGCGAAACTGAAGACTGTAACAAAATATTGTAGAAGACGCCAATTTCGTGGTAACTTGAAGGACAATATTCCATTTTGTAAATGCTTAAGTAGTTCATTATTCCGAACCATTCTGTGAACGATAGAAAGTCCACTATATTAGCTGCTGTCCTGGTTGGGCTGCTCACTTTGGGTGTCTTAGCTCAGGATGCTAGGCAACAGGCGTTGGATGAAGCAGGGCGGCAGGTTAAGGTTTGGCAAGATCGAGTCGATGATCTGACTTCCGAGATAATCGCCGATTCTTCAGCGGTTAGTGATAGTGAAAAGTCGATCTATTTTGGGCGTCTCGCCACGATGTGGTGGAAAGTCGATCCAATTGAAGGCAGAAAGCTTCTCAAGCGAGCGGAGGGGATGGCGACCAGTGCTTTCGATTTTGAGGATGGCGAAGATCCGGTGACGAAAGTTGCCAATCTAAATCGAACGCTTGCTCTTATGCTCCCTCTCGACCCGCAAGCCGCCGAAGCGATGATCGAAAGGATCGGAAAGGCCCTTAATGCCAGGAATGCAGATACCAAAGCGCTCAGCGAATCGTTTATCATTATCGGACTGGCCGTTTTAGACAAGAATCCACAGTTGGCCTTCGATCTGGCTGTTAAGTCGATGAAGGTCGGACTGGATCCTCAGCTGGCTCGTCTAATATTCAACTTAAGTAGTAAGGATCGAAAGCTCGGCGAGGAGATTGCTCTGCGGGCACTCGCTATGGCGGGCAATGTGAAAGATACAAATTTCCTTTGGATGGTGGGGAACTATGCTTTTGCCGGGTCATCAGATAAAGGATTCTCCGACCGCGTCAGAAGGACATTTCTCATCGTTCTAGCGGATTCCCTGGCAGAGGCAACATCGATCGAATCGGAACGGCCCTCTAAGTGTAAGGCGATCGTCTCGCGCGTCACTTCACTCTTGAGCAGGTTTGACGAGTACCTCCCTGACCGGGCTCTCGGCGTACGTCAACAGGTTGACATGTGTTTGCCCTTTTCCGACCCATCGTCTGCCGAATCGCTAAAGGCGGCTGCTCGAGGTGACGAGCCCACGACAGCCGATGAATTGATCAGGGCTGCCCGCGAAACGAGTGATAAGGGCCTGAAGATCCGCTAGTACCTTCAGGGCGTTCTAAAGATGCAGATGGCCAAACGCTATGAAGACATTATAAATGTTCTTGATGTTATGTCCGAAGATGACGTAAAAATAATGAGCTATGTCTGGGATTATTGGCGAACAGAGTACGCGGCCAGTGCGGCCCATGTACTTGTCAGTAACGACGACATGCCCGCCGCATACCGGATACTCGACAAAACTCCAAAAAGACTGAGGCCCGAAGCGCGGGTCAGACTGGTCAATCAGCTGAACGCCGAAAAACATGGTGCTTTCTATCTGGAGAATCTGGAGAAGGCCTCGAGCGAGATATCAGCGTCGCTCGATATTCCTACTAATAGAGCGGCTGAAATGCTTATCGTCTTGACGAAGCTGTACCTTCAGGTGCAGCCCACGGGGGCCGGGCAGGCGTTTCGCGAGGCTGTGAGATACATCAACAAAACGGATGAGGAGAATCCTAAAAACGAAAGGGAAAAAGATTATGTTTTCGGGACTGAAGTCGTACCTCTGCCTGCAGACCTCCTGGAAAACGACGAACAAAGCAGTCTATCCTCGTTAAAGAATCTCAACTCCCGTCGAAGCCGTGTGCGGCTGAAGCTTGGCCTGCTCGAATCCTCCCTGCCTCGTTTTGTCGAGGCGAAAAAGAAATTTGATGGGTTGAACAGGAAGCCGATCAAGAATGCTTCGACGAAAGATTCTTAAACTCCTTATTCCCCCTTGACACGTTTTAGACAAAATCATAATATCTAAAGTTTCGGACTTTACGGTCTGGCTTGTCCTTGGACACCCAGGTGTTCTCGGGCACGGATTTTTGAGAATCGAAGGAAGTAATTGTTGCGTAAGGAGCGTCAATCTCATGACGCGGGCGATAATGTCAGGCCGTTACGGGTGGTCTGCCACCCCGCCGCTCAAAGCAGCGGCTCCCCTCCTAATCAAGGAGGGGAGCTGAAAACGACCGCCGCACTTGAAGCCACGCTACAGCAAAGCCTCGGTACTTGTATAAAGCGCCCCGCCTATTGGGCCGCTGCACATATTAAAGAATTCATTCAGCGAGAGCTGCTTGAGCTAACTGCCGGACAGGTTCCGAGCAAGAGTCAGGTAAGACGTTAGTTTTGCCATTTTTGGGGAACTGATCTTAGATCTTAGATCTTCGATCATTGAAAGAAATAGATGAGTGTTTCGATAGGGCTGGCAAAGGTCAACGATCGAAGCTCAAAGATCATATTAGCTATGCCGACTATTAATCAGTTAGTTCGAAAGGGACGCCAGGCGGTCAAGTATAAGACCGCGAGTCCGGCGCTGCAGGCGAATCCGCAGAAACGCGGAGTTTGCACGCGTGTGTACACGTCAACACCGAAGAAGCCGAATTCGGCTCTTCGTAAGGTCGCACGTGTTCGCCTGACCAATCAGATCGAGGTCACGACCTACATTCCGGGTATCGGCCACAACCTGCAGGAGCACTCGATCGTTCTCATCCGAGGCGGCCGTGTGAAAGATCTTCCTGGTGTTCGATATCACGTTATCCGCGGAACGCTGGATGCCTCGGGCGTCGCGAACCGCAACCAGGCCCGTTCAAAGTACGGTGCAAAACGCCCCAAGGGGGCTAAGTAATCAGTAGTCAGTAGTCAGTAGTCAGAAAAGAATCTGAGCACTGACAACCGACAACTGGCAACCGAAAACTGAGGAATTATGCCAAGACGTAGAGTTGCAGGAAAAAGAGAAGTTTTACCGGATCCGATCTATAACAGCATCGCCGTTACGAAGTTTATCAACGGTCTGATGTGGCAGGGCACAAAGAGCGTTGCCGAGCAGATCTTTTACAGTGCGATGACGAAATTGGGCGAAAAGTCGGGTGAAGAGCCGCTCAAGATGTTCAAGAAGGCACTTGATTCGGTGGCTCCGACGCTGGAAGTTAAATCACGGCGTATCGGCGGTGCGACCTATCAGGTTCCGCTCGAAGTCAGCCGCGACCGCCGCAATACGCTGGCTATCCGTTGGATCGTGACGAATTCTCGTAACCGCAGCGAAAAAACGATGCGTGACCGCCTGGTCGGCGAGCTGCTCGATTCGACATCAGGACGCGGAGGAGCCGTCAAGAAGAAAGACGACGTTCACCGCATGGCCGAAGCCAATAAGGCTTTTGCACATTATAGATTTTAATAGCCGTCAGCTTTCAGCAGTCAGCGATCAGTTCGGAACGAACAAGATTTGCTGAAAGCTGACAGCTGACTGCTGAAAGCTCAAGAATGGCAAACATTAGTTTAGACAAATTTAGAAACATCGGCATCATGGCCCATATCGACGCGGGTAAAACCACGGCGACGGAGCGTATTTTGTTCTATACGGGTGTTTCGCACAAGATCGGCGAAGTTCACGAGGGAACGGCGACGGTGGACTGGATGGAGCAGGAGCAAGAGCGCGGAATCACGATCACGTCCGCTGCAACTACCTGTTTCTGGACACGCAACAACGTCGAACATCGCATTAATATTATAGATACACCGGGACACGTTGACTTCACTATGGAAGTTGAGCGGTCTCTTCGTGTTTTAGACGGCGCAGTCTGCGTTTTTGACGGCGTTGCCGGTGTTGAACCGCAGTCGGAGACGGTTTGGCGGCAGGCCGATAAATACGGTGTTCCGCGTATATGCTTTATAAATAAGCTCGATCGTGCGGGTGCTTCGTTCGACCGGTCATTCGATTCGATCATCACCAGATTGGGCGCAAACGCCATTGCTCTTCAAATTCCGATCGGCCTCGAAGATCAGTTT
>JBGTIP010000025.1:0-22629 GCA_041745615.1 Pyrinomonadaceae bacterium | reverse complement strand
CACTGTCTGCTGATGTGGATGAAAATCTACTCCAATGTAAAATGTCATAACGGTTTCTCCTGTCAAAGAACTAGATCTTTCTCGTCAACATAGATCCTAGCCCGATGTCAGCGAGAAACCGTCTTTACAACATCATTTGGTATTTCATTCCTGCCGAAAACTGACTATTGTTTTCGCATGACCCACGCAAATCATACCCGACACTGCGATCGTCAGCCTCTTAAGTTAAGATTGTTGGCAGCTGTTTCTGACGAAAGGCTGGCCTTTATTGACCGGGTGTGCGGCCTGCTGGTAGAGAGCCGTTATGGACTCGCATGCATCTATCAGCCGATCACTCAATCATCGAGCCGGGATTGGTCTGATGCAGAAGCTTTCTGCGAGATGCCGGACTATTTCTTTGACGTGACAGGTCAGATGCACGTGCATTCGCTCGAGATCTCGCCGAAACGGACAGCAATAGAGATGTTCGATGCGCCCACTATAAACAACAAAGCCCACCTTTCCCATTTCCTCCAAATCCGTCAGCCATTTCGATCGGCCACTGCGTCTGCACGAGGCTCACCAGGCGGAGGTATTCGTGCGTAGTTAACGGTTCGAAATTAAGACAGAGGGAACGGTAAAATTAGTTCTTTGAAAATTTAGAAAGAGTGAGACGAATCGGACAGGCAGGTTCAAACCTCGATAACCGTTGTCACGATCACCGGTTTGGAACTCAGCTCACGCTGCATGAAACGTTTGAGGTGAATACGAAGGTTCTCTTTGAAAACTGTGCGGTCAGCGATCTGTGCAGGTTTCATCTCGGATATAGCCTGAGACACGGCGGCCCTCGCTTGGGCTGCAAAGCCGTTGAGCGGATCGATGCCGGCCACGCCCTGAAATGTAATATGCGGGTCGCCGGCGAGCTGGTGAGTTTTCTTGTCAACTGAGACAACGAGCGAGATCGCTCCGCCATAGGCAAGTTTCTTCCGTTCGCGGACGACGTCGTACTCGATCTCTTCCATCGATTCTTCATCTATGAAGGTCTTAAAGAGTTCGTGTTTTTCGACAACCTTGGCGGCAAACTCATCGACCTCGAGCACGTTCCCGTTCTCGATCAGAACGATGTTGTCATCGTTATAACCTGAGACATGGTTCTTGATATATTCCTTCTGGCGAAAGAGCATCCGGTACTCACCATGGATCGGGACGACGAATCGCGGCTTCGACGTTTCGACCATTATCTTGATGTCTTCCTGAGACGCATGACCTGAGACATGCACCAGACGGCGTCTTTCCTCGATGATATTGGCTCCGCGTTTATACAGGTGGCCGATGAGACGACTGATGTTTTTCTCATTCCCCGGTATTATGCGGGCCGATAGAATCACGGTGTCGCCCTTCTCGACCTCGATGCCCTTGAATGTTGATGTCGCCATGTTCCACAACGCGGCACGCTGCTCGCCCTGGGAACCAGTCACCAGATAACAGATCTCGTCATCATCCAAGGCTCGCGAAGCCCCGAGTTCGACCATCGTGCCGTACGGTATCTTGAGCAGGCCCATCTCTTCGGCGATCTCGACATTCTTCTGCATCGAACGCCCGATCACACAAACTTTTCGTCCGAATTCGTGAGCAATGTCGAACACGATCTGCAAACGATGCAGCGACGATGAAAATGTCGAGATTATGAGACGGCCCTCGGTTTCCTCGAATATTTCTTTGAGAGCGGGAATGACCGCCATTTCCGACGGCGTTCGGCCTGGCACAGTTGCATTTGTCGAATCGCACAGCAAAGCCAGCACGCCTTCATCGCCAATCCGTCCCAGGGTTTTCAGATCATACGGCTTTCCGATGACCGGCGTGTCGTCGATCTTGTAGTCGCCGGTGTGGATGATCGTGCCGATAGGGGTGTGGATCGCTAGCGAAAAACACTCGACCAAAGAGTGAGACGCATGAATAAACTCGACCTTAAAGTTGCCGATCGTGACAATGTCGTTCGCTTCGACGCGGTGCAGCAGGACATCATCCAGCATGTTATGCTCGCCCAGACGTTTCTCGGTCAACGCAAGCGTAAATCGAGACGAGTAGACCGGTAGGTTGAATTTCTTGAGGATATACGTCAACGCACCGATGTGGTCCTCATGTCCGTGGGTAAGAATGATAGCCGTCAGATCGTCGCGGTACTCCTCGAGAAAATCGAAATTTGGGATCGAGATGTCGACCCCGAACGGCGTTTCTTCCGGAAACCCCATCCCCGCGTCGACGATGATCATCTCATCGGCAAAACGGATGCCCATACAGTTCATCCCGAATTCACCAATGCCGCCGAGCGGAATAATTTCGATCTTGTTCACGATAGTGAGATACTCCCCAATAGAATAACCTTTAACTATAACACAGCCATAGCCGTGCTCGTCTCAATTCCGCTGACCAGCACCAGGGCGGGTAGTGTCCTAAAGTTATGGTGTTAGGAAATAATCCACATCACTGAGGTTTGAATACAACACGAAACTCATTCTCTCGAATCTTTTCGATAACGATTTCGGGAGGTGGCGTCTCGGATGGTTTTTCAAAGATAGCGATCCAATGGTCGCTGTCTACCTTTTGAACGGTATTCGGTTGTGCGAACGGGTACATGTGATAAGTGAACAGTATTGTTTGTGCTTCAACATCGCTTACCGTTCTTTCTTCGGTCACAAAAGTCTCTTTTATAACAAGACTTTCACTCCAATTCTTCGGTGTTGGAACGTCGTGTTGTTAGCAGCTAGTACCTGAAACCAGCGTGCAAAATAAAACAAAAAACAGGAGACTTCGGACACCGGTTATGGCGTCTTTAACGCAGGTTTGGTTCGCCATGATTCAATACGCGAAATAGATCGCAAGCATATAGTTTAGATTAAACCACTTATTGCTGAATCCCGATCCGTGATCTGACAACATCAGCCAGTCGCCGCCATTCGTCCAGCGTAAGCGTTTCGGCCCGTCGACGGCCTTCGATCCCGGCAGTTTCGAGCGCCTCCTCGGGTTGTTTCAATATCGATCGAAGGTTATTCAGAATCGTTTTCCGCCTCTGAGCAAAAGACGCGCTGACCAGCCTTCGAAAGACCGCAGGAGCAGCATTGCTGAAAGGCTTAGGCGTTAACCTCACGACCGAGCTCCAAACCTTAGGAACCGGCGTAAACGCGGTGGGCGGCACATCGAACAACGCTTCTGTTTCGAAGGCATCCTCGACAATGACGCTGAGAAAACCTCGTTCTTTTCCGCCCGGGGCGGCGGTTATTCGCTGGACAACCTCCTTCTGGAACATTAGCACCAGCGTGGAAAATAACGCCCGTTGGGCTACAAGGCTCTGCAGGATCGGCGTCGAGATATTGTAAGGAAGATTCGCCACAAGCTTGGCGGGTGTTGGGCTATCTTCGGCAGACAATAGAGCCGAATAGTCAACGTTTAGAGCGTCGGCATTTACCAGCGTTAGTTTATCGCTGCGGCCGAACCGTTCACTCAATATCGCGATCATATCGCGGTCGAATTCTACGGCGATCACGCGGCCGGCTTTTTCGAGCAGCTTTTCGGTCAGGGCACCCCGTCCGGGGCCGATCTCGATCACCGGGCTTTCATCGATGGGGCCGAGTGCATGCACGATCCGATCGATAATGCCGGCATCGCGAAGAAAGTTCTGGCCCAGTGATTTCTTTGCCCGCATAAGGCTATTTCTGGATCGCCGGGTAACCCGTGATCTCGATGTCGGGCCCGAGCTGGTCAACGGTAATATCGGTCAGGTGCATTGCCTCGACCAGCGTTGCGGCCCCGGCACCTCCGATGGCGTTTGGGGCTTCTCGGCCGCCGATCACGATAGGGGCGGCGATGAAAGTCAGTTTATCGACAAGGCGTTCATCGCAGAAGGAGCCCGCCACCTCGCTGCCGCCTTCGACCAGCACGTTCTGGATCGAACGCTCTTTCAGCGCACTAAGGATCCCGGGAATATCGCGGCCGCCCATCTCGAGTTCGATTACCTCGACGCCGTGATCTTGCAACGCGGCGATCTTTTGCAGTTCGCGGCTGTTCGTGAAAACGATTACCGGAGACTCACTTGCTGTCATAACCAGTTTGAAGTCAGGAGAAAGCCTCAGCCGGTTATCCAGGATAACCCGTACAAGCGGCCGCCGGCGCGGTTTTCCGCTGCGGTCCGTGAGCATCGGATCATCGACCGCCGCCGTGTTGCCGCCGATCAGGATCGCGTCATACTGGTGCCGAAGAGAGTGGACCCGCTCACGGCCAGCCTCGCCCGAGAGGGCTGTCGAAACACTGTCGGACAACGAGATGCGGCCGTCAATGGATGTAGCCAGCTTAAGATGGACAAAGGGACGCTGCTTTTGGTGCCAGCAGATAAATGCTTCATTCAGCCGCGAAGCCTGCTCGGCCAGAACGCCCGTTACCACCTCAATGCCGGCTTCACGCAAAGCCTCGAAGCCGCGGCCGGAAACAAGCGGATTCGGGTCTTCGATCGGGCAGACGACCCGCGAGATACCCGCGTTGATCAACGCATCGGTACAAGGAGGAGTTTTTCCGTGATGATTGTGAGGCTCGAGCGAAACGTAGGCGGTGCCGCCCTTCGCCTTGTCACCTGCCTGCTGAAGAGCGATCACCTCGGCATGGGTGATCTCGTCATAGATATAGGTGCCTTCACCGGCGATCTCGCCGTCAGGCGAAACTACCACGCAGCCGACAAGGGGGTTTGGGCTTACCAAGCCGATCCCGGCCGCTGCCAGAATTATCGACCGCCGGGTTAGCTCTATTTCACGGTCAGAAATGTCCATCTAGTTGAAGAGGCCGTTGACATAGCTTTCCGGGTCAAAAACCATCAGGTCATTTACCTGCTCACCGATACCGACATAGCGGATCGGCAGGTTGAGTTCTTTGGCAATGGCAACGGCGATGCCCCCTTTGGCGGTTCCGTCGAGCTTTGTCAGGACAATACCGGTGACATCGGCAGTTTTCATAAACTGCCGGGCTTGCTCCAGACCGTTCTGGCCGGTTACGGCGTCAATGACAAGAAGCGTTTCGTGCGGTGCTCCGGGAACCTCGCGCGATGAGATACGCTTCATCTTTTCGAGTTCGGCCATAAGGTTGGCCTTATTATGCAGACGGCCGGCCGTGTCGACGATCAAAACGTCGGAGCTTCTGGCCTTGGCTGCGGCCAAAGCGTCAAATAGCACGGCTGCTGGGTCGGTTCCCTGTTTTTGTTGAATGATCTGCACGCCTGCCCGGTCAGCCCATATCTCGAGCTGATCGCTGGCAGCCGCCCTGAACGTGTCTGCGGCACAGATCAAAACATCATTGCCTTCATTTTTAATGCGTTGTGCCAGCTTTCCGATAGTAGTGGTCTTTCCCACGCCATTGACGCCGACTACCATCAGCACGTAAGGCTTGATCGTTTCGTCGACGCTTCGTTCATCGGCAACCCCTCGTTCAGTCGAGTGATGCAGAATTTGGAGCAGCTCTTTCTTCATCGCTTTTTTCAAAGCGCTGAGATCGTTGATCTCCTGACGCGAAACACCCCGGCGAACACTTTCGAGGATCTGCAAGGTAGTCGAAACTCCGATGTCCGTGGAGATCAGCATTTCTTCGAGCTCGTCGAGAAATGCTTCGTCGATCTGCTTTCTTCCCTCGAAGAGTGAATCGAGCCGGTTATTTACCGATACCCGTGTTTTCTCTATTGCTTTCGTGAACCGAACGTTAAGCTCACGCTCAACGGCCGCTTCCTGGGCTTTGAGTTCCTCGATGGATTTATCGAGGCCGAGGACTGAGGTTGAGAATTTATCTTCCTTATTTCTACGCCAAAACGCCATATAGATAGTTTCGCGGGCTGCACCGCAAACTAAAGAGTATAAAAAAATATCGCACGCTCAACAACGTGCGATATTTTTGACTGGATTGGTCGTTTGTTTAAGCTACGAGTTTTGCGGGCTCTAGAGATGCCTTTTGGTCAGCCGCTCGTTTGGCTGCAAGCTGCCGTACTATCCCGTTTGCAACCTCTCCGGCATCACAGGCTTCAACGAGCGCTTCGACAACATCGGACTGATATCTGGTACCCACGAAAGTCCGGAGCCGTTCCAGTGCGGGCTGGAGTTCCATCCCCTTTTGATACGGCCGGTCGATCGTCATTGCGTCGAACGTGTCCGCAACGGACACGATCTTCGCCTGCAGAGGTATCTGATCCCCGGTAAGGCCCTGCGGATATCCCTGCCCATTGACCATCTCGTGATGCATGTACATCCCGGGCAGGAATTCCTTCATTGCAGGGATTTGTGACATTATCTTGTAGCCCTTTTGCGGGTGGGTTTTCATGATGTCAAACTCCGCATCGGTCAAAGCGGATGGCTTTTTCAGAATAGAATCGTCGATGGCGATCTTTCCCACATCGTGAAGCAGTGCGCTGATCCTGAGCGTTTCGAGCTCTTCAGCTTCCATTCCCATTCGCTTTCCGATCGCAACCGATATGCGTGAAACCCGTTCCGAATGCCCGCGTGTGTACTTGTCCTTTCCGTCTATGGCGGCAGCAAGAGCCTTGACCGTACCGACAAAAAGCTCGCGGTTCTCTTCGGCGGCCCTGGCGAGTTTGACGAGCTGTTCTTCCACCTTGTCGGTCATCACATTGAAAGATTCCCCTAAGGTTCCGATTTCGGTGATGTTCCGGGTTTCGACTCGAGATGAAAAATCGCCCGCGGCTATCTGCTTTGCGGCATCCACCAGTCTGAGCAGCGGAAGCGTCATGAATCTGGCTCCGGCAAGCCCTACGAACAGAGCGCAGACAGCGAACGCCAGGCTGATCATCCACGTCTGCGAACGCATTTCAGCCACGGTGGCCAGGGCTCGGGCCTCGTCCTGCATCGTGATCACGCCTACGTTGTGTCCGTCGGCGAGGCGGGCGGTTGAATAAGCTCCGATCATATCGTAGTCGCGGCCTTCGAACGCTGTTGCGAACGGAACGAGTGCAGATTCGACCTGAATGCCGGATTCCAGCCACTCGCTGACGATCGGAAGGCCGTTCATCGCACGTTTTTCCTCGGCGAGCGCGGCATCGGGATGGAATATTGTTTCGCCTCTGCCGTTGACAACGAAAACCATCGGCAGGCCGGCGTTCCACAGGTCGGCCTCTTTCATCGAGCTGATGCCGACCACACTCTGAGAGATGGAGCGAAGCGAGGCTACCGCGACTATTCTAGCCGCTGTCATTCCGTCGACTCGGGCCTCAGAAGCAAATGTCATTACAAACTGATTTGAAGTGCGAAGCTTCCGCGATTCGCCGATCGATATTTTCCCATCGCCCGACGATGGCAATTCCGCGGCAAGTGTTTCCACCTCGTCTCGATCCAGGGCCTCGGCCCGAAAGATGGCCAATGGCTCGCCGTATGCAGGTTTTACATAGATCGCGAGAAGATCGGGATTTTCTCGGAGCATTGACCCAAGCTTTAGTTCGGTTGCTGCAGACGAGAATACTGCGGGATCGCCCGCCAGCTCGAGTCCGGTGGCAAGGCCCGAAACGACCGATGTGAACCTGCGTCCGAAGATCTCGATCTGACGTGCCTTTTCCTGCACCAGCTGAATCTGATATCGATTTTCCGAGGCCCTGAGTTCCCGGCCGGTCGTATCAGATAAAAACCAACCGGTCAGTACCAACGGCACTAATCCGACAAGCAGCAGCGTGACGATAAGGAAAAAAACTAGACTGATCTTTTTTGGAAGGAACGGCATTTGGCGGGAAGGCGGCGGTAGCGAGCGCCTCTCAGTATTGTAATGTATCGCAAATGAAGGGTCAACAAGTTTAAACATTACATTGAGTCGAATCGAAAGTTCTCTTCTGTGGCCTCTGTGTTTATGAAAAAAATAAACACAGAGGCCGCAAAGAAGGGGACACAGAGGGCACAATTTAATCTTCGGCGTGACTGGGGACTTTGTGTCTTCGCTTCGGGCCCTCTGTGTTAAAAAAGAGCTTGAACTCCGGGGCCGCAAGGACGGGACACAGAGGCCGCAATTGAACCTTTCGGCGTGACTGTGGACTTCGTGTCTTCGCTTTGTGCCTCTGTGATAAGAAAGAGGTGAAACACAAGGCTCCAAAGAAAGGGCATAAATTATCTGAAAATAATGCTAGCTATAATTCACAGGCAAAACATTCTTCGTTCGCAGCGTCATAAACATTTCGTGCCCAAAAATGAAAAACTTATGAAAAATATATACATCTCCCCACGTCGCGCTTTTTCCGCTATCTTTGTTTCTGTTCTCGCATTCGCTGCCGTTATGGCTGCTTCGGCTCAGGAGACGCGGACGCCGAATAACGTCAGCATCTTTAATTTCGGCCGTGTAAATGAGAATTATTTTCGCGGCTCGCAGCCAAAAGCCGACGATATGGCCGCTCTTAAGCGATACGGCGTAAGAACCGTGATCGACCTCCGCAACGATCGGCTTAAGAACGCCGAGAACTGGGCAAAGGATGCCGGGCTGCAGTATGTCCATATACCCCTCTCGACCAAAAAACCGGCAACCGACGAGCAGGTTACCCAATACCTTGAACTGGTGAATGACCCCGCGAACTGGCCGATCTACGTCCACTGCAAGGGCGGGCGGCACCGCACCGGCGAAATGACTGCGATCTACCGGATCACGAAGCAAAACTGGACTGCCGACCAGGCTTACGAAGAAATGAAAAGTTTTGACTTCGAAGACAGCCTTTGGTATCCGCGGGTATTAAAGAAATTTGTCTACTTCTATTACGAAGACCACAAACGCGGGTCAGCCGATGCCGCGATCGGCGGAGCCTCGACAGTACAGTAGTCGGTAGAGTAGCCGTTCCTTGGCTCACGCGCTAGCTTGTGTTTCTGTGCGTCCTTTGCGGCTCTGCGGGAAACCTTTTTTCACCGCTGAGTCGCAAAGTCGCAATAAGACGCGAGGAGGAAAGGCTTACGATCGTGCGTGCTGCTGCAGTTGATGTCAAAGATCGGGAGGCCGGTCGCTGCCGCCCTGGGCTCTGACATGTTCAGGGCCAGTTAACCGCTTAATTACATATTGATCTTTGCGTCCTTTGCGGCTTTGCGGGAAACCATTTTTTCACTGCAAATCCGCAAAGAGGACGCAAGAGAAGGTAAGGCTTACGATCGTGCGGGAGTTGACCCCGCATCCAGGGGCAGACGAAAAAAGGAAAGCCTGCAAGATTTTAAGGCCTTGCAGGCTGTTCCAATGTTGTGGTTGCAAACTAACTAATGTAACTAACTAACGAACTAACGACTACCGAAGTAGTCACCAACTAACTAACTAACTAGACTAACTAACTAACAAACAACCAACAACATGAATATGATACCAAAGAGGGGCCCGGATACGCAAGTCTTTCTTGAAAACTTGCGATCCATTTCCATTCGATTTCCCTAGCACTAAGAACAACCTCAGGGGCAAGGTTGTGTAAATACTTAAAAAAGCATATAATTTAGTTTGTAAGTTTCAAAGCTTCGGCGGACTCCATCACTCTGCATCCAGCAAAGAACAGGTGTCGATTTATGCCGAATGACTTCCAAAGTAAATCCATTTTACATGAAGGGGAATTTAAGCTTGTCTTTGAGGAGCATCCGGGCTATTTCTTTGCGTGCGTCGAAGGTAATACCACAGACTCGAACGCTGTGGACCAATATAACGAGACGATCGCAGCCGAGATTAGCAAGAGACAATATGACCGGGTGATGATAAAACGGGATGTGCCGCTGTCTAACAACTCGGGGCAGCACTGTGGGGTAATTTACAAGGTCCGGGCATGGGAAATGAGAAAGATCAAATATGCCTTTGTGGACATAAACCCAAAGCACCTGCCGTCATACGATCTGGCGCTAATGTTTGCACGTCAGTCGGGGATCGAGGCTGAGGTCTTTGGCGACATCCCGTCTGCCGAAGCATGGCTGCTGACGTAGCTAGATTGGAATTGACCTCCATAGCTCCTTCCAGGCCAATGACATGTGGGCGAATCACGCTCTGGCTGCTGACCGAGCCCTCCACTATCGGACCATTAACACACTGCTACCACGGTCGAAATACCGACCTGATCCCGTTTTGGGCCTCTCATGTTGTGGCTACGCTGGCGGCGGCTTCGTTCTTTTTGACGATGACCAGTGTGATGTCGTCGTTGGGGGCGGCGGTGCCGGTGAAGTCGGAGAGGGCTGATTCTACACGGTCCCGGATGCGTGACGCTGACTGAGCCACGTGTTTCTGTACTACCTCCTGCAGCCGGTCGATCCCGAACTCATCCTCATTGAGATTGTTGGCTTCGGTGACGCCGTCGGAGTAAACGACCAGAACGTCGCCGGGATCAAGGTTGATGTGGCCGACCTCGTATTCGGCAAAGCCCATAAGGCCAAGCGGCAATCCTCCTGCTCCGAGTTGTTCGACCGTGCCGTCGGCGCGGCCGATGAGCGGAGGGTTGTGCCCGGCATTGATGTATTTGAGATAGCCTGTGTCGGGTTCGAGTTCGCCGATGAACAGGGTCACAAAGCGGTTATTCGGCGTGTTCTCGACAAGGTATTCGTTGATGGACGTAACGGTGCGTTCTAGCGGTGTCTGGGCGGCGACCTGGCCGTGGATCGCGGCGTGGTGGCTCGACATCAGAAGTGCGGCAGCAGTTCCCTTTCCCGAAACATCGCCGAGCGCCACGAGCATCGTACCGTCGTGCCGCGGAATAAAATCGTAATAATCGCCCCCGATCTCATAGCACGAGAACGAAATACCCTGAAACTCGTAACCCTCGATTATCGGCGGGCCCGAGGGCTGGAAACGCTGCTGGATCTCGGTTGCAAGCTCCAATTCCCTTTCCATACGCTCACGGTTAATGCGTTCCTCTAGCAGGCTGGCATTTTCCACGCGGATCGATGCGACAGATGCGAGGGTCGTAAGAATATCGAGGTGCTCGCTCGAGAACATCACCTGATGCGTCGGCGAATCAGCATAGATCAGCCCGAAAACGTGCCGTTCGTCTACGCTGAGAGGCACCGCCAGAACGGACCGAATTCCCTGCAGAACAAGCGTTTGGCTCGCAAACCGCGGGTCCTGTTGGGCATCGGACGTGAGCACGGATTTGCCGTTTTCCATGACCTCGGTCATGATCGCACGGCTGATGCGGACTTCGTCGATCGCGGTTTCGCTGCCACGGTTTCGGGCGACCTTGATCTGCATGTCGGAGTCGTCAGTATCGCGAAGCATTATTACGACACGCTCTGCGGGTACGGCTTCGAAAACGAGCGTAGCTACGTTGTTAAGTGTTTCGTCGAGGCCGCTCGATGACAGAAGGGCGACGCCCACCTTGCTTATCAAGCCAAGAAGATCACGGCGACTGGAGAGGGATGATTCGAGTATCTCGGAGGTCGGATGGCGCCGAGCAGTAAGCGAAATCGTGTTCGACGGATCGAGAGCTGACGTATTATCGGCTATAAGCGTCGAATTGACGACCTTTCCACTGTCATTCTCGCTTTGGAATACGATACTCGTTTCGCCGATCTGAATCTCGCTGCCGGGATTCAGCGGCATCGTCATTGTGACCGGAGAGCCATTCAGCCGCGTGCCATTTGCCGAGCCGAGGTCAAACAGCCAAAAGGCTTCGCCTTCCTGACGTATCTCCGCATGAAGCCGCGAGGCGAACGCATCAGGGATACAGAGATCGCTGCGGGCCGAACGCCCGATCGTGGTCCGGAGCCGCGACAGCGGCATTTCCTCGGAATTACCGTTTGAATGTTTTACGACAAGATATGCCATATTCGTTACAAAACAGGTGATTTGCGGGCCCTGACGACCACCGTACCGCCGACAAAATCGTGAAGTGCTCGTCCGCTATTATTAACCGCCGAGAGCAAAAATCCAAGGCCAAAAGTCAGCAAGGTAAGGCCGTATCCCAGAAGATTCCTCAGCAACAATGTTCTTGCATCGATCCTGGTCCCGTCCATCTTCAGGATAGTAATTCCCGCCGCCATTTTTCCGGCCGTTTGGCCTTTCCAAAGCGGCAGGACCAGGAAATTAAGGATCGAAAGTGCGATGCCCGAAAACCATGAAATTCCTGCGATCGAAACGTCTGAGCTATCTCCTAACAGTTTCGACAGTAACAGCCATGCGACCGGAAATACGATCAGTATCATATAGTCGATCGCAAGGGCCGCGCAACGCAGAAAGAAAGGTGCGCGAAGCCGCTCCGGAGCGAAATCGACGATCTTCTCCTTCTCCGGCCGATACGGGACCGACGCTGCTTTCCTGGTGCCTGCGGCCATAATATCTAGAAGGGCCTATCCCGACAAAAAATGCAAAGTCGTGTCACCGAGGCGAAGCCGGTCACCATTTCCCAAAATGTGAGGCTGACGAGGCGGCAAACGCACCATATCGCTATAGCCGGCCATCAGGATCGTACCGTTGGACGATCCGAGGTCCTCGACCAGATAGTTCTCCCCTTCCCGCCAAATACGTGCATGACGACGGGATATCTTAGTCTGCGGGTCATATTTGGACAGATCGATCTCGGGGAAAATATTCGATTGTGGATCACGCCGGCCGACCAGATTTTCTGGTTTCTCGAGCGTGAAAACAGGTGCGTCGAGCTCACTCGTGCCTTCGATAAGGAGCTTGGCTGTCCCGGCACTTCGCGAATAGATCTCGGAGTGAACGCCGTGCTGAGCTATTGGCTGCTTTGACCCGCAAAATGCACAGAAAAGGTCGGTCGCGACTATGCGCTGGCCGCAGAATCCGCAAAATACGCTTTGATTTGCAAGGCTTACCGACGTCGGGACCGCGGTGACCCCGTAGGTTACCTGGCCCGACCCTAAGTTAGACAGATGCTCTTTCAGGACCTGCCGCATCTCTTCGGCTGAGCTGAAACGCGAGTCCGCATTATACTCGACGGCACGCATCAGGATCCGCTCCATTTGGTCCGAAAGCTGTGAATTTATCTGACGCGGACGCGGATTCTTTTGAAAATCGAAAATAAGCAGCGGATTATTCTGCGGATCGGCCCCCGTCAAAAGGTGGAACATCGTCGACCCGAGGCTGTAAATATCAGACCTCGGCTCGACCTGTCCTGAAAAGAGTTCGGGCGGCGCGTAACCCATCGTTCCGACCGCCGTCACGCCTTTTTCCTGGCTGGTCTGGTTTATCGACCGGGCGATACCAAAATCGATGAGCATCACACGACCGGTATTACCATCGAGCATTATGTTCGAGGGCTTGAGATCGCGATAAACGATCGTCGTCGGCAGATTGTGCAGGTAAGAGAGCACATCCGCGACCTGCAGTGACCATTCTGTAACGGTCTTTTCATCGATCCTGCCGCCCGGTGCGGCCCTCAGGCGGCTGGCCAGATCTCCGCCGGAGATGTACTTCATTACGAGATAGAATCTGCATTCGAAATCGTCGTAAAAATAGTCGTATATCGTCGGAATGGCCGGGTGATCAAGTGTCGAGAGGATCGTGGATTCGCGGCGGAAATCTTCGATCGCTTTTTTCTGCTGTTCTTCCTCGATACTGGACTGCACCATTTCCTTCACGGCGCGTTCCACACCGCCGAGATTACGGTCGGTCGCAAGGTAGACTGCACCCATACCGCCGCCGCCTATCTTTCGGACGATCTGGTAACGGCCCGCAAGCAGCGTGGCCTCGGCGAGCGGCTTCAGGCCCGGTTTGCGTCCGCCCGTATCGCCGCCATTTACTGTAGACGTTTCTCCGGCGCCGGAATGGGCGGTGTCTTTATCTTTGCCTTCTACGGGATCAGCGTCTGCCGGATTCATCTCCGTTTCCGCGGAGCCAAGCTCGACTGGGGGCTCCTCATCGATCTCCTGTGACGGATCTTCTTCAAGAGCATCTTGAGCTTCCGAGGGTGTGTGGGCATCCGGATGGTCTATTGGGGACGCAGCTGCGGCTGCGGCTGCCACGGCGGCTTCTGCGGGCGCGGGGGACCCCACCGCCTGGACTTCACCGCAGGCAGGGCAGGTATCTTCGTTATCGGCAATTTCAACGCCGCACTGATGACAGAAGGCCATTTTTAGATTGTAAACACTTATCGTTCGGACCTATCTGCTTAGCTGAAAACGCAGAAAAGTTTTGCCAACAATGACCTCGTCTCCATCCTTCAGGATCTGAGAATTACCGGGCAGCAATCGCCTTCCGCGATTCACATACGTCCCGTTGGTCGAGCCGAGGTCCTCAATATAATAGACACCGCCCTCTTTTCGAATTATACGTGCATGGCGTCGGGAAACTTTAGCGTCCGAGTCGTATGCATCGAGGTCCACGTCGGGAAACACCCCGTTATCGGCGTCCCACCGGCCGATCGTTGATTCATCGTTCGTCAACCGAAATTCGGTTCCGGGAACATCGCCTCTCTCTATCGTCAACGTGGAATGGGCCAATCCCGAACGATTTTGCCCACCGCTCGAGATGTGTCCGACATGATCGGCCTCAAGCCCGACTGGCGGAACACCTATGGAAGTAACGCTGACCGGCCGCGGAGTCGAATTAAATGGCTTTGGCGGAACGTATGCCGGGGGTTCCTCCTGACGGGCGGCCATTAGCCTCGTCCCGCATTCGTCACAAAAACGAGACGAGTCGAGATTAGACGATTGACATGATTGACATCTGATCATGAGATGGTTGCCGCCCGCAGTGCCCTATTGCCCCATGGCATCGAATTAATGTATTTTAACCTCTAAACTCAGTTTAGGTAAATCGTAATTCTACCTCAGTTTTACGTCAAACGCTTAAAGTTAGTTCGCAGGGAGTCGCGGCGGGTCTGCGGAGCCTCATTTTTTTGAAACAATGGCGGAAATCGTGTCGTAAGAATTACTTGACAGGAAAGTTCCATCCGCATTAGTTATACTTGGAAATTCGGAAATCATTTAATTGTAGGGGAGTAGAACTATGGCATTGAGCCGTAAAAAGAAGATTATCGGCGGTGTCGTCGCAGGCGTCGTATTACTGGGAGTTGTTATTGGAAGCATTCTGGCAACCCGTACGGACACGCCGGAAGTAACGGTCGTGAAGGTTGAGGTGCGAAAGGAATTGCGGTCGACCGTAACCTCTTCCGGAGAGGTTCGGCCTATTCAGTTTATGAATCTCACCAGTGAGGTACAGGGCCGGATCGAAGAGATCTACGTAAAGGAAGGCGATCAGGTAACAAAGGGCCAGCCGCTTGTGCGATTGGATCCCAACCAGCTTCAGTCAAATACTGATGCCCAGCTTGCGTCATTTCAGGCCGCTGAGAACGAGATCAGGGTTTCGCAATCACAGGTTTTGGCCGCGCAGAACCAACTGGCACAGGCACAGCAGCAGTTAAACGTTGCGCAGGTTGCGGTCGATTCCGCACGCCAGGGCGTGGTTGCCGCTCAGACGGATGTAGACCGGGCACAGGTCGAGGTAAATGCCGCCAGTCGTGAATTTAAGCGGAATGCCCAGCTTTTGGAAAGCGGTGTGATCTCACGCCAGATATACGATGAGGCGAAAGACCGGGTCGATAACGCGAATGCGGCACTGCGGACCTCGAGAGCGAATCTTGAGTCTCGGGAGATTTCAGTGAGGGATGCTCAGGCCCGCGTAGCCCAGCAGAATGTCGCAGTTCGTGATGCGAGACGCTCGGTCGATACCGCTAATCTTAGTGTTTCTTCGAGCCAGGCGCGGGCAAATCAGCAGGCAGCCACCCTGCGAGGCCAACAAAGCCAAAGGGACAAGACGCTGCAGGTCGCTCCCATCAACGGTGTAATTGCTGAGATCCCTTCGAAAGTAGGAACGTTCGCTGTGGCCGGCCTCTCGACGACAGCCCTTCTGACGATCGCCGACATGTCGACTATCAACGTTGAGGTTAAGGTCGACGAGACGTCGATCGACAGAGTCGAGGTCGGGCAAAAAGCAAAGATCAAGGTAGATGCTTTCGGCGACAGTGAGATCGTGGGTGAAGTGATTCAGAAAACCCCTCTAGCCGTAGGTAAATCACAAACCAGCGGCGGATTGTCGACAAATATCAACGTTCAGGAAGCCAAGGAATTCCGGGTCGTTATTGAAATGAAAGACCTGACGGAAGAGATCAAGAGCGGCCTCAGGCCGGGGATGAGCGCAACAGCCGAGATCACGACCAAAACGGTTGAAAACGTGATCGCAATACCGCTCCAGGCCGTGATCGAAAAGAAACCGGATGCTCAAGCTACACCGACTATCCAGGGTGACGCACCGCCGGCACCATCGGATCGACCTAAAATGATCACGGGCGTTTATGTGCTTGATGGAAATAAGGCTAAATTCGTCGAAGTGACCACCGGAATCATCGGCGAATCGGATCGCCAGATCACCAGTGGGCTCAACGAGGGCGACGAGGTGATCACCGGGCCCAGCCGTGTGCTGAATACGCTGAAAGAAGGAACCATCATTAAAAAGCAGACAAGGAAGGACGGCGATAATTCTAACAGGGTCTAGATGTACAGGTTTATGGACGAAGAAAATGGAAACGGCCAGGCTCCGGCAGTGAACCACGAGCCGGACATCGACATGCTCATAAGCATGAAGAACATCTGGAAGACCTATCAAATGGGCACAGAGGAACTTCATGCATTGCGGGACGTTTCCTTCCAGGTGAAACGAAATGAGTATCTCGCCATTATCGGGCCGTCGGGGTCTGGCAAGTCGACGTTGATGAACCTGATCGGTTGTCTGGATTCGCCCTCTAAAGGAGAGTATTGGATCAACGGCAATCTCGTATCAGACATGTCCGATGACGAACTCGCCCGTATTAGAAACAAAGAGATCGGTTTCGTTTTTCAGACGTTCAACCTGCTTGCTCGGGCGACCGCCCTTCACAATGTCGAACTGCCGCTCATTTACGCGGGAATGCGGGCCGGTGAAAGGCACGACCAGGCACAGGCGGCATTAGCCTCGGTCGAGCTTGGCGACCGTGTGATGCACCGCCCCAATGAGCTCTCCGGCGGACAGCGGCAGCGTGTAGCTATCGCGCGGGCGCTGGTTAACCACCCTTCGATACTTCTGGCCGACGAGCCGACGGGAGCTCTCGACACAAAAACCAGTCAGGAGATCATGCACCTCTTCGAGAAGCTCCACGAAGAAGGAAATACGATCATCCTCGTCACCCACGAACACGAGATCGCTGAGCGAGCACACCGTATAATCACGATCCGCGATGGCCGAATCGAGAGTGACGAAATGCAGAAATAATGGGGGACCTGCCCGCTTATGTGTCGATAGTATTTATACTTACGACCTTTACCGCCGTCGGATTTCTCGTTTATGCGATAAAGGTCGTCGGCACTGACAAGCTTCCCTCCCGCATACTCATATTCATACTGCCGCTATGGATATTTTTCCAGGCGGTGCTCGCTCTGGGCGGCTTTTACCAGGAAACCGGTTCCGTGCCGCCGAGACTGATGATTTTCGGCGTTTTCCCTGCGCTGTTGCTGATCATCGGTTATTTTGTCTTTTTCCGCAGTTCGTTCGTAGAGCGGCTTCCGCTTTCGGTTCTAACCCTTTTACATGTCATCAGGATCCCGGTAGAAATGGTCTTGTACTGGCTCTTTATCGGGGGCCAGGTACCTGAGGAAATGACATTCGAGGGACGGAATTTCGATATTTTATCCGGGATACTGGCGCCGATCGTTTACCTAGCCGCTTTCCGTGGGAACAACACAAATCGCTGGTTGCTGATCGCATTTAACCTGTTGGGCCTCGTTCTGCTCGCAAACATCGTCGGTACCGCGATCATGTCATTTCCCTCGCCGATGCAAACGATGGCCTTTGACCAGCCAAATCGGGCGGTGCTCTACTTCCCCTACATTTGGCTGCCGTCGATAGTCGTTCCTATTGTCTTCTTCGCCCATCTTGCCGGATCGTGGAGATTATGGACGCTTCGAGATGCATAGCATCCTATTTGCGGTTCAACTAGTCTATAATCATAGACGGTCTTTTATCGTGAACCTTGCCGAAACCATAAAACTCGCATTCTCGGCCATCTGGGCGCATAAGCTGCGGTCGTTCCTGACACTGCTCGGGATGATCATCGGCATGACAGCGTTTATGGTCGTGCTTTCTCTGCTCCAGGGTTTTAACACATATGTCGATGAAAAGATCGCGGGGATCGGCTCTAACTCATTCACGATCCAGCGTTTCAATTTTGACGATTTTAAGGACAGCGATACCATCGCGGCCGCACAGCGCCGTAATACGGAGCTGAATTTCGACGAGCTCGAATTCATCCGGGCAAGGTCGCAGCTTGTTGAAAAGATCGGTGCTAAATCGGGCGGAACACTTCGCGAAGTTAGAAGGGGTTCTGAGACGCTTCGGGACGTAAGGATCAGCGGTGCCGAGCCTGTCATTGCCGATATCGAGAAGATCGACATCGCCGACGGACGCTATTTTAGCGATATCGAAAACGACAATTCGATGCGTGTCGCATTCATCGGAAGCGACATAGCCACCGGTTTGTTTCCGCAGGGGAATGCACTGGGCGAAGAAATATCGATCTCGGGGATCCCGTACCGGATCATCGGTATCCAAACCGCTAAAGGCACCGTATTCGGCCAGCCGCAGGACAGCTTTGTCCAACTTCCGATAAAAACCTTCGGGGCTAATTTTGGCGGCCTGCGGGGAGGAAGGGCTCCGAATTTTGTGGCGCTGGCCTATGAGGGGATCACGATCGCTAACGCGGTCGACGAGGTTCGCACCTTGATGCGAATAAAGCGAAACATCCCGTTCGGCGATAAGGACAATTTCGGCATAGTCACACCCGACGCTATCAGCGGTCTCCGCGACAGTATTTTCGGGACGATTTCGCTGGTTATACTTATTGTGCCCACGATCGCGTTAGTGGTCGGTGCCATCGTCATAATGAACATCATGCTGGTGGCGGTCACTGAGCGTACCAAAGAGATAGGCATCCGAAAATCGCTCGGGGCCCGGCAAGCAGATATATTGAGGCAGTTTCTAATCGAATCGGCAACCCTGTCCGCCATCGGCGGATTGATCGGCCTCGCCCTGGCGATAATCCTGGGGTACATCATTACGGCGTTTGTTTTCCCGACTCGGATCCCTTGGTGGTCGGCGGTCATTGCGATCACTATTTCAGCGGGCGTTGGTATCCTCGCGGGACTATTCCCGGCCTGGAAAGCGGCGCAGCTCGACCCGATCGAGGCACTTAGGGCAGATTAAATGAAAGAGGTCACAGGACGCACATATGAGAATCTGAGGATGGCGTTTGCTACGCTGAGCGCCAATAAGCTGCGCTCGTTTCTCACGATCATCGGCGTCGTGGTCGGTGTTATCACCGTGATGCTCATTTCGTCGATCATCAGCGGCATCGGGATGGCGGTCGAGGAGCAGGTGAAATCCTTCGGGACGCGGTCCATTTTTATTTATAAAATGGATATCGGCATTCGTTTCGGTCGCCCTTCGCGTGAAGAGCGGCAGCGGCCCGATCTCACACTCGATGATGCCCTCGCATTACGGAACCTGTCCGAGGTGGAAACCGCGGTTCCCTTTCTGGACGTTTCGAGCGGTTTTTTCGGAAACCGCACCGTCGTGTCGGCAAACGGAAAGCAAACAAACTCGATCCAGCTAAGCGGCACGCTGCCCGAATTGGATACTGCAGGCACCGAGGTCTTGCTCGAAGGCCGGTGGTTTACGCAGTCGGAGCACGACTATAGGGTCGATGTCGCACTGATCGGTAATGCCGTCAAAGAAACGTTCTTTCCATATCAATCGCCGATCGGCGAGACTCTCGATATCAACGGACGCAAGTTTACCGTTATCGGCCTTTTGGAGAAAAAGGAGACGTTGTTTGGAGGCGACGGCGGGGGTGAAAGCAACACGATATACATGCCGTTTAACTCCGCTCTCAGGATGAAGCCCAACGCCGACGACGTATTTATCCTGGCCATCGCGGAAGAAGGGCGGCTGCAGCAGGCCCAGGACCAGATCGTCGATCTTCTCCGCGTACGCCGTCAGGTCCCATACGGCAGACCTAATAACTTCTCTACAGCCACTGCCGACAGCATTATCGAGCAGTTTCAATCCATCACCGCGGGCGTCGCTCTGGCGATGATCGTTATTTCCTCGATCGGCCTCATGATCGGCGGTATCGGCGTGATGAATATCATGCTCGTATCCGTCACCGAACGCACCCGCGAGATAGGGATACGCAAAGCCGTGGGTGCCAGGCAGAGCGATATTCTGATGCAATTTTTGATCGAGGCCGGCACGCTGACCGGCTTCGGCGGCCTCGTCGGTCTGATCATCGGCTGGGTCCTCACCCTCCTGATCTCGCTTGTTTTCCCTTCCTACGTCCCATGGTGGGCACCCCCGCTCGGCTTCTTCGCCAGCGTAGGCATCGGCCTCATATTCGGCATCTGGCCCGCCTGGAAAGCCGCCCGCCTCGACCCCATCGAGTCGCTTAGATACGAGTGATCTATGATGATGAGACAGTTAATTCTGCTATTATTTGGGTTTTCTTCTATAGTCACTGTCCACGGCTATTTCTCCGCTGTGAATCTGCAAGAAAGGCCTGATTCCTTTTTGGACGAACTGGTGGTGTTTGATCAGTATTTGTCTAGCGATAGGATTAAAACGAAACAACAAAGCCTGAAGAATCTGTCCGCCGCTTTAAGGGATCGTCCCTTGGACACGGCCTATATCGTCGCTTTTGGAACACTAAAGAAGTCGAAGTGCGATTCCGTCTCGGAGTTAGGATTCGTACGCAATTACCTTGTTAATGTCCTGCGAGTAAACCCGAGAAGATTTGTTCTGATCGATGGCGGTATTGGTGACCTTGCGCAAACAGAGTTTTATCTCGTGCCGTCGGGCGTGAACTTCCCCGAGGAAAGCATCCGACGCCGCATCAACGATGTTTTGAATCCCGTGGGTGAGGCTCCGTAATCAAAGGGCGGTCTCAGCCAATCAAACAAAAGTCATGGAAAACCGGGTTTGGCCCTACTACACTGAGATTCTCGCTGATCGCCCTATCCTGAACCTTCACCTGAGGCGGTCAAGTGCTTCCATTTATATCTTTACAAACCTAACACCGGGAAACCTCTTGAAATCGTTATCGTTGGTGATGATTTTCGAATTCGTCAGGATCGCGACCTCAGCCAAATGGGCGTCCATTACAAGATTTCCAGCGATCTTGTCGCTTTCCAGCCTCGTCCCGAAATTCCGATAATGCTGAACACTTGGAGTGAAAAGCTGAATTTTCGAATAGTTCAGCAATGCGTCAATGAAAGACCGAGCTTCTCCTGGTGTCAAAGGTGTCGGCTTCAATAAAGTTGAAACCCTAAAAAAGGACAGTACAACGGCTTCTGTCAAGATAACGACCTCGTTCGCTTTTAATATTCTGTCCGTAACGGCCTTGGCAGATGCATGTTCGGCCGCACCGCTAAAGGCCAGGTAGATCAAGATGTTCGAGTCTAAGAGGTAGGTCATATTTCGTCGAGGAGTGCATTTAGCTCTTGTCGGGAAAGTCCGCCGATTCCTTTCGAAAAGCTTGGCAAACTGAACTCCTTAGTTTTTTTCTCGGCCTGCTTTCTTTCATGAATCAACCCGACCCGTATCAGGTTGTTGATCACGATCTTTTCGCTCGAACCTTTCTCCAACACGAAAAAACTCACCTCGTCAGCCAGGTCTCCATCAAGCGTAATGGTCTTACGAACGGTACGACTGCGTTTCCTGGTTGACCCTTTTCTTCCTTTTGTAAGCGGTTCTACCATAAGGAAAGAATAAACGCTTATGCGAATAGTGTCAACGTAAACGCGTCATGATGCAATATGCATCACGATGCTACTTACTGAGATTTGCATTTACCAAGCCTGGAAATCCGTCCGCCTCGACCCCTTCGAATCGCTTAGGTATGAATAATGCACGCGTGACTGCGCTCCCTTCCGCGAATAGCTGTGTCTTTGTCCGGGCAATACGACTAATATCGACGATGATCCCAGCCGTCGTAGACGGCGAAAGCATAAAGCCCTGGGCGTGAGCCCGGGTAAAGGTCCCATCGTAGCTCGCGTCAGCGAGCGACCTTCTTCGAATAAAAGGGCTGCCTGCGGTGCCCAATAAAACTGACATCGACGATGATCCCCGCCGTCGTAGACGGCGAAAGCATAAAGCCCCGTGGCGTGAACCCGGGGTACAGGTCCGATCCACCGTCAAAGCTCGCGTAGCGAGCGACAGAGGATGAGGTAACATCAACATCGGGTCATCGACCGTCAATCGCTGTCGCCCGCTACCCCGGCTCAATTATGGGTCTTTAACTCTATCCCCCGGCTCACGCCCGGGCCGAACCTCCATTGTCTTCTCTCTGCGTTCTTAGCGTTCTCTGCGTGAGAACAAATCGGTTTCCCGCAACGCCGCGAAGACCGCAAAGCCTACCCTCCAGACTCCCGCCCTGCCGACTCCCGACGCCAGACTCCAGACGCGTTTTTGAGACTTTTGAGCCAAATGGGACAAATCGGACAAATCGGACAAATGGGACAAATGGGACATTTGATATTGCATCTGTGATACGTATTTTCATACTCTGGATATGGCTCGCTGCCTTTGTATCCAGCAAATGAAAAGATCCGCAGAATACCTCCAAGCCCGCCTAGAGACCTGCCAGAG
>JBGTIP010000024.1:0-14665 GCA_041745615.1 Pyrinomonadaceae bacterium | reverse complement strand
GCCTGCAAGTTCAATAGCGACAAGGGGTTACGGCCGTTGATCGGCAGATCCAAGATCTGCTTAGGGCTGACGGTTGTGCTCAACTCGCCGCTGGTCGCATTTATCACATCGGCCCCGGCGGTCACTGTAACGGTTGCACTTATATCGCCGATCTCCAGGATCGGATTGAGGGTGCTGTCGCGATTCACATCGATCTTTACCTCCAAAGCCTGGAACGTTTTGAATCCGCTAGCGGTCACCGACACCGTGTAAGTGCCGAACGTTAACCTCTCAAAACTGTAGGCACCACTTTCGTTGGTCACAGCAGTCTGGGCACGTCCCGTTTGAACGTCAGTGACGGTCACGGTCGCTCCGGGCAAAACTCCGTCCGGGCCGGAAACTGTTCCTACAAGGCGACCCGCGGTTGCTTGAGCTATCGTCATTGACGCAAACAAACACAGCGTTAAAATTCCTAAAAGTCCTCTTTTCATTTAATTCCTCCTTAACTTGATTCCTGCTTAGTATTTAAATATGGCTAAGTGAGGCTCCTATAAATATGGCTAAGTACGCTTGTTCGTTATACGGTGCCTGATGTAGCGTGTGTGGCCCGCCAAAAAGCCCACGAACACCTTTTCCCTTAGGAGGAAAACGGGCCACACACTTCCGGATGCCTAGTCCGGAATCTCGATGTCGTATTGGGAGGGTTTAACGATCCGACATTCCACGCGAACCTTCGAAATCGGGATTACGATTAGTGAAACAGGTTGTGCACGGAATAAACATAACTAAGCTAAACTTGTTTGGGAGACAGCACAATCAGGGTATGGATGAAAATAATGAAGGAATACGGATACAAGAAATGTAGGAAATTTCCTATCCGCAAAAATAAAGGGGATAACTGGTTGTCTGCAACAAAAATCGACAGGAGGTTAAATAAGCCTGTATTTTATGACATAACGGGTCATGTCCGCTACCGAGGAGAGACCCGTCTTTTCAGTTATACGGGCCTTGTAGGTACTGATGGTTTTCACACTGAGGCAAAGCTCTTCCCCGATCTCGGTGATCCCTTTGCCCGAGGCAATAAGCCGCAATACTTCAAATTCGCGATCTGACAAAGCTTTATGCGGCTCGTCCAAACGGCCGTGCTCCACAAAATCGGCGAGAAGCTCCGCCACTTCCGGGGAAATATATCTTTCTCCGCGGGCGGCCTTTTTTATCGCGTCGATCAGGACCTCCGGAGCACTTTCTTTGGTGACATAGGTCGAAGCTCCGGCTTTGAGGACGCGCACGGCGTATTGATTCGCCGGGTGCATGCTCAAAACGATCACAGCAATATCGGGTCGCAGACTCTTGATCTCTTTTAGAATCTCGAGTCCGCTTCGGCCCGGCATGCTAACGTCTAGTATTACTACGTCGACCGGATGATCACGAATGTAGGCAAGGGCCTGGCTTCCATCTTCCGCTTCATAGGTTACAGTGATCTCCGGTTCGAGACTCAGGAGCTGAACCAGCCCCCGGCGAACTATTGTGTGATCGTCTGCGAGTAATATCTTTATCATGCGAGCGTCTCTGGAAGATCTGATCCAACGGGCTGTTCCATTTTCGATACGGTTAACTGGACGACCGTTCCGCCCCTCAGCGCATTTTCGATTTTGAGCCCGGCACCTATAAGCCGTGCCCGCTCCCGCATCCCTAGCAGCCCCAATCCGCCGGTCTTGATATTCGATCCGAAACCCTTGCCGTTATCACGAATTGTCAGCACGAGTTTTTCGGCCGCTACATTCAGATCGACCCGGACCTTTGTTGCATTCGCATGCCGGGCGACATTCGTAAGAGCTTCCTGGAGTATCCTAAAAATAGAGGTATTGACCTCACCTCCCCAGTCCACTTCGTTAGTATTTGATTGAAAATAGCTCGCTATTTTTGTTTTTCTTTCGAACTCCTGAACCTGCCAGTCAATGGCGGCAACGAGACCAAAATCATCGAGTATCGAGGGGCGTATCTCGGCCGCGATCCGCCGCACCGACACAATTATTTCATCGACCATTTTAGAGAGGTCGCTGAGACTGGATCGTATCTCGTCACTCGACAGGGCAGATCCCGGCTCTGACCGGCGATTTTTCAAATAATGGATCTGCATTTTGAGCCCCGTCAGCTCTTGTCCGAGTTCGTCATGTATCTCCAGAGCGATGCGTTTTTGTTCGTCTTCGCGAAGCGTGGTCTGACGTTTGGTAAGGGCGCGCAATTCCTCCCGCGAATCCCTGATATTTTCGCCTCCCTTGCGGACCAGATGTATCAGCCAAGCCAGCAAAATGCCCTGGAGGACAAAAACCGTAACGCGGACGACGTCCTGCCGATCTCCGCCAAAACCCTGATATGGCACGATAAAAAAATACTTGATGGCGATACCGCTAAGGATCGCCGTCAAGATGCCCACCCTAAGTCCGAATAACCACGCACACAGGACCATGACCGCAAGGAAGAGCGGCGAGTTGATCGGACGGTCCACGATCATCCAAAAACCGTGAGCGAGGAGCACAGCCGCGGCTATCAGTGACACAGCAATTGCTAAACGCAGCCAAAAAGGCTTGTTGATGTAATTGAAGCCCTCGATGGTCATTTGTCGCGAAAGTCAGGCTTACTTTTACACGTCGATACGAAAAATGTCTAGTGCTAACGTAGTTCGTTGAGGGCCTGCCGCTGTATCTCGAACAGCTTCTTCACCCCAATATCCGCCAGCAGCAGCATTTCGTCCATCTGGTCGCGGGAAAAAGGTTCGCGCTCGGCGGTGCCCTGCAGCTCGATGAATTTACCGAGGCCGGTGCAAACGATATTCATATCGACATCTGCGGTTGAATCTTCGGTGTATGCCAGATCGAGGATCGCGGTTCCCTCGATGATCCCTACGCTGACAGCCGCAACCTCACTGAGAATCGGCGATGTTTTGATAGTTCCCTGCTTAAGCATTTTGCGGCATGCGAGAGCCAGGGCGACGTAGGCACCGGTGATCGACGCGCAGCGCGTTCCCCCGTCTGCCTGGATCACATCACAATCGATATATATCTGGCGTTCGCCGAGCAGCTTCGTATCGACTATCGCTCGCAGGCTGCGGCCGATGAGCCGCTGGATCTCCTGTGTCCGGCCTGACGGACGCTGCGTTTCGCGCTGCGTACGTGTATTTGTGGCCCGCGGCAGCATCGCGTATTCGGCTGTCACCCACCCAAGTCCCTTGTTCCGCATAAACATAGGTACCCGGTCCTCGACCGAGGCCGTGCATATTACCTTGGTCCCGCCGACCTCGATCAGCGCCGATCCCTCGGCATAAGGCGAGATGTTCGGTGTTATCTTCGTATTGCGGATCTGGTCGTGGGTTCGATTGTCGAGACGTATATAACTCATTTTTATAAGATTTCCTGACGCGATTCACCGCAGGTCATACAATTTTCCTATCTCCATGACCTGCGAGATCTGCGGTTACTTGTTCTTCAAAATATCTACCCCATAAAGCTCGATAGCTTCCAGCCTCGAGGGTTTCGCACCTAAAAACCGCTCGGCAACGCGGCTGAATCTTTCGGCGGCATCGGTAACGTAGAAATGATCGAGATCGTCGCACAGCGATCTTACACCCCGAACGGTGTTCGGATTCGGATTGGATAGCTCCATTATCTCCAGCTGCATCGCAACCTCTTCGGCGGTCGCTTCACCCGAATCAATTAGCTTAACATCCTCGCCCAGCGTTCGTTGAATCACCTCTCTAAGAATTGGGTAGTGCGTGCAGCCGAGCACCACGGTATCGGGAGCGAATTCCCGAATCGGCGCCAGATAACGCTCAGCGATCGAACGGGTTTCCGGTTCGGCGGTCCACCCTTCTTCGGCCAGCGGCACAAAGAGTGGGCAAGCAGCCTGGAACACCTCGGCCGAATCGCACGCCTTACGTATCGCGGCCGCGTAAGCATCGCTCGCCACCGTCGCTTCGGTGGCTATGACACCGATCCGCGGGCTTTCGCACTTTGCGATCTCGACCGCTTTTCGGCCCCCGGGCCCGATCACGCCGACGACGTCTATCCCGATCTGCGAACGAATGGCCGGCAGCGCCAGTGCCGATGCCGTATTGCACGCGACGACCAGCATCTTGATTCCGAGCGACGCCAGGAATTGCGAATTCTCGACCGCGTATCGCTCGACCGTTGCCAACGATTTGGTGCCGTAAGGCACCCGGGCCGTGTCACCCAGATATATAAAATGCTCGTTCGGCAGCCTGTCATGAAGCGCCCGATATACGGTAAGCCCCCCGACGCCTGAGTCGAATATTCCGATAGGTAAGTCTTTCATCACAAATACAGAAAGAGAAACTATATCGCATTTGATCAGGATGCGTAGTCCGCCCCACGCATTGGTATCGCAGATTACCGCAGCCCGGGATCGGGACTTATACAATCAACCTCGTGAAGGAAATAGCCATCTTCGACATCGACGGAACCCTCGCCGACATTTCCGCCCGTGAGCACCACGTTCGCGCCAAGCCTAAAAACTGGAACGCTTTCTTTCGCGGAATGAGCCAGGACAAAGCCGCCCATTCGATCGTCAGGCTATGCAATGTCCTCTACGACGCCGGGGTGTACATAATTCTCTGCTCGGGCCGCAATGAGCGGCACCGGGCAGAGACCGTAAGGTGGATGGAGCGGGAGGGTGTTCGCTATCACGAGATCCGCCTGCGTGCCGATGACGATATGCGAAGCGATGTCGAAGCCAAACGCGATATGCTCCGAGGTATAGACAAAAACGAGGTCCTCTTTGTGGTAGAAGACCGCAGCCGCGTAGTAGACATGTGGCGCTCAGAGGGCCTCACCTGCCTCCAGTGCGCGCCCGGTGATTTTTAGCGTCAAGCCCCCTGAAAATACCTGACTCATTTTAGGCCTGCCACATCATTCAAATTTCAAGACGGCGTTTCCGAGTCCCGTCACATAGAAAGTTTTATGATCCCGCGACCAGAACATTCCGGTCACCGCGCCGGGAAGCGGTTTCCACAGATCCGGCGAGAAGAGTTCGAGCAGAGGTCTGCCGAGATGACTGCGTTCGATCCATTCGTCCTGAATCTTGGCGTTGGTTTCGGACGGGGCGGAAAATACCGTGTGGAGGCTGCGGCATTTTTTGTCAACGGCAAAGACTTTGTTGCTGATCGGCGAGGCGATCCAGAGATTACCGTCTTTATCAAACCCGATGTTATCGGGTGTCATAACGGATTGATATGTTTCCCGATTTATCAAAGCTCCTCTGCTCGCGTCTATTTCATAGCGCAGCACGCGGTCCATCATCGTTTCGGCAACGTATAGATATTTTTCCGTTTTACCGAGGGCAATCCCGTTCGCGAAATAAATGTTCTTCGCCGCTTCAATTGCCGGAGCTTTGACCTCGTTTCCCGAACCGAGCAAATAAAAAACCGCCCCCGAATTAACGGGGCGATCAACCGCGCTCCACATTTCTCCCGGACCGCTCTCTTCCGTGTTTTTCGCCGACTGCGTAAACCAGATCGTCCCCTTGCTGTCACGAACGACACTGTTGACGCCGAACGGATGATCGTAGATCATCTTCGTTTCTTCGGATTTCGTGTCAACCCTGTAAATTCTTCCAGTATAAATGTCGGTTAAAAGTAAATGGCGCTCGTCGCTTTCGAGAAACATACCGTTCGGACCGGCTGGCCGCGTGGGCGGATCGTGGATCCATCCGGCTTCCTTAAATTTTCCGAACGGGCGGCTTTTTCCGTCTTTTTCGATAATCCTCAAACCGAATTCTTCATCGCCGACGATGATGCGCCCATCGGCAAGCGCTTTGCCGTCTTCCGGCCGGCGAAGCGGTTTATCGCGCGGAAAGATATTTGATTCGCTAAATGTGAAACTCGGAAAATCGGCTGCCCGGCAGTTTGCTTTTGAGCCTGCGCCGGTTTGTGCAAAATATCTCGAATTACTCGCAAAGGCGGAACATATCAGCCCTACAGTAAGCAACACGAGAAGAATACGAGGCGATTTGATTTTCATTGTTTGATATCCTGACATTCCGAGAATACTGGCTAACTTTGTGAATCCGAATCAACGTTGAAGACTTTGCCCACGATCCACCACCTGCCTTCGATCTTCAGAAGGTGAAAGAAGGTCGTGAAATTGAATCCCTGATACGACCTCTCCATTATTCGGACCGATGCTACGCTGCCCGCAACTTCGATAGAGGCGACCGAAGCTTCGAAAGGCTCACCGGTCGTGGCCGGTGCGTCGTGCGAAGAGACAAAATCGTAGAGCCCCTGTATCGGCACGATCATCATCGTTTCACCGAGATAGCCGCACATCGTTGCGTCCGCGTGAAATGCCTGTTTCAGAGTATCGACGCTGCCTTCGCGTAGCCCGTCGATGTAAAAATTGATGGCTTGATAAATGCCGTCATGTTCCAATACTGCTGTCGTGTTCATAAATGTCTCCTTAGAGTATCGATCAATAACAAACTAAGGCCGCGGGAAGACAGTTATCCTCCGCGGCTTGGGCCGGTCTTATTCAGACGCCGGGACTTCGGTGTAGAAAACATTCAGCCATTTTCCACCACGTTTAGCATAGGCAGCTGACGCTCGAACGATTGCCGGCTGAGGTTTTCCCCCGCACACGGCTTCCTGGCGGCCGACAAAAGTTATCAGCGCCGAATCCTTGGTGATCATGAGCAGCTTGAAATCGCTGAGTGCAACGCTTTTGACGTCGCAATCGGCGAGGCTGCTGATGAGTTGGGCTTTATTAGCAACCCCGCTACCGCTGACGTGCATAACGTCGGCGGCAAGATTGGTTTGATACCAGGCCGCATCTTTATTTTTCCACGCTTCCCAGCCCGCTTTTTCCAGCGCGATGATCTGCGCTTCGACTTTTGGATCTTTCGACATTTGTGTTTGACCGAAAGCAGCGGATGATACACATATCGCGATCATCATTATCATCATTATTGTTTTCATTATTTTGTTCTCCTATTTACACAAACTCTGCTAAACGTCCTCGGATCGGTGATATTGGTTCATGAACTTTGCGTTCAAAAAATTCTGAGTCCGACATTCCTGCACGCATTTTTGCCAACCAGTCTTCCGCATCAAATTCGACTCCGACGGGATTCGCATCCCATTTTTCGCTGAAAAATTCATTCGCCCCTGCACTCGTGTCGAAGCAGTCCACCTGAAACTCCATCTGGTTGCCGTCGGGGTCGGCGTAATACATCGAGATCGTAATTCCATGATGGATGCACCAGTAGGGATTGATCCCTTCTGCTTTGAGTCTTACATAACCCTCAAAAAGATCACTGAGAGAAGCGTAGGTGTATGCAACGTGGTCGACGCCGATCTCACTGCTGTTATCCTTCTCACTACCGTCCGGGTGGAGTACGGACATGTCCGCAAGCAGAAGACGGTGGTGTTCATCATCGTATGTCATAAACGCGAGTGCCGGATTTTGGTATTGGATCCGGGCATCGAACACGGTTTTATACCACTCCAGCATCTCTTCGAAACGGCGTGTGCGATAAACAATATGAGCTAACTTCGTCGGGCGATTTCCCGTTGTGTTAGATATGTTCTCTTGTTCGTTCATTTCTTGTTCTCCTTACGTATTTGAACATCATAAAAGGACGACGCAGGGCGCTAGACACGCCCCCGCTTCGTCAGATTATTCTCATCCTTGGACAAAATACATATCCGGTTTGCCGACGACTCCCGCACGCTGCATAGCTTCACGCAGGTCGTCCGAATTGGAAAAGTCCTCTGCCCGCTTCAGGTCTTCCGCTTCGAACATAAACGTCACCATATTTGCGTCGTCCGCATCTTGAAGCAGGTGCTTTTCCGTCAGTCCCGCCGCCGTGCGAATCGGCGCGTGCGCGTCGTAAACCGTTTTGAAAGCCGAAAAATCCTCAACGCCGTGTCGACAGATCATATAATTTGCCATAATTTTTCTCCTTTTATTTTATTTGCTTTTTTTCTCTCTTTAATCGTCGTCATCTCTATTCTGTTGCCCGATCCGTTATGCAGCTTTCGCAGCGGTATGTGCATTGATTCTGACAGCAGTATCAATATATTCCTGGAAGCTGTTGATCCTGCCCTCCTTGACTGTCAAAACATGAACGAAATCGGAAGCATATTCTTTGTTCGTGGCTTTGACTCTCCACTTCATATCTCCCAATACGATCACTTTATCGCCATTTGCGATAAATTCCGTCGGATTGTGGATCAGATTTTCCTCGGCTTCATCGAGACGGGAAAAAAAGTCCGTGACCCTTTCGATCCCCTTAAACTTTCCGGCATACGGCACGTTTTCCATCTCCGGCAGTTCCCACGAAATATCATCCGAAAACTGTTTCAAAAACGATTCGTCGCCGTTTTTAAAGAGCTGATATGCTTTTTGCACTATTTTTGTATTTTCCTGTTCGTTCATTTTGTCGTTCTCCTTATTCTCAAACTATTGAATTATGCAGCGATCCATCCGCCGTCTATCATATGAATTCCGCCGGTGCAGTAAGTTGATTCGTTGCCCGCCAGAAACAGTGCGAGATTGGCGACTTCTTCGTTTGTGCCGTAACGCCCCATCGGTATTTTTGACATGATGAAGTCGTGACCCGCCGCCGCGTCTTCAGGACTGAATTGCGATTCAAGCGAGCGTATCATTCGATTATCGATCGGGCCCGGACCAATGGCGTTGACGCGGATCTTGGACTCGGCTAGTTCGAGCGCCGCGGTTTTGACCAGGCCGAAAACGGCGTGTTTGCTGGCGATATACGGAGCCATCGTCGGCGCTCCGATCATTCCGGCAATCGAGGAGAGGGCGATCATCGACCCGCCGCCGCGTTTTTTCATCGGCCCGACCGCATATTTCATCGAGAGCCAAACGCCGATGACGTTGGTGCGCAGAACGCTTTCAAATTCAGCAAGCGTCAAATTTTCGATCGGCGCGAAATTGCCTTCCGTTCCGGCGTTTGCCAATAAGATATCCACGCCGCCGAACGCTTCGACCGCCGCCGCAACCGATGCCGCCGTCGCTTCTTCATCAGCGGCATCGGCGACAAAGCATTCGAGTTTTCCGTTTGCGCCCAGGCGCTCGCATGTTTCGTCAAGTTTGTCGGCGGAACGCCCGACGAGCATTACGCTCGCACCTTCCCCGAGAAACCGTTTGGAAGTCGCCTCGCCGATGCCTCCTGTGGCTCCGGTAATGATGGCGACTTTACCGTCCAATCGCCCTTTCGATCCATTGTTCTGACTCATTATTTTTCTCCTTTTTTGGTCTGCTCGTTAAATCTGAGGTTCTAACGATTTTTTCCCTATGAAACGATAGAGCGGGTAACTTGCCGCCAGCAACGCGATCGCGTACAGGCTCGGATACGGATTGCTGATGGTGTACCCGAAAAACAGAAGCACCGCGAAGACAAGCATTAGCAACGGCGCAAATGGATGGCCCCAGGCGCGAAACGGGCGCCGGACATCAGGCTCGCGGCGGCGCAGAATGAATAATGAAATGATCAATAAGATCGTGATGACGACCAGAAAGAATTGCCCGATTCCCAGAAGCAGTTCGAATGTCCCGACTGACGATAAGACGATGGAACACAAAGCCGTCGTTATCAGAGCGAAAACCGGCGTACCGCCTTTATTGACGCTGGCGGCCTTCGCCGTAAACAGTCCATCGCGTCCCAGTGCGAACATGATTCGCGGCCCCATCATCATTATGGCATTGATGATCCCGATGAGTGACAGCAGGGCGAGGATCGTTACGATCTGACCACTTCTCTCCCCGAACATCAGGCTCATCGCATCACCAGCAGCGAATTTGGAGCCCGCAAGTTGCGACATCGGCAGCACGTACCATAGTGCAAGATTAACCAGCAAGTAGATTGCGATGATCGAAGCAATTCCGCCGAACATCGCTCGCGGTATATTTTTCGAGGGGTTTGTGTTCTCTTCGGAAAAATAGATCGATCCATACCATCCGTCGTAAGTAGAAAGTACTAGCTGGAATGCCAGAATAAAGGCCACCAAGGAGGACGAAAAAGCGATCGGCGATATGGTTGACTGAACCGCTCCTGCCGGGTTTTGCCGGCCGCCCAAGATCAAACAAGCAGCAACAAATCCGAGCAGAGCAATTGCTTTCAGAGCGCTCGTGAACTTTTGCGTTTCGCTTCCGGTACGCACGCCAATCAGATTCAGACTCATCATCACGAGCAAAATTGAAACGCTGAACATCACCCTGCCTCCGGAGAGATCCGGAGCAAACAGTTTGGCAGCGTATTCGCCGAAAACGATGCTGATAAACGAAAGTCCCATCGTATTATTCAGCCAGTCGCTCCAGCCGACGACAAAACCGCCATAACGGCCGAATGCGTGTTCGGCGTACACATAGAACCCGCCCGTTTTGGGAACCATGGTGGCCAGTTCTGCGAGATAATTTGCAGCAAGCAGGCAGTAAACGCCGCCGAGGGTCCAAGCCAGCATAATCAGCCAAAACGAACCCAGCTGTTCTGCGACACCACCGGGATTTCGCAGAATTCCGACACCGATCGTCCCGCCGACACCGACCGCCAATCCGAAGCCGACGCCCAAGGTCTTTAATAGCTTTCCGCTCTCCGCAGGACGTGTCGCGACAATATGCTCAACAGCTTCCACCAATTTTCTCCTCAATCAACCTGTCCAATGTAAAGACATCTGAAATACGGGCCGTTTTCAGCGATGATCAACCGTTGATCAACACCACATCCCAATTAAGCAGCATCGCACCTTTTTCGATCTCTTTTGTCGGCGGCATTTTTTGAGCAATAACAGCCGCGGAGTTTCTCGCGGACTGGTCGCGTAGATCCAAAAAGAGCGAGTCTTTCTCATTGAGCGGTTCGTCGGGGAAAAACATCTGCGAGACGAGCCGGTTGGCTTTGCCCTCGACTTCAATATGAATATGCGGCGGACGCTGCCAGGTCGGAGTGGCGGGATACGCTCCCGGTTTGATCGTCTTGAATCGATAGCGGCCGTCGTCGTCCGTATTCAAAACTGCAAACCCTTCGAAATTCGGGTCTAGCTGAGCTGTATTCGGATCTGATGGATGCGAGTAACGGCCGTAGGTATTCGCCTGCCAGATCTCGATCTTTGCCATCTTGACGGGATTCCCTTTCACATCCAGGACCCGTCCTACAACATGAACTATCGTGCCGGCGGCAACGCCTTTTCTTCCTTTGATCGAGGTAAGGTCCGCATCTTTATCCAGAGGTTTCAACATCGGATAAAACGGGCCCATTGCAACTTCCGGCGTAGCGATTCTTTCTGCTGTTTGGGCAAAACCGGTGCCGCCCAAGATAGCCAAACCGCCGAAACCCAATCCGATCTTCAACATCTGGCGGCGAGAAAAGTTTCTTTCCTGCTCAGTCATTTTTTTCTCCTTTAATATCTCTTTAGGCGGAAGCCCCACGGAGTAAGGTCAAACAAGTCACTCACTCCGTGTGCTTCCGCGGATCCTTAACGCCGCGGCTCCAAAACGATCTCGCGTCCCGTTCGCCCTTCTAGAACTTCGCGGATCTGCAGACGATCTCGATAACCCTGCATCTGCTTTTCGTCCGTGCCGATCACAGCCTGCATGAGATTGTCTTCTTTGGCTTGATTGGCCTCCATCGTTGCCAGGTCCTTATATTCGGTCATCAGCATAATGTTCCAATCATCCCTGCCGTGAGCTTCGGTGGTGATGACTTTATACGAAATGATCTGCCCGTCTTTCCTGAGGGCTTCCTGGCTGCGCTTCCAATCGGTAGCGATGTAGTTCAGATAAGCTGTTTCCATTCCCGGCTTCATTTGGATAAAGCCGATGTTCCAGACCGTGCCGTTGCGAAACGGGCGACTGACCTGCGCGTAAACCACCACGCTCAAAGTCAGCATAAGAACGGCGATCAAGGCCGTCGCGATGCGATTGTGCTTCATAATGCTTTTCATGTTTTTTCTCCTATTTTCTCGTTTACTAATTGGGAAATTTCTAATGGTCGGTAGCATGCTATGCTCGTCGACACATTGCCAGCGTCCTCTTCAAATTGCGGTTCGTGCTATAGCCGTGCTGCCCTCAACACGAATTCACTAGCGAAAACACTCTTGAAAATTTGTCCTTCTAATTGTGTAAACGAGATTCGAAGTGAAAAAGGGGCACTCTCAAAAAAATACTTGAATAAAATTTAGAAAAACTTTAGGCGCCTCGCTTGAGGTCTGTCGGCAATGATCGAATTACTTGGGATGAGCTGTGTGCCTCAGGATTGATCCGAAGGATTCGGGTAGGCTGAAAAAAGAGTTAGCGGGGCTCAATTCACCTCACAACGTACTTCTTTCCGTTAGCAGGTCAAAACTGCATCACCCCGATCGGCCAGGTCGATGACCTGATGTAGAGATGGTAAAAGAAAAGGGATCTAGTCAAGGGGCCACGAACATCGACGACATCGTAATAGAGGCTTGTAATCACTCAATCACGTGGCACGGGCGGGAGCGACGAGTAATACGACGACACGTCGCGGACCTGCTGAGCGGAGAGACGTATGGCGACCTGACGCATGACCATGGAGCGCACCTGCTGATCGGATTTCCGGCCGGTGACCTGATGCATGATCTCAGCGTACCCCTCGCCGCCGCGTATATCCTTTTTGAAGAGTTGGAGCTGCAGCGAGAGATAGTCGGGATATTGGCCGGCCAGATCAGGATGAACGGGGTTTCGTGCCAACGCGCTGGGCCCGTGACAGGAAGCACAGGACTGTATGCGGTGTTCACGAATGCCGTCGAGCGCGATCATCCGCCCGCGCTCGACCGCCGCTGCATCTTCCGCGGCCGGATCGATCTGCCGTGGGGCCTCAAGGTCCGCATAATAGCGGGCCAACTCACGCATCTCCTGATCGCTTAGGCCCGCGGCGATCGGCCCCATCAAGCCGCTGTTGCGGTCATTTCGCGCGTAAGCCACGAGGGACTGATACAAGTACTCTGAACTTTGGCCTGCAAGCTTAGGAAACGCGCCCGTGCCGCGGCCCAGCCCATCCGCTCCGTGGCAAAGCGCACAGCTTTCTATCGTTCGAGGCATTTCCGTGGGTACCATGAGGCGGCTTAGCGGCTCGGCGTTCGCGGCCGGGTCACCGTCGTCGCCGTGTACGAGCCGCCGGTATTCGGCTGCATCAATGCCCGGAAGTAGGCGAATGAACGCCACCACGGCCCACACTTCGTCGTCGCGCTGCTGTGCCGGCCACGCAGGCATTCCCGTAAACTTGATGCCGTGTTTGACGATGTAGAAAAGCTCCGCGTCATTCCATCTGTGAAGGGTCGACGGCAGGTATGGCGGCCTCGGTGTCATCTGCTGAACGACGCGCGAAGCCGGAGCGGCCGGGCTTCCGTGACATGCAAGGCAATTGGTCTCGAACGCTCCGGCCCCCTTGAGGATCAGCCGCGCATCGTCGAGCCGCGGCACGTCCGTCCCGATAGTATGGGTAGCAACCGAGCGCTGCTTTGAGAACTGAAGAAACCAGCGGGTGACTTCCCAATGACCGGAACTCGCTTTGATGGGAACAATACCCGAAGCTGTGAGAAGGAAGCCGCCGATCCCCATTAGCGTGGCGAATACAGCAAAGTATTTGACAGCCGTCCAGACCCGACCTTTCAATCGCAGCGAATTGCCATCATCTGATTGGTCCCGCCGGATAGCTGATTTACCGTACAATAGGTTCTTTACGGCTCCTAGGAATGCGCCCAACCGCATACTTTAGCATGCCACAACCACATTTTATTTCCGTACGGTCGAGTACAAATCAAACAGCTGAACGCTGCTTCGGATCACCAATTATGTGACTCCGCTGCTCGGCTCGCGAGGTGAGCGGCCCGCTTCCTATGGAAGCGAGGGGTAGGCTGAAAAAGTGAATTCTCTGCGGTCCTCGATGCTCGTTTGTTGCATGCATAATTCTATTGCCCTGCGGTGCAACATCTGGTATCATACCCTGCTGCGCAGTTTCGGCTGCGTAAGATGTTTGAAAATTTATGATCGTTGATGGTGTGATGGATGATCGTCCGGGAGGGGGAGGAAAGCTGAAAGGTGGATCGCTTGTAATACATCGTCATACACCTACCAAAAAACGGTGGTACACCGGCTAAATCGGTAAGTGTAACCATAACAAGCGGTTATGATTTTTGTCGTGTCCCAAGCTGGTACAAAAACAGGGGGTCTGGGAAGATCGGTGATCGTTGGTGGGTTGAATTTTGAATGGCGCTCTAACTGTCGCCACCCGCACGTCAGTACAGGCACGATGCGACTATGTGAAGAAATAAAAGATGGTGGAGGCGGCGGGAATCGAACCCGCATCCAAAGGTTGCGACCAGTGCGATCTACACGTTTAGTCAGTTCACTTTATTTTCGTCGTCAAAGAGCAGATGAACTGACAAGACCTCTTGGACGGCTAACCTGGCTAACTTTAAGCCGCGTTCGCAGGTGGTGAACGCGCCCGAGCCTGAACTGAGTTATGCCTTAACCGGTCGCATCAGGCGGACTTTCGGCAAGACATTGCTGTAGCTAAAGTTAATTAGGCAGCAAGAGCTAATTCTTGATTAGCATTTGTTTTTGTATAGTTTTGTTAACGAGCTCACCATACAAAAGCCCGACGTGCACTCAAAGATCTATACAAGCCCCTGTCG
>JBGTIP010000023.1:0-62703 GCA_041745615.1 Pyrinomonadaceae bacterium | reverse complement strand
ATGAGAGGCCGGGAGATCGAGGGACTCGATGATCCGAAACAAGTTCTCAGAGATATGGGCCTTGTGAAGACTATCGACGGAACTGAAGAAGTTCCTGACAGCGAGAAAACGAATATTCCGCGTTTCCTCAATAGACTTCTTTCGTTAGAAGTCGATCGGCAGAATGCACTTTTTGATTACTTCTACTCAACGTTCCTTGAGACCATCGAATATCTAAAGCAGAAAGGAAAACTCGATGACGGAATGGAAGACCTGAAAGCGATGTCAGTAGCCATCTCGGGATCGCCGCAGATGCTTAACTCAGATCCCCTTACCGGAGCCAAGACTGTCTATTACAAGTTGGAGCTTAAAGTCGCGACGACACCAGCTAGATATCGGGACATGGCGGCCAGCGAGATACATCAGTTCTATCAGGACCGGCGAGACGGATCGTTTGTAGCGGTTCGAAGAACTTTATCGCATACCGATCCGGAAACCGGTGAACGATATCAGATGTTTTCGAATACAAAGCCTGTCGGACGCAACGTCGCATATTTGCGGGAGCGCGAATTAAATCAACGGTATCGGATCGTTTCAAAAACCAAGGCGGAAGATTGGTGGATCAAGGAGGAGAACAAGATACCCGCATTTGAGAACAGGACCGTCCATATCCTTAGCGGTGCATTGCTTCCCATATGGAAGTACCTGAAAACTCTAAACCACGACGTGCTGAATATCGTTCGAACAACCACCGACGAAGGTAAAAGGCTTGTTGGCGTGAAGATATCGCAAGAATGGCTCAGAGATATCCGTCAGCACTTTGGACTGCGGTCAAATATTCCTACAACAGCAAATGAAGTATTGCGAGTCGTGGATTTTGAGAAGAACAGCGTCAACCTGATCGGAGAAATCACGGTGCGATCGTCGCGGTTCCAGGGACATATGCTTACAGAGATCTGTCCTTCAACATACGAGCAGATCAGAGAACTGCGTGGCATGGGACTCGTCAATATCGTGCAGCACGGCCGGCAAAGATTCTTTCTACGACAGGAGTCCCCCTGGTTTGCTCTCGAACGGGTATTGTCCTTGTATCCGCCGGAATCGACAAGCATTTGCTTTCTCCCTGAACTTAACGTCGGTACTGAAGAACTCACTAAACAAGAACCTGTGGCCCTGCCGGAGTGGCTTATTGAGCCTGAGGCAGAAAGCGTCAATCGTTTATCTTAATCTGGAGAGAATTCTCGAGTGGAAAGCTCTCCCATCGTAAACCCACTGATGAAAATCGCGGCGGAGATGGTGGCGCCAGTTTCGTCCGTGAGGATTCGCGGGCTGCCGAGGTGGTCGTCGGTTGTGTAGCTGACCTTTGGAGCCTGCGAGATCTCGGTTGAATACTCGGCGACAAGCTGGCCGGATGCGTTGTAAACAAATACCGTCACTTCATCTGTCGCGGCACGAACTTCTTTATCCTTTTCCCGTCTCCATTATAGCGGTACTGCCCGATCACGTTCTGCTGGCTGTCTTGCACCTCAAACTGCTTATTCTCCACGTCGTAGGTGAAGTTGCGGCTGTGCGGATCGTCTATTGTGTTACCTGAATCGTTGGAGGCATAACCATTACCCAGTGAAATCGCTTTCTAACTCGGAAAAGCGACTCACATTCCAATGTATCCAATTTACACCCGATAAGGTTTATCTAATCGTCTTCGGTGAATCATTCCGCTAGGCGATCCATCGCTATCCTAACTCAATGACTTTTCTTTATCGAGAATGGGTCAGCAGAACTCTCAAATCGCCGATTCCAACAACTTCGAGCTGCTTGAACAGTAAACTACGTAACTTCATCGGATCTTCACATGGTTCTGATTTAAGATCTGTTACCGTTTTGTTATCAATAAACCCCAATCCCATTTCTATACGAAGGTCTCGCTCGTTTTGAACCATACTTCCCAAGATCATTACCTGCCCCTTATAACTACCACCCGAGACAATTTGATGAAAGAAATAGCCACAATCCACAATGTGATCTTCTTCCGGGATCGGCATTGGAGATTCAACTAGAACGTCTCCTCTGTTATTGAAAATTCCGGGTGACTCTTTTGTCACAAGATATATCGACTTATCACTATTATTTTTTATCGTTATACTGATCGCAATATTCTCGCCTACTTTAAATTCACTTTTTTCCGTGTCGATTGTGATCTGTAGCCGGTTGCTGGTTTCTACATGTACTTTTGTTACCCAGATTTCTTTAACCTGTTTCACCTGACCAACTCCAACCAATGTAATCACACAAAGTATGAAACTAGTTGAAACAAACCCGACTAGATAGCGTTTTGACATCATCATCTCCCTTTTGGAATTACAACGGACGATTCCATTTTACTGATTCCCCCGACCTAGGATTCCTCCGGAAAAACCACCAACTAAACCAATGTTGATTCCTATCCTCTCTTCAATTCTCATTGCCTCACTATGGGCGCTCTTATATGCCCACCGTTTTCTCCCATCTGGATCCAAAATTGGATGCGTAAATCCTATACGCTTAAATATCTGGGCTTCAGCTCCTTCATGAATGAAAAAGCTTGCGGCACGAACACGTTGTCCAACTCCACTCATCTGACTTCCAAGAGCGACAATGCCGCCGCCGCCAGCGAACTCTTCGCGAAAATTGAAATCAATACCTGTTTGGACCATTGGAATGTCAGAATTGAGAGCAACAATTGCAAATATAAGTGAATCACTCGTTGGTTGTGCATATGCGCCCGGTCGTCCACGAACCGCAGTGATATAACCAAGATGAGGTGCCCGACCCGGAAGTCGTCCCTCAAATCTACGTTGCAGGATTCTTCCTTCAGAAGTAAGGCGGCCCCGATCGTCCGTAGCCCCTTCAAACAAATCCTGTATTTCACCAAAGTCGTTTCCATAGTAAAAAAGGTAAAGTTCTGGAGCATTGACCAATCCTGCAAGGTTTTGCACACCTTCATTGGCTTCGCTTAAATCCACACCATCCCTCACCCAAACACTGTCACCGTCGACTATGAAGTACTTTTCGAACTCTTCCTCGCCGCCAACCATTTCATGCAGTGCGCTTATAGTATTTGCCCCCCGAATCCGAACTGATTCCCCCGTTGGATCGACTAGTCTGAGGGGATTGTTTCTTACATACGAAAAGAGATTGAAGAACTGTGGGTCCAATACCATTATTACCTGAAAATACAGCGGATCAGGTGAGTTAAATCTTCCCAAAGTAAAATTGTGCATTCTGGCTTGGGCAAAATCTAAATCTGTTTCACCGTCGCGTTCATATGTTGTGAATTTTTGTCTCACATCGTCGGGTTGGTAGCCGAGGACTGTTGAGCGTTCGGATGTGAAAACTTCCTCGCCGAAGGGGTGGAAGTCGCGGCGGGAGATGATGCCGCCGTTTTCGTCGGTTAGGATGCGTGGGGATCCGAGGTGGTCGGCGGTGGTGTAACTGACCTTTGGCGTTTGCGAGATCTCGGTTGAATACTCGGCGACAAGCTGGCCGGATGCGTTGTAAACAAACACCGTCACTTCATCTTCCGATGGGACGACCTTCTTAATCCTTTTTCCGTCGCCGTCATAAAAATACTCGCCGATGGTTGCGATCGGGTCGCCGTTCCCATCAACAGTTTCCACCTTGACCTGTTTGTTCTCGGCGTCGTAGGTGAATTCGCGATTTTGAGCATCGCGCCCAGTGTTGCCCGCAGCATCGAACGTGTAACCATTCAAGCGATTATCCGAAGTGTTCACCGAAGGATTAACGATCGGCCGGATCGCTTCGCAAACCTCTGTGTTGCCATTGCATTCCTTTGGAAGTGTCGTCGTATCATCTTCATCGAAATTCCGGTTGCCGTGTCGGTCGAAGGTGAAGACCTGCTGCCAGCACTTCGTCGGATCGCTCGTACAGTCTGTCCACCCAAGCGGCTTCTCATCGGCGGACTTGAGCCGGTTCAGGCTGTCGTATGTGTAGTTCTGTACCGCCGTAAACGCGGGAGTCTGCCCGACCGTGGGGACCGTGATCGTTTGCGAGACCACATTGCCGTTGTTCGCGGTCGTGCCGTAGCTGTAATCGAGTTTCAGCAGATTTGTAGCTCCCGGTGTTAGGCCGAGACCGATCTGCGTCGGCTGTAATCTGGAATTGAACTGCGTCGATTCCCATCGATTGTTTCCGAGCTGCATGCTCGTTACCGCTCCGGCGGCGTTGTAGGTGAAGTTCTTTGCGTAGTTCCAAAGACCCGCTTGCGATGTGCAGGTCGCGTTCGTTCCGGGCGTCGAGTCCAAACACCTTGCACTCTGCGTCATCGAAAGATCTCCGTTGTTGTCGAGCACGTTCTTCACCTTTCTTCCGCTCGGGTAGGTCTGTTCAACCAACGCCCCAGATAGATTATACGCGTAATTAGTCACGTAATCCTCGCCGTCGGTAGTCTGCTTATGCCCCGTCACACGTCCTAAGATGTCGAACGAGGTGTATTCGGTTGTCGAGACGGAAGATTCTACCTTTGTCAGATTGCCGAGTCCGGGCGCGGTCGTCTTGTAGTTGTACACGACGTTCTGTGTCGTCTGATAGTTTTGTGGGGTTCCCGAAGGAGTAGAATAATTACGGTTCGTTACCCGATTCAACACGTCGTGTACATAGTTGGTCCTTACTCCGCGAGCGTCATCCTTCTGCGTCAGATTTCCGTTCAGATCGTATTGGTAGCTGATCGTCCCCGATTCGGGGTTCGTCGCGGCTAATAACCTAGAAAGGCTGCTGTAAGTGAAAGTGCGCGTCTGAGAGCCCTGATTTACCGTTGTCAGGTTGTTGAGCGTGTCGTAGTCATAGGTGGTCTTGAATCCGTGCGCGATCGAGGTGGTCGGGAATGCGACGTTCTCCGAACCAGTCTCGCTTGCGGCGAGTATCTCCCAGACCTCTTTCAATTGCCCAAGAGCATTTGTTTTGCTGATACGGCTCTTCCCGGCTTGATCCGTCACAAGCGTTCTATCCGCATCAATGTCGGTGCGGACGATGCCGGTGGAGTTTGTGTTCGATCCGCCAAATGCTACAGGCAATGCAGCACCTGAATATGTGGTCACTTCGCTATGCCGGCCAGTGTTCACTGCATAGTTGAGCGTCCAGCCCATTTCCGGTTCGGCTGTTGCGGCTGATGCCGTCGCTGCACGAAACGGATTCGATGTGAGGACATAGGTTCCGAGAGTATTTTCCGGATCATCGTGCACCGTGGGAGTTGTGTCGTGATACTTGTATAGTGTTTCAACCTTGATACCATGTTGCTCATTGTAGGGGCTTTCGGTGTCAGAATTTTCGATCATTCTTGAAAGGCGCACGCGTCCTAGCTGATCATAATGCTCGATTGCGATCTTTCTTCCATCGTCTACAGATTCCAGATCAGACCGAACAATGATTCTCCGGTTAGAATCGCTATACTCCGTTGTTGTCCAGCTTTCGAGATCAGTGCCATCTGCCGTCATTATTTTGACCGGGCGACCGAGAATGTCGTATTCGACAGAGTTAGTAAGATCGTTGTCTTCGTCTGTTGTGCTGGTGGTTAATCCAGTGTAGAAATCGTAAACTGCAGTCGATGTTCGGACAATGCTAGTTCCGTATGCCACCTCGGTCTGGGTCGGGTAAAGATCGGTGTAGCCGTTTATCGATCCATACGTTATCTTTGTAACATTTTCGTTCGCATCGGTCGCGAATTGAACGTTCCCCCTTGTTGTATAAGTCACAAGGGTGTCGATCCAAGAGCTCGTTACGTCATCCCAAGCACTCGATTTCGTCAGGTTTCCTTTAACCGGAGCTGTTCCGTATGAATTCCCATCATAGCTGAATTGCGACTTCGCTTTGACCGTCGTCAAACTTCCAACTCGTGATTCTTTTAGTTTGCCCAAAATCACGGTGTTGGTTCCAAGCGTGCGATTCTGATAGGCGTTGCTTGAAGAAGCATTCGCCGCTTCGTTATAGTAGTCCGTTTCGGAGACTCGAAGGATCGTTGCCCCGGACGGAATGCCAAGCGGAATTCCGTTTTGGTTCCCGCCTGAATATGTGACCGTATTCGGGTCGAACCAATCATACCCAGTTACTTTCTTTACTTCACCATTAAAATCATGTTCGAATTTTTTCGCCGCCATTTTTAGACGTGTTTGACCATCGGCTGACCAAAGAGTAGTAAACTCGATCTCAACCACCGTGTTAACCGCGGTCAACTGGGTCGGGGCACCGACCGACGCGAAGGTTCCCCCAAGTGCCTTCCATTTTCGCTCGACAGTGACGCCATTGGAATTAATAGTTCTAACTTGAAGCCCACCTAACCCGTCCGTTCCGCCGAAACCTGCATGAGAAGCGTTGGTACCGTTATAGACCTCCTTATACACCGATCCGTCCGGATTGATTACGGTGCCAGTCGAACCATATTGAGGACTCGGATTATCGACTATGTAAAACCACCTATCCGTTTCGTCGTCATGGCTAAGCTCTTTCTTTGTGATAAAGTTCCGAACGATAGTATCGTCTGGCGGATATAGCACGGAACCAGGGTAAGAGTGTGTACCTTCGTTCGAATAGGTATAGCTAATCTCCGCCCCGGCTGGCGTTACAATACTGCTAAGCTCTCCCCAGCCGTGCGAAACAGTGCGGTCATATTCCCACGGTTCAGCTCCGAGCCCGCATGTTTGCATTATTTCTTCTTCTTCCTGACTGGTTGAATCCGAATTATACTCAAATTCGTATTTACGGGTTATCTCTGATTCTGTTTCAGGAAGAATGATCTCACGAATGACGGTGAAATCAGTTTGGGTTAGTACTTCCTGATGATGACAGATGTCCCCTTGTCCGAACTCACCTCCATTTGGATTCCATCCGGTCTTTCCGTAGACCTTGCCTTTGACACTTGTGGTTCCCCAAACAACGATAGTCTCCTGCCATTCTCCTCCAACGGATTGGAATTCGATCTTTGTCGCGAGCGAACCGCTATGAGTGATCGACGACCAGCGAATCTCTCGGTTTGTATGCTCGTCACGAGCAAAAAAATAACCGTATGTGGAATTAAAACCCTTTAACACTGAGTTTCCATTCTGATCAGTGGTTCTTTCGCCCTCACTTGATTGCTCGATCCGCGTCCCGTCCTTAGCATAGATCTTTACCTTTGTAGGTGTTGCGTTCGGAGTGTACTCAACGGTCAAATAGCTTCCATCAATCGTGTAAAAGCGCACTGGATTCGCAAAGGTTGGAAAGTTTGGTAAACCACCTTCCTGCTTGTAGTATCCCTTCATGTGATCGCGTTCGCCGTATACGCTGTACATCTCGTAATATCCCTGGATCCTAAGCTCATGTTCTGCTCCGTCCGGTGTTCGCAGCATAGGCTTAAAGAACCTTCCCGCCATGTGATAAAACTCATACCCATAACAGATCTCGCTATCTGGCTCAATATAATCATAGTCATCATTTGCATCGCGAAAAAACAACTCGTAGCCTGATCCGATCCTCCATCCCGCATTAGTTTCGTTAGACCAAACTTCCTCCGTTGAATAACTGGTCGGGCAGCCTGCCGGCGGATCCGGTGGTCGAACCTCTTTCCTATGCATATCCCAAAGCTTACTGTTGTAATTTGCTGTAAGTGTGTAGCCAAGTTTTCCGCCCGCCATCGGGGGAAGGGATGCAAGAGGAATGGAAACGTTTACACTTCCGTTTTGCAGACTTATGGCATCAATTTCAGTAGTCTGATAACCGCCTTTGCCACCAAATCCCCGATCCGGTCGCGATGTAAGTTCCTGAGCACTCGTAACCATCACGATTGTTACGATCAGACCAGCGAAAATTACAGCTTTAACTGATGATCGGAACCCCAAAATCCTATGTACTGAAATTTTTATACTTGCAATCTTTTTCATGAGTATTCTCTTTCTGTTTGGTCACTGGACAAAAAGCACTAAACACCATTAAGTGTGTCCACTTAAGCGCCTATCTACGGTAAAAAGATGGCACCGGGATGTCGCCGCTCACTCCCCATTGGGTTTGGCGAAGTTCGTTCGGGTGCGGGTTGCCGGTTGTTGGCGTCTGTCCGCTGATGCCGAGTTTTGAGGACTGGCGAATGTACCAGGTGCCGTTTGAGGCTCGCCAGACGGCGATGTCTACAATGCCGTCTCCGTCGTAGTCGTTGTGGACGGGCGTGTCGCCGGAGTTCTGCCAGTTGACGGCGGACGAAGAAGTGTAAGAGGCGTTTAGGATCAGCCATTCGTTGCCGTTCAGCCTGGCGTAATTTGCTTTGCCGTCGCCGTCGTAGTCCGCCGGGACGGGTGTTCCTGCCGAGCTTCCGAGAACTACCGAGCCGACCGAGCTGATTGTGCTTAAGATCGTGTAAAAAGTGTAGTTGGAATCTCGCCAGACGTTTATGTCGGCTTTGCCGTCGCCGTCGAAATCTGCGGGTGCCGGTTTGTCTGAACTCAGCCCGAACTGCTGCGTGATGACGCCCGCACCGGAGCTTTGATTGACGTACCAGGTCGCGTTGCCTGTTGTCGGTGTGTCCTGTCGAAAGACCGCCTGATCGCTCTTGCCATCGCCGTCAAAGTCTGCGGCCACGGGCAAGTCGTCGTCTTGTCCGAACGTCAAAGTAAATGTCGTCGAATCGGACGAACGGACGATCCACCAGGCACCCGTCGAAGGCCGAAAGATCGCGAAATCAGTCTTGCCGTCACCGTCATAATCACCCGGAACCGGAACATCGCCGGCTGTGCCCCAACCGGCAGAGATCTGCTGCGAACCCGGCCCGCCAAGAACCCACCAGACACCCGTCGATGGTCGCCACACGGCAAGATCGGCAGGCGGTGCGGCATTCGCTCCGGCATCTTCAACTGCTAGTAGCCGTGAGCCTGCATACACATACTCTTTCGCGAGCTGCGGAGTCGGTGTCGGGCTAGGGTTTGTCACGAAAGGATTGATCGCGGAAAGTGAAGAACGGTCTTTCGCCTTCAGCACATTCTGCTTTGCAGCATCCTGCTCCAGAAATTTCAAACCGGCTCCTAATACACCGAGCGATAGCAAACCAATGGCGACAACCGCCCAAATATGATTTCTAAAATATTCGATCACTTAGATTCTCCTTTCCAAATGTCAGGCGATGGCCGCGATCCTCAAAACGGGGGTTACTAAAAACGAAGGGGTTTTCGCGGTCGCTTGTTTATTTGTGAAAACGTAGTCGGTCCAAAAGTCGGGCTCGATCGATGAAGTTATTGCGAATTGGAGCGCAGTTCTACCCCCGAGGCAGAAGGTGTGCGGGTAAAGGGTCATTTCGATCTCCCAAAAAAATCGAATTCCCAGTGCGGGAATAAGCTGTTGTTTTACAAGGTTGCCTGGGCTTCGGGAGTCAAAGCGGTTATGGACGATTCCAACCAAAATAATCCAGCTTTGATTTCTTGTCAAGAAAAATTTAACGGCCCGGTTGAAAACGAGGGAGGCAAACACATTTTAAGACTGGCTGAGAGACATTCGGCAACACTTCGGGCCTCGTGCGAGCCTGACGACTACAGCAAACGATGTGCTTCGGGTGGCCGACTTCGAAAAAAACGGCGTAAATCTTATCGGTGATATCGCTGTTCGAAACACCCGCTTTCAGGGACATCTGTTTACAGGGTTATGCCCATCCACCTTCGAGCAGATCAGACGGCTGCGTGGAATGAGACTCGTTAATATCGTACAGCATGGCCGGAAAAGATTTCTCTTGCCGCAGGGGTCGCCATGACTCGCTCTCGAAAGGGTATTGTTTCTGAACCCGCCGGAATCGACAAGCATTTCTTTTCTCCCAGAGCTGAAGTTCGAAAGAGAGGAACTCACTAGACAAGAACCTGTGGCTCTGCCGGAGTGGCTCATCGAACCTGATCTCGATTCGCTGAAAAAACTACGTGAGGTCAGAACGGTGAGCCCCTGATAAACGAATTGTTCGCGCCGTAACATTTCTCAGTCACGAAAAATAATTGCGACCAAAAGGTAACCTCTCCGGTTTTTGAGGGTTTTTAGTTGTGCAGGCTGAAATATCGAAGTTGTGAATCGGGCTTTTCCTCCACGGAAGAACTGCGATAGCAGTCTATAGAGCACTGCAAATCCAAGTATGCACGGAGAGATCTACCTTATGACCGATAAACATAATGATAGTATCCCAATCAAGGGCTCGTCGATCTTGGACGAAAAAGTGGCTCTTTACGCGAGTGTTCCGCATTATGTCCTAATTACGGGTGAAAGAGGCACCGGGAAGACAACTCTCGCCAAGATCCGTTGATATCTTGGCCGGAGTTATTCGTGACCCGCGGCGTCATTTTTTTGTAATAGTGCAGCCATTCTCCTTCTAGTGCCTCCACGAGATCTTGGAATGGATCTTTACACTCTGATGCCGAGATATCGGCTATCAGGGAGTTGTACTTGATTACGAAATCACAGGACATAGTTCGCAGATTCACCGGCTGTCCCCATGACGTACCAGGTCGCCCGTGCCTTTCCATGGCGTTCAATTCGGCCGGACTCAACCAACTCCCGCAGACGCACTTTCAACGTGTTTTGATTCGCGCCTGTGCTTTCCACGAGCTCGGAAATGGTAAGCCTTTTATGTTCCTGCAAGAGTTCCAGCACTCTTGCCGAGAGTTCCGGGAGATGACGGTCGTCTAGCACTTTCTCCCTCTCGATCTTGACCGAAAGATTGTCCTTTTGCTTTTTTAGGCAGCGAAGGAAGAATCCGATCCAAGGCTCCCAGTCAGGCTTGTCGCTTTTGAGTGAAATCTGGGTTCTCCTCAGCCCTCGGTAATACAACTCCTTATTATCCTCGATCACGCTTTCCAATGATGCGTAGGGCACATATAGATATCCGAATCGAAGCAGCGTTAGTGTCGTAAGAATTCGTGATAGTCGTCCATTCCCATCTTGAAACGGATGGATCGCGAGGAATTCGACGATGAACACCGCAACGATCAGTAACGGGTGCAACGCCTTCTCCGTGGTCGCTTTGTTGACCCAGTGCACCAGATCCTCCATCTCGCGCGGCGTGTCGAACGGCGTTGCTGTTTCAAAGATGATCCCAACTACTTCTCCGTTCTTGTCCTTCGCGACCACATTGTTGGGTAGTGTTTTGTAATTCCCCCGGTGCCGCTCATCCTTCGTGCTGTGCCGCAAGAGCATCTGGTGGAGTTGCTTTATGTGGTTCTCCGTTACTGACATTTCCGGGTGAGCCTGAAAGACGATGTCCATCGTTTCCGCGTAACCTGCGACCTCCTCCTCGTCCCGGCTTTTGAATGAGGTAATGTTTATCGCTCCCAGTAGTTTTTCCACTTCCGAGTCGGTCAATTTCGACCCCTCGATCCTCGTCGATGAACCGATACTTTCGATCGTCGCAACCTGCCGGAGCCGGCCAAGCCGGTCCGGAGGCAAGTTTTTCAGGCTCGCCCATTGCCCTTTGAATTCGTCGATCTCGGCTATCAAGCCGAGAAATTCTTGCGTAATCGAGATTTTTGGTTCGTTCATATGCGTTAATATATCCGATTCCATACCCAATTCTACCCGGTTCTACCCGATTCAGCAAGGCCAGTATTAAGCTCCTATACCCGATTCGATACCCGATTATATCCAATTCACGCCACGGGTTCCTGTGCCATGCGAACACACTGGAGCGGTCAAAAAAATTCTCACCCGGGGCTAAAGTTTCTTATTTTCGAGAGGGCTCAATTCCAGCAGAGCCCGTAATCTTATAAAATAGAAGAGCGAACTGTTGGCAACGGTATTTAGATGGCAAGATCGGACGAACCCGCACGGGGCGAGCGCGATGCCCAGACAGGATATTATCCCCAGTACAAACTCAGTGCTGAGATAGTCGTGCGCTCCATTCGGCGTCCAGATCTTCTGTGGATCGCAATTGCCGATCCCAAGGCTGGACGCGTCGATGACTTTCAGATCGCCGCGGGCCGGGAAGCGAAGCAGCGCTCACCGGAAGAAATGCGAACAGCTCTGAGCGATCTTTTGAGAATGACATCCGTTCATTCAAAGAAACTGCTTGATGAAGACCGTCTAACCGCTCTCGAACTCTAGATCAACGAGATACGAGGCCCGATACACCAATGGCAAACTTCGACCTGAGCAAATACATTCCAGTTCATACGCGCATAGCGGAGTTCTATGAGAAGTATCCGGACGGCCGGATCGTTACCGAGATCATAAGGCTTAACGAAGACAGCGGATTTGTATGTATCAAAGCCAGTGCTTATCGGAATCGAGATGATGCCGGACCTAGCTCTACAGGGCATGCCTTCGAGATCCGCGGGCAGGGATATGTAAACACAACATCCTTTATCGAGAACGGTGAAACAAGTGCTGTTGGCAGGGCTTTAGCAAATCTAGGGTTCAAAATCGACAACGGCATCGCATCAAGAGAAGAAATGCAGAAGGTCGAAAGAATGACCGAGGCACCCAAACCGACCGGCAACAATGGACGAAATGGCCATAACGGGCGTCTCGTCACACAATCCGTCTCTTAAACAGTTTCCAGTAAACAAATAATGTCTGAATTAGAAACCGGTGCCGACAGCATCCGGAAGTTCCTGCACGAGCTCGATATCCGGATCAGAGCCCGATATCCGCTTGTCGCTATCAATACCTACGAAGAAGACCGCGTAAGGGAGGCGTTGGTCGATCTCGTCTTTCAGGATCGGCATAAGGAAAAGCCTCTCTATTTCTGGAGCCGCCCAAGCGGTCTTCAGAAGGTGGTCGATCCGAAAGAAGGACTACTAGGCTCACCTCAAACGATCGGCGATACGGAAGATCCCGAAAGTCTTCTTGGATTCATAGGCGAGCAGAAGACAGGTATTTTCCTGCTGTGTGACTACGCACCGTATATCTCGCCATATGGGCAGGAAGACCCTTTACTGGTTCGACGACTTCGTGAGATCGCCTGGAAGCTGAAATCCACGAAAGCCACCATTCTGTTTGTAGGACCGAACTTTCCAGAGCTAAAAACACTCGAAAAGGAAGTTACGCAGATAGATCTTGATCTTCCGAAGGAATCCGAGATCGAAGACTCGATAGAACTTCAGTTTGAGAACCTGCGTTCCAATGGTCTCGATATAAGCCTTACTAAGGAAACCCAGGATGCTCTGCAGCAGTCCCTCCTCGGTCTAACAGCGGTCGAGATCAGCAATGTGGTAGCTAAAGCAGTTATCAGCTGCAATGGCCTCAATCAGGAATCGATCGGTGTCATCCTGGAGGAAAAGAAAAACGTAATCCGAGGCAGCGGTTCGCTTACCTATGTTCATCCCGAACCAGCAAGCAACCTAGGAGGCTATAAATCCCTTCGAGCCATCCTCGAACGTGCAGCCTACACTTTCAGTCCGAGAGCAAAGGCCCGTCACGTCGAACCCTGCAAAGGCATACTGCTTGTCGGCCTGCCAGGATGCGGAAAAGATCTCTGTAAACGTGTCGCATCAAGCATTACGAATCGGGCGCTGCTTGATCTGGATTTCGGTTCGATCATGGGTGAGGGCGGAGGCGTCATCGGTTCCTCGGCAATGTCGATAAAGCGGGCATTGTCGATCGCCGGAACGATCAAAGGCATTCTCGGTATCAGCGAATTCGAAAAGGCAGTCTCAGGAATGAAGTCGTCGAACAAGACCGACGGCGGTGAGACAGCACGAACGATCTCTTATCTCCTCAACTGGATGCAGGACAACCAGGATGTTCTTGTCTTCGCTACCGCCAACGACGTCCGTGAACTCGAATCCGAACAGTTCAGGATCGGCAGGTTCTCCTATATACATTTTGTCGACCTACCGGAGATCGAGGATCGCAAGGAGATATTCCGGGTTCATCTGACGAAAAGAGCACTCGATGCCGAACACTTCGATCTTGAGAAGCTTGTAGAAAAGAGCAAGGACTTCTCAGGTGCCGAAATAGAAGGTGCAGTAAAAGACGGAGTTCTTGAGGCCTTCATCGACGGCGACCGACAGGCCGAAACCCGCGACATTATAAAAGCCGCTGAGAATATCACGCCCACAGCACAGATGATGAGCGAGAAGATCGAAGAGATCCGCAAATGGGCTCGGAACAATATCAAAGGCGTCGGCTCGCGGACAGAGAATACCGGCCTTGCGGGAAACCGTACCGATCGGATCTATGAACTTTAATTACGGAGTATCTCAATGAGCAAATACATGACGTTTGAATCCCAGTCATTCTCGAATCGCGAATTGCTTCTCGATGCCCTGGGAGATTGCGGCTTCACATCACCCACTCAGGGGGTCAATTTGCCTCTCGAAGGCTGGGATAAGAGAAATCCTCAAACTGCCGATATCGTGATCCGGCGTCGAGATGTAATGGGCCAAGCACTATTAGGCGATATTGGGTTTCAGAAAACCGCTAAAGGGTATGTAGCCATTATCGATGATTTGGATCTTGCACACCGTCTTGGAAAAGACTTTGTGATCAGGCTACAAAACAGCTATCACGAAGCAGCGGCCCGGAAGATGGCTAAAAGACTTGGCGGCACACTAATCAAGGAACAAATCGGAAAGACCATCAAGATCAGAGTAAAATTCTAATTACACGGAGAGAAAGATGCCTGATATCGAATTCACCATCGACACCGAAAGCGGGAAGTGCGAAACCCAGATCAACGGCATTCAGGGGCCGGCGTGTGAGCAGACCGCTCAACAACTTCGGCAAGTACTCGGAGCACCAACTACCGACCTGAAAACGATGGAGTTCCACGTGAAGCCCCAAACAAAACGGCGGGTAGGATCAAATGAGTAAGGAGCTCGTCTTTGTTCTCGAACCCCGTTTGGGACGCGTTACGGTTGAGATCTCTCAGGCCTCGACGGATATAGTAGCCGAGCTTTCGAATGATTTAGGTGCCCGAGTAAATCTTAACTGCGCAAAGCCGGTTGAAAACAAAAGACTCGTGCCGGTTTCCCAACAGCGCGACACGTCGTGCGACCGGCTTGGAACAAACCTTTCGATCTGGCTTTACCGGCTATATCACAACTCAGTAGTTGATGGCCCGGGCCGACGCAGCGTAATTCAAGTTAGCGGATGTTCAATTCGATGCGTCGGGTGCCACGTTCCTCAAACTCACCGCAGGGAAAACGGAACGTTGACACCAGTTCATTCAATCGTGGACGAGATAATCGACAAACGTGATGGTCACGATGGTGTGACGATCCTCGGAGGTGAGCCATTTGATCAACCGGGTTCAGTCGCGGAACTTGTCTCAAGGCTAAAGCGTCACGGTTTCCATATCACTATCTATTCGGGCTACACAATCGAAGAGCTTACCGCCCGAAAAGATCCGAATATAGATTTCATTCTGACGCACATTGACTTGCTCATCGATGGCCCGTTTCTCAGGCAACTTGGGCAGGACGCCGGCGAGTACCGCGGATCGCGGAATCAAAGAGTGATTATCCAGCCCATCTCAAGATACGGGCTATGAAAAACATCCGGTCGACACACTTAAGAAAGTAAGCGGCCGTGAACGTCTCCCACACCGCCCACGGCCTTGCCTGAGTGAACGCTTTTGGGGGCGCTCAGCTTCAGACTTAACCAGTATTCCCTAGTACGAAAATTCCGTCAAATAAAGATTAAGAACGCATAACCGCAATCGAATTCTGATTTGGCGATTTGTACGTATAAACACATATTTAGTTAGTGCGCGATTATTACCGTCGATCATAATTTGAATACAATGGCGAAAATACCCAACGCCCATCCTATCAATGCGGAGCCATAGATTAGCGCCGTCGCGCGATCATGCTTTATGAGCCAATTCGACGACTTCAGTCGCCCACGAAATTGTCCGGTGTGTATGCCCCACAACTCTTCGATCTTTCGCCCTCGGCTAATCAAGTCGTCGTGCAGTGCACTATTCCGCAAATCGTAAACCAGAAGCGCTACCGTCGCGATAAAACCGAGCGCTGCGATCATGATTTTCGCTGTCGGCGAAAGCCCCTTCGCGGCACCGTCCGTCGAGAGAAGATTTGCCAACAACAACACCGACACCGCTGGGACGAATCCAAGCAGCTTGAAGCGAATGTCGATCAGGGCATGCCAACTTGCGCAAACCTGTTCGTAGAGCGTAATGAGTTCATCTTTAACAAGCTCGACTTCTATGTCCTCATTAAACACCGGCAGCGGAGACGCATCGAAATGGCGGTTTTCTGTTGAATTATCACTCATAGTAGCTAAGTTGACCTCCATGGTTGAGACAGGTTGATATATCCTGCTCATAATAACGCACATCCGATTTACGGCCATGCCGTGTTTGCCAGCAGATGATGGCACTCGTTAACGTTGCCGCGTTTTAACGCCGCCACGCGCGCAGGGTTTGCCGGATCAACGTGAACCGGAGGCGAAGGCGGCGCGACGCCGATTGGCGTAATCAAGCAAGCCGGACGAATCGCCATTCGAATTTCTACGATTGCCGAAGACCCGAGACCTCCGTCTGTCGCCGGTTGTGCTCTGGTCAGCGTTTCATTTCCGGCCGGCGATGTTTCGACGGATGTTGTTGACGCGGTGACGCCCGCCACGACAGCCGCACGAACATTCGCCGCGCGAGTTGCGCTGATGGTTCCAGTCGTTTCGCCACCAACTCGAAATCCGACAATATAGTAGAGCAACTCAGGTTCGCCATTCAAATAATCAACAGCTGCGAAAATATCTGCCGCAAGCGTCGCGATGCTGGCCGAGTTAGCGGCAAACGGCCCGACCGTGAATACGCGCAGCGATTCGCCGCGATGCGTGCCGCCACCGGCCAATCCACGCCCCGCTTCGCCGAGACTCATCTCGACGGCAAGCGCGTTTTGGACGCGAACCGTCGAGTCGTGCTGGTCGTCGTAGGCGCGGTCAGTCGCAGCGGCCTCCTGCGCATTGATCTTCATCTACGCCGCATGACCGAAAAGTTTGTGGCCGAATGCCTCGACCGGCTGCATTGTCGATGTGGTTTCGAACGGCCCGGGCGTCCATTGTCGGAGTTCAGGAGCACTCGGCCCCGAGGTCGGCATCATTCTCACAACATGCGTGCCGGAATTCGCTGATGGCGCATTTGTCGATGAAACAACGATCTTCCAATTTGCACCCCACGGCCGCGCCATCGTGCACAAAAAGTAACATCCTAGCGGCTGATTGCCGCCGGCGATTGCGGCGAATCTGCCTGTGGTGCATGGAGTACCATTCGTGGGCTTGATCTCACCGCTTGTGCTATTCGTTTCAAAATCAGGGCAAAGCTGAGTAACAAGCGGGTCGATCATCGAAATCGCAGTTGTCGGATCGTCGGAAGCGGCTTTGTCCACCTGTAATCTGCGATGAAGTTTATTTGTATTTTGCTGCGTTACGTGTGCGAGGTCGTGCGCGAGCAAAAGCCGTCCCGACTCGGTTTCAGGTTTGTATTCCCCACCGCAAAAAACAATATTGCTGCCCAACGTATAGGCCTGCGCATTCAACCTCAGCGCAGATTCCGCCGCCACGTTGCCCGTATGCAGCCTGACCGACGACAAATCGTAACCGAGGCGCGACTCAAAAAAATTACGCGTCTGTAGATCGAGTGCACGTCCACCCGAGCCGACTGCGGCGCGTACATGCGACGGACTTTGTGACCCATTGCCGTGCGCCAACGGCAAAGCTTTTCGCTGCGCCGCCATTTCGTCGTCTTCGTTTTCACATGAGCTACATTTGCGGTAAATGTCAGCGGGCGAACTCAAACTTCGAGTCATCTGCAAAGCCCGCCGCCCGCCACCATGTCTATCAGCCTCCGCAACAGGCGTTCGCATCACATCATCCGCAATCCGATCGGCCTCAACCTCAGCCGCATCGCTCGGCTGCGAGATTTTTAGACCGCCCGACTTAGCCTGACACGCCGGACACCCGCCACCGCAGGGACACGATGCTTTGCGTTCGGTATGGCTGCGAGGCCGGCCCCGCAGAAGTTCGTCGAGATAGGCTCGGAATATTTTCATATAGGTTTTGTTGGTCGACAAGGTCGGCGAACATAAAGTTTTTCTATCGCGCGGTATCACTCCTTTTTCTCAGTAGATGTATTGTAAATTTCCTCATAATTCTCAATCACTCCGTGCAGATAGTTACCACGTCGCCGGTCAAGCGAAGCAGTTGCCATTGCCAGCGGACACTCCTCGGCCTCATCAGACATTCTAATAATCGGCAGCCGGTAATAGACGTTATCTTCGTTTTCCAGATCGATTGCCCATTGAGAACCGTGGACATTCAGCAACATAACGAGTCCGATGTGGCGAGCAACGGCGTCGAGTACATTACGTTCGTTCAATTTCAGCGCATCGGATGGACTCTTGTATCGTTTAAGTAAAAAATCTTCCAGTTTGTCGATCGATGAGTCGTCGAGGCCAAGCTCACTGCCGATAACAGCCTCGAGCTCATCGCGCACCTCAACTTCTTTAGCGAGCCAAGTTTGAAACTCCTCTCGCGAATTAAGACGCATCACATCCAAATCCATAAATTCACCCCAACTATAATCTTCCCATTCTATTGCTTTGGCGGCAGATTTCTGCTGACAAACTCGGATGGGCCCGTGCCCTTCTTTGTACGAATCTCTACGATGATGCCTGCCTTGAGCAGCATGTCGAGAAGCGGCCCGCTCGGCTCTGTGTCGATCAATATCCACTTAATGTCCCACCCGGCTTTCACCAGTTTGGCATCACGCTCGACCTCCCAAACAATGTCCTCACTAGCGTAAATCTTTCCGGTTTCATAGGCTTTGACTTCCACGCCTTTTTTACCCGAGACGTTCGCGATGTCGAGCCTGCGAACATCGTCCTTGCCTACTTTAACCGTTTGTTCAGTCTTGCCCCAGCCGAGACGTTCCTTCTCGGAAACGACCGATTCGTTGGCTTTCGTCGCTCGCGTGACATTTGCGTCGTAAATTTTTTCCCAAGTGACGTATGGAAGATCGCCGCCAACGAGCTCATACATCTCCCATCTTATCGTTTTATGCTGATCGCTTCCCGCGTCGTGGCCGCGAAGTTTTTGCATCAACTCCGCATACTTCTTCTGTTTTGTTTTTGACAGACCCTCTGCTGCAACCGAGCCAGACGCCTCACCTCCTGTGAGATCGAGTGCCCTGAGATGCTGGTCGAGCTGAACCTGAAGTTTGGCAAGCTCGCCTTCTGCCATGTCACGAGCATTCGATTCCATATTCTTCATCCGAGCCATCTGCTCCTGGATGATCGTGGGAAGTTTCCTTATTTCGAGCGCGGCTCTGAATGAGTTTGGATTTTTATCAGGACTGAGAGTTTCGACGCCGACGATTTCGCCGACCCAGCGAACGGCCTGACGAACACGTCCCGAAAACCCCTGATATTTCTGCATCGTGCGGACTGTATCAACGTGCAACTCAACCGTACGCGGACGCGCATCGGGGCTGACTCTGATTTTGATCTCGGAAATTAGCCCAGTGTCGGGATCGATCTTGTAATCGGCCTTGACCGTGTCACCTGTAAGCGTGTCGTCCATGACCATCATTTTCTGAAGATCAGGTGGCAGCGCAGCCTTTAACTCGGCCGGCGTCGCCTGTCGTTCGCCGATCGGCAGCGGATCACCGGCTTTCTGCGCTGGTTTGTCACCTTTTTCGGCGACAGACTCGTCGGCTGACTTGTCCTTAGGTGGCGGTTCGACATTGTCGGTTGCGACCTCATCTTTTTGCGGTTCTGGTCCCTCGACCGGAGCTTTTTCCCTAGGTGGTGCTTTCTCTTTTGCTCCGGCTCCTTCGGTCTTGGCTTGCCCTTTCTCAGCAGCCTTTGCCTTCAGAACATTACCGGCGATAAACAAACCGTTGTTCTGAACCGCTGAGCCAATCGCCATCGCGCGGGCACGACGAGCTGCGGCGTGCGTGATCTGGCCGCTGCTTTCCTGAGCACTTATGGTCATAATTTGATCGATGAATTCGATATTGCCCCACATCAATCCGCCATAATTGATCGCTTCGTTGGCGATCTCAACAGCTTTAAAGACATTTTTCGCTCCTGTCAGAGCTTCGGCGGCTTTGGCGATCTGCGCTTCAGTTGCCTTGCCTTCCTGCGTGACGGCAAACATCTTGTCGAATTTCTGAACACGCAGTCCGGCGGCGAGCTGGCCAGCAGCGCCGATGCCACCGAGTACCCCAAGTAAATCGTTTACCGTCTGACCGTCGAGATACAACTTTCCAGCCTGCCAGCGCTCTATTAGCCTAGCGGCTGCTACGCCTGCACCAATGAGAGCTCCTGCCGTTCCCGCCGACGCAACTACAAGCCCGAGAAGGGCGAGAGTTGTTACAAGATCGTCAATTCGTTTTTCGGCAAGAGCCCAATCTGCCGGGGAGCTGTCCACCATAATCTTAGCGGCAACGCCAGGTTCTAATCCGAGGCCTTCGGTGCTAACGCCGATCTTGCCGCGGCCGTACGCAGCTTTGCCTGCAAATTTATCCAATGCTGAACGGAATGCAGCGCTGGGCGTGTCGCCAAGTCCGGTGAATGCATCGCCTTCGCGGTTCGTTACGTCGATGATCATCCATTGATGTTTGTCGCCCTGTTTTGCCATCGGACCGGCGGAAATCAACAGCGGATATTGTTCACCCGTTATCTCGGAGATCAGCGTCGCGTTGACTCGTTTCATAGGATCGAGACCGCTTGACCCTTTCGTTCGCTCGCGCTCGTGACGACTATAGAGATTGATTTGGTCGTCCAACATCTCGACCTCGCGCTCTCGGGAATAATCTGAAAGCGTCGGATAATTTTCGCGGAATTGCACCAACTCTTTTCGCTTCTCGTCGCGCTTTTTGATCAATATGGTTAGCGGAGTTCCGCCAAATCGCTCCCTCGCTTCGGCCAAGAGACTCTTCAGATAATCCGCCTTAGCCTGATTTCCTTCGGCTTCTGCCAACTTGATCTGCGATTCGAGCTCGGCCAACTGAGCGGCCGGTTCGTCGAGCGACTCCTCGACTGCTCGTTCCATCGGAGTTACTTCGGTCAATTTTGCGGCGACCGATGGTGGACGAATGATCGGCTTTCCTTCCGTGTCCTCGTTGATCGCCGGCGTCGTGATCACGCGAGTAAGAAAGATGCCTTTCTTTTCCATATGGACTTCCTGCTGCTTTCGAGGGCCGGCGAAAAGCTCGGCGATAAATCTCAGCGTGGCGCCGACCGCTGTTGTCAGAAGCGAAATAGGCGCAAGCTCCAACGAAAGTCGATTGGCCACCGAGTTCGACATTTTTTCGCCGACCGTATCACCACTCGGATCTTTAATTCCTTTCTTTGCACGCTGAGTATCTTTCCACCAGTATTCAAACTCGCGGCTAAATTCACGTTTAGCGGCATCCGTACCGGTGACGTCCTTGCCCGTGCCTTCTTTCGCGGTCTTGAATTCTTCGATTCGATCATTGAGCGTTCTCCTGGGCTTGTCGTTTGGATCGGGCTTTGTTCCTGCTGTGGTTTTTGCAATCTGCTCTTTAGCGTATTTTGTAATGTCGTAACGCTCCCATTTGTAATGGATCGTTTCGCCGACTTGCGAGATTACCTGCGAGGCAAGAGTGTAGTTTGCGTTCGCGGCCCAGTCGATCTTTGCGTCGAAGGTCGGACTTGAATCAACGGGCACGAGTTTTGGTCCGGTCATAGTCACCGGCCACGGCGGCGCATTAGCGGGTTGTCCGTCACCACGTCCTTCGATCGGACTAGCATACAATGAAGTTGATTCGCCGCCGCCCTTGCCGCCTACTCCGGAATAGGTCGGAACAAAATATATCGCCAATCCATCAGGCACCGACTCGGCCATTTTGCGGAAGCGGTCAATCTCCGTGATCAGATCCGTGATATCGACCTTTGCTGGCTGGCGGGGCTTTGGCTCTCGGCCTTCTGCTTTTGCTTTCTTTTCTTCAGCGGCATTTTCTTCCTTCTCTTTAGCCGTTAAGGCCCGCTGACCCACAATGCTCGTACCGGATTCGGCTGAAATAGACTTGTCGTCGCTTGCGACAGTTAGAGCGACAAAACCCGTTGGTCCCTGAACATAAACACCCGGCTGAAAAGTGAGGCCCTTGACCTCTTTTAATTTTATTCGAGAGCCGAGAGACTTGCCGTTTTGGTCGTAAACTTTTATGAATTGAGGATGTAGTCCGATGAAAACGGGATTACGTTTCTCTTTGCCCTTAAGCGTAATTTTTCCAGCAGCAAGCAGGTGTGCAGCGTGATCCATTCCGGTTGCCCAAACTTGCAAACGAACCCATTCCTCTTTCTGCGCTACAGTCTCGGCGGAATTGATCTCAGGCTCGCCCATGGTGACGGTTCCCTTTGGCTTTCGCCATAACCGTTGAGGATGTTTTGCGGATTGACCGACATGCGCTAATTCATGAGCGAGCAAATGTTTACCTGATTCACTTTTGGGATCGTATTCGTTACTGTCAAACACGATGTTGCTCCCAAGTGTATAAGCTCTCGCATCTATCGATCTGGCTGATTGGCTTGCAGTAGAATCTGTATGTAAACGCACTTGGCTTAGATCGGTGCCAAACCTAGGTTCGAAAAAATTGCGCGTTTCGAGGTCAAGCGGGCGACCGCCCGAATTAATGACGTTGCGAATAGATGACGGGGCGTCGTTTGGCGGTGGCGGAGTCGGGGTAGCGGATACAAAAGCCTCCTTGCGCATGGCCGGGGTTTCAGCCATTTCGTCCTCTTCCTCACACGCATCGCATTTACCTTGGATCTTTGCCGGCGTATTAACCTGAAGCGTAGTTGGTTTTGCCGTGGTTTTGCGTTGGTTGGTTTCGCTGATTTGCATCCGCATAACGCGATCTGCCATTTGATCGGCCTCGATCTCGGCCGGGTCGTTTGGTTGTGAGATTTTTAGATCACTGGATTTAGCCTGACACCCTGGGCAGCCTCCGCCGCAGGCACAAGAGGTTTTGCGCATGAGTGTTAGGCTATTATCCGGTCCAATGCTCAACGACCCGCCATAAGATTCGGACGCTGTTTTGCTTCCTCGCGTGCTTTTTACACGGGACTGGCCAGTTAAAGTTTGCGCACTCCTCATACCCATCTAAACTTCAGGCATAGTCGATATTGTAACCAGCAACTACAGTGTACAATCGGCACCCTCGGCACAAGGTTTAAAGGTAGGCGGCCTCCAAAAATCCCGGCTGTATATCCTGACACAGTCGCCGTCTACCACCAGATCATATAGTGCCTTGGAATCGCCGCTATTGGTTGACTTTTCATCCGCGTCATTAAGGCGTGCACATCCGTGAGATTGTGCACCGGGTATCCTCTCTATTGTTCCTGTCTTCTTCCAGAAATTACTATGAAACCCATATTCTCCACAGTAATTCATGAAATTGATGAGCTTCTTCTTGCCTGTTAGCGGCTGATGGCCCAATATCGGATACATATGGCACCAACCATTCTGTTTTGCGAGCTTAACGGTCGAGGGGCCGGTGATCAGGTTATTAAATTGCTCATGCGTATAGCTTGTACCGCTTTTTGTATAAACTCTAAGCGCCTTTAATGCCAGGTTTAGGTGAATCTCGCGCGACTTGTTTGCTTTGCCTTCATAAGTACAAGGATCAGCTTCCGCTTTCTTTTTTTCCTCTTTTTGCTCTTCTGCTTCGGGCCCTGTCACGGGGCCTTCCACCTGATACGGGCTCGTAATTGGGCCTGGTTCGGCATCAGTTCCGGTATCGGTTCCGGCATCTTGGGCATTGGCTGGCTGCTCTTCTTCGGCATCGGTTCCGGCATCCTGCTTGTTTATATAACCTGTCTGCTGCTCGGTATGCACCAATTCATGAGCCAGCAATCGCTTGCCCGATTCTGTGGACGGATCATATTTATCCTTGCCAAATACGATATCGCGCCCGTAGGTATAGGCGTGCGCTCCAATCGCCCTCGCGCTTGCTGCCGCGTTCTGCCCGGTGTGAATGCGCACACCGCTCAGGTCCGTCCCAAGCCGTGGCTCGAAAAATCCCCTTATAGAATCGTCAAGAGGGCGGCCTGCTCCTCTGGTCTGATCAGCCACAAATGAAGAGTTTCTTGTTATGCTAGGATCACGCTTTCTTTGAAAATGCGGTTCGGACGGAGTGAACCTGCTTGTCTCGCCAACGGGCATCCGCATCACTTTATCGGCGATTGCATCGGCTTCAATCTCCGCAGGGTCGTTGGGTTGGGAGTGGTTTAGACTTGAACCTTTCGCCTGGCACGCAGGGCACGCTCCGCCACAGGCACACGAAGCTTTTCTGAAAATTGTGCCGTATGAACTAAGCATAGAATTTACGACCGGAGGCGCAGAGTGCCGGGCGAAAGCCTCTCTGGGATAATGCTCGTTTTTCAGGTAGGTGTGCATCAATTATCTACTCCTTGCTACGGTTTTTCAAAAGCCGCTCCCGGGATCGTTGCCCTGATGTGATCGATCAGGTCACCAATGTTTGCCGCCGTTGCCGCGCGAACGTCATGATACAAAACAACGATCTTTGGCGATGCAGTTGTCGGAACAAAACCGCACGAATCTGTCCTTAGCCTTGCCAACTGGGCATCAAATTGGGCCTTAAGCTGGGCAAGGTTAGCATTTCTCGGCGGGGCATCGCCATCAATATCCCATCGCAAATGCGTCAAGCTCAAAGCATAATATATCCCCGCTATGGCCGATCTTTCCGAGGCGGTATCGCCGGTATTTCCAAAAGGAGCTCTAACAAAATCCGGATCGCTTCCCGTTATTCCATGGATATACGTTTCGGCTGAGGACAGTTCCGATCTTAGGCGCCCGGCTCTAAAAGCCGACGGGTGGCTCTCGTGATCGATGGTTCCACCTGTATGGATCCCGATCGAATACCCATCCGTGTGCATGCGCGTGACAAGGGTTCTTCCGACAGAGCTTGCACCGCGAAAAGAAACCCCGGTTTGGATAAAAAATCCGGCCTTCCCTTTTAGGCCCTTTGTGTCCAGGGTATTGAGTACATTCTCAGTTCGATTTCCCCCCGCCCCGGGTGTCGCGGCGTGGGGCCCGTCATCAAATGTAAGGGCAAATGTCTTGGTTCCCCGGCATGCGCCCCCGCCGCCTGTTCCGGCATCGGGAGTCGTTCCAGCGTCGGGACTTGGCCCGGCATCGGGTGTTGTACCCGCATCAGGTGTTGTTCCGGCGTCGGGTGTTGCTCCGGCATCGGGCGCGGGAGTAGGTGGAGCAGGATTTTCACTGGGTCTTGGCCGCCACTGAATAACAAAATTTCTTCCGCGCTGAACAATTTGGTATTCCCGCTCCTGATTAGCCCTTTGGAGCGCTCTCATCCGGCTCGTCGCCCCAGCCCTGTCCCTAAATGCCTCCAGCCTGTCGTTGGTGACTGCGTCCGTCCAATCCGAAGCCGACTCTCTTGTCTGGCGGTGAATCTTGCTATTGTCCATACCGGGGCCGGACTGCTGCGCGACATGCGCCAACTCGTGCGCCAAAAGTTGCTTGCCTGCTTCGCTTTCAGGTTTGTATTCCCCGTTTCCAAAGACGATGTTGCTGCCAAGGGTGTAGGCCCTTGCGTCTATTGCTCCGGCAGATTGGTTTGCATTTGAATCCGTGTGTATGCGGACGCCGCTTAGGTCATATCCCATTCGCAGCTCAAAGAAACTGCGTGTCTGATGATCGAGCGGGAGCCCGCCCGAGCTTATGACGCTGTTTACATGCCCCGGATTTTGCGATGAAATTCCCTCATTTGATGAGATCGGCTTCCTTTGAATCTTATCCTCTTCGTCCCCACACGCGCCGCATTTGCGGTGGACGGTGTTTCCGGCACTTACCCCCGCCGTTAGCGGTTTGGCACTCTCATCCGGCATCCGCATTACTTTGTCGGCGATCTGATCGGCTTCGACTTCCGCCGGATCGTTTGGCTGGGAGATGTTTAGATTAGATTTAGCCTGGCATGCAGGGCAGCCACCGCCGCAGGGGCAGCGCGATTCACGATAGATGCGGTTATCGCCTTGCTGATAGCTGTCACGCCGAGGGGCAGGCGCGCTGTGCCGAGCGGTTACCGGCATACTTCTGGCGTGAGCCAAACTGGATTCTGATGGTGCGACCGCAAATCTCATTCTCTCATTGCTTCAATCATGCCAGGCTTAGCTTACGGGCGTCTCCGCGCCGGGCGTTCCTGCATCTGTTGTTCCCGCATCGGGCGTTCCTGCATCGGGCGTTCCTGCATCCGGCGTTCCCGCATCGGGCGATCCTGCGTCTGGGGTTCCCGCGTCCGGTGCGGCCGGAGCCTGGGCCGGAGCCGGGCACATTTCAGCGGCCGTTCTGTCACGCCGCGTATCATCGCCAGCGTTCTCATAACATTTTGAACCCGCCCACGTGCCGGACACGTGAACGCTGGTATGTGTGCGGCGCGTATTATCAAAAACGATCCTTGACGCCCTTTCAGTTGTCCTGACGCAGCCGTGCGAAGCGGGATGTCCCGGCAACGGCCCCGTATGGATAGCAATATCGCCCCTGATTGCGGGATCTTCATCAAAGAAGGTCGCATTGTGAGCCCATGAAGTGCTGTTCAGCGAACATCTCCCGTGCCCGCGCCCATACCTTGTTACATTAAAATCGCCCTTCGGAGTGCAATGCGTGCCGCTTCGCCGGCTGGTTGCACGGTCGTCACAACAAACTCTGCATAGGCCCGCCCCAGGGGAGATCGGAAAGCTGCTCGGCAATGCCCCGGTTTCGGTCGTCGTCCGGCTCCAAGTAATGGTAAGCCCGCTTGCCAGGTTTCCCAGATCTACATCTACCCGGTTAATGAACGGATCCGGGAAACCCGGAACCTGTGTGCTATCGCGCCCGCATAACTGGGGCCTAGCCGGACGCCTCGCACGGCCGCCGCCTTCCGGTCGGCGATGGATCCGCCGCGCACCGGTGCTTCCACTATATTGTTGCCCTACATGCGCCAACTCATGCGCGATCAGATGCCTCCCGGAGTCCGTATGCGGGCTGTATTCTCCGCTGCCAAAGACAATGTGGTTGTTCAAAGTATATGCGCTGGCGTTTATCACTCTTGCGGACTGCCCGGCGGATAAATCGGTATGAATGCGGACGCTTGAAAGATCATTCCCGAATCTTGGTTCGAAAAAGCTGCGGGTTTGTTTATCAAGCGGCTGCCCGCCGGAACTAATGACATTGCGGATCGATGGCGGCGTGCCCTGCGAGGGCGTTGACGCCGTTGATGAAAAAGCCTCTTTGCGCTGGACGGTTTCGGCTGCTTCCTTTTCATCTTCCTCGCATGCGTCGCATTTGCGGTGGACGGTGTTTCCGGCGCTTACACCCGCCGTTAACGGTCTTGCATTCTCATCCGGCATTCGCATCACTTTATCCGCGATCTGGTCGGCCTCGATCTCGGCGGGGTCGTTTGGCTGTGAGACTTTGAGATCACTGGCTTTAGCCTGACACGATTGACAACCGCCGCCGCAGGGGCAGGTTGCTTTGCGGTGAATTATTGGTGCGGAAAGCGGTGAATTTATGGATGGTTCGAAAGGTTCGTTGGCATGCATCGTTCCGGCATAATTGCGGCCGGACTTAGTACCGTCATTAGTATTTTTTGAAGCGTGTGCAGGCATTAACTTCTACTTTAAGTTCAGATCATTCGACCAAAATATTTCATTTATTTTTTTTCGGTTTCTTAACAGCTTTGCGCTTGGCTGCCGTGCTTGCGGGTTTCGGTTTCGATGTCCGCATGTTTTTCGCGGTCGAAGTTGTTTTCGCATTGATCGGCTTTGCGGAGCCTGAAGATTTAGCGATTGTCGACGGCGGGGTTTTAGTATCAGGCTTGGATACCACGACGTTGGCTTTATCAGTTTTTTCCTTTCGCGGTTGAGCCGGAGAAGGTGTAGTTTCGACAACATCCTTCTTAATCGGATCATCAGACGGTTTCTGATCGTAATAGACCGCTTCTGCCTTGCCGGTAGGAGGTGCGGAACATTCGTTTTTTTCGTCTCGTTCGAGAATTATGTCGATTCGCTCCGAGACGCCTGCGGCTGGGGTGAGACGGTTTTCGTTCGATTTGAGCAGCTTTTTTTCACGTGACGCGAGGATAAAAACTCTCATTTGTCTATCGGGAATTTTGCTCGCAACGATCTTGAAGTAGCCTTTAGCGTCGGTGCAACCGTAGCCGAATTCATCATGCACACGGTCTCGACTGTCATACGCTGCGACCGTTATATTACTCACCGGATCGCCGCCGGCAGTGCGGACAAATCCGTCGACCGCCCAGCCGGTGCCCGCGTCCGCAGGCGGGGTCGAGACATCGGTATGGCGTTGGAACATGGCTTTTCGCGCCTCACTGCCTGCGCTTGAGCGCAGTTTGGCCTCTTCGGTGCGTGGGTGGTCTTCGCCGTACTTGAGTTCTAGCCGGGCATGTTCGCGAGCATAAACGCCACCGAGGGCGCGGCCGATCTTTACGCCCTGAACATAGTTCTGAGATTCGGCGTCGCGAATTATTTCTGAGACCTTTTCTTTTAAAAGCTCGGTTGGTTTGAACGTAAAGCGACTTCCTGTTGTCTGTTTCATAATTTTTACCTTATGTCTTCGAGCGGATCGACTGTCACGCCATATTTCGATGCTCCGGCCATGTTTTGACCGCCAAAAACGATGGCCATCATTCGACGGAAAAAGCCCTGTTGACGCTCCCCGTCTTCGCAAAACTCTTCCTGAACATCTGCGAGCGGTTTTGGCGGAAGGTCGTTGCCCTGCGGAACCGTGTCGGTCGCGATGTTACCCGTCACATTTGCAAACATTGCCCGCATCACCAGATTGAATCGATCGAGGAAGAGTCCGCCGGAAATCTTGAGACAGTGAATCGATTCGTTATCGCTCGTTATGTTGAGAAATCCTAACGTGTAGGCAGAATAAAGAACATGATTTACATTCTCGCGAAAGTAGTTGCCGAGAGAGCGGAGCGTTCCACCGGCAAGCAGGGAATTGGTAACGGTCAGAGTGCGGGGCATGTCACAGGAAACCTGATTTCCCGCGAAACCCTGATCGGCAAGACCGGCGATCAAAACCGAACAAAGAGCAATGTCAAAATCTCGGCCGCGAGGATTGAATTTGCACTGGTTGTCCGAAAAATTAATCAGCCCGCCTTTTGTCAAAAACTCAACAAAACTGTCGGTCGGATTTTGGTCAATCGCGTTGACTCTGCTGCCAAAATTTGGCCGAACGCCGATCGGAACACCCATCGGCGGAGCAGCCGCAGCTTCCTGCGGCGACTCGTTCGGGGTCGTCGTTCTGGTCTTCATGACGCTGCCAAAACCTCTGAACATCACCAATGTGCCGAGATCGAGGATCAGCACGTTGGTCGCGATCAGACTCAACAACTCCATTACAATCGCCATTCGATCGGCTTGCCCGCCGGCGAGTAATTTTATTGCTCCAAAAATGTCCACCGGCTGCAATCCGAGACTGGTAAACCTGTTGCCCAAAATCGAGGCATCGCCGACTATCATTGTCGTCAAGCTTCGCCCCATCGGCGTCGACACAACATTTGCATGTATCTTCACGGCGTGTGTGTCGAGGAAACGGTCGAACAGCTTCGTAATCTCAGGCCGCTTGTCACTGAGGTAGTTAAAAACGTCAAACTGTCCGACGGCGACGAGTATCCAGATTCCACCGCGCGCGCCCGTTCGAACGCTTGATGATGTGGCGTCGTTGTAATCCTGCAACATGTGCTCGGTGATTTCGTTTTGCGAGATCTCGACTCCAAAAGCAGCTAGCACGAAAATGCCGCATATCGGGTCGCGCATGTCCCGGCAATTGTCGACAAGAAAGTTGTCGCGTATCACGAGCTCCTCGACAATCGCTAAAGATATGCCGCCAAAGCCGCGAATAATAACGTCCTTTCCCTTGATCTCACCCGGCGAAATTCCCATGCAGCGCTCGATTCGATTTTTGATAATTATGAGCTTTGAAATAAAGATCAGTCCGGCATTTTCAGGATCGTCTGATATTCCGGCATCCTCGAAATCGATGTCCTCCGTCAGACTGAATGTCATCGCAAGACCGATTCCGTTTCGGCCCATGTTAAAAATGCGGTTGAACTTTATGAGAATGTCGTAAAGAGGCGGTCCGGCGACCGCGCGATTTCCGTTCTCGTCTTCTTCTTCGCCGTCCGTATGGTCGTCTCCGGGCTCGCAACAATCATCGTCGACATCCTTTGGCGTAAACGGATCGTTATTGGTCGTTACCACTCCGTCGCTGTTTATAAGTTCGACGTTACCGAGCGTAATGCCGTTGCCGCAGCCACCTACGATCAAGTTGTTGATGATTCGCGCGCGTTCCGAACCGCCTGCGATCTGCAAGCCGCCAGGAGCTTCCTGGGCGACGATAAAATTCTCAGGGTCGTTAGAAAGGAACGGATTTTTGCTTCCGGCCTTTAGAGCAACGGCATCGATCAGATCACCGACCGTTGCGAAATCTACAGTGCCGGATGAGAGTCTGGCTATCGACGGAGTTCCGCCGACAAGTTTCGAGAATCCGGGAAGAACCCGTATCTCATTTCGTTCGACGAGCATATCGTCGCCCGAAAGATAGACGGCCGGATAGCGGGAAAATTGGTCCTCGAGAATGTAAACCGCGGAATTTGAAAGTGTGAGATTCTGCGCCGTGTGTGCCCGAATGCCCGTCTTTTGCACTGCTGAGACAAACAAACCGTGGAGCATAATATTGGTAAGATACTCGTTCTGCTTCGCCCCTTGCGCATCCATTTCGGCACCCTCGAGAAAGATGCCGAAACCTTCCTCGTGAGCCTCGACAGCGAGTGATTCGATCGTCACGCGTTGTCCGTGCTCGACGAAAATTGCTGAGCATAACTTCTTGTCAACACTGTAGTCCTTGTAGTCTTTCGCCCTGATAACGGATCGCTGCCCGCAGCCTTTTAAGATTATGTTGCGGTTGTGGGGAGCTTGAATCACAACATTCTCTTCATAGATACCCGGCAAAACACAGACTTCGCCGCCTTTCTTTGGCAGAGCGTCGATGGCGTCCTGAATTTTCTTAAAATCGCCGTGCGAACTGACGCCGTCGCCGACGCGATAGGTGCAGCAGGTTTTTTGTTTTGTGAGTGGCTGGAATATTCGACGACAGTCTTCGATATCGTCTCCGGATACGTTGTTGCTTGTCCAATGCACCTCGGCGAGCGGGACGCGATGATAAAAGATACCTTGTGGAGGCAGATTCGGGATCAAAACCAGCGGATTGCTGATCTCGCCCGCTCGCACCTCGAATGTCCAGAAATCACCGGCCACGTATTTACCGACAGCTTCTGGTTCGAATTGAAGCAAGATGCCGAGATTATCTGACAGTTCTTTTTTCGCGGCCGCCGGCGGCGACAACGGATACGCAGCGACTTGCTCGATACCGTTCCAGAGACGGAAAAAATGCGTGATCTCTTTACCCGCAGCCATTTCCGGCGGCATTGTGCCGAAGAATTGATCGGCTGCGGCGGACGAAATTTTGAGTGTGTTATCGGGTTCGAGCGTGACGTTATTTACGCCGCAAGCAACGCGCCAGCAGCCCAGATCCTTATCGAAGGTCAGCGCTTCAAGATAAAATTTATTGCTACCCGAATAAACGATCGCGTTCTGATTTGCGGTGATTTTAACGCTGCCGCCGCCACCGCCTGTCGGGTGAAACACCCCGCGTCCGACTAAACCGCCATTAAAATGCGACCATTTGAAATAAGCGGCAGCATGTTTTGTTTGCGCAATTTCGATCCGGTAAAGCCTGTGCTCGAAACCCGTAAATCCGCCTTCCATAACCACCGGACAATCGCCGCCGGTGTTTGTGTTGGGCTTTAGCTCCGCAGTAAGTTTGCCTTTGTCTTGAAATTTATCTTTGAGTTTATCGATGATCGCATCACACGTATCTCCATCCGCCATTTGATATAGCCGGAGACGATACGATGTCAGAACGCGCTCGGTCGTATCCGGCCCGCCGAGAGCCGGTTCGATCAGAAGTTCGGGTAGTTGAAACGGACTTAACTCCTCGAGCCATGTTTCGAGAATGACGGCGTCGCGAGACTCGTTCGGCGACGCGGCCGGAACCGGGACTGCATCGGAGAGCGGTACATTTTGAAACGGCGGTCCGAGATAAGTTGCCGTTCGAACGGCATCGGTGCCAGGCCACGAGATGGCATTTGGAGGGGGAGCATCGCCACCTAGCTCCGCCAACAGTCCATCAGCCCAGGCTCGTCCTTTTATCAAGCCGATCTCGACATGCGCCGGGTTGCTGCCGCTAGCCGCAACATTTTTTGCACGCGTGACCTTAAAACTGTTGGGCACTTCAGCCGGGATCGCGGCGACTCCTGCACCAAAAGCGTCGCGCGCTGCGGTTTCCTGCCATTCGCCGATTACTTCGGTTTGCGCGTTCCAGTCGCGGTCGAGCAAAACCCGACCTTGTTGGTGCAGCGTCCCCCTAAAGTTACGCGACCTGTCTTTGTTCCAAGCTGAAAAATCGCCTCTCATTGTGGTTGTCTCCTTACGTTACCGGGATCAAAAGCGGCCTGATCCCAACTGGCATAAACTCGCGAAATCTGATCTGTAGATTTCGCCATTTATGTGCCTCGTGTAGAAAATTGAACGCTCCCATCTGGTCGCTGCCGACGCCTTCTTCGAGAACGCGACGGTCGCATTCGAGTGAGAGCTGACAGTAACCGGGCTGTCCGAAGAATTCGCTCGAGAAAATGAGTCGCGCTTCCTTGCCGCTCACGCATGCAAAATTCTGCGGCAACCCGTTTTTTACAATGCCCGAAGGAGTCGACATCAACGAGTCGTCGGCAAAATAGCTGTATTTTATGCAGCCGATATTGCGGTCGAAAACTTGCAGCGGCTGTTTAAATATGACGCCGTTTGCCTCGATGCTGTAAACGCGGACATGCCCGAGGATGGTGACGTTGCGAAAAACGGATGGTCCGGCGAAACCGGTCGTCGGTTGGCTGGCGCTCATAATCGCAAATGCAAATTGGGTTGCGCCCACGGTTACCGACTGCGATTCGATTATCGAATCTTCGATGCAAAGCCTGTAGCCCTCGTCCACAAAAACGGCGCCGACGATCGATCGTTGGATTACGAGTTCCGGCGTCTGCCTGAAAGCACTTCGCTCGGCGGCGGATGCAAAACCGTAGGGCACGCGCAAGCGTATCGCCCTGATGCGTCTTGCTCGCTCGTTCGCCGGTTCGCAAATATGTGTCCGAAATCCGCCTGGATCGAGCGTGCAACTTAAGATCTCCAGCTTATTCAGCGCGGCACGCGAAATCAGTTCGGGACCGCCCGTGTAACCGGTTGCCGGAGCAACATTCGAGCGCCGTGCAAGATAGAGTCCCTCGAGGCGGACAAAGAGCGCCGCCATGCGGGCGTCGAGCACCTTTTGCACTACAGGATCGGCGTCAAAAACCTTAGCGGGGCGAAACCCGAGCGGACGCCTTAGTTCGACCACGGGCCTTTGGTTGTCCGCCGCGCGAATGATGAGCGGGCAATGAAGCAAAATGCTCATTCCTCCGTTTTCCGTAACCCGATCGCTCGCGTTCAATCCGCTTAGACTGAGAGGATGAACCCGACTGTCCTTTATCTCGATTACGATTGCAGGCGGCGGGTCGGAACCTGCGGTGACAGCCGCGCGCACGTCTTCCAGAGCCTTTTTCAACACAGCCTGAAGTTGCTTGCTCGGGTCGCGTAGTTTGACATCACGATAATAAACAGTTGGCGTTTTCTGCACGTCGAAATCCGTCGGCAATGCCGGATACGAGATCGGATGCGCACCGACAGGGCCGACCGCACCGTACGTGTACGTGACGAGCATGTCGTCGGCCAATTCGTTTGCACGCGTGAGAGAACCGACGCCTATCACTATTCGTCCCCGTTGCGGATCGATGACTATCTCTTTATTTTGAAGTGGCGGAACAAGCTCGCGCTCCCATGCCTGAAGGTTTTCGCCCCGAATCTTCCAGTTTCGGCCCGCAGTCAAATGTGGCCAATCCTCGCCCGCAAATGTAGGTTCGGGCAAATGAAGCTGTAGCCCCACGTCCGAAATTTCCAGTGTCCGCAAATCGTTTGCTCCGAGGAAAGCAGGATTGTAGCTCTCGACCGAGAGGTAATCCTGCGGTGCGGTGAAGGACGCATCGGTAAAGAAACTGAGCGGCAGGCTCGGTGGCGAGGCAAGCGAATCGTCGTAAGCCTTAGAAATGTCGAAATCCGAAATTCGTGCTCGCGGAATCGGTCCCGGCACCTGATCGGTGGTCGAAACACGCGGCGAGGTTGCCGCGACGTTCAGCCCGCTGCCGTTTTCCTTCTTGTTTGCAAAAAGTTCGAGTTGATTTGTATTGAACAACGTAGCGGGACGACCCTCGGGTTCGTTATCGGCAGATTTTATATAATCGCCGTATAGCGTCCTGTTGACCGGAATGTCGTCGACATTTACCCGCACTGCGTGAAGCGCGCCGGCGACCGGTGGAATTACCTTTGTGTGCGGTTTTGTGACATCGAGCCGGTAATCTTCGAGTCGCCAAAGGTAGATCGCCAAATTCGGCAGGTTGTAACGAACCTGCCCCGTCTCGTGCGGCCGCACATCGGCAATATGCGCGAACGGGTCGAACGGCGTATTTAGCTGCGCAAGCAGCGATGGATCACGAAGGCTCACCGTGCCGCCGCGTCTCGGCGTCGCGGGGCGAACAGTTGAAAGCGAGTATGGCGGTGTTCCGCCTTTGTCCGGCCGCTGATGGTTGAGATGTTGATTCCAAACCATATTTCCAAGCAGCTCGACGCTGTGAACGCCCCATTTCGTTAGGATAAAAGTGAGCAGTTCGATCGCGCCGAGCGTGCCTTTGCGGCGCCGTAATCCGATCGTGTCGGCGACATCAGCTCGCCGCGTCCATGCGTCGCCCGAAATATGGCTCGTGCCCAAAAGATCGGCGATATACGGTATCACCCATTCGTCCGAATACTCGATGAACAAGTCGTGGTAGAGCGACTCGATATTTTCGTGAATCTCCGAAAACATCTCTTCGACCGGCTCGAGATACTTCATCAACTGCAAGGCCGGCACGGGCTGACCATCCTGAAGATAGATTTTGGACAGGTCTTCGTCCTTTATCCGGTAGATTTCCGGGAGTCGGCGGTAAAGTTCGACGCGGTTTTTGGTCATCCGACAACCTCCTTCACCGGCGCGAGCGTTAGGTGCTTGTCGTAAAGGCTCAAAATATAACCGCCGTCGCAAGTGACGATCGGATTAAGCACGGAGGTCGCGGGCATCTGATACGTTTCCGGATCGTCTTCGTTGAATGTCGCAAGCGCGATCGGGTCAGTCGGCGGCAATAATTCTTGAAACGCAACAACTCTCGCCCACATGACGCCTTCGACATTTTGCACCCAGCCCTCGATCGTCGATGCATACTCACGAACACCGAATCGCCGCCGTCTAAGGCTGAAAAGTCCGGTCTGATTTTCGTCACGTGTCGCTTTTGCGTAATTGACACCGAGCGCGACACGAATTGCCGGCTCGACAATGTCGGCTCTGTATGTCGCTCTCAAAGCAAATTCGACACGCGCCGTGACGTATAGCCGCTTGCCCTGAACGACGCTGACCGAATGCCTCGCCGCTCCGCGCTGATTGTTGTAGGCGTTCAACGTGTCGCGCACCGCGGCGATCTCGGTTCCTCGCCCAGTCTCCAACAAAACCGTCACGACGACCGACGGAATATTGTCGACAAGATCCCATGCAGCCGACGCCGAAGCGACGCCCGGAATCGCGGCGGCTTCGGATTCGAAATCTTTTAGGCTGACGATGCGACCCAGACTCTGAACCTTGCCCGGGGCGGCGTTTCGCGCGTTTTCGCCGTCTTCGGGCTCCGCCCCGCCGGTCGCGTCCATCGGCATGCCGATCTTGTCGAGATTCTTGAGTTTTGCCGAAGCCTGAACTTTCGTGTCTTGCTTCAGCGGGCCGTAAGCGCCGTCGCCGAGACGGTAAATCGCGGTCACGTTGTTGATGCCGGTCGTCAAACGCGAGCCCGCTTTGCCGTCGCCGAATTGTGCCCAACTGGCGCCGTCAGCATCTTCGCGAACGATGTAAACCTGCTCGTTTTTATCTCGTCCGAAAAAGCTGTCAACCTGCGTCCACTCGCGGCCATCGACGTAAATTACGATCTCAGGGGTCTCGGACGGCGTGTTCTCGGGCACGATGTGATACGTGAGCGGAGCTTTCGGCAGCTTGAAATTCTGAAACACCTGCGTCGCGTCGCCGCTGCCGATCGGGACTTCCGGCTGAGTTCGGCCTTCGTCGGCGTCGGCAAGATTGCCGAAAACGGTAACCTTCGGCTCGTCATTAGGATAATCACCATATTCGACAGATTCCGAAAGCGTCACCGGATAAAGTTGCGAAAAAATTTCGGTGTTGGCCGCAGGCGAAGTGACGACGTCCGTCACAGTCACGATCTTCGGCTCGTTCCCGGGATCATCAAGCATAATCCTGCGGCTCATCAACGTGTCGGCTTGAGCCTCTGTTCCGTAGAAATAAAGAGTGTTGCCCGATTTCGAAGTGGTTTCCCGTTTTCTCCGCCGAAATACAAAGAGCGGACTCGTGACTTCGTAAAAAAGAGATGTATCTATCTGCAGCCAATTATCGCTGCCTCCAACCGAGGTTTCGAGTGTCGAGTCGAGCTTAAGTTTGCTGACCGTCCCGCTTATGCTGCCCCAAGTCAAGGTGGTCGGTTCGACTCTCGAAATAGTTCTCACGGTCGTCAGCACCGAACGCGCAACTCCGAGAAACTCCGCCACCTGGTCTTTTAGACTCATCAGCTTCCCAGATCCGGTAGTGTCTTTTTTGCCGAGCGAATACATTACCTTCTGGCTATTTCCATGCTGATAATACGCCCCTCCGGACTGTGACTTCGTCATCGTAATCACATCATCCGAACTTTGCTCATACTTAGGTTTATGTTCGAACTCAACGAGCAGGAAAGCCGGTGGCTCCCAATAGGAAGCCTGAATTACGACAGGAACGCCCGCAACCAAGTCATTAACTTCGGCGTCGATCGGGAACTCCCGGTCCCGCAGAGCCGTATTAACACCGCTTGGCTGAAATGAGCCGGACGAAGTTTTTACCGGACGCCCGCGCGCGACATTTATCATAGGAATGGTCGACTCGGTCGTCGTTTCGGTTCCAATGACGGTGGCTTTCGAAGTGATGGGTTGGGTCGTGTCGACGATCTGCGTTGCGCTGTTATATCCAAAATGATGGAATGTCCGTCCCAGTCGATAGGCAACCAGATTTTCGTCAGAAGTAAGGTTTACGATTCCTTTTACTTTGTAGCTCCGGATTCCATGTGATTCATCGATCGAATCGACGATTGCCATCTCGGCATTATCCAGAGCAGTCGGCTGGTTAAGTCCGACTCCATTCGTTCTACCGACGATCAGCCGATCGCCGACCTTTAACTCGATCGGATCAAGTAGCTGATTTGGCGCGGGTATGTAAAACTCGGCGATCTTATCTATATTTTCCGCCGGAATGAGTGGACGGTAAAGGTTAAACCGGTTAAGCCAAGGATATGCGGTGATCTCTTCGAGAGTCTCGAATTCCGCCGGTTTCGCTATATCTTCGAGCGTTGCTTTTACAGGGAAACCGGCCGGAGTCGTTACCGCCTCGTCCTTTTTTATCTCGAATGCAAACGTCGCATTTCCGCCGACCGCAGGCGAAAGACGATAACCGAGCAAGCGGACGAGATCAGAAATGCTCTCGCGCCACGCGGCCGTCCGAAGGTAAGCCTCGTTTGCATAAGCTTCCTGATAAAACGTAAGAATGTCGCCGAGTATAGCCGCACCTTCGATCAGCGCGACGGCCGGGTCGTCCGGTGCGCGATGTGTCCAGTTTTGCAACTCGGGCGTTTGGTTAAGCTGGTGAAAGAGATATTCACGGATCGAACCATACGTGCCGATGCGATAATTAAACCGCGAGAGCGAAGGGCGATTGTCCTGCGAAACTCGCGATGCGTCCGAACAGCAGAAACAATCTTCGCCGTGCGCGCTTCGCATTTCCGTTCCGGGACGTCGCGGAAATCCGAGCGGCGTCGTGCAGTCGTTTGTGCAATCTTTATCGCTCACGCTTTTACTCCTTCAAAAAATCTGATCGATCCTTTTTCCTGATGATCCGGGTCGTTCATTACCAAAATGATCTCGTTGTGGTTGAGATTTGTTAACGATTCCGTCGGTGCGACGGGTGAATTCCACCGTTTGATCGAGACGCTGATCGGCGGAACGCCCTTTGGCACGGCGTGCTCGACGCCTTTTACCTTAAGTGCGCGGCCGACGATCTCGCTGGCATGCAGCGGTTGGCCGAACGTCCACAGGTCGGGATGGAAAAAGCCCATTCGTCCGTCCGGCGTCCAACCGGCCGAGAACTCCTGCTCGAGCACAAACTTCACATCTTCCCACCAAACGCCTGGCGACGTGCAGAGAACAACATTTATCTCGAGCGGCACAAAAGCCGGCGGACGAATTTCGAGGTCTTCGCCGATCAGGCGAACCGCGTTCAGGTCGTCGGCCACTCTTTTTCGGAGCTGATAAGAAAGCTCGTTTGTGCCCTTCGGGTCGATGGTTACGCGCACAGTCCGCCAGCTTCCCGTCCATGCGTAACGCGCCGCGGCTCCCGAGACGTCGTTGATCTTTTCGGCCCTCGCTACGTAATCGGCGAGCGTTACGGCACGAAGTTGGTTATATCGATAAGCTTCGGGCACGCGGCGGACAATCTCGTATGCCGGTTCACGATCGACACCGCTCGTGACGTCGAACGGATTCCAACACTGGCGCAGATCAAGCAGAGCATTCGGTATCGTCGAAGCGTCAAAATTCACTATCCGGTCGAGGCCGACGTTGCCGTCGAGAGGCATTCCGTATTGATATGTCGCGGTGACGAGAGCTCCGTCGGGAAGTTCGCGTCCGTTTATTCCGTTGCCAAAGCGAATAATGCTGCGACGATTTTCGTCCGTTTCGACGACGTAATGATCGCCGCCCTCGGCTGAATCGTCGCTGTGAATAAAGTTTGGAACCTCGTCCCACAGGTCGGCGGCGGTCGAATCCACGGTTACATTTATCGTGGACAAAGGCGGCACATCGCCACCCGCCTCGGTCTGCCGATAAGCCAGGGCAATCTCTGGAAGACGACAAATCGCTCCCCAGCGAGTGCGTTCGTAATGAAACTGGAGCGACTTGTCAGGGTCGCTAAAATCGAGCAACTCGCCCTCGTCTTTATAGATAGTCGTCTCGCGCCGTCCGTGAAATATCTCGACCAGATTTCCGTGAAACAGCGAAACGTTTTGAACGGCGCCGATCGCGGTTCCGGGATTATCAGCCGGGCAGTCGACCGTAAAACAGTAGTCGTATTTGAGAGCGTCGGTTTTTTCCCAATGAATGCGCAGGAACCACGTGTTCGTCATAGGGTCTTTCATCGCCACTGCAGTTTCTGGGATCAGATTAATAAGCTGTCGCTTTTCAGGATTTACGCCCGCAGGCTTGCCGGTCTGCGGATTCAAGTGTTCCTGAATCAGCAGCCGCTTGAAAACTCCCTCGCGTATCTTTTGCGCAATCCCCTTTACATCCACCTCGCCACGCGGCGCGACCGCGACCGCCAGATTATCGAGGTATAGGTCGTTATAAAGCACAAGATCGGCGCGCGTGCTGCCCGCTTTTAACGTCGTGATCGTATCTTCCCACGTGTAAAGCCCGATATTATTCAAGTATTGATGAACCTGCGTCTCGTCGCGCATCAAAAATACGACGGACGAATCGGTCTCGGTCCTAGCTCCGGTCGTTGATATGTTGCTGTTGCCCGCCCAGACTTTCATCTCTTTGCCGCCAGCGATGTCCGGCGTCAATTTGAACGTTTTCGGCCCGACGCCGTCGTGCTCGATCTCAAGCGCAAGCCACGTCGCGGCCTGATTTCCCTGATGAATGTGGTAATCCATCAGGCGAGAATGACGCGCGAGCGAGACGCGTTTTCTGAGGCGGGCCAGATACGCTTCGTTCATCACGCGATCCTGATAATCGCTCAATTCGTCGGCCGCGACCGCGAACAGTTCGGCCAAAACCATGTCGAGATCGGCCTCGCTCGTCGGCTGCCATTCGGGAACGCGTACCGACATCGCCGCGATCATTGTGTCGCGAAACGAGCCGTAATCTTTCGCCATGTAGTCGATCACCGGTTCGTCAAACGGTTCGAGTGCCGCTTCCCATTCCGGCGCGCAGTTGTTGTTAAAACAGCCGGGGCGGAATTTGAATCGAATTTCGGCAAACAGCGGGTCGAACAAAACGTTTGTCATCACGGCCGGCGGACCTTCAACAGACGACGCGACGATCGAAAGCGTGTATGTCGAGTAATCGCCGATGGGCGTGACCGTCAACCGAAGAATCGGCCGTGCGGCAAACGGTTTTGTGATACTTATAACTTGCGTCTGACCGGTAGCGTTGCCGCCGCGAATTCGCGAGCCGCCCGAAATCGCAAAGATATTCATCGCCGGCGTGATCGAGTTATCTATTACGTCGAGAAAATTAGGGTTGTAGAAATAAACGTCGAGCGTCGTCGTATCCGTCGCCGCATTCACTTTTACCGTTACGAGCTTTATGCCGTTCGGGTCGGCGGCATTTGTCGATTCGCTCATTTTACGCGCGCGAGCCGCGAGCGGCTCTTCGCGCGCCAATTCTCTCAAAGGTTTTTCGAGTTCTTCGTACATTAACTAATTAACCGCCCTCGCGCTGAAAACGCAGCACACGGCTGTCCTCGGTTCCTGCCAGCCGATAACGAACGTCTACCGTAATGGTTGAGTCTTCGGTTTTGACGTCGATGTACTCAAGTGTGACGCGATGACCGAGCCAGCGGTTTATCGACTGTGTTATCCGAGCCTTCGCCATCGCGGCTGTGGCATCGTCGGCAAATTCGAACACCAGCCTGCGAACACCGCCGCCAAAATCAACAAGAAACGGCCGCTCGCCGGGATTTGTCAAAATCAATTGGACGATCTCGTCGCGAACATGTTCTTCGAGAGTGTTAACCGTCGTCATCCGCCCGTCGCTCGAGACGCGGAATGGGAATGACAAGTGTTTACCGTTTACTAATCTCATCCTTTTACATCGCCTGCGCCTTTGTTTGTGTCTGCGAAATTATCGCCAACCCCTGAGTTGCGCCTTCGGCGCTGATGCATTTGCCGATGCTCGACTGGATCAAAACCGCCGTTCCGTTTGCTTTACACAGCGTCGCGCCCAAGCTCCATTCGATCCGAATGCACGGCGACGGCTTGCTCGGCGGAATGGTGAACGCGCAACCGGCGACCGGGTGAATGTCCGTCTCGACAAGCGCCGGCATGTTGTCGGCCTTGACCATCGTGTTAGAGGTCGTCAGCGTCGCCGTGCCGCCGTGCATGCACATGACCTGACTTGCTGTCGTCAAAATATATCCCGGCATCTCAATTAAGCTCCTAATTTCATTGCCCCGCTGGCGATATCGACGCCGCCCGACGTGAGTTTGACCGAACCGATCTGGCTCGCAGCGACGGTTATTTGGCTCGATTCGATCTTGATGTTCGGCGATGTCGCCGACGCTCCGACCTGAAGAGTAATGTCGCTCGAAGTCAGCTTCAGGCTCGAATCGCCGATCTTCAACGTTACCTCGCTGTCGGTCATCGTCAGTTCTGCACCGTCCGCGTGAAGCAGTTTGACCTCATTCGCGTCGTCGTCGAGCAGCAGTTTGTGTCCGGCGGTCGTAATAAACGATCGGACAAGTTTGCCCTTCGGCTCCGGCATTGCGCCATCGGCCCACCAAAATCCGGTCCAGATCGGCAGCGACGAATTGCCTGCCTCGAACTCAACCCACACGCCGTCTTCTGGTTCGGGAATAGCAACAAATCCGTGACTGCTGCCGGCAAACGGGCTGCACGGGCGTACGTTTTCGATCACGCGATCGGGACCGAAAACAGACGGCACCTTGACCGAGATGTAACCGAGCCGGTCGCCATCTTCGACCGAATCGACGATGCCCCGGTATTTGCCAAAAAGGCTGCGGTTTCGCCATTCGGCAAGCTCGACCAAATTGTCTTCGAAAGTATCCATCTAAAAAATATCGATCTGAATGTTAAAGCTTACCGCCGCCGCTCCGCCTACCGCAGCCGCGGCCGATGGCAAACCCGCGCTCGCGCTCGCCTCCGGCGACGCCATGTTGCCGCGCAGTGAAAAACTCTGCGTATATTCCGAACGGCCCAGCGTATGAGTTACCTTGTAAATCACGTAATCCGTGCTAAAGCGGCTGTTCGACAATCTCGCCGACACCATTCTGTAAGGCGTCAACACGGCCGCGTAGCACTGCGGCAATACCGAGCCCTCGACGCTCAACGTGTAGCTCGATTGGAGCGATGCCCCGGTCGCTGCCGTTGCCGGATTGGCATGATCGCCAGATCCGCGCGTGTGCCGACGTGCGCGCGCCTGAGCTTCGCTGAGAGCGGTCGCGCCTTCGCCGCCCGGCGGGACGGCATCGCGATAGCTTGCCGTGCCTGACGTCACTGACATGTCCTGAGTGCTGACGTGATCGCTCGTGTAGTCGGCGGCACGGCTCGAATTTTGCGTAATATTGAACGAAGCAAGATTTCTGTCGTCGCCGGTCAAAAACATTTCCGGCAGGCCGTCGGTCGCCGTCGGCAGTTTCTTAAAACAACCGATAGTTGCCCCGGCAGCCTCGCCAGGCAGCACGTATGCGTTGTAATCCGGATTGCGCGAAACGAGTGTTCTCAGCATCTGCATCGGTGTTCCATGCTGATTCGTAACTGCCGTCGGGTCAGGCGGCGCTTCCGTTGCATCAACGTCGGAGGTTGGCGTGACTCCTGAGCTAGCAAAGATTTGCGTCGCAATGTCACTGTCCGACGTGCCTGCCGGAAAGGTCTCAGGCACCTCGGCTCGATTCAGGAGAACGATGTCGTCGTTTACTACTATCGTCACTGAGCTTAACCCCGGTTGAGCATTCAAATCGCGATTCAGATCCACAATCGTCCCGTCAATGAGCGGCACAAAGTCGCCCGGCTCGATACGCGCTTCAACGCGAATGCGGGAGCCTTCCGCATGATTAGGATCGTTCTCGCCATCCCACGAACCGTCCTCGGCGATGCAGACCGGGATCTTTATCCGAGCTGACCACGCATTGCCGACCTCCTGCTCGACGACGATCTCCTCGATAGCGTCGAGCTGTTCTTGAGTAGCCGGCGTTGTGCCGTAAAAAACTTTGAATTCCTTAACCATTCGTTAATTTTCCGGTACCAAAATAAATCGCGTTTCCTCTTTAGCAAGCGGGTTCTCCGAGCGCTCGCGTTCCACCAGCCGATTCGCCTCCAGCTCGGAATTTGCGTCCGCCAAGTGCCAAAATTTAGTTCCGTCTTTATATTTTCTAAACGACATAATATCGAGTCGGTCCGTTCCTTTTGTCTCGGTCAAATGGCCCGGCGTGTACGGCAAACGACGCAATTTCACGGCATTGAGTTTTGTGCCCTTCGCCGTCTCGACCTCGACAACGGGGCATTTTACATATCTCGAATTCGAACCGAACATCTCGTTACCTCACACTAGAATGGAATCAACTCCACAATCTGCTCGACCGTATTGGCTAAATTTGCCATCGCCTGCGCGTCCTTTGCCATGTTTGAGTAAGTGAGAGCTCCTTCTGCCACCGCGTCGTTCGAACACTTGTCGATTGCATTGACCGACATCGACAACGAAACCTCTGCCTGTATCGGATTTAGCAAAAAATCGTACTGTTGTTCCGTAATGCTCATCGAATCGAGCACGACCGGTAGAACACGGTAAACGCCCCAAATAAATAGGATTCGCGGAAGTTTTTCACGAGGAATTACCTGTCTCGGGTCGCTATCGTCACCACCGATGAGGCCTAGCGCGGCACCGATAGCCGCGAGCAGATCGTTAGACGGATAGACCATCTTTTCTAGCGCAGCCAGCCGCGTTCCTACGCCAAAAAGCCGGGCCAGCGCCTTGTTCTCGCCCATCTCGTCGGCGGCGCTGAATTTTGCGGTCAGCGAAATCTTCTCAACCGCGGGTTCGCCCGCCTGTGTGGTTTCACGCGATGTGCCGGTCGTGGGGCGAGGCGGTATCTGAACAGTTCGAGTTAGTGTTTCGGGATTGAACTGAAAAATGACGACGTTCGGTATCGGCCCCATAAAATCGGAACCGTATTCGATCAATGCGCCGCGCATTAAAAATCCCATAATTTACCTTCGCCTGTCTTTAATTTGTCTCTCGGTTTCAGCACCGATGCGGCTCGCCACCTGCTTTCCTATAAGACTTAAGCCATCTGTCGCGGGAATTTTCCCGGCAGATATTTCATCAATCCGGAAGCTCCCGGTCTTTCCGCTGGCTGCGTTCGCAACGGACTTCATCACATCTCGGCCAATACTCTGGGCAACTGCTTTCGAGTCACCTAACATTCCTCGCGGCAGCCTGATTCGCAGGTTATCTATATGTATTTCTCGATTTGCCATTTTCGTTATTCGAGTCCTGCAATCTCGCACGCATACGGCCCCAGTTGTTCTAGACTCAAGCTACGGTTCATCTTGTCGTACTCGCGTTTTACTGCGACTATAACATCCTTCATAAAAAGCTCTTTGTGACCGTTTCCAGCATGCGCCGATTGCAAACACGCGTTGAAAACAATCGAGCGAATATGCCCACCCGATAACGGAAACTGTCGCGCGAGGAACGCGATATCGATCCTTGAATTTCCAGCGACCGACGCGGGAATGATCTGTTGCCAAATCGCTGCCCGCTGTGTCTCGTCAGGCACTGGGAAGTCGATAATGTGGCGAATGCGGCGCGTAAACGCTTTATCGAGATCATCCTTTCGGTTGGTCGCGAGAATCGCAAGACCTTTGAATCGCTCCATGCGTTCGAGCAAATACGATACCTCCAAATTTGCATAACGGTCGCGCGAATCGCTGACCTCGGTGCGCTTGCCAAACAGCGAGTCTGCCTCGTCGAAAAACAAAACCAGATCCGAAATATCTGCGGCGTCAAAGATGCGTTTGAGATTCTTCTCGGTTTCGCCTATGTATTTATTTACAACTTGCGACAGGTCGACACGATACATCGGCAGCTTAAGGCGATAGGCCATGATCTCTGCGGCCATCGTTTTGCCCGTTCCCGGCGGGCCGGCAAATAGCACGGTAATGCCGCCTTCATTCCATGCTCGCGCCGTTCCCCATTCATAATGAACTTTGGTCAACGCCTGCATTGCAGCAATTTGCTCATCGAATTGAATCGCTTGTTTGTTAGGCAAAAGCAACTTTTCATCTGTAAATCGCGGCTCGACGTGAGCGGCAAGCTCGCCGATGTCAAAGCTGAGCTCGGCGCGGCACGCTGCGATAAAATCATCCTCGGTCAACTGATGGGGCAGAGCTCTTAGCTCGCGGCAAATCTCGCGGATAGTCTCTTTTTCGTAACGAAAACGCCGCGACATTTCTTTCAGCTCCGGCAAAAGTCTCTTCGCATCTGCTCCGAACTCTTTTTTCCAAACCTTAAGCCGATCCTCGTATTGAAGCGGCGGAATCTTGACGAAAGGCAGCACGAGTTCGGGGTCGATATGTGTGAGCTGTCTTCGCTCGAAAACCGATAAAAATATCGTTACCGGTGTCGAGACAAACGGCAGTCCCGCATTCATCTCGCGTCGTTGGTCCGAGTCTTCGAAAATCTCATGCCTTACAAAAAGTCCGCGACCCGTAAGCCATGAGAAAGTAAGCAGCATTCCAAAATAGTCTTCGTTGCGAAGCAGCGTCGGGTCGCCCGTGTATTCCCAAAGTGACTCTTTTGAGAGACGCGCGATTTCGGTGGCGGTCTGGCGAAAAGCCGAGCGGCGATTTCCAAGCAGCGGCACGATACGCAATGCAGATTGTTCCCGGTCTCGCAAACGATATGCGATCAGCTCCATTGTTTTAGTGACTTCACCTTTTTCTTCATTGGTCGGATCGAGCTGCCGGAGCCCGGAAGGTTGAATCTCGCCCAGCCCGAGCAACTTGGGAGCAACCAGCGAAGGAGCCGTAAACGGCTGCTCCCAAACGGTTTCCGGGTATTGCCTTTGCGAGCTCGACGCACGTCGCAGTAATCCCGTCGAGAACATCGGGTGCATCGGGTCGGACAGCGAAAGTACTTCTTCGGGGTTTTCCCAAAGGCGCTGAATGAGCATCAAATTCGGATAAATGCGAGACGGATCATTGAGACACGACGCTAAGACAGCTCCAAAGCTCGCATCGAAAGCCGAAGCCAATCCGAGGGCGAGAGCGAACGTAGAAACGTCGTCAAGATTCAGCTCGCCGACAACCCAGCTGAACGTTCCACGTTCTGGCGCTTCAATCGTCGGCGGCGAAGCCGAAAGCGCCTCGGTCAAATATGTCGCCGCAACATTCGTAACAAAAAACTCCTGCTTTTCGTCCCAGTGACGTATTAGATCGAGTGAATCCGAAGTTTTGTCGATAATGGGCGGAAGCTCGCCTGGACTCGCCGGTGCACTGAGTCCGCGCTCGTGCCAAATCCATGATATCTCTCGACGAGTGCGCAGCATGGCCTGTCGCATCCAGTAATTTGCAAGTTCGTCCGCGGCTCGCAGGTTCGGCGAGAAAACGACCGGTTCGATTTTTGCTTCTTCAGGTTTCATGGATTATCCATATTAACGATCGGACTCTGCGGAGCCTGCTGCCCGTTTACTATCAAAATCATGTTGTAATCACCGACCGGAACGGCATCGCCCGACACCATTGCCAGTTGGCGTGTCGGCTGCGGCTGAGGTGGCGTGCCCGGAGGCATCGGCGGAGCCGGCGGTGAAACCGCAGCAAATACATCGAACATCTTTTCAACGACACCGTCTTTGTAGAAAGCAAGAATGGTGTCGTCCGACTCGACGCCCATCAGCATGCCAGTGAGATTTATATCGGCAAATGCAGTTCTCGGCGGCCCTGCATTGATCGACGGAGGCGGCCCGCCGTCAATGTCAGCGGTTCGAAGCGTTGGGACCAGATTACCTATCACAGCATTGCTCTTTCGCCGCTTGCCGGTGGCAGCAACGGTCTGCACAACAGTCACCGGATGGCTGCCGGCGGAAATACCGCTCGCGTCAATAAGTGCGTTATCGACACGGAAGACGAGTTCATCCGGCTGCTGTGCGACAATGGGCAGCTCCGTTGAGCCGAGCACGACCGACAGGTTCGTCAGGTGCATATCTGTTCCCTTTAATGTAACTTCTTCACCGACCTCAAAACCTCTTGGCGAGATTTCGCTAATGCGAACGCCCATAGTCGCAATGACATCGATCCCAACCGGCGCTCTCAGAGGGGCCTCAGCCACAACGGAAGGCGGAATCGCGGTGTAGTCAATGCCGACAAGCAGCGAATAATCGCCTGGCTCGGCTGCCGCGATCATGACCGGACGTACCTGAAAACACGCCGACAGACGAATTTTGTCATCTGGTCCCTGCATTAATTTTGCCGCCAGATCGGATGGCGATTCGTCGAACGTGACATGCAGCGGACTCGGGTTCGGATCAAGAGCGTCGACGAGAGCAAATGTCGGATCAAGCCTCAGGAGATCGTCCGTGCAAACCGCTCGAAGCGCCGCTCCGAGATGCAAGTGAGCGTTCTCGGAATCACTATCGTTGGACGAATCAAATGCCGTCAGCAAATATTTCAGCACCAGCCACAGAGGCGGTTTTTCGCCTTCGTTTAGAGGTGTGTTTTTTAGGTGCTCGTCAAAATGAACTTCGTACAAAAACAGATTGAGACTCGGTGTATTATCGGTCACATCCGCCGGCCGGCCGATAGAGACGGGAAGACTACTCACCGCATCGATCCGCTCTTTTAGCAGCGAACTTACGGCTCCAATTGCCCTTGATGTGTCTGCTAACGCCATTTCGTTTATAGATAACTCCGGCTGAGTCGTGAAAAACGGTCTCCCGCATTGTTGTGCGAATTTTGTGTTGCCGGTTGCTGCCGAACCGCCGCTGCTGGTGGCTGAACTGGACGATCTTCGCCTTCGATCACGACGCTGATCGTGCCGATTGAAAGATTAAAATCTTGTTCCTTGATATCTGTAGATTGTCGAGGTGCCGCCGACGCCACATTTTCCTCCACGGATTTTTCGCGTATGCGGACAACGCTCGGTTCTGGTTCGACCTTCTTTACACTTTCTTGTGTTTCTTTAGCTTCCGGCTTGCCTGCGTCAATCCTCGATAGAATTTCCGCATCCGACGATGCCCCTGCCGCAACCCATTCCTGAATCTCGTGAAACAGAATCGTACGGGCTTCTTCGGGTGCGACTTCCTGTCCATCGATGAGATGAGCGGTCCGAGTAAAATATCGTTTGTCCGATTCTTGTCCGAGTGTCTGAGTCTCGGAAATTACTTTGTCTGCGTTTTTCGTTCGCAAACTAGCAGTATGCATCTCGGCTTTTTGCGGCTTGAATTCACCTCTTATTTTAGGCGGTTCGACAAAGACGGTTTGTTCGCGCGTTGGCTCATTTCGCTCGAGAACGCTTTCGGCATCAGAGGCGTTGATCTGGTTCGGTATTCCAGTTTTGCTCAGAGACGTCGTCGCTTCCACTGGCAAAATCGGCGACTCGGGATCGTGACGCAGCTGCGAGCGAAGATTAGGCTCGCCAGGAAGTTCAGATTTTTGAGAAGGAAATCCAATAGTTTTAGCTTTCGGTTTGCCCGGACTTTCTCCCGTGGTTTCCGTTCTCCGTATTTTTGGCTTAGCGGTATCAGCCGCCAACCGCTCCGGTTTTCCTTTCCGGTCGCCAAAACTGGGCTGCACCAATACGACCTCTTCGTGCTCGATAGGCGCAACTGGTTCGAAAGCTGTTTCGACTTTTCTTTTTCCGGCAGTTTTATGCATCGACTTACTCCCGCCGGAAAACCGGAGGTTGCTTTGTCTTGCAACGTTCGACAAATATCCTTTCATTTCTTTGTGGCGTCGATTAGCTTTAAATATTCCTGCCGTCGCCAATCGGGCACGGCGAAAATCTCGGCCTCACTCCAGTGGTAATGCGTCGCGAGTTTATGAACCGAATACATCAATCGATACTGAGCACGGTTGAGCAAGTCGAGCGCGGTCTCGACCAGATCGACCGCGAACTCATTTTGTTCACCGCATTCGCCGCACGTCACGCTGCATCCAAAATTTACAAGCGGATCGGCCTCGTCAAACGCATCTTCTATCGCATCGATTAATTCGGGTGCAATCGATTTTGGGGCGCTGCGTGTGATCGCGAGACTGCAAATCATGCCCTTTGCAGCATCGCGTTCGTCTTGGAAAACAGTTTGCGACCATTTTTCCTGATCGGCTCCTGTCGGTTTGCGAAATTCGAGCCGGCGGCCCTTTACGCGCACGCCGACGGTCTCAATCTCATCGGCAGAGCGCTGGAGTTCGGAAATTTCATTGATAGTGATTTCGAGTTCAAGCTCTTCGCCACAGGCTGTGCATTTGAATATGAGATTCAACGCAGCATCCGGCCCGCCCGCCGCAAGCTGCAAGAGGCATTCGATCCGGTTGCCGATGGGAAGTTCGCTAAAGAGGGAAGCGGGAAGCAATGTATCCGCGTCGATCGTGCACGACTCGAGAACGCGCGTGACGAGAGCGGCGCGGTTTTGCTCTCGGAAATCAATCTTCAGATCACTTTCCGAAATCCCAAACCGACGAAATCCTGCAGTGACTTGCGAAAAATTACACCCCAACCACGAAGGAAACGACGGCAACGGGATCAATGAAATTGTCCCCGAATCAGGCATCACTAGTTACCCCGTCGCTAATCCTTCGGAACGTCGTCCGCTTCGTTGGGCTCTTTCGTGTCCTTGTCGCGGTCCCAGCCTTCGAGCTCAACCTTCATCGCTTCGATGGCGACGGCGTTTGCATTTGAGTTAAGCTCAGGCATGGCCGTGTATTCGCTGACCCAACAGTCATAAAGAAAATACCTGTAAACCACGTGGCCTTTTTCATTCATCATCTCAAGGGTGAGATTTCGCTTGTAATTAGCAAGGTCCATCGCCGTGTCGCCCGACCACGGATGCACGCGGTTTGCCCAAGCTTCGAATTCGGGATCATGTGTCAGGCCGCGTTCGAGCGTGACTGCGTCGTAACTGGTTCGGCCCGGTGACTTATGATCAGTGCTGTTATCGCCTCCATCACGGTGTTTGACCACTTCAGTAGTCCGCTTGAGAGACCCTACCTTACTAACACCCGCGACAACCTGATTGTTGTCACCGAACTTTAACCGAAATTTGAAGTTCTTATACGGGTCGTACCTTTTTGCATTTTTTACAAATCCTTTCATTTCTCCGTTCTCCTAATTCGGTTTATACATCCGGTATCTGTTGAATCGTGATGATTACGAACTCCGCAGGTTTAAGCGGAGCAAAGCCGACTACGATGTTAACGATCCCAAGATTGCGATCGTTAGCCGTAGTCGTTTCGCCGTCGCATTTGACAAAGAACGCCTTGTCCGGCGTCGAACCCTGAAAGGCGCCCTGCCGAAAGAGACTCATCATAAAAGCGTTGAGGTTCATCCTTATCATCGCCCACAAAGGTTCATCGTTTGGTTCGAACACAACCCATTTCGTGCCGCGAAACAGCGACTCTTCGATAAAGAGAGCCAATCGCCGAATCGGAATGTATTTCCACTCCGAGCCAAAATCATCATTGCCATCCAACGTACGAGCTCCCCAACTGACGACGCCGTTCGGAAACTTTCGGAGACAGTTGACCCCGAGTTTGTTCAGCACGCCATTTTCATTGTCGGTCATGTTGATCTCAAGGTCGGTCAGGCCACGCAGATCGGCTTCGATTCCCGCCGGAGCTTTCCAAACACCTCGTTGTGAATCAGTTCGAGCCATCAGCCCGGCCATCATGCCGGATGATCCCATCAATTTCTTTATGCCCGCATCGCTGTATTCGATACGTGGGTAAAAGATCGCTGAGTGCTGTTTGCTTACACCGATCCTGAAGGTGTTGACAACGGTAGAATCCGCGTTTGGGTGATCGTCTATTGTCCAACTGTCAGGCGCGTCAAGCAGCAGGAATGCCCGGCGCGATTCGCAATAATTGCTGGCCTTGCCTTTGACATTTGCCACATCGTACTCGCGGTCTGCAGGCAAGATCATTAGATTGAAGAGATCAACCTTGTCCAGCGCGTAAAACCCGGTGTGCAAAACCGGATCGCCTTCGTACTCTGTTTGTTGCGGGACCGTTCCATCGGAACCTGCCGTATTTGCCGGCCATGGGAGTAATTCGAACGGGCTTGTGCTCAGGTTGCCCAGGCTGTATTTTTGCGAATTTCGGACAAAACCTGTTCCAAATGCTGCGGCCCCGGTAGTCGTGATCGTCGTAGTATCGTTTATAGTTCCAGTCTTTTTCGTGAAAACCAGCCTATACCCCCATAACTCAGCTTTGCACGGCGAATTGACGTCGGCATTGATCGTATCGCGGATGAGCAGAAGCTTCTCCCTCAGACCCGTGCTCCCGCCACCGGCATCCGTGAAGTTTCCGGGTATTGGCACCGGGGGCGGCGTTTGCGTAACAAGGTTGACTGGCGTCGGTGCAGGAGGCGGAACCAGCGCGTCGTCAAAGGCAACGGCTGTCATCAAATTTTCAGCTAGCCCTGAGAACACATCCAGTCCGTTGGCGCCCATAGTAGGATCGGTCAGGCTTCCGGCGGTTCCTGAAAAGAATGTCCCGTTCGGAACCGGGCGCATGATGGCAAACCTCGCCACTTCTATACCGCCATTATCGGTGCCAAACATCATAGACGCGGCAAAATCGTTAGATGGGGAGCTTCTGATATTCACATTCGGCCCGTTAAGGTGATTCGAAGCAATTCTCAATACTCCACCGCTCGCATTAGGAGCGGGCGTTGCAAAGGTATCCAACGAAACAGTAACAGTAACTCCGGGCATAACCGGGGCAATTGCGGCGTCTATCCGGTCCTCGATAGGATTCGTAAGGTCACTATTAGAGGCGGGGTTAACAGGAATGACAATCCCTTCTAGGTTGACCTCAATGTCATTTTCTGGATTGCCATCCATATTAAGGACAAATCTCGACTGCCTATCAGCGGCCGGAATTCCCATGTCCACCATCGGACGTATCGCTGCACTGATGGCATCCCGTCGTCCCTGGGCATTGGCGCCTACAAATACTCTTCGGCTTTGCGAAAATCCGCGCGGCGTATTTGCTGGAGCGTTGATAAACGACGGGGTAACCGTATCATTTGGGTCGCCCATGTCTGCATGCAGGTTAAGGTCGATCAAACTTGATGACTGGGTCACAAAGGTCGGTGCAAAACGAGGAGAACGGGGGTTCATCGAAAGATTATTGAAAACCTCGGTCTTTTCGACCAAGTTACCCTTCTCATGCGTAATCGTGAGGTTGAAGGTGTCTTCGGGATTTGTCGTGTTGTAGTCGACGAACAACTTTATCCCCTGGCCCCATGTGCCGGCCGCCCTAGCGACTGCAGTCAACACATTCTGCGCATTTGTAACGTTCCGCAGCGTGATGCTAGATGATTGTGCGCCTGCCGCCAGCCGGACGACATAGCAGTCAGTTCCGCCGTTTAAGAAGAACTGGGCAACACTCGCGCCAAGATCGCTGAGCGGGTGAGGGCCGCCAAAGTTGCGTAGAAAGTCAGCATAACCCAGACAGCGAACGGCCTTGTTTATTGGGCCTTTTTGGGTGCGGCCAAAAAATGCGCCGATCGACGTTGATACACCCGTGATCGTCCGGACGCCGCTCGACTTTTCCTGAATGTAAACGCCAGGATAGGTTGGTTGTATCGCCATGATTATTCCTCCTAAAAGTTGGAGTGTAGAGACAGAAACCCACTGTCTTCGCTGAATACGACAGGAAAACTAGCGTGTTTTGGGGCGGTAAGTTTAAAGTTATTAGTAAATTAAACCAACTGTGAAATTTGCTGAGAACTTCAAAAATTTATCAAAACTTACCGGTCCGACAATCCTTTCGAAATCCAACTGTTTCCTGTAATGACTGTGTAGCTTCGCGATAAATGCTCGGGAGATTTTCGTCGGACAACTGGTTCCCGGGGCGAAAAGTGAAGAACATTCGAACTTAATATTCTTCGAAGAACATACATTGTTTGAAAACGGGCGAGACTCTATCCTAGAATGTGACAAAAGTCAAGAGAACGAATTGCCTCAGAAAAAACCACTCGAAAAACGGGCTTGGAAGCGACTTGGAACGACATTCAATGGTGGAAGCATGGCCGGACGCCGTCCGTTTCTTGTCTAGGTGTTATCAAGATCTGGAAAGGAAGCGGCGGATAATTGAGAATTCAATTAATCCGGGGTAATTTGATAGTAAGAAGAGGAACGCATTTGATAATTAACAGAATACGTTTCATCCTCATATCAACTAAAGTAGGTTGCAGGTTGGTTGCAGCGTTGCTGATCACGGCTTATTAGTGTTCAATGGGGATAGCCGTTAAGTTATTGATTCTAAGAAGTTTTGAGCAGTTTTGACAGATTATACAAACCTACCTAAATCGCTTGGGGTGCGAGAGTGTCCTGAGTCCAAGCTCGACCCAGCTTGCTTGTTGTTATCGGCGTCGAGAACCGCTTTTGCTTGAATTGCGGCTGCTAAGTCAAATTCGGTGTAATGGTAGCTCATTTGCATGGTCTTTTGGCCGGCGCCACGTTGGGCGAGTTTATCTGAGTAGCCAAGCCTTGCCAGTCTTGTAACCCAATCGCGTCGGAGATCACGCAGTCGAAGATCTGGCACACCGGCTGCTTTTCGAACCGTATCCCAGGATTTCTTGAATGAAGTGTGAGGGAACACAAGGTTGTCAATCCTTGCGGCATGCTCCGGGATTGTCTTGCTCTGCTGCAAGAATTCCCAGAGCTCCAGAAAAGCAGACTTCATTCGCTCTGTGACGACGGCCAATCTTACTTCGCGTTCCTTGCCTTTGAAGGATACAAGCTGCGAGATGTCCCGAATATTGCCAGCGTCATCAAGCAGGTCACGCCAGCGAATCGGTTCGTAAAATGTATTATCAGAACTGTAATCGGATTCGTAATCGTTGACCGGATAGAGTTCATTGGGACGGGCGCCGGAATCTCGATGAGCAAGAATAAGCGCATAAAGTCTCGGTGCAGATGTCCGAAGAATCTTCTTGGCTTCTCCAAGTAGTCTTCTTTCCTGGTCGTCAGTTATCGTTACTTTGCGACGGCGCTCAAGTGACTTGTGGATAAAATCGTCGAAATCGGGAACTTCCTTAGTCCATTTTTTCTTTTTTGCTTTTCGAAACATCGCTCGGATCGTTTCGAAGTCACGGTTCACTGTTGTGACTGTAACGCCAGATTTAAGTCGTTTGCGGCGAAATGCCCGAAATATCTCGTCGTCGATTTCGTTTATAAGATTCTCACCAAGGTCATCACAGATTCGATCGATCTTTGATCGCTCGGCAACCCAGGTTCGCATTCCTTCGATCTTTTGACCGTTGACATAAACGGGGGCGATTACAAATTGCTCTTTATACCATTTGGCCAAATCTTTGAACTGCATCTTGCGGCCATCAATGAATGCTTGTCCGCGTGTTTCATACTCTGCTTTGATTTCTTCGGCTAGTTGCTCCGCGTGCGTGACGTTCAAGGCACGTTTATATACTGTCTTGACTGATGAGCCATCGTCCTTGGCTATCCTTACTCGGGCATAAAGAAGGCCGGTCTTTTTGTCCGTCCAGGCAAACGAACCGTATCTTTTGCGTTTCTTCTGCTTTGTCTCTTTGTTGCGACTCATCGTTCGTCTAACCATTCAACTAACCATTTGAATTCGGAATGATTGGATATTGTAGATTGGATAAGCAGGCGAAGTAAAGGTTTTTAGGGCTTAAAATGGCATTTATACCGAATGCGAAAGCTCCTAGACGTGGCTTTTAACCATTGGGTCCCTGGTTCGAGTCCAGGTCGGATCACCAACATTTCCTCGGGCCGTCTTTTTGGGACGGCCTTTTTATTTCGTTCAGTTCTTTATCTCTGCGGATCGGACTTCGACATCCGGGTTGGAGAACTTTCCGTATTTCAGCGTGACGATCCCTTCCGGCAAAGCGGACCTGCGGTCTTTTTGAAGCTTGTTCAGGCTGACCTTTATAATACTCGGAGTAAAGATTCCGAACTCGCTTGGAACATATTCAAATTCGGCCCGGGAAATGACGATCGGTTCGTTGACGCCGCTCGGCTGAGCTGTGATCTCGCGGACCTCTTTGACGATGTCAAACGTATTCGCGTCCAGCCAAAGCGTGCCGCGAAGCCGCGGCCTAAGTGTTTCTGAACGCTGTTCGTCTACATCAACATCGACGACCGAATCGTTTCCACCGGGTTCGTCTTTACCGGAAAATCGAATATACGGGCTGCTTTCGCTCTGCACGTAACGAATGGAAATGGTGTCACGGCCATTCACGGCCTCGCGGCCAATAAATTCAAACGCGATCTTTTCGCGAAGATTCTCAAAAAGCGGCACACCCTGAAAAAGCGTATATCCATCAACGATCAGATCGTCATGGCGAAAGCTCTCTTTGCGGATGCGGTCGAGTTCCACCTTGGAATTTTCGGAAGCTGAAAGCTTTTCGAAGAACTCCTGAGCACGCCGATCAGCATTACCTTGTTTTTTTCCATCGACGGCCGTGATGTGCCTGAACTCGACGACCTTTTTATCATCGCTCGCTAGCTGATAAACGATAAAGGTCGAATCAATGCTTTTTTGCCGGCGAACCGTCCCATTCGAGCGAAGCGTAACTACCGTTCGAGCCTCGTTTGCGATCAAATTACGAAATGTTTCGATGTAGTCGGCGGAACGCTCACTTGCCTTGGTCAGTATCTCCGCCATATCCGGCTTCTGTGCGAATGCCGATTCAGCCGTAAATAAGACTAGGAGTAGGATGATCAGCGTCTTTTTCATCAAAGTTTCAATTCCTGTGTTTGCTAAGTTATTATCTTACCAGATTCAAATATCTTCGATCGTTTGATTGTGCTTATGAAAGTTCAGCTAAAAGACATTGCCCACGCGCGTTCCGGCGACAAAGGCGACACCGCAAACGTCGGCCTGATCGCCCTAAAGGAAGAACATTATCCGCTGCTTGTCGAAAAGGTCACCGCCGAAGCCGTGAAAGAACACTTCGGCGAAATGGTAAAAGGGAAGGTCGAGCGTTTCGAATTGCCAAACCTCCACGCCTTGAATTTTCTACTCCACGAAAGTCTAGGCGGCGGCGGGACTCTCAGCCTAATGACCGATGCCCAAGGCAAAACATTCTCAACCGCACTATTGAGGATGTATATTGACGTGGATGAATTGTAAATTGAAGCCGTGGATTATTCTTCCAATTAACGATTGCTCAATTTACAGTTAACAATTTTATGAAAGAAATTCACGACAATCCGATAGTCGCAAAATCGTTCGCGTTTGCGCTTCGGATAGTAAAGCTTTGTCGATATCTTGCAGAAGAGCACAAAGAATTTACAATGAGTCGCGAGCCTTTATCCTCTGGGACGAAAATTGGACGTCATGTTGTTTCTGCGAACAGCGGCGAATCTCGCGAGACCTTTATTTTGAATATGGCGAAAGCCTTGCAGAATGCAGACGAGACCGATTACTGGCTAAGGCTCATTCACTTTGCTGATCTATTAAAAGAAAACGAGTATGATTCGATCGAAGCCGATCGCAAGGAACTAGCGAAGATGCTAACGAACATTGTAAAAACTTCAAAAGGAAACCAATTGTAAATTGTCACTTGGTTTAATTGTCAATTGGAAGAAGAAATGTCTGATTTAATTGTTGATAATCACGGATCCATCCGAATACTGACGCTGAATCGCCCTGAAAAGCGGAATGCGCTGAATGATGCGTTGATCGGTGCTTTGAAGGATGCGATACGGGCTGCGGATCAAGACGATTCTTTGCGAGCGATCGTTATTCGTGGTGCGGGTAAAGATTTTTGTTCGGGAGCGGATCTTTCTGCGTTGCAGAAGATAGCTTCGGCGACTTACGAAGAAAATCTTGAAGACGCGAAAGGCCTTGCGGAACTCTTCACGTTAATAAGAGAAGCGAAAGTTCCTGTTATCGCCGCCGTTCACGGCCGGGCACTTGCCGGCGGATGCGGGCTGGCGACGGGCTGCGATATCGTGCTCGCGACCGAGACCGCACGGTTTGGATATCCCGAAGTGAAGATCGGCTTTGTTCCGGCTATAGTCATGGCGATCTTGCGGCGAAACCTGGGTGAGAAATTCTCCTTTGAACTAGTTACCCAAGGCTTCGAATTCACAGCTCAGGAAGCGAATTTCTTCGGTCTGGTCAATCGCATCTTTCCGGAAGAAGGTTTCGAAGCCGCCGTGCTCGAATACGCATCGGTTTACACAAATATCTCGGCCTCCGCCGTGCAACTAAGCAAGTCTCTCTTGTATCGAATGGACGGAATGCAATTCCCCGAAGCACTCGAAGCCGGTGCAGAAACCAACGCCGAAGCCCGCATGACGGAAGACTGCCAAAAGGGAATCGCGAAGTTTCTCAAAAGAGAACCTAATAAGTAATAGGAGGTGAAAATGCTTGGATCTAGTCTAAAAATCGTTCTTTTCCTTCTAATATCAGCTTCTGTGGTTTCGGCAACCTGGCAGATCCCTGATGTGCTTCGCTACGAAGGAAAGGAGTATTCGATCTACGATGAACTTCTTGAGCCATATTTCAAGAAGTATCCGGAACGCAACCCCAAGGATGAGGACTATATGTGCAGCGCTAATTGGCGAGGCTACATGGCCATCTTTGAAATATCGGATCGAGAATTGATTCTCAAGGACATCTATAAGAACGCCTGTGACCGATCGACCAAGTCTGAATTGCTCAAAGTTGTTCCGGATGGTAAGCCGCTGAAGATCGATTGGTATTCAGGCGTTCTCACATCGATGGACGGCGAAAATCATGGCGACCCTTACGGTCTGGATTTCGTCAACACTTTCGAAGAATACTCTTTTTTTGAGATCGAAATGGGGCGGTTCAAGCTCGCGAAACATTTTGACAACAATGGTTTTCATGCCTTTAAAAAAGAGCAGTTCCAAAAGTACAAAAAGACAAGTGAATTTACCGAGAAGATAAAACGAAGGACGGCCGATGGCCGTCAAACTATAGAAGACGCCGAAGAGGAAATCGAATTTTGGTTTCCATTCTCACTTAAGAAAATTCTGTGAAACCTGGATGCGAAGCCCGCATGGCAGAAGCCCGCACGAAGTAAGGGCATCGATCAAACATCATATGCCGATCAACGATTTAGAACTGGATGACTATGGTTACCCAAACTGGGACGACAACACCTTTCCGCTCGCGTATCTGCTCACTTTCCGGACATACGGCACTTGGCTGCATGGTGATGAACGAACTTCGGTGAAACGGGATGGCTGGAACAGATACGGCGATCCGCGGTATAAACCCAATCCAAATCTCGAAAAATGGATGTCGGAAGAAATGAATGGCACACCTTTCATTCTTACTGATGCGATGAGGGTTCTCGTCGACCGATCGAATCGCGAACTATGCGAACGCAGAGGCTTTGGTCTGCGAGCCCAGAATGTAAGGACGAACCACGCGCACGTGGTTCTGTCGGCGGCGCAGAAACCCGAGCGGATCGTGGATGCATTGAAGGCAAACGCGACTAAAAATCTGCGCGAAAGCGGTTTGGTCGGTGTAGACCAAAGGATATGGTCCCGCGGACGCAGCAGAAGATACCTGTGGAAGCCGCGACACGTTGACGCCGCGATCGAATATACGCTTTATGGTCAGGGAGAATTTGAAATGCCTGATTAAATGCCGAAGCCCGCAATGAAGAAGCCCGCAATGAAGAAGCCCGCACGAAGTAAGGGCATCCCCAAAATGAGACCGTGCCCTTACTTCGTGCGGGCTTCTGCCTTTTTTGGTCGTAGCAGAGCCGCATCACTATCGGCAAGCACCGCAACGATCTCTTCGTCGAATTTCGCAAGGGCCGAGTTTTGAGGAAAGCGTTTGGTAAATTTCGTTCACGCCGCGGCGATGTCGTCGCCAAGCATACTGAGTATATCGCGCGTTTTGATACCACGTTCTAACTTATAGGGCTCGGTCAATTTTATCTCCGCAAGCAATAACCTGGCGAACCGCCTGACAGAATCCGGATCAGGCTCTCTGCTCCCGCTGCCGAACAATTTGCTTAAGAAACTCATAATTCTGGTTGAGGACTAGTAAGGTCTTTCGTATCCCTCATCGCTTTCTATACGCACTACAACATGGTCATCTTCTTTTCGATAGCGGATGTAACCTTTGCTACCTAAGAGTGCTGATCCATCCGCGAAGTGGGCGAACTGAGCGCAGTCGAATTTCAATCCTCTCGATCGGAACTCGGCAAATATCGCCTGCTCTTGATCTTCGCCTAATGTTTGCCATTCATCGGTAACCATCACGCCCTCTATCTTGCCTCGCTCGAAGTCTCGCCGTATCACCTCTTCGATGGACAAGACGCAGGAAGGATAGGCAACTTCGTTCAGCCTGCGATAGCCGTAGTAGCCAACGGCTGTAATTGCTAGCAGAATTACTACGATTTCGATGATCAACTTCTTAGACATCAACCACTAGGCCTCGACGATCTCGACCTTCGTTTCGATCAAGTGCTTTGGAATAAGAGCAGGGAAGTACGCCATTATTTCTTCGACCTTTGGGCGGCCGCCGGCGAGTTCCTCTAAAGTTCCATTATCTCCATATCCTTACGGAGAAGTTTGTTAACGAGCTTATTTCGATCGATCTTCTTTTTGACAGAGAGTTTCTGCACGAACTCAGCAATTTCGCGGTCAAGATAGATGGGAAGATTTAGCTCGCCGTCTGGATTGTAAAACTTACCTCTTTCGCCTTTTGAGAAATCATATTCGTTCTTCCTCTCTACATCTTTCGCGCGTCCTTTTGTTTCCGACGAATCTGCCATAAGTTTTTCTCAACCCGAGAAATTATTCAGGTCGATTCTAATTCGTGTAGCAATATTATCCCACTGTATGCTCCACATGCCCCGGGCATTTGGTTGCGGAATCCGATAACACCTCGCAAGATCCATAACCTTATAGACCGTGCGTTGTGGGATAGCCTCGCCATTTCCTGGATTAAGCAATATCGCATCTGGCAAGGGCGGAAGCTCCACGATTGGAATCCCCAAATCAGCATCCAAACCTAGCAGAATAGTAAGATCGGCATCGGCAGCGTGGATGAGTTCGATCAGCATCTCTTGTCGCTTATGCCTTTGGAAACCGACAGGAAAGTGTCCGTGATTCGCGATGAATGGTCCAAAGGCGCCCTGCCGCAACGGCCAATGATCAACGTGGACGCCAGAGCGATCCATCCAACCGGCGGTCATTCCATTATCGAATTCCTCTTCATTGAGGACTTGTCGGCCCACTCGTGCAATTTTATGCCAAAACGACCCATGAATGCCTACTGTCTGGAAGTAGTTTGCGCATCGATGCAATAGTGTCGCGCCTTCCAGGCCGAACTCTTCAAATATTTCGTGGGTTGTTTCAAGTTCTTCCGCAGCACGGTTGCTTCCGGGATTGAGCGAGATGGAAAGGACAAATGGCTCCGCACGTTCTGCCCGAGGTGGCCGATCAACTAGACGGCCAAGCAAATGCATCGGACACAGCACAAACAAGTGGTCCGGAAGCACCCTATTAAGCTGTTCCCAAAGCTCTTCATTCTCCGGCATTGGTCGATAGTTCGCGGGTATATCTTTGCCATTGTCTCGCATCCATAAGTAGGCGAAATCCAAAAACTCTCGAAAATAGGCTGTGTTTCGAACTGACATTATTCAGGATATTCTCCTGTTCTGATTGCTCGCTGCGGATTTGGGGAAATTGTGCAGACGTCGATGCCGGTGATCAGATTACATTCTCTATCGACGTCTAATATCGTTAGGCCGACGGGATCATTTCTGTTTCCGATAAATATCAGGACGCACGGTTCACCTTCCATACCCCACACCCACACGGGCTGATAGTCTTCATTTCCGCAATAACCTATTTCCGCGCGGACATCATTTGCGGCATGATCCTCTTTTGCATCCGCAACTCGATCCGCTAAATGTTTAATGACATTTTCCTTTCCTCGTACAGTTCCAAGACTCGCCTGCGAATCATATCGAACGTTCTCTGATAAATACGGTTCTAGCGGTAGAAACGATAGTTGATTCCAACACCGGGCATAGATTCTTATGAAGTCAATAGTTTCCATACGATGAAAACCTAAGCCTCGACGATCTCTACTTTCGTTTCGATCAAGTGCTTGGGAATTAGGGCCGGGAAGTATGCCATTATTTCTTCGACCTTTGGGCGGCCGCCGGCGAAGCCTGTGACGGCGGGCGGGCCGGTTAGGATGAGCGGAGCGATCTCTTTGGTGAAGCGTTCGACGTCGGCTTTGTTTTGCCCACGGACACCGACTCGTAATTGGACTTCGGGGATGTCCGCCGATGGTGCTCCCGCGAGGTGTCCGTGAGTCGCATTTACTCCGACGAACTCCGTCAGGATCACATCGAATTTCAAACCCAATCGATCCAATCTTTCGCGTAAGATCTTGTCCGCGGCCTGGGCTTTTTCGTAGGCGTCGGGCCACGAATACACCAGCGTGCCGACCGCTTTCCAGCCGCCGGAATACGCTATCGAAACTTTATAGAAATCTGTGTTCACGTTTCCTTTGATGCCAAACACGCGAACTCTGTCCTCGCCGTCCGCCGCGAGTTGAATCGACGAAAAATCCGCGACCACATCCGGCGTTATGTAAGCCTTAGGGTCGCCCATTTCATATAGAAGCTGTTCCTTTACCGATTGAACATTCACACGGCCGCCGGTGCCTTCGTGCTTCGTTACGGTAAACGTTCCATCCGGCAAAGCTTCCACGATCGGAAATCCGACCGTCGCCATATTCGGTATCTTGTCCCATTCGTACTGGCAATTTCCGCCGGAGGCCTGCGCGCCGCATTCGATAATATGTCCGGCGATCGTTCCCGCCGAGACAAGGTCCCAATCATCAAATTTCCAACCGAATTCATGCATCAGCGGAGCCAGCGTCAGCCCCGTGTCCGTAAGCCTTCCGCCGACCACCACCTGAGCGCCTTTTCCCAAAGCTTCGACCAAACCGCCGGCCCCGAGATATACATTCGCGGACTGCACCTTGTCGCGGATCGTCGCCAAAGGTGTGCCGTCCTCCATCGAATTTATCTCCACGCCGCTGTCCAGAAATTCATCGAGCCTCGGCAATATGTCGTCGCCGGTCACCACGCCGATCTTCACCTTGCCGCTTAAGCCCAGATCACGTGCCGTGTCCCGCAAGGCCTCCGCACATCCCTCAACGTTAACGCCGCCCGCGTTCGACAAAACTTTGATGTCGTGTCTCAAGCAATCGGGGAATATCTCCTTCATCAGCGAGACAAAATCGCGTGCGTAACCGGCCTTTGGGTCCCGCTGCCGCTGTTTCTGGACTATCGACATCGTTACCTCAGCCAAATAATCCAGCATCAGATAATCGATCGGCCCGCCCCGCACCTGGTCCACCGGCGCCGTCAACAGATCTCCCCAAAACCCCTGCCCGCTAGCAACTCTAACCTTCTCTTTCATAAATATTTATACTCCGAGTATAAG
>JBGTIP010000022.1:0-76863 GCA_041745615.1 Pyrinomonadaceae bacterium | reverse complement strand
CGGGTGGCTCGCGGTAGTGTGTTTCGGGGTAAGGATCGTATCCGGGACCTTCCCGAGCAGTAACATCTGCTGTGGGATCGAACTGCTCGATCTCGTCTTCTTGTCGATCGGTTCCGTGGTCAAAAGTTTCCTCGGCGTCATTCTCCGTATCGCTGTCGTGATCCCACTCCCCGGCGTCTTCCTCCGGACCGCTGTCCTGGTCCCATTCTCCGGCGTCTTCCTCCGTATCGCTGTCGTGATCAAACTCCCCGGCTTCATCCTCTGTATCGCTGTCGTATTCCCAGTTAACGGCATCTTCCGGCTCATCGCAGAACTCATCCGTTTCCGGCTCCGGCGGAGCCTCTTTGGCATACGGATGCTCAACGGGCGGCGGCTCCGGGCACATCACGGCGTATTTCTGCACGGTCGTTTTCGACATATCGAGTGCCTTTGCGATATCTCGCACTGGCATCTTCAGCCGCTTCAATTCGGCTATACGGTCGATCATCTGCCATTCGCGCCGGTCGCCGTCCGAGAGCCGCAGTGCTCCCTCGCGTGCAAACCCCCGAAACTCGAAGTATGTAAGATTGGCCCGCTTCCTGATGCGAAACCACGGTACGTGGGCCGCTCCGAAAACGTGTGCCGCCGCACCCGGCCGCAGATGCTTGATATACCGCTCCGACGCGGCCGCACCGACCCGCCCCACCGCAAAGACGTTGTCGGCCAGTGCCGATATCACCTCGGCAAACGGCAGGTCGCGTGCCTCTATCCCCCGGCGAAGCGTGGCAGGAGGCGAATGCACCAGCAGCAGTATCGAGATACCGTCGCGGCGGCACAGGCGTCGGAGTTCGCGCATCAGCCCTGCCGCCTCGTTCGACGAATGCCCCTTCATCAGGTGTGCCAGGTTGTCGATGACCAGTACCTTTGCTCCCGTCGCCTCGATCACCGCCTCAATGTCCGAAACACCCGGCTCCTCAACGTCCGTCAGCCGTGCATGGACAAAATTGTCCGAGAACTTATACGGCTTAAATCCATCATCATGTCTGTACCGGCTGCAGAATTGCTCGTGGGTCGATTCCAGATCGACGTATACCACCTTCTGCCGCCGCGGCTTCCCATCCAACGGCTTAAATGCTGCCCCGCGTGCGATGCTGTCCGCGATCTGCACGGCCAGCAGGCTTTTCCCGCATCCAGCCTCGGCAAACATCACCGCCAGCTCCCCCGTAAGCCACATATCCCCAAACAACGGCCGCGCAGGCTTCATCTTCCTCGCCAAAAGCTCGTTCACCGTGCTGATCTCAAACCTCGGCCGCGTTTCGCTTCTTTGTCCTTTTATCTCATCCATACCCAAAAACCGTTGACTTCTGCCAACGGTTGTATATACTACTACAGGTGTTGCGACCATTGCAAGACATTTCTTGCATGCAACACCGATCCCGATCTTTGAAATCGATAATCACCCGCCCCAGAAAAAACACTGGTACACGCCCCAAACTTGTAACCAACTGACGCAACTCACCTTACGCGATTTTCCCTGTCCCGACGTGGTACAAAAACAAGGGGGACGCGCGAGTGCGGAGTGCGGAGTGGAGAGTGGAGAGTGCGGAAAATGGAAAATGGAAAATGGAAAGTGGGGATGAGAATGGAAAATGGAAAGTGGTGAATCGTAAATTGTGAAATGACTGCAATATGAATGAGCCGTCCCCTTGTCTCCCGTCTCCCGTCATTCCCTATTCTCTGCCACCGGCCACTGACCACTGACCACTGACCACCGACCACTGCTCACTTCGTCACCGTCACGTTATTAACCGTCAAGGTGGTGCCGATGGAGCGTTGGAATTCGGAGATGGCTTTGTTGAGGTCGGTGCGGGCCTGGAGTTCACGGGCGCGGGCGGCGGCGAGTTCGGTTTGGCGTTGTAGTACGAGGTAAAAGGTCGACGTGCCGCCGCGAAAGAGGCGCTGCTCGCTGGCGTAAAGCTCGTCGGCGGCCACGCGGGCGTCGGTTGCCGAGGCCAGACGCGATTCGGCCGAACGCAGCGTCTGCAGTGCGTTTCGGACCTCGGCCTCGATGATCTGTTCGGTCTGGGCACGGTTGTTGGCGATACGGTCGCCCTCGACAATGGATTGGCCGAGGTTAGCCTTAGCGACCCGGTTGCCCCAAGGGAGCGAGATGTTCAGTCCGACGCGGTAGGACGGATAATCAAGCGCGGCAAGGTTGCCGAGCGATGAGAAATAGCCGCCGACGAGATTAGGAGGCACACGGCTGAGGCCGGTCGCAGGATTGATAGCGGCTGCTGTTTCGGTTCCGGCCAGGCCCTGGGCCGTATAGCTGCCGACGAGATCGATCTGAGGCTTGGTCTGGTTGCGATAGAAACGCTGGTCTATCTCGTTGATCTCGGCCGTTGTTTCGAGCTGGTCGATCTCAGGACGATTGCGAATTGCCTCGGTCAAGGCGACCTCAAGCCCGATCGCGGGCACATCCAGATCGACAGGCGTAACTGGTGTCAGGGCCCGCGACCATTCAGGCGACCTGCGGTCCGGAAGGAGAAGGGTCTTAAGGGTATTCTCGGCCCGCGTCACGGTCTCCTGAGCCTGAAAAACGGTTTGTTCGAAGGTCGTTACCTGCGCCGTCGCGGACACGATCTCGATGGGGGCGAGTACCCCGCTCTCGACCAGCCGACGGTTGCTCTCAAGCTGCTCGCGCGCCTGGCTGAGCGTTTCGAGCTGCACCTGCTGATTGCGAAGTGCAAAGACGAGGTCCCAGTATGCTCGTTCGACGGCTGCAATTACCTCGATCGCTCGTTGCCTGAGCTGAGCATCGGTCAGCTCGACGTTCTTTTTCGCGATTTCGATGATGCGGCGGTTATTGTCGATCGACCGGTTCCTAAGCAGCGGCTGGACGTAGTTAAAAACGAGTGACGACGGGAATTGGGGGTTTAGGAACGAGTTAGTATTGCTGGTTGTGGTACGGGATGAGTTGAAAAGTGCCGAATAACTGCCGCCCTGATAGGGCGAAAAACCACTGACTCCCGTGGATCCGAAAAAGCGTGTCTGCGTAACCGCACCGTTAACGGCACCTCCGATCAGCGATGCGGTAGGGATGGTGATCTTTTCGTAATATCCCTCGCCCGTGATCAGCGGATCGTAAACGCCCCGAGCACCCGACAGTCCGAAATCGCTGATCTGAGCGGTGTTTCGCGAAGCATCGATGTCGTTATTATTGCCGAGAGCGAGTTCTATCGCCTGATCGATCGTGAGCGGCAATTGGTTATCGACCGTAACCCCGATCCGCTCGCCGTTCGGCATCGGCCGCAGGGGTATGTTGAACGCCGGCTGGACCGGAGGCGGCTGGTCAGGGGCGGGTGTCGGCACCGGGAGCGGCGTCCCCATGGGGGTTGGTGACGGCTGCGGCGTTTGGCCGTTTGCCGTCAACATCAACAGGAACAACAAAATACCGCCCGGAAAAACCCGGGCGATCGAACACAGATATACCCTAAATGAATGTAAAACCATCAAAAAATAAAAAAGCCCTACTCCACTTCGACAGCCGGCTTAGGCCGCCTGAGGGAGGAAAAGATATTTCGCACACTGTTCGACATCGACCGCCAGATCGTAGTTTCCTTAGCGTCGTCAAAGAGCGAATAGAACACCGGCACCGCCAGCAGTGTCAGAACCAAACACATCGACTGACCGCCGACGACCAGAATGCCGATCGAGCGGTTTGTAGCGGCTCCAGCTCCAGATCCGAGCGTCAGGGGTATCATACCCGCGACGAGGGCCAATGTCGTCATCAGGATCGGCCGCAGCCGATCGCGATTGGCCTGGATGATAGCGTCATAACGGTTCATCCCGCGCGCGCGCAGGGTATTAGTATGATCGATCTGCAGAATGGCATTCTTCTTCACAATTCCAAACAGCAGCAATATCCCCAACGCCGAAAATATGTTCAGCGTCTGTCCGGCCATCGCTGTCGAAAGCAGTGCGAACGGAACGGCAAGCGGCAGGGTGAGAAGGATCGTCACCGGGTGAATGAACGATTCGAACTGAGCAGCCAGGATGAGGTACATGAACACGAACGATAAAAGAAACGCGTACAAGAAGGCATCGTATGCCTTCTCAAGTTCTTTTGACTGGCCCGTTACACCCGTCAAATACTCGGGCTCCATATTGAGATCGCGTGCAAATGCCTGCATTTTCGCGACAGCGTCAGATTCTGATGTGTTCGGATCCAGGCCCGCGGAAACGGTCACCTGCCTTTGGCGATTTAATCGGTTGATCGACGATGGGGCTACTCCCTCATTGATCATGATCACTCTTTCAAGATCGACAGTGCCGCCATTTGACGAGGCCACCGTGAAAAATCTGAAATTACTGCGGTCACGACGATATGCCTCTTCTGCCCGAACTATAACGTCGTATTGTTTTGAGCCTTCGCTAAAGGTCGAGGCGATCTGGCCGGCCGAAAGAATGTTGAGAGCCTGTGCGACGTCGCCGGCCCTTACGCCGAGGTCAGCCGCTTTTGTTCTATCAATAACGACGCGGATCTCAGGGTTACCAACCTCGATCGATGTGTCAGGGTCACGGTATATCGGGACACGACCCGCTTTCTCGGCCTCCGCATTATCCTGTTTCATCCTCTCGACCAGAGCGTTAGCGTATTCCGTAAGCTTAGCCATGTCGGGCCCAGCGATGTACATCCCGACCCCCGAACCGCCGCGGCCAAGCCCGATGCTGCCGGCGATCGATGATGAGGCAGAGACCGAGACCTGGTAATCTTTCGATGAATATTTTCGGGCGATCTGCCGGGTTTGAGTGATCAGCTCGGCCTGCGAATTTTCGCGTTCGGCGACCGGATAAAGCGCGACATTTATGAACCCGTTATTTGATCCTGAACCGCGGCCAAACCCGGCAAGAATAAGAGTATTTTTTACGCCAGGCACTTCCGCCCGGATATCGCGGGCTATTCGATCCAGGATCGACTGGGTGGCCGAGAGGGATGTGCCCTGGGGGCCACGTACGTTTACCTGGTAAAGCGATTCGTCCTCGTCGGGCAAAAATGCCATGCCGACGTATTTATACAGAGGAAAGATCGATGCCACCGTTAAGATGCAGATCAGAACAACGGCCCAACGAAACCGCATTGCGAGCCTTAGTAGCCAGGTATATGTTCCGTCGAGCTTTGAATAGAACCAGCCGTCCTTCGAATATGAGGAAGTTTGGGTAGTCGCTTCTCCGGACGGTTCGATGTCTTCTGAATGAACAAATTCATCAGGCACTGCTTTCGTTACCGAAACCTTCCTTCTTTTTATCCATCGCGCGGCGAGCATTGGGGTGAGGGTAAATGAAACTATCAAGGAAACGGTGATCGCGGCTGCGGCCGTCAGGCCGAACGAGGACATAAATCGCCCGACTATGCCGGTCATAAAGCCGACAGGTATGAAAACGGCGAGAAGCGATAGTGTCGTCGCCAAAACGGCCAATCCGATCTCACGTGTACCCTCGATCGCCGCCTGGAATGGGTCCATTCCCTTTTCCTCGACAAAGCGATAGATGTTCTCGAGCACGACGATCGCGTCGTCGATCACTATGCCGACCATCAAGGTAAGGGCAAGCATAGTCATCTGATTGAGTGAAAAACCGAATGCGGCAATAGCGGCAAAGGCGGCAACGATCGAGATCGGAATAGCAAGGGCCGCGATAAAGGTCGACCTGATGTTCCACAAGAACAAGAATACAATTATGGCAGCGAAGAGTCCGCCGAGAACGAGATGTTCTTGAATGGCATGCAAGGAATTCTCAATAAACTCAGACTGGTCGCGAATGACGGCGACCTTCATATCACCCGGCAGATTCGGAATGATCTCGGCCATCCTGGTCTTGACGTTATTGATCACCGCGATCGTATTAGCGCCCGCTTGCTTTCGAACGCCGACAGAAACCGAAGTGACCCCGTCGAGCGAAGCTGCCGAACTCGGCTCTCCGCCCGCCTTTACTACATTTCCGACGTCCCTGACCTTGATCGGATATCCGTTCCTGGTCGTTATGACGATGTCGTTAAACTGCTCGACCTCGGTGAGTTTGCTCATCGTTCGAACGCCCAGGGTCCGTTGGCCTTCGATAATATTCCCGCCGGGCATTTCCTGGTTCTGCGACCGAACGGCATTCGTCACATCGGTTACCGGGATATTAAAAGCCCGAAGTCGATCCGGATTTACTTCTATCCGTATCTGTGGCGACCGGGCTCCCCACATAAATACCTCAGCGACGCCGTCCGCTCCCTCGATCCGTTGTTGGATCAGCAACTCGACAAGCTCTGTCAGCTCCATCACGTCTCGTGGAGCACTGACGGTATACATCAGGATCGGTTGAGAATCAGGGTCGGATTTCTGAGCAACAGGCGGATCGGCAGTATCCGGAAGGCGATTTACTACGGTACTAAGTTTTTGCTGGATCTCCTGAAAGGCCACGTCAGGATCTTTTTCCAAGTTAAACGTCAGGGTCACATTGGAGCTGCCGCGCGAAGAGCTTGAACGCATCTCTTCGACCCCGGGCACGGAATTAAGGGCACCTTCAATGATATCCGTGACCTCGGTTTCCATCTCCTCAGGAGCCGCTCCGGGATTGCCGGTACGCACCGATATTGTGGGCAGGTCGATCTTAGGAAAACGGTCAACGCCTAGTGTAAAAAAACTAAAGCCGCCTACAACCGTCAAGAATAAAACGATGACAGTCGCGAAAACGGGCCTATGAACACATATCTCAGCTAACCACTGCATAAATCTTCCCTCGTATTTCTAAACGGCAACCTTAGCGCCCTCATATAGCTGATCCAGATTGCTGGTCGCGACCGTCTGATCCGGTTCGACACCCGAAAGTATCTGGATACTGTCTCCTTCTTCCGGCCCGAGCTGGACGACCTTAAGCTTGGCGATCCCTTCTTCAATTACAAAGACCCGATACGATTGTGTAGGCTGATGGTTAAACACGGCCGACCGCGGAATAAAAACACCGGTTCCGCCGCCTTCGCGGTTTATCCTAACCGTAGCGAACATACCTGCTCGGAGAGCGTTGTCACTATTTTCTATTGTTGCCTCCACGATCGCGGACCTCGAAACGGGATCGACGGCCGGATTTACCGCGATCACACTGCCAGCAAACCTTCGATCCTTGTAGGCATCGACTTGCGCTGAAATTCCCCGCCCAATACCGATATACGGAATGTCGGCTTCAGCAACTTGAATATTCATCTTGATCGGGTTGGTGCGAAGTATAGTGGCTATAATTGAGGCTGAAGTGACAAATTCGCCTACAGCTACCGGACGGCTGCTCACGAAACCGGACAACGGCGCCGTGATCACCGTATCGGTAATCGCTTGCTGGGCCGTTGCGACCAGCGTCTGGGCTGCTTGCACGTCGGCTCTTGCCGTCGCGATAGCCTGATTGCTTTGTCTTGCGGTGTTGATTGCCACATCGAGATTTTGGCGAGCCGCGTTCATCCTGGCACGGGCCGTGTCGCGCTGAGTTCGAAACTGTTCGTAGGTGATCATCGCCACGTCGCCGCTTTCGGTAAGGTCACGATAGCGTTTCTCGTTAGCCTCGGCCTGACGCAATTCAGCGACCGTCTGCTCGTAATTAGCATTGGCTGCCCTTACTTCCGGAATTGCAGACGCGTTAAAAGTGCTTCTCGAGGTTAGTCCGAGTCGTGCCTCAGCCTGAAGGACAGAGGCTTGCGCTTTTGCCACTCCGGCCTGCGCGGAGGCTAGTTCGAGTCGAGCATCTCTGTCATCGATCCGTGCGATCACGGAACCTGCGGATACAAATTGGCCCACGTTGGCGGAAATATTTGCGATCTTGCCGGCGGTTTTAGGAGCAACATTCGTTACCTCGTCAGCCACTATGCTCCCTGTCGCCTGGATCGACGCAGCAACGTTCCGCATTTCGCTGCGGCCAACGGTAATAGGAACTACTCCAGACGCATCGTCCCCAATATTGGCATTAATTTGTACCCTTGTATTGTCCGACGAACCACAGGAAAGCGAAGAAAGTAATGCGATTGAACAGAAAAGAGCTTTGATGGATCGGTTCCACATAATAATCGGCTAAATATTGCATTTTACAATAGATGCGGGCGGTGATTACGGAATGATATGTAAATTTTTGTCAATAAACGTTTAGGACAATCACGGAAGTATTCTCATCACAGGCTCTGCCGAGCATGCGGTCAAGGCCGCGAAGTGGTAAAATCACGCCTGTAATTCGAGGCAGTTTTTTGTTGAGGGGTTTGCCGCTACATGAGAGAGATAACAGCTTTAGAACTCAAGGCCCGCTTAGACTCGGGAGAGGATATTCAATTGATCGATGTGCGTCAGCCGGATGAATACGCCGTAGCTCGGATCGCAGGAACGAGATTGATCCCGCTCGGAGAGATCATGGCGCGGCAGAACGAGATAGACCGGACAAGAGAAACGGTGGTGATTTGCAAAGTGGGTGGGCGCAGCGCACGCGCGATCGAGGCTCTTGAAAGATCGGGCTTTAACGGGAACCTACAAAACCTGATCGGCGGTATTACTGCATGGTCGAATGATGTGGACCCGTCGGTTCCAAAATATTAGACACCGCGATCATGCATCGGGAGAGATGTCGATGCAGTCAGCCATCCGTAAGATTTGCAGGCCTTCGTGCACAATGGTCCTGCACGCCATGACGGGCTTTTCCTTTTCACCGGCTTTGAGCCATACCTGGCAGTTTAAGCACTCGCCATTCCAGCAAAAATCCCCATACGAAATATTTTCCATCGCGAGAAACTGAAAACACCGCAGGAGCGAATTGTTTTCAGGGACCATATACATTTTGCCGAGAATGTCGATCGCGATCAATTTTTCGTACGGCTGAAAGATGTCCGGCATGTCTGATTCCATAATATTTTGAGCTCGACCGGCGTCTGATATACCGTGCTAGATTATCTTAGCGAAAAGGTGTAATTTTGAATAATGGCATTGGTGATCTACACAAAACCAGGGTGTCCCTACTGCCAACAGGCACGCGATCATTACAATTCGAAGGGTATCGAGTTCGTTGAGTACGATGCGCAGAACGACAAAGCACGCCAAAAAGAGATGCTCGGCTATTCGGGCGGTGACCTCGTTGTGCCCTGTATGGTCCAGGATGGAAAGTATCTAGGATCGGGATGGGGAGATCCGCCTTGCGGCTGAACGATCCACCCGGGTTGACCGGCAGTTTGCCGGTCTTTTACATTCAGAAGTTTGATAAAGAGGCTGCCGCACCGATCAGGCCGATCGGGCTTTACATAAGCCTGCAACCAATCTAGGATAATCGTTCATCTCTTGTGAGATGGCCGGTTCGCTGCGATTGGCGAGTGGTGCATTTTTTATGGTTGGTTCCCAAATTAACCAGTATAAGATTCTGGAGAAGATCGGCTCCGGGGGGCAAGGGACAGTTTACAAAGCTCTCGACACGAAACTGAACCGCACAGCGGTAATTAAAGTCCTCCCTCCCGAGATCACCCAACGATCATCAAATTTTCGCAGGTTCGAACGTGAGGCGCAGCTCTGCTCTCAGCTCGATCATCCTAACATTTGTACGATCTACGATTTCAGCAGTGCGGACGGTGTCTATTACATCGCGATGCAATACGTAGAGGGTAAGAACGTTCGCCAGCTTGTCTCCGGCCGGCCACTTGACCTCAAGGTTGCCATTTCAGTCGCGATCCAGGTAACGGATGCTCTTGCTTATGCCCATTCCAAGAACATAATTCACAGGGACATAAAAGCCGGCAACATCATGGTTTCGGATTCTGGGCAGGCAAAGATCCTGGATTTCGGCCTTGCCAAACTGCTCGAGGATGAGCAGATGGAAATAACGGACGGGCAGGACCGAAGCGAGATCACTGAGATGGGAGTTCCTTACGGGACTGCAACATATGCAGCTCCGGAACAAGCAAAAGGCGAGAGGGCAGACCATCGGTCGGACATTTTTTCAACGGGCGTGCTGTTATACGAGATGCTCACCGGCATATGGGCATTTCAGGGGAAGACTGTAATTGACGTCCGCCATCAGGTTCTGTACGGCACGCCGAAGCCGATCGCGGATCTAAGGCGTGAGCCGGTACCGCCCCAGCTTCAGCAGATCCTTGACCGGGCTCTGGCAAAAGAGCCGAAAGCTCGCTATCAGAAGATCGCCGCGATGAGAGATGATCTAAGGGCCATCCTTCACCAGATCGCCGGTCACCAATTAATGCCGGGCGATACTTTCGCCCCAGGAAATGCAGACGGAAGTGCCGTAAAGCGAGTATTGAACTGGTTTACCGGAAAGTCCACGCCGGAATCGCCTTCGATAGGCTGGACGCCGACAGGCCCGAACTCAACTTCTTTTGGCCCAGACATCTCTCAGACCGCAACGGGAACCGAGAAAAAGAGCGTGGCGATCCTTCCTTTTAAGAATCTTGGGGGTAACGCAGACTCGGGTTTCTACGAATTTGCACTTGCCGATGCAGTGATCACTGAGCTTGCCCAGATCAGGTCTATTATCGTTCGCCCGAGTTCCGTCATCGCAAAGTACCAGGGCAAAGAGATCGATCCCCGCGAGGCGGGAAAAGAGCTTCGTGTTCATGCGGTGCTCTCGGCTGGATTTATTCGTGCCGGTGAGAAACTCCGCGTGACAGCACAATTGCTTGACGTTGTGACCGGAGACATACTTTGGAGCGACCGCATCGATGCCGAGGGCGGTGACATCCTGATGCTTCAGGACAGCATCGCTCAACGTATTCTTGAAGGCCTTAGGCTCGAATTGACTGACCTTGAAGCTGAAAAGCTTGGCAAACGGGCCACCGACAATGCCGCAGCGTGGGAGGAATACCTGCGAGGACGCGACAACTTTGGCCGGTTTATTTTCCGCACGATCGATGCCGACGATTGCGACGCGGCAATGGCAAACTTCAAGCACGCGATCGAGCTCGATCCGCATTTTGCCCTTGCCTACAGCGGCCTGGGAGCCTGTTATGCAAACAGGGTCTTCAAAGGGTTGGGCGAGCCTGAAGATTATACTTATGCTGAAGCCGCTTTCAGCAAGGCATTCTTCTACGACCAGAATGTCGTCGAAGCCCGCGTCTTAATGGTTATGATCTACATGGCCCGCGGTGAGAAGAAAAAGGCCCGTTCCGAGATCGAACTGCTTCAGAAACAATTTCCCAATGATGCTGCCCTCTATTTCGTCAAAGGCGTTATGCACCGGTTGGATGGTGAGTATGACGAATCGTTAAGGGCTTTTGAGAAGCTGACACGTCTTGACCCTGCTGCCCGTGCGGTTGCCGCTTATAACCGAGCTCGAATTTTTCTTTACAGGCGCGATTTCGAGGCGGCTCATGCCGAACTGGACAAGGGGTTCAAGGTCGAACCTAACCACCCCATGCTGAAAATCTTTCGGTCCGGGGTCTTTTACTACGAGGGCCGTCATGATGAGGCACTCGAACTCATATCCGGAGTGCTGCAAGAAAATCCCCGCATGGACGGCATCCGACCGCTGTATGCGATGTATTTGGCTGGTGCCGGCAAGTCCGACGAGGCTAGGGCACAGCTCACTGACGACGCCATTGCGATATCACGGACCGACCACGACATGGCCTATTGGGTTGCTTCGACCTACGCTCTTTTAGGTGAGAAAGACCTGGCGTTCAAATGGCTTGGTAAAGCCATCCGTTTGGGCAATGAGAATATGCCGCACTTTTTGCACGACGTAAACCTCGAAAGTATTCGATCTGACCCCAGGTGGCCCGAGGTTATGGCGAAAGTTGGGAATGTGGGTTAGTCGGAGAGCTACCGTTCAAATACAAACTCATTGCAGCCAAGTCCGACTCCGCCGCTCTTGATCTTCCTGAGTGTAAATCCCCTGTTTTTGTAAAACTCAAAGACCTCATCGACGGAAGCGAACTCGTAAGGATATCCACCGACCCAGTCGATTATGTCGTACCAGCGATTCATCCCGCGGCCGTTCTTGTATGTTGTCCACGAGCGTACGTAGCTCATCGGGCTAAGCGTGGCTATTGACCGTGCCAGTGCCTTTAACTCTTGCGGGGCGATCGCGGCAATTGCAAATGGTGTTTTAAGCGGACCGGGCATGCGGCAATATGTCTTCTTGATCCAATGCCAACGCTTCGCCTGTGTGCCGGTGTCATTGTATATGGCTATGAATAATTTGCCGCCATTAGATACGGGAACAACGGCATTCTCGAGGGCACGCCACATTTCGCCCGTATGGTGCAGCACACCCCACGAATAAACGATGTCGAATTTGCCAAGGCTGTTCAGGTAATCGGCGTCCAATGCCGACCCCTGCTCTATACGCCAATCTGCATCGCCTGGAAAGTAGCGTCGACGAAGTTCCTGCGTGCAGGCAAATGAATTCGAATCAAAATCAAAGGAATGAACTTTCGCACCCAACCTGCGGGCCGCGAGTGAAAAAAGTCCGCTGCCCGAACCGATGTCCAGAAAGCTCTTGCCATTGAGATCCTTGCATTCCAGCATCTCCTTCAGAGAAGCTTCGGCGGTTAAGATCCGTTCGTCATCGAGTACCGACAAAAACGCCGTCCAGTTTTTGCCAAACTCGAACCGGTCGCCGCTCGCGACTTCCCTGCTGTGCTGCACTGCGATTTCCTGCATAAAATTCCGGGAATTGGGCTGACGGGAGTGCCTCTCAATAAAACAGCCAATAGCCGAGAATTTTCACATATTCCCCAGCCACATTTTGCCATCCCGCTCCGCTCAGCCACCAGAACCTCGGCTCTGGGGATCGCGGCCCCAGCGGCGGCGAAACAATGCCTACATGTATGTCTCGACCGGCAAGCACATTGGTAAATGCGTTATACGCCCGGCGGGTATGATAAGGCGATGTAACTATCAGGACCGACCCTAGCGGCTGTTCCCCGACAAATTCCGACAGTGCCCTCGCCTCGCTATCGGTGCCGGTCATCTCGCCGGGCAACTGGACGATGGCCTCTAAGGAAACGCCATTCTGGATCAAATGCCGACGGGCCAGTTCTACAAAAGGCGGATTTGCCTGATCAGCCTGTGACCATCCGCCTCTGCCGCCGTCATCGGAAATGATGATCTTAGGAGCTGTCCCATTGGCGAAAAGTTCTGCGGCGAAGCGGGTTCGTTCTTTGTAGGCAGCGGAACCGCTTAGGACCAGGATCGCGTCGGCCTTCTCGAGCGGACGTTCCACAATCAGGTTTGTAGCCAGAAATGGGGAAAATAAGACCCAGCAGGCCACGAAGATGCACGCCGGCAGAATTATTAGCAGCCAACGGCGTGTCACCCGTTCTGGCCCCTTTTCAACGCGGCTCCGGCGAGGATCTCGCGAAGCTCGTCGACCTTTGCTTCCCAGCTTTCGTGAGCGACCGCATCGCTAACCGCTTCGCGAGGTTTTGGATCCGAGATAGCCTGTCCAACTTTTTCGATAAAGTCATTATGGTCGGTGCCGACGAGGCAATCCTCCAATACGCGCACCTCCGGAATGTCGGTCGAGACAACCGGCAACCCGGCCGCCAGATATTCTCGAACTTTCAATGGATTTGCGGCAAGAGTTAGTTCATTGATAACAAATGGGTTCATAGCCACGTCGAAGCCTTTACAATATGCCGGCAATTCGGAATATGGTTTTCGGCCGAGAAAGTGCACGTTCGGCACATCGGCAAGGACCTTGATCTTCTGCTCGGCATCGACCGCGATCTTGCCGACAAGCACAACTGAACCATCTTTGAAATGCTCTGCAGTTTTCCTGATCAGTTCGTAATCGACCCAGTCAGCCAAAAGCCCGTGAAATCCAATTATCGGCCGGGGCAGGTCTCTGATCTCGGTAGGTATTTCCAGGCCCGGGTCGAGCGCGGTCCTGAAATGACGCCAGTCGGTACCGTGGCGGATGACAAATGTATTTGGATTAAAGTCCTTCTTAGATTCGAACAGCCTTTCACCCGAAACGACAACAAGATCAGCTCGTTTGAAGAGATCATTCTCGATCTCGCGAAGCCCGTTCGATGCACCGGTAAACGCGGTATATTCGTCCACGCAGTAGTAGATCAGGTCAGTCTCACCCAGATGCCCCGCGATCATTCCGGCGGCCGGATTGAAGATCATATTGATCGCGTTCTTAAATCCGAGGGCACTCATTGCCTTTTTCACCTGGCTCGCGAGAAAGCCACGATTGATCTTGAGAATCGTTTCATTGCCGTATGACGGGAACGCCAGCGGGTTGAGCACAAAAATATTCGGCTCGACCTCGCGCACTGGTTCCGTGAAGGCCTTTAGTTTCTTATAGATGCGCGACACGTCCTTCGATGACGTCGTCGGCATGCGGTTCGCGATAGCATTGATCCACAAAATCCGGTTGTCTTTTGAAAGCACACGCATCAAATGCGTTTTTGAGAGCGGATCACCTGTCCAGTCATGGCTAAAACAGAGAATATCCCGCCCACGAAGCATCGAGCCTGCGTCCGTGATCTTGCTGACATCTCTTAGGTCCGACATTGTGGTCATTGCGATCTTACCAATACTTTCTTGACGTTCGCCCTGACATTGGGCGGCAGCCGTTTGTAGGCACCCAAACTAAATTCCCATGTTTGCTCACGGAGATCGTGAAGTTTCAACCGGCTATGATCGCGACGATAGCGAAAGGTCTGCATTATCTCCCCGCCGAACCGGCGTAAAAACAAATGCGACCCGCCCATACTGAAATGCGTAAAAGTCTCACCGCAGGCCCACTGGAGTGCATGCCATCCGATCAGGTCATTCGGCCGCAGTCTTTGATACGCCGGGATCGATGAATTGCCGGCATACTCGACTATTCCGCCGGGACAAAATCTGTAGAAGCTGCCGGCTATCACCTTTCCATCTGCCTTTGCGATGAAGATCCTTCGGTTCTCACGCTGTGTGACAGCCGTCTGCATTTGTTCGAAGGTATCGGCGGGGTTGCCTTTTCGCGCGCACCAGTCGACGTGTATCGCGTACATCTCGTCCAACTCGCTATCTGTTTCAAGCTCCTTGATCTCGACCCGGTCCTGTTTGAGGGCCTTTCGGATCTCGTTTCGCCGGGTCTGGGAAAAACCCGCGAAGAGGGCGTCAGCTCCTAACGACAGATCGAGAACGACAACAGACATTGCATCGCGTGCCTCACGCTCGCGCATGCCCAGATCGATGAACCCAGGCACGGCCTGCCATGTGTAGAGTTCTACAAGGCCGGGCTTTCCGTCGTACAGCTCGTTAATGCCATCGATCAAAGATGCCGATGTCGCATTAAGGTCCACACCTGCGCTAAAAACCGTTTGCGGCCTGACAAACAGGCCCGAGATCGCTTTGTCACGGTCCCAAATGCCTGTCAACGCTCCTGCGATTTCCCCGTTCTCCTGCTCGGCAAGCACCGCAAAACCTGCGCCCCGGAGATAAGGGTCCTTAAAATAATTAGGCGTACAGTAATGGGTAGCGAACGGAGCGTCCGCAAGCATTCTGTTCCATTTGTCGGTAAGTGACTGGTGGGGCGCCGATGTTAAAAGTATGTGTTTCATTTACCAGCTTCCCCGTCTATAAATCGCCGCTGCCAGATCTCGAAATTTAGAAGTGACCACAATCGCTCGTCGTGATTCTCACCGGCGTTGTGCCTCGCAACCAGCGACTTAACATAGCCGGGATCGAATATGCCGCGGCCCATTGCCCGACTGCCCAGTACGTATTCGTCGATGATGTGTTTGAAAGGCCCCCGGAACCAATTGCCTACGGGAACCGGAAATCCCATTTTCTTGCGATGAATAATTTCGTCAGGCAGAATGCCCTTCATGGCTTGGCGAAGAATCCATTTTGTCGTGCCGCCTCTCAATTTCATCTCGTGGGGCATCCTCGCGGTAAACTCCACAAGCTTGTGATCGAGAAAGGGCACCCGGCTTTCGATCGACGCTGCCATTGACATCTGGTCCTGCTTCATCAACAGTTCATGCAGATAGGTTTTTGTGTCGGCGTAGAGAAGTTTATCCAATGTATCCTCGGCGTCGACTTTTTCGATCCACCGATTTTGCCCAGTGTAGGGATCAAGGTCCTGGATTCGTGATCGCGTGTCGGCGGAAAACAAGCTGGCCTGCACCGATCGCGAAAAGACCGAAAAATTATCGAAGAAGAGATTCTCGATATCTGCTTCCCGCGAAAGGAATGTTCGCGTCAATTTTTGATTAAGCGATCCGGGCAGTGTCGCCACACCCCCACGCACCGCATCGCGAAGGAACGCGGGAGTAAGGCTCTCATATTTATCGCCATAACTTAGCAGCTTAAGGGCCTTCTTATATCGGCCATACCCCGCGAGCGTTTCATCGGCACCCTCGCCAGTGAGTACGACTTTTACGTGTTCGGCGGCAAGTTTCGAAACGAAGTAAAGAGGTACGGAAGCGATAAACCCGATCGGCTCATCCTCATGCCACACAAGGTTAGGAAGGGCCTCGAAAAACTCGTTGGGGGTAATTACGATCTCGTGATGATCCGTGCCGAAGCTTTTCGAAACGAGCCGGGCGTATTCAAGTTCGTTCGCTTCCCGTTCGTGAAAACCTACTGAAAAGGTTTTGACCCTCTCACTCACCATTCGAGACATGATGGCCGCAATGGCCGAGGAATCGATGCCCCCGGAGAGAAACATCCCGAGAGGAACATCCGCCATCAGCCGTAACCTTACTGATTCACGAAAGAGCTCGCGCCACTCACGGATATATTTGACATCGCTGAGGTGTTCTTTTGGCTCGAAGGCGAGGTCCCAGTATTCACTGATGTCGATCCGACCGTCTTTCCAGACCATGGTATGGCCCGGTAGCAGGCGTTTGACACCCTGATAAAGTGTTTCATCACCAGAAGTGCCGTGGTTGGCGAACTGGTCCGGAAGTGCGTTGTAATTTATTTCCGGCTTGATTGCTTCCGCCTCAAGGAGCGATTTAATCTCCGAGGCGAAGTAAAGATTGCCTTCGTCGTCGTGAACGTAATACAGCGGTTTTACACCGAACCGGTCGCGTGCGATAAACAGCTCGCGGCGGTTCGTATCCCATATCGCGAATGCAAACATTCCGCGCATGTGATCGACACAGTCACGTCCATATTGATCGTAGAGATGCAGGATGGTTTCAGTGTCACTGCGATTTTCGAATATGTGTCCTTTGTTGGAAAGCACCGCACGGCTCTCCAGATGGTTGTAAACTTCCCCGTTGTAGACGATCGTGCATGTACGATCCGAATTGTGCATCGGCTGGGAACCATGTGTCACATCTACGATACTGAGCCGCCGATGGCCGAGGCCGATATTTCCGTCGACAAAAACCCCGCCGTCATCAGGCCCGCGATGATGCAAAACGTCGCGCATCGCGATCAATGTTGCCCTTCTAACCTGTTTGCCGGATTTGGGAGAAAATGCTATGCCGTTAATACCGCACATACCGTAAAAGTAAACGTCGAATAGAGGTCAATTTGTAAATTTTTCAAGCACATAAGGACAGGAAAGCGTCGTTGAGAATAATATCGTATCTGAGGGATCATTCACGCGGGGCAAATGGATTTTACCGCTCTTTATGTCTTTTATCCTAGTTGGTTTTCCCATGGTAGTTTCAATGGCAATAAATAATGTCCGCGCCGCAAGCAAACCGGTTCCTCGTAGAGGGAATTTTCGCTTTCTGATCATTGGGGCCGCGATACTTCTAACTGCGGCGGTCGCCGTTATATCGTTTAATGCATTTACTGGCCAGTTCGGCATAATCACCAATGAATTGGAGGCCGTTGAGCAGGGCTCATCGCAAGTAATTAAGGTACCGGCCGGAGGGAGCTTTCAAGCCGCGATCGATCGGGCGCGAAGCGGTGACACCATCGAACTCGAGGCCGGTGCGACATACCGTGGAGCTTTCAGGCTTCCGAAGAAAGCTGGAAGCAACTTCATTACGGTCCGCACTTCTGCCCCGGATGCTCAGCTTCCTCCGGCTGACACAAGGCTGGATCCCAAGAAATATCAGGCCGTCCTGCCGAAGATTGTCTCCAACGTACCAGGTGCCCCGGCGATACTTACGGCAGATGGGGCCCATCATTTTAGGTTTATCGGGATCGAATTTGGGCCGACTGTCGACGGGCTTTATAACATCATTCAACTCGGATCGACGGAGGAAAAAAGGGTCGAGGACCTGCCGCATCATATTGAATTTGACCGGGTTTATGTCCACGGGAGCCCGACGCAGGGCCAGCGTCGCGGCATCGCGGCAAACGGTCGATATATCAAGATCACTAACAGCCATTTTTCGGATTTCAAACGCGAAGGAGAGGAGAGCCAGGCGATTGCCGTCTGGGCGGCCGACGGGCCGATCGAGATCGTCAACAATTACCTCGAAGCGGCAGCCGAGAGCATTCTGTTTGGAGGCGCAACGTCTCATCTTGGCCTTATTCCCGGCAACGCGATCGTCCGTGATAACTGGCTTAACAAACCGCTCGAATGGCGAAACACCAAGTGGGTCGTCAAAAACTTTCTCGAGATAAAAAGCGGGCAGAACATTAAGATCGAGAACAATCTGATGACAAACAACTGGGCGATGGCCCAGGAAGGCACAGGCGTTCTTTTTCGCACTGCCGACGACAGCGGGAAAGAGTCATTTATCCAGGACATCGAATTCGTTAATAACATCGTTCGGGGAACGGGAAGCGCAATCACAGTTTTCGGCGGCGAGGCCTCCGGCGGACGGCGACTGACGATCCGAAATAATGTGTTTGAAGATATCTCATCGAAAAAATGGGACGGACGCGGGTTTTTCCTCAAGCCTTCTACGTGGGACGGACTCGTCGTCGAAAATAACACTGTCATTCACGATGGCAGTATCACCATCGCCTATGGCGAACCGATTAAGGGTTTCGTATTTCGAAATAACATTGTCTTCAATAACGAATACGGATTTTTCGGTGATGGAGTAGGAGTCGGCAAAGCGGCAATTTCGCGATATTTTCCGGGGGCTGTTATCTCAAATAACGTGATAGTAGGGGGGAGTCGTTCAGATTTCGGTGATAACAACTTTTTCCCATCGTCCGCGGGCCAGATCGGCTTCATTGGGGCTGCCCAAAGTGATTACAGGCTTCGTGTCGATAGCCAGTTTGTCAAAAAAGGATCGACTGGGGCGCCCATTGGGGCCAACCTCGACCCCAAAACGGTGGGCGGTAAATAAACGTCGCTCATCGGTTTATCGACGCTCGTAAACCTTAAATGCAGGATTCTCATACGCTAGTTGATACTCGTCCTTCAAGAGTCTCGGGAAGTACTCGTAAAATTCGGGAAAGTGGATCCTTGAATCCTTCCACGAATTATCGACTGCACTGTCGTAAACAATGAATTTCGGTCGTTTGCCCGTGTAATAGGCGAATCGACCATCCGCCACATGATTCGTGCCGAAGCCAAGACCGAAGGCAAGTTCGGAACCGCCCATTATCAATCCGCCATCGCGTGAATTCTCCTTCAAAAACGCAATTAGCGGCTTGTAGTGTTTTCCGTAGGTGTTTTGCCGGATCTTGAGGGCCATTCCGCCGAGCGGCAGAGCGATCACAGCACAGACAAAGGCCACAATGACAATTCGTGGAACCCGTGCCTTGTTCCATAACCACCCCAATACGATCGCCAATGAGACCAGATAAAAGGGTACGATGTGAATAAGATAGGTGGTTTGCTTCTGTCCGTCGATTATGGACAGGATCACGAAATAGATCGATGTTAAGATCAGCAGGGCGATGTAGCTCTTACTCCTCCGCAGATCTCTGATAAGAATCAGGCCCAGGATGCCCGCGGTGTAGCCAATGAGAATCAGGCTCTTCAGATAGATCGGCCCCGAGTGCCCGCTGGAGTTGTCCCGCAGCCCGAACGCGTGAGGGTAACGCTCAGTAAATTCACGAAGGATGTTGCTCAGCGGTGAGCTAAAGCCGCTCATTCGTCCGCCCATCATCGCATTGTCGATAAACTGGTCCTTAAAGGCCTGCGGGTCCTGCATAACCCATAATCCGAACGCGGCTCCGCCGACTAGATAAGGTGAGGCGGCCACAAAAAGCAGCTTCAAATTGATCCTTCTGAGATCTAAAAAAGCTGTCAGGAAAAGCAACCCCACAAACGGAAGGATCGCATTCGGATGCGTCAATCCGTCGAGTACGATCAGACAATTGCTTACCAGAACCGCGAGCATCAGATTCTTCTCTCGCAGCCATAGATACGCGGCGATGGCTGAGAAACCGAGCGATGCGCTCATCATATCCATCCTCGCAGATGACGCAGTCTCAAGGACCATGTAGTCGCATGCAGCGAGGATAAGTGCGAACAAGGCAACTCTTTTATCGTCTGACAATTTGAGGGCTATCGTATAAATCGCGAGCAAAAGCACCAGCCCCCAAAAGATGGAAACCAGTCGCATCGTAAAAAGAGAAAACCCGAACGCCTCAAAAGATGCGGATATATTAAGCAGAAAGAGCGGCATTACCCAATAGGTTCGCTGATCTATTCGAGTGAGCGAAGATTCTTCCGTTTCAAGCACCGTCGTCCCGAAATGTCCGTGGGTAGCGAGGTTATATGCCGGACTCGCGAACATTCCTTCGTCGATCTGCGGCCGATGGGTCAGCGAACTCCCGACAGCCGCGGCGAGGAAAACGAGAATAAAGGCTATGGCGATTATTCTATGCTTCATAAAGTTTGAGTATCGCGTGGACATTACTCATATCATCGCCTGCTGGCTGTTTTCTTACTCTCTCCGAACGCGAGAGTGTCTTAATCTCTTCGACCAAAGCTCCTGCATCGTGTACCGGGATCAGCGATACTCCTTCCGGGCGCATTTCATTATCAGTTGCAATTACGGGCGTTTCGAGAAAAAGCGCTTCCCTTACGGAGATCGCATCACCATCAAATAAGGTCGTTCGAAGGAGAATATCGCTGTCGTTTATCAAATGAAGCGTCGCACCGTGCTCAACATCGCCCGTTAGTAGAATGCGATCTCTATACGGCTTCGTGTTTATTGCGGCCCTTAGATCGCCTTCGAGCGAACCGGACCCGACGATCATCAAGCCGGCGTTAGGAAATTCGGCCAGCACCTTTTCCATGGCGTCGATCTGCATCAACAGATCGTATTCTGGTTCAAGCAGGCCGACGGTCAGCATTGCCGGCTGATGTTTGGCGATGAATTCCCTTAGGTCCGATGGGACAACGACTTTTGGATCCGGAAGCCGATGGACAAACGGATATATAACGTGGAGATGTTCTCGGGAAATACCGTACCGGGCAAAAACGTCAGCGATAGTGGGATTTACGGCGACGATAAGGTTAAATCCTCTAAAGATCAGGCCGCGAAGCGAACTTCGCTTTGCCGCCTTACCTTCTTTCGTTGATGGATAACCGCCCGAGTGGAACGACAGGACTTTCTTGCCGAGGCCGAATACACGGCAAGCCCACGCGAGGGCGAGGACGCGTTTTGTGATGTCGCCGCCTATGTGAAGATGAAGGATGTCTGAATCGATGGAGCGAAGAAGCTTGATCAATTCAATGGCGGAACCGGGGTGGTGCACATCGGGCTCGGGCGTGATCCTGGTGCTTCGTGAAGTGGCAATGATCGAGCACCGGTGCCCGGCCTTTTGCAGTTCTTCACGGATAGCCAGAATATTCCGGTTAATGCCGCCCTCAGGTGGCGGATATGGCCCGAGCTGCAGAACGTGCATTTCACATCGCCCCATCCAGATCGATATTTACCGGCATTCCGGTTTGGACCGAATCCAGCATTCGCAAACAGCCTAAGGTCGCCCGAAATCCGTCACGAACGGTGATATCGGTTTCAGTCCCGTTTTTGAGGCTTTTAACAAAAGATGCAAGTTGGGAGTCGTATCCTTTGGCCGCAAAGAATTTAGAACTCTCTTTCACAGACTTCTTTTTAACGGCGAGGCTCTTAAAATCCTCGGTAGACAGACCGGCCCCTGGAGCAAATACCTCGACCAATTCGCCGCCGGATGTTTCGCTCCCGACCACGGTATAAATAAAATTACCGATTGACCCGTCAGCAAACTTTATCGAGGCCGCGACGTTGTGCCCGCCAAACCCATAGGCTGAAACGCTGACTGGCTCGCTCTCAAGAAGCCAATACATCAGGTCGATAAAATGGCACCCTTCGCCCAGGACTACTCCGCCTTGTGAAGCCTCTGCGGCCCACCCGTTTTCGATGCCCGGCGAATTCATCCGTGTCGAGATGACGACAGGGCTTGTTCGTCCGGCAAGGTTCTTTTTCATCTCAACATAATATGGAGCGAAGCGTCGGTTGAATCCCACCATCAATCGCATTCCGCTTGAATCGACCGCCTCTGAGATGGCTCGGCATTCGTCGATCGTGACGGCCATTGGTTTCTCGATAAAAACATGTTTACCGGCATTTAGTGCGTCGATCGCTTGCTGCGCATGATCTTTGTGACGACTGGCGATGATCACTGCGTCCACATCGCCATCCTTGAGGAGTTCGTCGTAATCGGACGTTGCGTAGGAAGCCCCAAATCTCTTCGCATAAGCCTTTCCCCGTGCTCCGTTATTTGAAAGTACGGCATGGAGTCGCGCTCCCTCGATCTTTTTCAATGCGGGTAAATGAGCCCATTTCGCGAGATTGCCGGCTCCGACAATAGCAAAATTGATCTCGTTTTTATCTACAGGTATCGAATTCACCGCGATCTTGCGGCTTGGGCGATACGAAGCGATCGCATCCTCCGATTCGCTTGCGTCGTATTTCAACACTACAGCCAGGCTTCCGCCGCCATTGCCCATGATCGTCTTGTAGGCCGCCGGGGCTTCTTCGAGATCGAATTCGTGGCTTATAAGCGAACGAACGTTGACCTTCCCTACTGACATCAATCGCAGGAACTCTTCCATATTGCGATTCTCGGTCCACCTTACGTAAGAGATCGGATAATCGACGCCCTGTTTTTCATATTTCGGGTCGTAACTTCCGGGCCCGTATGCACGCGAAACGAGGAAGCTAAGCTCTTTGACGTACATCTCGCTTCGCGGCATCTCGATCGGGCATGCTCCTACCATCACCACGCGGCCACGTTCGCGGCACATAAAAACGCCGTCCTGAAGCGGTCTTGCGGATTTTGAAGCGGCAGCGACGATCACGCAATCCGCGCCGCGGCCACCCGTCAGGGCCTTGACTTCCGCGATAGAGGTATCACTCGCGACCAGCCCGTGATCAGCTCCGGTTTCCACAGCCATGTCAACACGCCTTTTATCGAGGTCGATGGCGATCACCACTCCGCCCTGGCACCTGACCAATTGTGCAGTCAATTGTCCGACCAATCCGAGTCCGATGACAGCGACCACATCGCCAATGTTGATCTGCGCAAGCCGTACCGCATTCATTGCGATCGCCCCGAGAGTTGTAAAACATGCTTCCTGAAACGTAACACTGTCGGGCACACGAGCGATCAGGTTGCGACCGACATTGATGGTCTCGCCGTGGCCAGTGCCTTCGCCGCCGTATGCTACACGCTGGCCGATCTGAAGATCCGTGATTTGCCGATCTTTCTCGATCACGATGCCAGCGCCCGAGTATCCAAGCACGGCATAATCCTCAAACTTGGCCCGCACCTCATTAAAGGTACTGACCGGGTCGGTCTTTTTCATTACGTTCCAGACCGTTCGGAGATGTGACGGGTTATCGGCAACTTCTTTCACGATGCTGTCGGTATGGATATCTGCCGTTTCCGTCCCCGCGCTGATCAACGAATAAAAAGGGCGGACCAGAACATGATTGGGGGAAACAACCGGATCAGAAACCTCGTCAACGATAATTTCTTTTAAACCTCTACGTATTACTTGCTTCATTTTTTAGAATTACTGCGGAAGTGAAGGCGGGTGTGCAATATGCACACTTTTATTCTAAGCGTTCAGTCGAATTTGGGCAACTTTATTTTGCCAGATACTCATTGTAAAGCTCGAGCGTTTTCGAAAGTTGTATGCGTAATGAGAATTTCTCGCTGACGATTTTCCTGGCTTTTCCTCCCATCTCCCTTGCCGCTGCTCCATTAGATAAAAGTCTTATCAGATGTTCGCCCATCGCTTCGTCATCGTCCGGCGCGACCAAATAGCCTGTCAAGCCATCTTGGATAGCCTCAGCCGCCCCGCCCACATCAGTCGCTACCGTCGGTTTGCCGGCCGCCATATATTCGATCAGCGAATTTGAGAACCCTTCTGCGGTGGAGGTCAATACGCAAATGTCGGATGCTTCGAGCAGGGTCGGAATGTCATCGCATCGGCCGATAAAATGAACTCGATCCGCCACGGCGAGTTCGACGGCCAGCTCACGGAGTTCATGTTCCAATTCGCCCTCGCCCGCGATCACAAAATGGACGTCTGGGTGAACCTTAGCGACTCGATCGGCTGACCGTAGAAGCATAGGGATGTTTTTGACTCTATGACGAAGATTGGCTGCGAGTGTTACTAGACGAGTATCCTCAAATCTCGGCAATCCATAGGCGCTAAGATCGACGGGGCAAGGCGATCTCACATCGCAATCACCGAGATCGGTCCCGTTATAAATGAGATGTAGCTTTCGGGTCGGCACATTGCGTCCGGCAAGATGGTCAAGAACCGCTTTTGAATTGACAAGCACAGCGTGGGCTCGTCCAAACGCGATCTTCTCGACCAGGTCCTGGGCCGCCGATCGCATCCCGTCGCTTTCCCTTTTCGATGTGATACGGACCGGCGTGCCAGCCAGCGTTGCCGCCGCCATCCCGAATACATTGGTATAGAAATCGTGCGTGTGAATTAGCTCAATTTGCTCATTCCGCAGATACTTAGACAGTTGGCGGACCTGTTGGATAAAATTTACATTGTAAAACGATGTGAGGGGATACTCAGGTAATTCTTCAGGATATGTTTCAATGAATTTCTGTTTTAGGGCACCCTCGTTGTTCAGCGTTGCCGCCAACACCTCAAACGATCCCTCTTCGCGAAGCATACGTGTCAGCGTGATGGCCTGCTTCTCGGAGCCGCCCAAATGAAAACTTGGGATCAATTGTAAGATTCGTTTCTTCACCGGAAGGTGTGTTGCTGAACTAGAGCGACTTGATCGTTCGACCGAGATCGGTCTCGATGTAAAGCTCGCGCCCGAGGCGGCGGGCTGAAGCGGAATTGACCTCATGGGACTCAAATATTTCCTTGTTCCCGATCGAAAGCCTGTCGCCGTTCACTAATATTAGCTCATCCGGGACCGACTCTCCCTCTCTCAGTCGGGCCCACGAGTATTCGAAGTTAGATGCAAAGATACCGTTATCGATCACGTGGGCGATATCGTCGTTATAAACAAAGAGGTCGAAATATCCGGCGTACTTGATCATAAATGCCCGGCCCGTGTTTGACGGGACCTCTTCAACCACTGGAGGATCAGTTCCCTGGTCTAAAGGCAGAATGAACGTAAAGAATTCCTGCGGCCCCTCGCCTTGTGATACGAAACGCAAATAGGGCGCATTGACTCGGTGAGCGTGATTATTTGAGATCCAGCTTTCCTTCTGCTGCCAGACACCATTGTCACCAAAGGTACATAGCCGATGGCTGTCGTCGCCCACCCAGCCCTGGCCACTTTCGACGATCGGCTTTCTGTCGGGAGAATAATGAAAATTCAATGCATACTCATGAACGCCCGCCCCTTCCACGAGATCGCGCATTATCCAGTAGTCTCCTTTAGCGAACAGGATACTGCGGGTGTGCCGAGCCCCATCGCTGAGGCGTTCATAGCCATTGTGCGAACCTTTAAAAAAATCAAAGCGATCTTTGGAGATCCATTCATCGGTGTGAGCCTCCGCCATCGATTTCCATTTGAAAGTCGACGCCGGTTCCGACGCCGAGAGCCCGTCGATCGTCAAGGTGTTATGGGCGGCACTTGACCGAAAATAATCCCGCAGCTCTTTCGATTCGTGGTAGGTGTACGTTCCCGAGTCAACCAGCAGAGTCTTTCCGTGGATCGCTACTTCGATCGAAAGCATATCCGAGTGGCCATGAGCACCTGTTAAAGCTCCGACATTACCACAATCGATCGCGAGAAAATTATCGGTATCGCTCCAACCGTCCCGCATCACGTAATAGCCTCCGTCAAGAAAACCTGTCGAAGTCACGATCGGCGGATTCACCGGGAGCGAGTCATACTTCGCCAGGCCCTCTGTGCCCGTCAGCCAAAAAACCTCCTGGCTCACGGCGGCGCTTGTAAACTTAAAATCGCTTCGTTCAAAGATAGTCGCCGCGACAGCCATCGTTCCGCGAAAATCGTCTGGTTCTTCGGTGGTCAATGGCAGCATCCTGCCGCCGTCGTCATCGCCAATGATCGGGGTCCGTCCGTCCGGCAAAGTTAGGTGCATTACAAAGTCGAGTGCCTTTTGAAGTCGTTGCTCCAGTGCAGCAGCCTTCGCAGTATAAACCGGGTCACCGTATAAGGACCGAAGGAGAACAAAGTGAGAAAAAATATCTACCGTATACCGCTGATACCACGAGCTCTGTTCAAAATAGACCCCGTCCGGCAAGACCTGCCTGCCGATCTCCCCCATCAGGATATCTTCGCCGAGTTTTCGCCAGTGCCTAGCCCGTTCGAGAAAAGGAAGCTGCGTCCCAAGGTAATACAGGCCGAGTGCCTCGCCCGTCAAATGAGTATTGGGACTATAGTATCGTGACAGGTACTTCTCTATATGACGCCCATGCAAATATAGGACTTTAACTGCCTTCTTAAAGAGAGCGGGCGAAAGATAGCTGGATTCCCTGAATAGATGAAAAGCCCATATCCACGACATCGATCGAAACGCTACTTCCAGGCTACTGGACCAATTTATACCCATCCCAGGCGGATTTTCGTCGATCCAACTGGCGAGATGACTCGCAAATGTCCGGGCAAATCGCTCATCACCAGTCAGCCAATAAGCTACGCCCAGCGTAAAGAAGTGCTGGTGGCGGTTTAGCTCCCAAACGATCTTTTTGTTTCCAGTTTCTGCCGAATCGAGTTCGTCAAACTGTTTCCAGTGTTTAAGAGGCGAACGCTTTTTCGCGACTGGTTCCCAGTGCCAATCGATCTCCTTTCCCAGATGAAGACCTTTCAGTCCAAGCAAGTCGATCCTGCCGCTAACAATATCGTCGGCTAAGGTAATAAATCGGGAAACGGTGTTTTCGCCGAACTCCTTGCGACACGCCGTTTTGGAAATTCTGCTATCTCTAAAGGAGGCAAAGAATCGTTCCTCTCCTGAAGCGTAAAATCTTTCGCGCACTGTTTGGGCGACGGCGGGGCCCTTTCCCCAAAATTCGCGGTCTATGAGCCTTTCGAACTCGTCGTCGGTAGGGATACTGGAGCCGCGCGTCTGCTCACGAAATACCGATAGAGCCTGGCCGCTCCTTGTGAGGATCTCATCCAGACTGCGGATCTTCGTTAACCTGTTAAATGGCTTGGCCATTATTTCTGAAGACATTTTATGCATGCCCGGTTCCTCTGCCGGTGACGAGCCGTTCCTGCATGATGGTTCGCAACATGTGATCACGAAACTCCCCGGGCTCGCCTCGGCGGCCTTCGACGGCGGCCCTGACCATGTTGAATGCCTCGCGCGCAGTTGCGAAATGTATCTTATACTTTCCCGACCGCTCCGAGTCATTTACCAGATCGCCGAAAAACCTCTTAACCTCTTCGCCGATACAAACCGATTGGTCATGATCGAAAAATCCGTGACAATAGAGCTTAATAAAGATCCAGTCTGGCTTGCCCGCGACCGTAATATTGGCCGATACCCAGCGGTCAAAACGCCGCTTGTTAAGGACCTGATTTGCCGTAAGCGCTCCGTCGTCGATACGGGGAACCGGAATGGCTCCAACGCGCCTGGTCCAGTCGAATACCAGCGGTCCCGTGAATATCAGTGGCAATACGCTTTCTTTTCCATTCGCCGCGACCCGCGGCCCGCTACGATGGGGAATAGCCTCGGTCATCGGGTTACCGCACTCATATATCTTGTTAATGACCGCAACCTGTGACTGGTCCGGCGCCGAGGGCAAACTCATGTCAACGTAGCAGCCGGTGTCGCGAAGGATCTCCATCTCATTATCCACCCCGCAATATCGTCCTCCGCATGAATTTGCCAGCGCCAAATTACCGTGGACGAAAGCGTATCGCGGCAGATCAGATCCGTCGGCTAGCGAGAGGCATTTGTGTCTTTCTGCGAGCGTATCTCGAAATTCGGTTAGCACATCCCTAAGATTGTCCGCTGTGTCGGGCCGTTCCACGCCGTGATGCAGATGGACCTCGACCTCGCCCAATCCCTCAGACTGCATTTCCGCTAGAATATCCAGGATCTCGGGGTGATACTGTTCGCCGGGATAGAAGTTCGTGTGCCGGAACTTGGTTCCGTCGGCGTCCAGCACCGCCTCGCCGGTATCGCGGGCGGTTCGATGGTAATTCCTAAGCCGGGAAAGTTGGGTTTTGTGATCCAGAACCCCGCCTTCACTCCACCCCGGTTCGAAATGGTTTGCGACTGTTATTATTATGTGCTTCTTCTCAAAGGCTGTCCGCTCCAAAAAGGCGCGAGCACGAGATAGAGGATATCGGATTAGCCACGGTGCATTCCATTGGAGCTTGGTGGTGAAAGTTGGTTCTGAAATGGACATCTGAATTCGTTATTTCCCCTTTTCAAACCTCTGCCACAGAAGCCGAATTACGCCCAGAGTATAATCTTCGAAAAAACCGTCGTACAGCCTGTTTCTCATCATCCTCGATCACTCCCAGAAAGCTCGCGGCGATCAAATAGATCGGAGCGAAAACGGCCAGTGAAACGAGCAATACCAGACTGCCGCCTAAAAAGTCGAGCACTCCGGGCCTTACGATCCCGAATGTCTGTTCCGCGATCATTCTGCCGATCCTGAACAGGTAGACGTTCGCGCTGCTGTATACGAGCCAGGTCACGACACCGGCGAGTAAGGTTATCCCGGCAGTCTTCGCGACATTATCGAGTAAACGCAGATGACGCAAACCGAGCCCCAGCTTGCGGATCACCATGGACTCAGTGATCGCCTTTTCGATGAGAACGGCGCCGACGGCCGTTGTGATGACTCCCGTAAGACTGAAATACCCCAACCCGAAATAAAGTACGGCTACCAAACCTGTCAGTACGAAGGTTCGGGTTAGCAGAAACACGCGGCCCAGTTCCTTGAATGATCGGATGATCGGATCGGTTATAAGAATGCTAAACGGCAGAAGCGTCAAGTTGATCACGAAGATCGATGTGCTGGACGCATACTGCTCAGTGAACAGAGTAACAATGAAAGTGTGTGACGTTATGAGCAGGAACGCATAGATCGGGAAATAAAAGAATGCGAGCTTATGCATTGCACGCGCTGTCAGCCGGATCATTTCTTCGTGATCACCCGCAAGCTGTAGCTTATTCATTCGTGGGATGAGAACAGAAGTTACAGATTCATAGAGCATCGCGATAAGAGGTAATTGGAAACAACCATAGGCGTAGATCGCGAATTCCGCTGATGAGAATTGATAGATAACAAAATAATTGTGAATGTCGCTCTGAGCGACCCAGAGTATCCCCGTTAATCCAAACGGTATAGCGTATGTCATTTGTTCGACGAAGAAACGCCTGTCGAACGTACGCCAAAAGCCCGGAAATCGGCTGCGAAGGTAGTTCAGCAGCAAAGCGGTCTGGATAACCCCCTGAATAATCGCGGCGTAGAGAAATGCGTCCACCGTCGCGAACATAAGCACCGCCGAGCCCAGTAACACGGTCTTCGAAACCGACGCCGTAACTATAAAGGCGGTGGCGACCCGCGCTTCCTGATTCGCGATAGGAACCATCTCGAGAAAAGTCGAAAAGATCCATACCCAGATGACCACACCGATCAACGGAGCCAGGCGCGTTAATTCGTCATTACGGAAAATGCTTCCGATCAGCTCCGGATAAACATTAAAGATGAGGCAGGTAATGCCGCCGATAACAAAGTTGAATAATAGAATATTAAAGATCGCTGCTGACCTTCGATCGCTCTCACGGGCCAGGAAGTAATACGCACTCATCGAAAATCCAAGTGGCAAGATCATCACGGCGTTCATGATCACCTGGAATGCTTCTCGATAATGTCCAACGGCTTCTTGAGTAAGATAGCGGACGATGATCAAAGGCAGAAAAAAGCTGAAAGCAAAGCCCACGATCTTAGCTGTCAGCAGCCATGCGCTTTGCTGTCTCAAGGATTGTGGTTTTGATTCGTCTTTGATCACGTACGATTTCGGCGGTCGAATAAGGACCGCTGGTTAGAGGGAAAGGGCGAGCATAATTCCAAAGGCGGCCGTCACCATTAAAGGATCGGCAAAGCCTGACGAAATAAATGGCCAATACGCGGGCTTTTTCATTATCAACTTCACCTTACACTCTATGATTCTCAGTCCGTCCAAACTCGGGCTCCGGAACTTCAAAGACCGGGTCAGCGGCTTCGTAAGAACTTTGATCGGAAGGCTCTGCTTCCGATACATTTACGCCTGCGATCGAACCGCCCCTTGAAATGGCTGCAGCAAGCCCGAGCAAGACCCAGAGATGCCGGGAATCTTCGTATGATCCGGTCAGGCCTTGGTAGAAAAGCGCGTCGGCAAGAGCAAGTAGAACACAAAGCCTGGTCCATTTGGATAGATTATTTGTCACCCTCATTTTCAGAAGACCCCATGTGATAAAAACGATCAGGCCAAAGAAAGTCAAAAATCCCAGCAGGCCCGTTTCGGCCAGCACGCTTAGATAAGTGTTATGGGCGTCGGTCAATGTCTGACTATTTCCTGTAGGGTCCCTGTAGACCGCCTCGGCAACTGGTGTGCCGACGCCGCGTCCAAATAATGGACTCTGTTGAAAAGTGTCGAGTGCGGTGCTCCAGGCCATTGCGCGGTGCGATGCGGTTATTTCTCCACTCGCCCATGGCATATCGACGCCTTCACGGTCGAAGGAAAACAGAGTGACAGAAGCCGCCGTCAGAAAAAGCGTTGCAATCGCAAAACCTCCGACAAGAAATGCTCGGCCTGCCATCGGATTTGACGGTTTGGCAAGTTTCCATAGGAGATATCCGCTGGCAAGGCAAATGCCTCCTAATCCGGGAGTCAGCGTGAATGCATTCACAATAAAAAGTAGAATTCCGAAGACCCAAAGGTGTCCTTTCTTCACCCAGCCATTCAGAGCGAAGAGAACAGCAAACATCCAGGTAATTCCCAGGAAATTACAGAGCATTGCAGGGTAGGCAAAAAATCCCTCGATACGCGGATAAAAGCCGGGAGGCAGGCTCCCGTAGATCGGATGGATGACGAGATTCATTGATGGATCTCTAACACCTAAGTAAAAGAACACGATCCCGCCCATACTCAATAATAGAACGACACACGCAGCGGCCAGCCAGGCTTTAAGCGTTCGTTTCAACTGCAGGATCGAATTGACAAAATTGAAGGTCAGGAAAGCGATCGACACAAGATAGAGTTTTCCGACAAGTTTGACCGAACTTCTGGCCGCGTCCTCCGACATGATAGTTGAGAGGGCTAAGGCGGCAAGATAAGGCGCGAGAAAGAGGTATAGCCAACTCCATCGCACGAGTTCCCCGTTCTTTATCGCCAAAACTAACCAAATAAGAAAGGCGGCTACAAAAGCGAGGTCAGATAACTGCAGTTGAACGCCAAGTACACGGGTGGAAAATAAGGTCGTAAAAGGGAGCAGGAATATGAAAAGCAAAAAAGGCCAGTGTGCGAACGGTGATCTCTTACTCATATCGAATACCGAGCTTCGATGACGCAGGCGACCGCTTTCGATTCACCTGAACTTGTCGAGAGTGTATCACACGAAAGGCTAAGAGAAATCGCTACATTCAGGAAGCCTTCGCAACGAAGTTTATCTCGGTCGGCCGGTTCGCTTTGTAGAATTTCAGGAGCGTTCTCGGAGCGATCCGCGTCATCGCGGTCACCGCTGCCAGCTTAAGGGACTTTCGATACCGGTTAGCGGAACTAAACGCTTCCGCGGCATCCCGATATTCACCACTCAGCAGCAAGGCCTTTCCCTTCTCCACCGAGAGATCCGCCCGAAGGCCGGCGATGCGGCGTTCAACGATGCTTCGCTCATTTTCGGTAAGTTCGATCAATTCGGGGACCCGGCAAAAAGCTTCCAGTTCGCGTTCCGCCCTACTCACCATGTCCCCTGAAAGTCCCTCTAAATGTACCCGATATTTTAGCAACTGCTTCCGCTGATAGCCGATCTTTGCCCCTTTCTTTGCCATACGCAGCCATAAGATAAAATCGTGCGCACGAACGCGTTCGGTTTCGAACATGCCGGCCGTTACGACGACATTTTTTCGTGCCATGGTCCCCGATGTGATCACATTACATTTGAGGTCGAGGATGCTCTCGAAATTCGCCTCTCCGTCTGACGGAGCCGTTTCCATAAAGGTCGATCGATACGGCGACCGCATCCCGAACAAGATCGCATCGCAGTAGACCATATCGTATCCATTACGCTCCATAAAAACGTACTGTGACGCCAGAAAATCAGGCATCCACACATCATCACTGTCGAGAAACGCGATTATCTCGCCACGAGCGTGCTCAATTGCCGTGTTGCGAGCAGTGCCAGCTCCGGTGTTTCTCTGTTTAATATATATGATGTCCTCGAGCTGCATTTTAATGGCACGTTCGAGCTGGTCCGAATCCGGGGAACCGTCATTTATTACAATGATCTCGTGTTCTCTGAACTTCTGTTTGATCACCGAGTCCAGGGCTTCCGCGATATACTCGGCTGTATTGTAAGCGGGTATAATTACCGAGATCTTCGGTGCCGTATCGAAAACGTTCTTCCCGACCCGCTTTTTGAGGTATTTGGTCTGTGTTTCCGGTGTATTCATTTAGGTTTTCATCGCGAGTCGCGTATAGGTTCCCAACGTGCGTAGGTCTCGCCGCGCATAAACTTATAAAACGCCACCGCCGAAGCCAAATTGGCCAATACAAAATAGAAGGGTACCGCTACGACTGTTAGATGTCGTCCAGTACTTTCGACGATCCATCCTCCGAGAGCAAGGAAGTAAAAGATCATCTGAAATATCAACGCGCTCAGGTAGAACGATGATCGTCCGGCCAGGGCCATGCTAGACACGAATAGTGCGATCAAGATGAAGGGAACCGAATATCTCAGCAGTTTGTGAGATATCAATTGGATTCCGTAAAAGCCGCTTTTTAGAGGATTTAGCATATCTCGATTTCGCCAAAGATCTGTAAAGGTCTGTGCGATCACGCGAACACGCATGCTTAATTCCTGACCGGCAAGTTTATTTGTGGTTTCGTAGCAAACCGCATCTGGAGCAAATACGCTGCGCAGCCCTTTTCTGAAAATGCTCGTACAGATCAAGAAATCCGAGCACGCTTCGGGATACATAGGTTCGTAGGCGGACTTTCTGACGGCATAAAGACACCCCGACGCGCCGATAAGAGATGACGCTCGACTCTCTGCCGATTTCAGGAAAGTTTCGTAGCTCCAGTAGCTCTTCAGTCCCTTTCCAACGCTGCTGTTTTCATCCTCCACATAGATAAGACGCCCCGCGACACAACCGACGCTTTCGTCAGCAAAGCTTGGAAGTAAAGCCTCGAAGACATCGTCGCGATATGTCGTCGTGGCGTCGGAGAAGAGGATGATATCGCCACTGGCGACCTCGACAGCGTTATTTTGGGTGGCCGTCTTGCCGACCCGACCCTCCTGGCGAAACAGCTTTACGCCTTTTCCTTCAAAGGACCTCACGATCTCGTCGGTCGCGTCAGTCGATCCGTCAGATGCGACAAGTATCTCGAGCTTTTCAGACGGATATTTGATGCGAAGCGTATTTTCTAACTTCGTCCGGATAGAGGCTTCTTCATTGAATGCCGTGATGAGGACCGTTACGGTTGGTTCGATCGCTCCGCTCCGCACAACTTTGGGAAAAAAGCGGCCAACGATATATACCAGTACCGGATAGCCCAGGTAGATATACGCTAGCAAGGCTAAGCTTGTCCAGAAGATCAACTGTTCCGTATAAACTATCATGCTGCTGTTGGGAGGGGCCGGTTCCACGAGGGAGCGGGTATGGCGTCTTCGGCTGGACCATTCTCCAGACTGTATATACGGCGAAACGCAACCGCGTGGGCGATAAGGTAATAGATGAACCAGTTATAGGCGACTGAGGCAAAAAAGCTCGAAACCATATATCCGATAATGCTTGCCTGCAGTCCGATCGCGAGGTAATAGAACCAATTATGGTCCTTGGATTCGAATAGTGTGCGCTCGATCGCACCGAGCTTGCGAAATGGACTTACCATAAATACGAAATACGCAATAAGTCCTAGAATCCCCAATTCCGCTGATACCTGCGTAAAAGCGTTATGCGATTGTAGGTGGTGGTAGCCAACGATCGGGAAATTTCCTATACCGATACCCCATGGATTGCGCGCAGTCACGAGAAGCGAGCGTTCGAGCAGATTCCACCGCTGATCGCTCGATCCCACCGGGTCAAGTCCCGGAATAAAGATCGAGAGCATCCGCAATCCGTAATTGCCCGGAGCTGCTATCATGATAACTCCTCCCAGCACCAACGAAGCGACAGTAACATTCAGCCGGTATTTTCGGCCGAGTTTCCACGCCAGCACTCCAAGGGTCGCCATCAGACCAAGAAAGCCGCCGCGAGAGAATGTCACCATGTTTGCAACAATAAACAAGATGCCCATTCCGAGATAGACAACCCGCATCAAAAGTGTTCTTGAGGCGATCGCCAGGACGAGGACGATCGGGGTCATCATTACAAAATGAAGAGCCATTTCATTGGGATTGCCGAACATCCCCCCGACGTCTACAGCGATCCGGTAATCCTCAACGCTAAACTGCCCCTTACTGTACATATCCACGGCTCGATAACCGAGATATATACCGATCCCAAAAGAAAGCCACATTAGGCCGAGAAGCCTGCTCCGCGTGCGCACGACATTGACCAGCACGATGAAAATTATGACCGCTTTGACAAAGGAATCGTTGAAACTAAACCAAGCAAGCCCCGGGTCGCGGGAGATCGGAATGATGAGCAGCGCGATCACTGTCATCGCCAGAATAGCTTTTACCTCGGTGGTCAGAATAGTCAGATTGCCCTCGGTCGCCAATTGACAGGGCAGGTATATAGCGATCGTCACTATCGCAAAATAGAAAGCCGTGGCCGACAAAAACCCGAGGCCCGGAACGATCTCGTACGGCCTAAAAAGGACCATGATCGAGAAAAGAAAAAGGCCGGCATACGTTAATGTATGTCCGTGCCGTACAAGCCAGCGGTCCCGGCTCAAAAGTTCCCTGTCCTTTTCTATTCTATTCTTCTTTTTACCGCTTGGAGGGGCGGGCGTATCGATCTGACTTGTAGGAGGCGGATCTGCTGAAAACGGCTCACCGCTCGGCACTTTAGAGCTTAATTCCTCCGGACGCTCGGGTCGACCAGTAGTGGTTCTTAAACGATGGGTGTCTGCGGCTGCAGCTCCCTTAGTGCTCTCAGGTGCCCTTTTTGCGGAACCCGCAACCGTCTCGACAGCACTTTTGCGTAACGGCGAAAGTGGCTCGTAGTCTTTTCGTTTTGAACGGTCGGTGGACATTGGTGGATATCGAGCACATAAGGAAGAATCTAAGGGGAAAAATGGTCTATGCGCTGACTTCCTCCGCCTCCATCGCGATCATGTCGCGGACTTTTCGCCTGAGGGCTTTCTCGAAATGCCTGGCCTCATTAACGCCGCTGAACGAAAGCTGCTGCAGATTGGCCTCGATTCGCTTACGATAATCGGAAACCAAAGAGTCCGAGACTCCCAGCATATCCGCGACTTCGAGCTGTGTTCCACTGTCGGAGATAAGGTAACAGTGCCAGAGCACATTGATCATCCGGTCGTATTGTTTAGTTTTGCCGCGGACCGACTTATTTAAGGTCTGGAGAAAATTATCGACAAACCCGGCAGCTTCAAGTTCCGCCTCGTTTCGAAGCAAGTCTTCCTCGGGCGTCTCCCGTGTATCGGGGAGTTCAAAGGGCATGCGGTCGTCATCATCACTGTCCGTTCCGCTCCCGACAGGCACGAGGTGAATGTCCATGATCGGCAGCCGTGACATTACGAATGAACGCAGTGACCGGACGTCGACCGGTGAATCGACCGCCTTGAAAACGCGGACGATCAGCTTTTCGAGCTCCGGGTTGCTGATCACGATCTGGGCATCACCTGTGCAGCCGACCATTCGCGTATCACGTCCATAAAACGAAACAGCCTTTACCCTCTCATCCATTTCCTGGACGTCACGGCGGGATTTCTTGATCGCCCAGGATGATAGGCCGTATAGCCGATCGGCAAGCTTCCGATGGGCTTCTGGATTGTCAACATTATCAAAACGTTTGAATGCGGTGCTTGTTTGTATCAGGGTCGAGATCCGACGAGCGAGGCGGTACGATTCGGGGTAACGCTTTCTCAGTTCGGCGGTTAGCATGTTGGTCAGCTCGATCTGGCTGATCTCTGCTTCGATCTCCGCGTCGGACATCGATGTATCAATATAATGCTGAAATCGATCCTTACTCAGCAGGGCAACAAAAAGTTCCTGCGTCAGGTCGGTGTATGCATTATGCTTGCCCTCTTCGACAAGGAACCCGGCTCGTTTCGACGCCCTTACCAATGGGTGCGATGAAACTATCCGATGGAGTTCCGTCCAGATCTGGTTAACGTCTGATGCTTTCAGACTGTCATTCCATTTTCCGACTTTGATCTGTCTGTGGTTCGTCGACCGCGGAAGACGCTGCTTCGTTTTCAGTTCGTTCATAATCAGCCTTTCTGATCGTTCAAGAGTGGAGATCGCATTCGATCTTTGATAGCCGCTGCCCTAGTTGGCAAACCGGTATTCGCAAGCGTCTAAGCGCTCTGGTCCAGGGCGGGTCTTATCCGGTATGAAGTGATTTTTGGTAGAAAGAAATTGGCAAGATCGAATGCCGCGCTGGTGCCGTCGATCTGGGTAAGGCATGTGAGTTGATTACCTCTCACTACCTACATTTAAGATAGTAACAATAATTCCATCTTTAGACAACTATTTTTTCCGCTGTTGTTATCTGTTATACATATATATCTAAAGGCTTGATTTCATTACGTTTACATAGATCCGCTGGAAAAGGGGGCAAAGATCAACGAATATTCGCAAACATTTTATTTACATAGTTTTGGAAGCAAACCTCCATTACAGATTTACTTTTCCTGTAATAAGGAATATTGCATCTGCCCGTGTTATAGCTTTGGGTGATCACTGAAGGATTGTTTTGTATGCGCGCTCCAAAAATTAAGGAATTCTGCAAAAACGAAGATTGCCCGTCTTCAAACGAGCTGCTGGAATTTCAAGTAGGTGAATTATCAAAACGTCGGAGTGCTGAGGTTCGGAAGCACCTCTCAACATGTGAATTCTGTCAGGCAGAGGTTGAGTTTTATACCCATTACCCTCAGGAAGAAGGGATCCTCGATCCCACTGAAGACAATCGGATCCCTGCACCTCTGTTCGAACTGGCCGAGGCCCTGCTCAGAAATCGCAACGGCGACCATAGGTCCCTCAATCTGCTTCTGAATGAAAACAAGCTTGTTACTGATAAGGTGTAACTATCGTCCACACACTCACGAGCCGCAGATCTCATCGATCGCTTCCTGATATTTTTCATCGATAACGTTTCGCTTGATCTTGAGAGTTGGGGTCATTTCCCCTTTATCGATCGAGAATTCCCGAGGAAGGAGATAGACCCGTTTAACTCGTTCGTAATCGCTAAGCTCGCGCGAAAGCTCGACAGCGTCCTGTTGGACGCGTTTGACAAAGTGCGGATTCTCGCACAATTCCTCGCGGCTGCCCTCTACGGAAAGCCCTTGGGCTTTCATCTGCTCTTTTAGCGTATCCCAATCTGGAACGATCAACGCTCCGACCTGCTTGCGGCCCGAGCCAACGACGATCACTTGTGAAACCAGCGGACTCTGCTTGAGTAAGCTTTCAACCTGAAGCGGAGCGACATATTTACCGTTAGAAAGCTTAAAGAGGTCCTTGATGCGGTCGGTTATATAGAAATGCCCGTCCTTATCGACATAGCCGACGTCGCCGGTATGGTAATACCCTTCGTCGTCAATGACCTTGGCGGTAGCTTCGGGGTCATTATAGTAGCCCACCATTACATTCGGTCCGCGAACTAGTACCTCATCATCCTTATCCGCGATCTTCATCTCGATCCCTTCGAAGGGCCTGCCGATCGAACCTACTTTGTTGTCATCCGGCCGGTTGGCACTGGTGACACACGCCTCGGTCATCCCATACCCCTGCAGGATCGGGATGCCGGCGCCCCAAAACGCGTAAGACAGCTTCTTTGACAGCGGAGCACCCCCTGACACGAAAAACCGCAAGTTGCCGCCTACGCCCGCTCGCCATTTTGAGAAAACCATTTTGTTGGCGATCGCGTGTTTGGCAGCGAGAGCGGGGGAAACGGAACGCTGGTTGTCTTTTGCATCCCAATAATCCTGCCCCACATCCAGTGCCCAGTCGAAAAGCTTCGTCTTCCAGCCGCCGGCCGCCTTACCTTTCTTAACGATCTTGTGGTACACCTGCTCGAAAAGCCGCGGCACCGCGGTCATGATCGTTGGCTTTACCTCCTGCAGGTGCGAAGCGATCTGGTCGAATGCCGCGCAATAATGTATTGACACCCCATTCGCGCACAGCACATAAAAGACCGTCCGTTCAAAAATGTGCGATAGCGGCAGCACGGCGAGGCTGCGGTCAGTCGAGCGGATCGGCAGGCTTTTGGAAACGGCGACGATGTTTGACACAAAGTTGTCATGTGTCAGCATGACGCCTTTGGGTTCCCCGGTCGTGCCGGACGTGTAGATGATCGTCGCGAGGTCGTTGGGTTCAATGCCGGCAAGCGAGTTCTCGAAAACATCAGAATCGATGGACCGGTACCTCTCGCCCTCGGCCTCCACCTCACTGAGCGTAATCGCCCGGGTGTTGCCCTCAGGCTTTCCGTCTTCGTCAAAGAAGATCAGTTTCTCCAACCGCTCGACGCTGTTGATGGCGTTTTCAGCATGCTTCCATATCTTGCGCCCTGATATCAACAAGAGCTTGGCTCCGGAATTCTCGAGAATATATCTGATCTGCTCGATGGATTGGGTGGTATATATCGGGACGTTAATGGCCCGCAGCGATAATATCGCCAGATCGACAAAAGACCATTCCGGCCGATTCTCGGATATGATCGCTACCCGGTCGCCCTTTCGCACGCCAAGTGCAGCCAACCCCATAGCGATCCGCTTAACCCGCTCGATCGCGTCGAGCCCGTTAACATAGTTCCAGACATCGTCGATCTTGAACGCCAGGGCGTCCCGCTTGTTATGCCGGCGAAAAGATTCGAAGCAGTAATGCGGGATCGTCTGCGGTAGATTCTCGAAACCGATAAGATTTGGGGCGATAGTTGCTGCCATCTAATATTGTTCGTACTGGGCGCAAAACTACTGCCCCCGCCGGTCCTTGTTGATATTGAATATCAGAATAACATTATTGGGCTGGGGATTCATGCCTTTGACCCTGCTCCACCGGCCGCTTACTCCAGCATCATCACCATCGATTCGCCTGTCAGGGTGACCTCGCCGGATTGCTTGGTACAAACAGTTTCAAGCGTAACGATCCCTTTCTCAGCACGGATCCCCTTTACGGTAGCGGTCGTCGTGATCGTATCGCCGATAAACGTTGGAGCGGTAAACCTCATCGTCTGCGATAAATAAACGATCTTCCGTTCCCTGAACTCGTACCCCAGCACCGCCGAGATAAACGCCCCGCTCAGCATCCCATGCGCGATCCTTCGCCCGAAACGTGTTTTCGCGGCAAACTCCTCATCCAGGTGGATCGGATTAAAATCGCCCGAAAGCTCCGCAAATTGCCGGATCAGTTCATCCGTGACCTCGCGGGTCGTTGAAAATATGTCCCCGATCTCTATATCCATATTGTTTAGTTCTGCCAGCCGCGTCATGCCAATGCCAGCTTAATCCCCTTCCCCATATCCATAGAAGCAGCATATTCGATATGAAGAACTCTTCTAGGCTGATTCCCGATAGATTTAGACGAAGCATGGAAGATCAGGGGACTCATTGCTATCACGCCACCGCGGCCAACAAGACATTTAACTTCCTCACCATCTTTGACTATACGGGCAAACTCCTGATCGTCCAGAATCCGTTTGTGATGCGAATTCGCGATTACCCGCAACGGTCCATTCTCCTCCAGCGATGCGTCAAGGTGGATCCGGATCGCCAATATCTTCTGAAGGGCACTGGTCGGCGCGTGTGCAAAGATGACTCCTTCCTTCAAGGAGAACGGCCCCCAACCGGTCTCTTCCGTCTTGCCCTCCAGCGGCAACGCAGTGTCCTGATGAAAAGCAACCAGCCAATTTGCCTTTCCGGTCTTCTTAAACAAAGTCGCTTTGAAGGGAACCATGGGCTGGCCAGTGATATTTTCCGTGATATGAACCAGCCTATCGTCTGCGGCAAGCTTCGCGATCTCAGGACATGACATCAAATTACGCATCCCCGCACCACGGCGATGAAGATTCTTCTCGATAATGTTAAGTATGAAATCACTTTCCCCATCGCTGAATACATTTTCCACTATGCGGAACCCCGGGTCCTCTATCACCTTGTGTCTGTTTCGTCGGACCCGCGGGGAACCCTGCGAAGTCTCTGACTCAATCGAACAGATCATTGAAATAAAACGCTCCTATGGCATCGTCCTCAAACATTTCGAAACTCTTCTAAAAGTGTCCCACGGCGGGACACTTAAATTGCCTGTAACCCCCTGTATTCAGGATAGTTAACATCGTTCACAAAGTGTCCCACACTCTTCAGCGTACCACGTGTTTTTCCTGCTGCATGGCCAATCACTCCGACAGACCCTAACCTGTTGCATACAGACGGGTTAGGGCCGCCCGCTGTATATTCTGCCTTATTACGTTCACCGTTTTTGTCTGAAAAAGTGTCCCACGGCGAATCTGCCGAACTACGTAAGACCTTTATTGAGTGCATTTATGGCCTGTCCCGCGTACCGGCAAAATGTTCTTTCTCGCATTACAGTGTAATACCGCAGGATCTGCCGGACTGTGAAATTCAAAACAGACAAAGATCAGGGATCAGAGTTATGAACCCGGCACCGCAACAGGCTAACCCATTTCGCTCTATGTTGGAATACCAAATGTCCCATTTGTCCCATTTGGCGTATTTGTCTCAAAAATCTTTTCCACGAGGCCAGTAGTCAACGGTGAATTCGAGTAAAGTCAAGAAGAGGAACAGGTTTGAGTGCAGTCCTATGTTCACGGAATTTAGCACCACAATTGCCGGGAAGTCCAGTTTCCGTAACGTCCAAGCCAGACCTCGGCTCCTATTGCTTGACGTGGCCTGAACTTGACCGTATCATTAAGGATTGCGTTTTATCGCACTCGCTTATGTACGGCGAAGGAAGTGACAAATGAAACAGGAAATACATCCGAAATATAATGAGATATCAGTGATCTGTGCGTGCGGAAGCACGTTTCAGACGCGTTCGACGTTGGGTAGCGATCTTAATATAGAGATCTGTTCGGCGTGTCATCCGTTTTTTACGGGCAAGCAGAAGCTGGTGGATACGGCCGGTCGTGTGGACCGCTTTAACAAGCGTTATGCTCGTGGTGCCGCTCCGGCACCCGCACCCGCAGCGGAAGAAGCTGCATCGTAAACTTTACAGAATTGCTGCTGTTTACCGACAAATATTAGCTTACAACTGACGCCGACGCTTTGAGCGCCGATCGATGAAGGTGTGGCCAGATCACACCCGAGATAGGTGAAAAAAGAGTCGGCGTTTGTTATTTTTACCACAAGCAGGGGACGCCACTAATGCACGAATGCCTCCCTTTATTGCGTTTCCTGATTCGTGAATTCGTGGCGTAATTTTTGTGGTTGCTGATTTGGCCTCGAATTGCATCAAATTAGAAGTTAAATGGCCGCAGGCAGACGCGGATATCAATCCTTATGAAATCTCGACCCCGTACACGCACCCTTAAGTTTCTCCATACGGTTTTTGCGATGGAGCGCGATCTTATTGTCGGCGGCCAGGCTGTTATGGAGGGCGTAATGATGCGCACGCCTTCAGCGTATGCGATCGCTTGCCGCCGGACTGACGGTTCGATCACAACGACGGCCGATCGCCTGCCAAAATGGAGCGATACTTATAAGTGGATGAACACGCCCGTGCTTCGCGGCGGGGCGGTGCTGATCCAGTCGATGGCGTTGGGCATAAAGGCTCTGAATTTCTCGGCCCGGCTCTACGAAGAGGACCTGGAAGCCGAAGAAGCGAAAGCGAAGGCAAAGACGGGTGAAACCCAGGCGGCGTATGTCGAGGGTACAGACGATGAGAATTTTCTAAAGGCTCCCGTAAAAGTAGTGATGCCCGAGGAGCGGAAGAATAAGGCCAAGAAGGCGGGCCAGTCGGCCAGCGCCGTGGGTTCGATCATTTTCGCACTGATGTTTAACATCGTGCTCTTTATCGTCGCTCCGCTGGTTCTGACAAATGTACTGTTTATCGCACTGGGTTGGGCCCAGTCGCCGCTGACAGGTGTCGAGGCGGCGGGGTGGTTTGAGACGGCAAAGGCCTATGTCTGGACGATTCAGCTCGATTCGATGGGAAAATGGGTCGGGTTTAACCTGATCGACGGGCTGATCAGGATGGTCTTCTTTGTCATCATGATCATTTCGATGTCGTATCTGAAGGATATCCGAAGGGTTTTCGAATATCACGGTGCCGAACACAAGACCGTGTTCACCTGGGAAAAAGGCCTCGACCTGAATGTCGACAATGCTACGCAGCAGCGTCGACAGCATCCACGCTGCGGAACGTCGTTCCTGATGGTCGTGATGCTGGTGGCGATCGTGCTGTTTTCGGTGATCAATTTCGAAGCTACGTGGCTCAATCTCGTAGTTCGAATCGCCCTTATGCCGCTGGTCGCGGGCCTCTCGTACGAGGTCATCCGCTATGCGGCTAAGAAAGAATCGAGTGCCGTCTTTAAGATGATGACGCTGCCGGGCCTTTGGCTGCAGAACATCACCACGCAAGAGCCCGACGGCGAGCAGTTGGAAGTTGCTATTAAGGCTCTTGACGAGTCGCTGAAGCTCGAACCACAGACGGTTGTCGGCGGTCAGTTGTCAGTTGTCAATTAGCTGTTTCTAGATTTGCACCTTTTATTCCTGACCACTGACAACCGACTACTGACAACTGATAACCGAGTATATGTTTGAGAAATTAGAACAGATTGAAAGGTCCTACGAGGAACTGACCGCCCAGATCTCATCGCCTGAGTTCATGGACGATATGTCGGCGTACGCGAGGCTGATGAAACAGCATCGATCGCTCGGCGAGATCGTTGAAAAATATCGTGAAGTGCGAAAGATGACTGAGGATCTCAAGGGGGCAAAGGACCTTGCGGCATTGGCAGATGACGACGAGATGAGTGAGATGGCCGCGCTCGAGATCGCCGAGATCGAAGAAAAACTGCCTGCGGCGGAAGAAGAATTGAAGCTCCTGCTGCTGCCCAAAGATCCGAATGACGAAAAGAATGTCATTCTCGAGATCCGTGCCGGTACGGGCGGCGATGAAGCGACGCTGTTTGCCGCCGAGATCCTGCGGATGTATGCCCGCTACGCTGAAAGGCAGGGTTGGAAAATGGACGTACTCGAAGCGTCGGACACCGGCATCGGCGGCATCAAGGATGCTGTTGCGGTGATCGAGGGCGATAATGTTTATTCGAGAATGCGTTTTGAATCCGGAGTGCATCGCGTGCAGCGTGTACCGCAGACCGAAACGAGCGGGCGGATTCACACGTCGGCAATTACGGTAGCGGTTCTGCCCGAGGCTGAGGAGGTCGACGTCCAGATCAATCAGAACGACCTTCGCATAGATACTTTTTGTTCCTCGGGACCGGGCGGGCAGTCGGTGAACACGACGTACTCGGCGGTTCGAATTACTCACTTGCCTACCAAAGTGGTGGTCTCGATGCAGGACGAGAAATCGCAGATCAAGAACCGTGAAAAAGCGATGCGCGTCCTGCGTGCGAGGCTGCAGGAGATCGAGGAACAGAAACAGCACGACGCACTTTCCGCCGAACGCAAAAGCATGGTAGGAAGTGGTGACCGCTCCGAGAAGATCAGAACCTATAACTTCAAAGAAAATCGCGTCAACGACCACCGCATCGGCCTGACCGTCCACCAACTCGACCTCGTAATGGAAGGCCAGATCGACGAATTTATTGACTCGCTAAGGACCCATTACCAGACCGAGAAGTTGAAGGCCGAGGCAGTCAGTGCCTAGTTTTGAGTCCCTGCTTTAGCAGGCCATGAATTAGATTTTTGATATGAGGTCACAGGCTGAGATCATTTCGCTTCTGAACGACAATCGAGAAGCGATTAAAGGATATGGTGTAAAGGAACTGGGTATCTTTGGGTCCTTTGCACGAAATGAACAGCGTGCCGATAGTGATGTTGATGTGTTGGTAGAGATGGATCGCAATACCTTCGACGCCTATATGGACCTTCTCTTTTTCTTAGAAGATTTGTTCGGTCGAAAGGTGGATCTGGTAATTAAAGACACGATCAAACCGATGATTCGAAAGCGAGTATTACGCGAGGCCGTTTATGTCCAGAATTTATAGCCTCTATCTAGCTGACATAGTCGAAAGCTGCGGTCGAATTCGGTCTTATGTGGCCGAAATGACTTATGAGGAGTTTATTCTAGACAATAAAACTGTTGATGCAGTCGTAAGAAATCTCGAGATCATCGGAGAAGCGGTCAAGAACTTGCCCGACGAAGTTCGTGATCTGCGCCCTGAGATCGAATGGAAAAAAGTGGCACGGTTCCGTGATGTGATCGCCCACCATTACTTTAAGATCGATTACGATCGTGTTTGGAACATAACGCAAACCAAAATTCAGGAACTGGAAACTGCTGCTCAACAAATGTTGGTAACGAGAGCTGCGGTCGAGGATCTTGACTAGGCCGTCCCATCGCAATGCCCTCACCAACGCGTCTTTATCTAATCCGCCACGGACAATCCGCCGGTAATGCCGAGGGGCGGTTTGGCGGGCACGGGCCGACGCCGCTATCGGATTTGGGCCGCGAGCAGGCTGAGAGGACGGCGAAGCTGTTGGCTAAAGAGGGGATTAGCGCTATCTATTCCAGCGACCTGCCGCGTGCCGTGCAAACTGCTGAGCCGTTGGCTAAGGCGCTTGACCTTCCGATCAATACCTCGCCGGCCTTTCGCGAACGTCATGTAGGCGTCCTCGAGGGCCTCACGTTCGACGAATCGAAAGCGCGTTTTCCACGCGATTACTACGCCCTCATCAATCGAAACATTCACCATGTCATCACCGAGGGCGAAAGCTACCGGCAATTGCTGCACCGCATCACCGACGAATTGGAAGGCATCATCCGCGATCACGCGGGCGAGCGAATAGCGATCTTTTCCCACACGGGTGCCATCTGCTTTCTCACTCTGCATCTAATGGGTGCGATCCACCGCGGCACAAAGACCACGCCATGGATCATAACATCCAATTGCGGGATAAACCGCTTCGAGCTACGCGGCCCGCGAAACGTGCGCGTCGTCGCCCTGAATGACACCCGGCATCTCGTGCAGATCACGGGCAATGACGCGTTTGCGAGTTTCTGAAGACTCAAGAAATTGTTCTTGACTTGGACCTAACCATGGCAAATAATGGGAATCGATTTCAGAAATACCTTTGGAGGCCATCGTGCAATACACATACTCTTTATTCGTCATATTAGCTTTCGTTTTCCTTTTTTCCATTCCCACATACTCTCAATTGGATGAATTGCGCGAGGTGACCGGATTGCCTTTCGCCAACGACCAACCGATCGTATTCGGAAAGGTCAATCTTAGGGGCCTCTCTCCATCTGAAAAAAGGCCTACCCTCCACGTTGCTCTGCTCATCGGAGGAACCCAGACCGACAGAATGAAAGTAGACGATAAGGGATATTTTTATTTTATTAGAGCGCCGCGAATTGGCTCCATGCTTGTGCTGGAAGTGAACGGAGTTGAAGTCGGACGACAAATTCTAGTCGCCTCAGGTTCCCGAGTTCGTCAGGATCTGGATATAAATTGGGCGGCTTACCAAGATCAGCAGCAACGATCCCCGGGAATCCTTTCGGCGGCGCCTCAGTATAACCGAAACGCGGATAACGAGAAGCTGCTGGCGAAAGGGACGGCCGCCATGACCGCAAAGAAGTACTCTGACGCGATCAAGGTTTTCAACGAAATACTCACGTCGGACCCGGCCGACTTTGCAGTATGGGCCGCGTTGGGCACGGTTTATTTCAACAATGGCAAAATGGACGAGTCCGACAACGCCTATGCCAAGTCACTTCAATTGCGGCCTGATTATTTAATAGCACTTATCAATCGCGGCAAACTTCAGTTGGCCAGGAATCAAAATGAAGGCGCGATTGAAACGCTCTCTAATGCGGTGAAAACGGGACCTAATTCAGCCGATGCCCATCATTACCTCGGCGAGGCATACTTGAGGTTAAAACAGGGTTCGAAGGCTGTGGGACCATTAGACGAAGCTATACGTCTTGACCCCGTGGGAAAGGCCGAGATCCACTTGAGGCTGGCAGCACTTTACAATGCCGTGGGAGCAAAAGATCGTGCGGCAAACGAATATAAGTCGTTTCTTGCCAAGGTCCCAAATCACCCCGATAGAGAAAAACTAGCCAAATATGTCGCTGAGAATCTAAAATAAGTTCAGATATCAGATAGCCTCAGCAAAAAGAGAGCCGCTTTTTGAGCGGCTCTCACAATTTTCAGACCAAGAAATTCGATCTAGAAACTGTACCGGATAAAATATTGCATGAATCGCGGTGTTCCCTGTATCGATGTATATCGGCTGAAGTTGACTGTTGGCTGCTTATTACCTGGGTCGAGCGGTATTCCAAAGCCACTTCGGCTAAAATCAATACCACCCATAGCCTGATAATTAAAAGCATTAAAGACATCCATGCGGAAGGTAAGGCCATGACCTTCTTTCCACGGCATCTTCACGGTCTTTGAAACGGACAGATCGGTCGAAAAGTAACCGACATTTCGGAACACATTTCGTTCCCCCGTTTCCCCGGGACGAGCGTTGCGGAAGCTTTGAAACGCTTCAACCGTATTGCATCCGAAAAGTGCTCCACCGCGTACCGGACAAGTCTCTACTGGTCTGATTCGGGTCGAATTACTCTGAACATTCCAATTTGTAGCCCAACGCGCATCATCGTACGGAGTCGACAGCGGGAGACCGCTGTTGTATCGGACAATGCCTGACAACTGCCAACCTCCTAAAATTCCGTCGACGAAAGCGTTAGATCGAGAGAGGAACGAACGGCCCCGTCCAAACGGAAGCTGCCAAACGAAGTTGGCATTTAGTATGTGTCGGACATCGAAGTCCGAATAGGCATAGTTATCGCGCTGGCGGAACGGATTGAGAATATTGACGCTAGTTGTAACCGCAGTTTGAAGCCCTGAAGCATCATCCTTTGAATACGATAGTGTGTAGTTGAAATCCATCGTAAGGGCGTTCCTGATCCTTTGACGCAGCGACAGAGTAAACGCTTCATAATCGGAATTTCCGATCGAACTCCAAGTTCCGAGCGTACCGTATTGCGGCTGAAAGAACATGTGGCACGCAGACGTATAAGGCTGAGGTGGGTTGCAGCGAGCGTTACCCAACGTTGATAACTCGAACTGGGCGCTAGTCCAGTCATTTCCGTAATTGAAAAAATTAGAGTTTCCACCCAGGCTAGTCGGCACCATCATGGCGTAAACAGTCTGTGTTTGATTATACGCAGGATTCACGCCGCCCAGTTCGGACGCCAGATTTGCCGGAAAGAGATTTGCAAAATACGGGATCTGGGTGACATTTGCAACTGGTGTTCCGGCTGCCCTCAGGGTCTCCAACATGCCGGCCGCAGTATACCAGTCCATTCCTGACACCGGATCGGTCAAATTGTTGAGCGCCATTACGTCACGGGTTGCCAACAGGTTTCTCGCCTTTCGGGCAATGTATCCAGCCTGAAAGACAGTTCCAAATGGGAGTTCCCGTTCGAACGTCACACTATAGTTGTAATGTGTCGGTGCAATGATCGAATCGTCAAGGCTAGTCTCGATATTTCCCGGGAACAATCGTACCGGGGGTGTCCGGGGAAATGAAATATTACCCGGAACGACAACACCCTCAAGCGGGCGAACGGCCTGGTTATAGCCTGTGAACAGCGGTCCCGGTCTGGTTGTTAGATTGAAGGTATTCGCCGCAGTCAGAGCACGTGATGAGAATCCGATCGTATTGTTCAGGTCGAAGTTGACTGCTAGTTGCTGCCCATAATAATCGTTGAACATCGCGAAACCGCCGCGAAAAACTGATTTTCCGTTATCACCGAAAACCTTGTTCCAGAATCCCGATCGAACGTTCGGCGACCAGGACGCAGCGATACGCGGCTGGAAATTATCCTTATCATACTTGTAGGCTCCGGTCCTTCCGTTCGCCGGCCCGGAAAGATCCAGCGTAATCGGTTCGTTATACGGCACGCCTGCACCCATCGAGATCATTCGTCGGTTGAAGTATTCCCCCAGACTGATGTTCGGTTTTACCTCGAAGCCATTCACTTCATACACGGGCTTGCTTATGCCATAACGGAGTCCGTAAGTAAGGGTAAAATTCGACCGAATTCTCCACGAATCCTGAAAATAAACGTCGTATTCCTCAGTTGCGAATGTGCGTTCGCTCGGAGAACCCTGCGGCAGCAGCGAGCCGTCCTTATCAAACAGAAAATTCGCGGCGAATTGCGTATATCTTCCGATCAGAGCAGTGACTGCGTTTTGTACTGGGCTTATATCTCCTCCGGCAATGTTGAAACCGGCAGCAACGATCGGAGCTGTGATCGAAGTTCCGCCCCCCGGGTAGAACGACGGGTTGGTAATCGCGTTGTCGAACGCATTACCAAACGACACTCGATTATTTCGTATGATCCGGATGTTTGTCCCGAACTGAAGCGAGTGATTGCCCTTTGTCCAGGATAGATCGTTTGTTATGTTGTGGACGGGGGTAACCCTACTTAAAGTACGTTGGTATAGTCGTGGAGAGAAAATGAACCTAAAACTGATCGCATTATCACCTGAATCACCTTGCGTACTAAAGGCGTCTCGAGTCAGCCCGTATCGGAAATTATTCACTAGTTCGGAATTGATCGTCCAAACATGCCCAAGGACATAGCCATTCGGATGGTTCCATGTTGATGGCGCCGGCGTATCGGGAAAGTTTCCTACGTTACCGAGCTTGTCATAAATATAATTTCCCCGCCCAAACAACTGATGGCTCTCTGATAAATTGAGGTCAAATCGGGCAAGATGAGAATTTCGATCCTCAGTTATCGGTGCATTCCATCTAAATCCGGCGGTATTCAACAAACTGCCAGCAGAACTATCGCCAGCGTTGAAATCATTTGCAGGATAGGCAGCAGCGGCAGCCGCCAATGCAGCCTGGGCAGCCGGGTTAAGCACTCCACCGGGAGTAACAGCGACATTGGGAAAGACCTGAACTATCTGCGCAGATGTAAGCTGAGAAATAGCTCCCGAGTTCGCGTCGCGATATCGGACTATACCCTGGCCCAAGGTCGGCAGCGGCACCACGCGGGTAACAGGAACACCGCGCTTTTCGCGCAGACCTTCATAACTGTAAAAGAAAAAGAAACGATCCTTAATGATCGGACCACCCAATGACCCACCGTAGAAATGCCTTCGTCTAGTTGGGGTTGGAGTTCCGGTACGGTTATTAAAGAAATCATTTGCATCCAAAGCGTCGTTCCGGCCGCCGTAAAAAAGCGAACCCTTAAAGTCATTGGAACCACCTTTTGTGATCAATGAGATCTGAGCACCGGACGAACGGCCTTGATTTGCGTTCGCGTTCGACGTCGTCACCCTAAACTCTTCGATTGCCTCCGCATTTAACCGGAGAACCGGTTGCGACAAAGAATTTGTTTGAGCCTCATTGATGTCAACTCCGTCGAGCGTTATATTCGACTGGTCGCTCCGCGCACCCGCCACATATCCTTCTCTTGTAACTCCGGCCTGCAATGTAACTAAGGACGCTGGATTGCGATCCGGAAGCGGTAATTGTGAGATTTGCTGACTGGTAATAACCGATCCGAGCGACGCATCTTGCGTGTTGACGGTAACCATGTCTGAGCCTGTTACAGTTACCGTTTCGGATATCGATCCAACTTCGAGTACAAAATCAAAATTGGACGAGGTGTCAACCAATGCCCTTACATTGGTAGAAATGGTCTTCTTGAAACCCGGAGCTTCCACCTCCATGGTATATGTTTCTGGTGGTAATGCCGTGATCACATAGGTGCCATTGTTGCTGGTGGTCACCGTTCGGCTAATGTTTCTCGCTTCATTTCTCAATCGAATCGTCGCCCCTGCCACTACCTGGCCTTGCGCGTCCGAAACACTGCCCCGTATCGAAGCGGTCCCCGCTTGAGCATGGACTTCCGACAAAAACACCATTGAAATCAATGCAAAAATTAAAACGAACGAAGTCCGTTTACCAAACTTGCGATAATCCATATTCTCCTCCTAATAGTCTGTTATATGTCTAAACAAAATTATGCCCATGAAAAAAACCGAAGCATGTATGAACGTTGAAGTGCTTCGCAGCCTCTTCCCACCAACTTTATTTCCTATTCAATAATGAAGCGAACCAGAACTACCGTCAATTTACTACGCAATTTCCGGACCAAGAATCAAAAAATAACTGTGACCGCCTAATTTTGCGATATTAAAATCCAAAGGCCACACTTAAATATCACATTTTCCCAATTTTTCGGGATAAAATTCAAATTTTCGGGAATTGATAGCCTGTATCTTACACGCTATCTAAAGAATTAAGCAAGGCATGAGCGGCCTGCGCAGCCGCTGCTCCACTGCCGACGGCTGTGCTTATCGTGGGCGATAGCCGGTTGGCTACATCTCCGGCAGCGAAGATAGCGGGCAAGCTGGCGGCACACAAAGCGTCAACAAGAATGTAGCCGCCCGCGTCCATTTCGATCTGGCCGACGAATAGCTCAGTGTTGGGCAGCACGCCGACCCTGATCAGTACGGCATCGGCACGAATAATCGTGCGGCTGCCATTTTCAAGATTTCCTATTTCAACGGCGTCGACAGCCTCGGTTCCATTGATCGCTAAAATCTCGCTGTTGACGATAAATTCGACATTACCCAGTTGTCTCGCCGCGTCCAAAAATTCACTTCTGGCAGTAAACTGATCTCTTCGGTGAATAACCTTGACACTGGCTGCCGCCTTGCTCAGGATCAAGGCGTTCTCGATCGCCGCGTCGCCTCCGCCGACGATCACTACATCGCGGCCGGCAACGGCGTCTTTGGACTCGACTCCGGAACGCAGGACACCGCGGTCTAAGAACTCAGTCTCACCCGGAACGCCGAGACTGCGTCGTCTTACACCGGTCGCGATGATAATTGCATCGGCTGAATGCACCTCCGTATTCGAGAGGGTCACCGACTTACTTGCAAGGTCAACCGAGAAAACGGCGGTGCCTTTCATGGCCGGCAGGTTGAAACTGTTTAGGTGTCGAATAAACTTCTCGCTCAGCTCACGCCCGTTTGATGTTTCGATCCCGAGATAGTTCTTCACCGGGTTGTGTGTCGCCAAAAGCTGCCCGCCAAACTCCTTTTCTTTCTCAAAAAGTACGGACTTAAGGCCGAGTTCGTTGCACCAGAGTGCGGCGGAGAGCCCGGCGGGCCCGCCGCCGATGATGATCACATCATGGTCAGTTTTATGCTTGTCCATACAAAGAGGTTACGCCCGAACGCTGCTACTTTTTGTCAACGCAAACTGCCATATTTTGTCACTTTCTCCGTCTTTGGGCAGTATATTCGGTTATTAGGCGCGCCCGCAGTCCCGTATCAGGCTTTATTTTAGGCATCTTCAAGTAAATTAACAAAAGTGCCGGAGAGCCGGTCTGGTGGCACTGGTCTTGCTTCTAAAAACAGGTCTGTACTTTGCGTCTGTGCAGGTTTTTGCCCGCTTTCAGGCCCCTACCCCTTGCCAAAACTTATGAGACTAGAAACCGACTCGATCGTGATTACCGATTCAGCCGTCAGCGATAATGGTTTAGACCCCCAATGCGCGGCCGCCGATTTCCAGGAGATCCTCACCTCCGGCATCACAGCCGCGCAAAATGGAGACCGGGTAAGAGCAAGACGGCTCCTGTTTCAAGCATCGGGGATCGATCCGCGCTGCGAGGACATTTGGATCTGGCTCGCGTCGATAAGCGAGTACCCTGAGGAGCTGCTTATCTTTCTCGGAAACGCCCTTGAGATCAATCCTGAAAATCAGCGTGCCCTGGAATGGCAGGCCTCAACCAGATCGCTTCTCGCAAAGACCTTTGTACAGCGGGCTGTCGCGGCCCACGAAGAAGGGTCTATGGACCGGGCCCAACAATGTATTCAGCAGGCACTTGTTTTTGACGAAAATTGCGCATTGGCTTGGCTATGGAAAGCGTCTTTCGCAAAGGATGAAAACGAAAAGATCGGATTTCTCGAGCGTGTTCTTGAGATCGATCCTAAGAATGCCGACGCGCGGACGGCCCTGGACGCGATCCTGACCGAACGCTCACACTCCGCTTTCCACGAGGTAAAGTCAGCGGCCGCCGCGGGCCGGCGGAAAAAAGCCCTCGACCTCGTCAACGAATTTCTGCAAAGTGAACCCAACATCGCCGACGCCTGGATACTGAGATCGCACCTGTCCCTCGGCCTTGGAGAAAAGATCGAATCGCTGGAACGTGCGTTGGAGATCAATCCCGAAAATACTACGGCACGTTCGGCGTACGACTTCTTAACAGCCACTGTAAATTCATGCTCCGAGCAAACAGATCGGCCCGAGGCTGATACGGCTCCCCATGAAAATCAATCCTCGGCTGTTTCCTCGGTCGATAATCAGGAAGAACGGGCAATCGAGATCGCGGAGGTTCCTACGGACCTCGTCGAAATGCCGCTAAGCAGCGTATTCGAGGCTCCCGAATCGCCGGTGGACGAGGTCGCTCAGGCTCTCGATGATTCGCCGAATGCTGTCGAAGTGGCTCCCCAGCCGACGGACGAAACGGTCGCATTTGAATCCGCGGTTGAAGAAACCTTTCAATTCGACGATTCGCTCATCGAGGCACACTCTGAATCCTTTGAAAACACATTTTTGGAAACTTTCGACGTCGACTCATCGCTTGCCGAGAATTACGACCTCCCGGAGTATTCTCAGGAAGGAGACGCCCAGGTTTTGTCTCTCGAAGAACTTCAGCCCCTTGAACTTACGCAACCGGTCAGCGAGTTTGAACCGGCCCCCGAATATTCGGGAGTTTCAAACACCAACACCTTTGAATTCGCTGGTGCGACGGCGCCGGATGAACCGCTGGAATTTGAACCGCAGCCAGAGCGGGAGCATGTTGTACTCCGTTCTAAAACAGCCGTCATTAATTGTCCCTATTGCGACGGACCGAACAAAGCTCAGGCCTTCTCATGCGGAACCTGCAACTCCACGATATCTTTATCCGACATTGAAAGCCTGCTCAACAATTCGCTCGTGGACCGTGAGATCGTGCAAAAAGCGGTTACGCAAATGGAAGCGGAATGGAACCTGCGTGATTTCAGCGAAACCGAACTGGTCCAGCTGGGAATCGGGTATTTCAATCTAGGCGAATTTGAAGCCGGGTTCAGATATATCCAGGAAGCGTCGAGGCTCGATCCGAATAACGTGATCCTGGCCGGGCAGCTCAACACCATCGCCATCCGGCTGGATGAGATCCGGCGACAAAACGAAGTTCATGACGCGATGCCTAAGGGCAAAACGATCCTGATCGTCGACGACAGCGCCACCGTCCGAAAGCTGATAGCAAGCAAACTCGAAAAATCCGGCCATCAGGTCGTCTGTGCCGAGGATGGCGTAGAGGCTCTCGAACGTCTGGACGAAGGGCTTCCCGATCTGGTGCTGCTCGACATTGCAATGCCCCGTATGGATGGATACGAAGTTTGTAAACAGATCAGAAATAATCCCGCTGCGAAGGACCTTCCCGTCGTCATGATATCCGGCAAAGACGGCTTCTTTGATAAGGTACGAGGCAAGATGGCAGGTTCGACCGGGTATGTCACCAAGCCATTCGGACCGGAAACCCTAATGAAAGCGCTCGAAACATACTTATTACCGGAACATCAGGAACAGATAGCGGATTGATTCCGGAAGGCCGGATCCACCTGCGGCAGCAATGGGCCCCGAGATCAAATATTCTTCAACGGTAGATTCTGAGACCGCGATCGCCCGTATCCGAAGCACTCTGCTGATACTCGCTCAAACCGGCGAGTCATCAGACCTGAGCTTTTCACAAAGCACGCTTGCACACCTGCGGGAACAGGCCGAGAACGAGCGGCGGCCAAAGATAGTCGCCGCCGTCAGCGATTGCGAAGCCGCGCTGGGAAGTCTGGCTGCCGATCGATCCCCTTCACCGACATCTGTGTATACCGTACTCGACCGGATCGCCTCGCTCGAAGCGGCTCTGCTCGACTCTTCGCTTCACACAGATGACTTTGTCGATGATCTGAACTCTCTGGTTGATGCATCGTTCGACGACATCATTCCAAAGAATAGTGCGGCCAAGCGACCGGAAACATTCGAGATAGACGAGGAAACTCTGGAGATATTCCGGAACGAGGCTGCGGATCTGCTTGCGGCGATCGAGAAAAGTCTCAATGTTCTGCTGGGGTCTCCGACGAACTCGAACGCAATTTGGGAGATCCGCCGCTGCGCTCATACGTTCAAAGGGGCAGCAGGAATCGTTGGCTTCAAGAACGCGTGCAGGATCGCCCATAAAATGGAAGACCTGCTGGATGCGGTGGTCAATTCCGATCGTGGGGCGGGCCCTGCGGTTGTTGAGTTTCTCCAAACCGCTGTTGATGCGCTCAACTGCATACTCGCAGAGAAATGTGCGGAAGAGGAAAGCGTCATTCTCCAACGCCAATATACGGACGCAGCTGCGTCGATCAACCTGCCTGGATCGGTCGACGCGAACATCTCAAATCCTTCCGGCCAGTCAAACCGATCGTTATCTTCCGATCCCGGACCGGCTACTCGAGATTCGACGATCGTTCCATCATCGCCGGTCGTCCGCGTGTCGATCGATCGGCTGACCCGGCTGCTGGAAATCTCCGGCTCGTTAGCCGCAAACAATGCGGCATTGGCCGAAAGCCTGCTAAGCCTCGTGCCGGTTCAGCAGATCGATAAAGATTCACAGGCTCGGTTGGAATCGCTTCTCGATACGGCCCGCGATCTGAACAAACAGCTTCATGCCGGTATCGTTCGCATCCGAATGGTCAAGTTCGGCACGCTCGAGACCCGCCTTACCCGCACCGTGCAGTCCACCTGCCAGGACGTTAACAAAAAGGCAATTCTTACTCTGGAAAATGGCGAGGTCGAGATCGATACCCTTTTGATGGACGCCCTCGTCGAACCCTTGCTGCATCTGCTGAAGAATGCCGTCGTTCACGGCATCGAAACCCCGGAAAAGAGGCGGCTGATAGGCAAACCGGAAGCGGGCTCCATAACCGTAAAGATCGAAGCTGACGAAGAGGCCCTGATACTCACCATTTCTGACGACGGAGGCGGAATATCGCTTGCCCGCTTGAAGGAAAAGGCCGTAGAGAACGCGTTGGTAACCGAAATCTCACTTTCGACGATGACCGATCGCGATGCTTACAAGCTGGTTTTTGCTCAGGGCCTCACGACAACCGACAATATCGATCTCAATGCGGGCCGCGGTGTCGGAATGGCGATCGTAAAGGAGAGCGTCGAATCTCGCGGCGGCTCTGTCCTGATCAATTCCGAAACGCAGAAAGGCACGACCTTTACCATCCTCATGCCTTTAACTGTTACGACACCTGCGCCGACTGACATCGATGACATTCTTGAATTAGCTCCCGCCTCCGAGCCGCTTGCCGCCCTGATCCTGATCGTCGACGACAGTTCGACCATCCGTAACCAGGCGGTAAAGATAATTGAAGATCTGGGATTTCGAACAATTACGGCCAACAATGGTGCTGAAGCACTGGAGTTGCTGCTATCCGGAAAATGGGAGCCCGATCTGATACTCTCCGATGTGGAAATGCCTCAGATCGACGGCTGGCAATTCCTGGAGTATGTGAAAACCGATGATAATTTCGGCGCGATCCCTATGGTGATGATAACCTCGCTCGACCTGCCCAAATACCGAAAGCGGGCCCTGGATCTCGGGGCCGCCGATTATATAGTCAAACCCGTCCAAACGTCCGATCTCGAACGCGTCTGCCGGCGGTATGCCTCGAAAAGCTAGGCCTTCGGCGGCCGGCTCGGCCTGATCTCGATCTTGCTTGGCAGGGCACGGTCTTCCATCGACAACAGACCTATCACCGCGTCGGCAATATCCTCCGGCTGGAGCTGCCACGCCTTTTCCGGACCCGGTGTATCATCGCCAAAATGGGTATTTACGCTGCCGGGACAGATGTAGCTTACCTTGATCCCATCATGCCTGACCTCTTGCATGAGAGCCTCGGAAAAGCCGTTCAAGCCAAATTTCGAAGCATTATATGCCGCCATTCCGGGGTGTGCGTTCTGCCCGGCAAGCGAGGAAATATTCATAATGTAGCCGCCGCCACGCTGCTTCATTAATGGGATCGCGAAATGGCACGCGTAGAAAACGCCAAACAGGTTTGTCTCTAGCGTTTGTCGAAATTCGTCGGGCGATAATTCCTCAACGGTCTTGCCCATGTACCCGACGCCGGCGTTATTGACGAGGATATCCAGCCCGCCAAATCTCGATCCGCATGATTCAATTACCCTCTTGACCTGCTCCTCGTCACGCACATCGCACACCTTTCCGGCAGCGTTGCCAAACTGTGAAAGATCAGTGACAGCCTTCTCAAGCTCTTCTCGGTCTCTGGCACAGATATATACGGAGATACCGTTCCGGACGAGCCGCTCTGCGATCGCATATCCGATCCCTTTTGTGCCGCCAGTGACTATGGCTATTTTTCCATCAAGTTCCATGTTTTATATTTCCATTCACGACTCTAGCGTCGAAAGCATCCTTTTCGGCGAATTTTTCTAGATGAATATCGGTGCCCGTTTCTTTTGAGTCCACAGAAGGCTATTGCTTCAACGCTGGGGAGTCCTTCCGGGCAATTTCCCTCCAGGCAATGGTCACGCTCTGATCCGGCTCGTACCTGACAACCCGAAACGCGACTATAACGTCCTTGCGTGTATCGAACTCCATCTCATCGTAATCAACACCGTCTATCGTCCTGTAATACTCTGTTCGGTATGCGATCGAGCGCATAAGAAAGGTCGAATACTTCATTACCGGAAGAGTGCTTGCATAGAGCATTCGGCCGTCTCGTATACCTTTTTCCAATAGGCCGGAAAAAGCGGCGGCCCGATCCTTGTCGGACATGGGTTTGAATCCGGTAAGCGTCGCATACATGGATGTGTCCTTCGCCTTGTCAAGTGGGACATCGCCGATGTTTACCAGAATGCCATGCACGAAATCGCCCGGAGCAGCAATAAACTTATCTCCATCGAAGCTCAGGTCCGAAAGGTGTCGCAGCCAGTGGCTACCCTGCCGAAACGAATAAGCCGAACCCGCCCCGGGAAGCCTGTATTCCTCGCAATGGGGCGTGGCGACCATGATGTTGAAATTCACCTCGCAGCCCTTGTCCGCGACCATCTTCACCACTCCCGCATTCTTTCCCCCCAGCAACTCTTTGAAGGCGGCCCGCAGGCTGCCATCAGGCTCGAGACGCGTCATTTCCGAAACGGTCGGTTTGCGATAAAGAGGTCGGATCTTTGTGTTAAAGATCCGAAGTTCTGCGTTCGAGTCGATGGGCATCGTGGTCTTGCCCACATTTCTCAGGCGATCAACGCTGTCGTTATAGGCCTGCTCACGAGCACGCTGCCTTTCCCTTTCGGCATCCTGGGACGGTGCTGCCTGACCGAACGCACCGACACAGGCTGCAACTATTATTAATATTGTCGCTGAGGCTCTTTTCATCGTTAAATAATCCTTCGCTTTCCTTTCTTCAATACGAGTCTTAACCACAGGAGTCCCGTTGATAGAATCGCTTTACAGCTGCAGCGGCGCACCGTCGGCCTTGAAATCTATAAACTTCTCGCCCTTTGGAAACCTGATCTTCGGGGCCTCTTTGCGATCGAGCTCTTTCCACACGATCGTCAGGCTGCCATCCTCGCCCTTGCGAACGATCCGAAAAATTACTGTGACGTCAGCACGCTTGTCCAGGGAAAGGGTATGAAATCTCACCTCACTAGCCGAGGTCTTCTCCGTTATTGCCGGCAGCGAATTGGCCAAATTGTAGGCAATGGAACGTAAAGCGTAAGTAGTGTTTTCAGCGGGCTCGAACCTGTCGGAGTACGCAAAGCCGCCGAAATCGACGCCGGCCTTAAGCCTGGCCGCCATCTTTCTGGCTTCTCCCGGATCGGTGACGGTTTGAAGATCGTATATAAATTTTAGTCCTTCATGGCCTGGTGTTACATCCTCGATCGGCTGGTTGCCCAACGAAACAAATATCCCCTGCGAAAAAAACGCGTTACTCAAGATCTCGCCATGATTAAATCCCAAATCATGATAGTAGGGATGGATGTAGCCGCCTGTTCTGAACGAAAAGGACGAGCTCGCCATGACAAAATTCTTACAGTTCCCGTCGGTCTTAACGAGGTTCTTCGTGACGCAGTCGTAATCGGGAAAAAGCTTGAACATGCCTGTCTTTTCCGCATTGAGAAACTGTGCGTAACGGGCATGATCCGCGGCATCTACTCGTCTAGCCAAACCTATCCGCTCGCTGGTTTCCTTGTCGATCGTCGGGTTGGCGGGGACGCTACGTCTCGGTTGGGTGAGCGGCTTCATCGTTGTGTCGAACTCGCGCATGTTTCGCATGCGCAATTCGCGTTCCTCTCGAGACCTTCGTTCTGCCTCTTCGCGTCGCTGCTGGGCCGAGGGATCAATGGGCGGCGGAGCCTGGCCGTGCAGATCAGAGGCGAAAGAAAAGATTACTAACAGCAGCAGGCAGAGAATTTTTCGATCCACACGCACCTCCTTTCAGAAATTTCAAGGATTCTGATCTTTTTTAAAGTTCACCCGTTGTCGACTACAGCTTTGTACGCAATAGCTCGTTTACGATCTTGGGATTTGCCTTGCCTTCCGATGCTTTCATTACCTGTCCGACGAAGAATCCGAACAACTTGTCGTTGCCACCGCGAAACGCGTTAACCTGAGCCTCGTTCTCCTCGATCACTTTATCGACAATTCGCTCGATCTCGCCGGCATCGGAAACCTGCTCGAAGCCTCGCTCCTTAATAACGTCACGGGCCGTCTTGCCGGTTGCGAACATCTCGCTCAGAACTTCCTTGGCCTGATTATTATTGATATTCCCCGAACTAAGAATTTTCAGTAGTTCGGCAAGGTCCTCGGCGGGGGTAAGGCTTACGTTAACCTGCTTATTCGATTGATTTAGCTCGCGTGTAAATTCGCCAAGCACCCAATTGGCCGAAAGCCTTGGATTGACGGTTATACGGGCCACCGTCTCGAAGTATTCTGCAAAATCTTTGTCGGCGACGAGCTGCGAGGCGTCAGCATAACTCAGCTCGTAAACATCCATAAACCGATCGCGCATCACGTCCGGCAGTTCGGGCATGTGCTTCTTAACGTTTTCAATAAAATCGGCCGTTACCTTTAAGGCCTGGAGGTCGGGTTCCGGAAAATAACGGTAGTCGTGTGCGTCCTCTTTAGTTCGCATTATTCGTGTGCAGTTGTTCTTTTCATCCCACAGCCGCGTTTCCTGATTAACAGCTTCACCAGATTCATGTGCAGCGATCTGGCGATCGATCTCAAACTCGATCGCCTTTTGCATGAATCGCACGGAATTGAGGTTTTTTAATTCGACTTTGTTGTTATAAGTAGTTTCGCCCACCTTCCGCACCGAAACATTCGCCTCGCACCTCAAATTCCCTTTCTCCATGTCGGCGTCGCTGGCCCCGACCCACTGCAGGACGCGGCGTATGTGGTTTACATAGTCGTAAGCCTGCCAGGACGTGCGAAAATCGGGGGCTGTAACGATCTCACCGAGCGGCGTGCCGGCACGGTTGAGGTCGATATACGAATATTTATCGACATCCGGCAGCCCCTCGTGGACGTTTTTACCGGCATCTTCCTCGAGGTGCATCCGCTCTACGTGAATGGTCAGCGGCTTCCAATCCATCGCGTGCCCATTTTCATCACGTTCGGCGGTCATGATCGTGAGTTTCCCATTTGCCGAGAACGGCCTATCGTATTGAGAGATCTGGTAACCCTTGGGAAGATCGGGGTAGAAATAGTTTTTGCGGGCAAAGATCGATGTTTCCTGTATTTCGAGCCCCAAGGCAATGGCCGCCCGGGCCCCCAGATCGATAACCCGTTTGTTCAACACCGGCAGAGCGCCCGGCAACCCAAGGCAGACGGGACAGGTATTCGAATTCGGCTCACCCCCGGTCTGCACAGGGCAGCCGCAAAAGATCTTTGTAGCAGTTGCCAACTGGGCATGGACCTCCATACCGATTACCGCTTCCCATCCTGGTTTCATCACTTTTTCTAAACTGACGCCAGTTCTTCCTCGATCAAAGAATTAAGGCTTTTCCCGCTTCTTTTTGCTTTTGAATATAGTTTTTGATGAAGCGACGGGGAAATCCGAAGGACAAAGTTACCTGAAAACGGACGATCAGGTTCTTCGCCACGCTTTTTGCAGAATTCCAGATAGTCCTCTACCGAATTCTTGAACTCCCGCTTGAGCTCCGCTACTGACTTTCCGTAGAAAGTTATGACGTCTCGGGTGTTGATGACCGTCCCGTGAAACATTTCCATGTCGTCATCATAGTCTACCGTGGCTTCATAGCTCTTATACTTCATCTTCTCCGATACCCGCCTCCGACAAAAATCTTCGCATGTCTTTGACGGCTCCCTTGTCGGTTTCCTTTTGCGGATGAGGCCGGTGAAAAACTGATCGGACGCCGTTCAGCGCAATTCGTACCCGTGAACCACTCCCTTCTTCAATGTCAGCCCCGAGCGCAATTAAAAGACTCTCGATGTCATTCCAAACAATATTTGCCTTAATAGGCAAGTGAAATATAGACTTCAACGTCTGTCGATGCTTCTTTTTCACTCGCTTAATAGTATCACAGGGTAGTATTAGCGAAAAGCGACTTTCTAACGGAGACGCCGTATCGGTCGCGGAATAGTCCTGGGCCCGGTCGACCAGAATTGGCCTCCGCCAACATATCCCTGTCCGACCCGACGGACGCGGTTTACTCTTGGGAATCTCCCATTCGAATAGAATAAGTACGGTCCGCTATTATAATAAGGAACAGAGTAGGGAACAAACTGCGTCGACGCCGCTATCTGTGCGTTAGCAGCCGCCTGGATCGCCCGCAGCCGCTCGGTCTCGAGACGTTCCGCTCGGAGCTTATCGTAGAGCTTTTCTGCTTCCAATCGGCTTGCTTCCCGACGTTTTTCAAGTTCTTCGGGCGATGGCATTCCGAGACGCTCGTAATTCTCCCGATAATCTCGGGCGGCCTGCAGTCGAGCCTGTTTATACTTTTCGAGATCGGCATTGGTCACGCTCCTTTGGGCTGCGGCAGAGCCGGCCAAAAAGAAAATGAGACAAAAAACAAACAACGGTTTCTGTATCATAATTATCACCTCTATATTCAGCCTATTATAACACGCCTAATAAGCCGGGGCGAGAAAAATCCCGCCCCGGCTTTACCATCTCTTCAGGGGCTAAAATCCCAAGCTCAGCCCGATCCGAGCAGAGATTCCGGCCGTTCTGAAACCATTTTCGTAATACTCGTGGTCAAACAGATTCTCGATCGTGCCGAAAAGCCGCAGTGACGAGTTGCCCTGGCGAAGGCCAAACGTGTAACCCGCAGTAAGGTCTGCCTTACGGTTCCCGCCGAATCGGTAGACATAGGAATTAAATGTCGAGTTGCTGAAGATCGGGGCAAGATAGTCAGACGTAGCCAACACATCCAGGTTCACCCACAACCGCCCAAATCGCTGGGTTGCGACCAGAGTGAATTGATGGTCGGGAATGCCCAGGCTCTTGATCACACCACTGCCAGCGACCTGCGGCGTTCGCTGATCGCTGTTCGTGAACGTGTAGGAAGCAAAAACTTCGGTCGAAGCCCCTGGACGGACCCGCGTACTGAATTCGCCGCCCCGGGCAATGCCGCCCTTTTGGTTCTCGTAACCCCCGAATGGCCGCAATGTCGGGCCGATAGCCGGCACCGCATTGCCAAATCCGATGATATCGTTGAGCCGCGTGTAGAAATACGTCGCCGAAAGCCTGACCCGTTCACGGGCAAGGTCCTGTTCTAGACCAGCGTCGAATGCGATCGTCTTTTCCGGTCTAAGAAAAGGATCGCCCAGAGCGATAAATTCCGGCGTTCCGAAGGTGGAAAAGAACGTGCCGAAGCGCTCATAAAGCGATGGCACGCGATAACCGTTACCGACGTGTGCCCGCAACTTCGTCCCGGTCGACCTAAAGCTGTACGCCGCTGCACCGTCAAAAGTAGCGGCAGTGGGTGGGTCTGAAAGCGTCAAACCGCTATACGGCGCGTTGGCTAAACTAAACTCCGGCCTCGACAGTGCAAAACGCTGGACACGCATGCTCCCGGCAACCTGCAGACGGCCGTTGAACAGTCCTATCAAGTCCTGCAGATAAAATGTATCGCTTCGCTGCCCCGCCCGCGTGAAAAAGTCTTCAGTCCCTGACGGCGTTCGCCCGACATTTCCAAACGTCTCTCTTTCAAATTCATAACCGATCGAGACCTGATGGCTATCATTCGGTGCCCAGTTTACATGGGCATTTGCGGTGTGAATAGTGCCTTCGAAAATGCTCGTCGAGGCGCTTTGAAGCCCGGGCAGCGGTCCATTCTCATTTACCCGTCGGGTCCCGAGGCCCTGGTAATATCCGCCGATCGTGACCCTATTCGTCAACACATGCTCGACGGTCGCCTGACCGGAAAAAAATCGCGAACGTTGAAAACTGTCGGGATCGTTCACATCCGGGCTGAAATTAACACCCGTGACCGCATCGATAATTACTGCGTTTGAGTTCGGCAGTGTGCCGAGAGTATCCGGATTGGAATTCAGCCGTACATCGGCATCGGAGAAAAAAAGCTTGGCCGATAACGTGGTGCTGTCCCACGGCCGCGCATCTATGCGTGTCTGGAGATTGTGATTCCCAGCGTCGTCTTCCCCATCTATGCCTTTAGTATAAACAGTCCTCGAATAGGCGGTCCCGATCCCGAACCGGTCATCCGCGGTCCCTTGCGAGATGTTCCCGCGAAACCGGCCGAGCCCTAAACCGCCGACGGCCCCGCTCACCTGGCCGTGCGTGCCGCGGCGTGCCGAAGGCGTCCTAAAATCGATCGTCCCGCCGATCGCATTTGTGCCGTAAACGGATGATCCCGAACCGCGAAGCACCTCGACCTTGGAAATACTCGTTAGGGTGAGGTCGCTTAGAAACGGAGTCGCATCTCCGGTTATCGACGAGGCATCGCGAAACCTGATCCCATCGATCAGCAACGCCGTATCCTGATTTCGCAGTCCGCGGGTCTTTATCGAAGCCGTCCTGCCAAACCCGCCGAGCTGCTGGACGCGAAGTCCGGGAATGGTCCTGAGGCTCTCAACAAGCGTAAAATCGGCCCGGTCACGCATCTCCTGACCGCCGATGACATCGATGGTTTTCGAGACCTGCTCCAGGGTCTGCTCATCATTGGCCGCAACCACGACAACGTCAGCCAGCCGAGCCATCGAGACCTGCCCCTTTTCGACAACGACGCTTGCCTGTCGCCCGCCAACAATAAGCAGGTACCGCCCGTCCGGAACACCTTCAAATCGATAATTACCTAGCGTATCGGTCGTCGTTGAGAACGACTCTGTGTCTGAAACTAGCCGGATGGTCCCGGCGGATGAATTTTCGGGCAATCGACCCTCTACTGTAGCCCTCTGCTGAGCGAGTATATTTGTGCAAAGCACGACGAGGAATAATACAACTAACTTGATCTTCATTTTGGCTCCTTTTCTGCCCATCGCAGAATGGTTCTAAATTGAGACTTACGAATAAAGTTCCTGGCTTGCACCCATTAGGTACTCACAGTTGCGTGGGCAGCGTTGGCTTTTCACCAACTTCCTTTAAATCGCGTGTCATTTCCTTAGCCACGAATACACAAATCATTCGTGCATTAGTGGCTCGCTTCTTCTATCTTTCGTGTCATTCGTGGCTAAACTTCTTCAAAATACGCTCGTCACCCGAACGTTACCACTCGCCGGGTTCTCATCCAGCAATACATTCACGCTAAAAACATCTCTGATGTTTTCAGCGGTCAAAACCTCGGTCGGCGTCCCCTTTGCGGCGATTCGGCCGTCCTTTAACAAAATGATCTCGTCCGCAAATTCCGCCGCCAGATTGAGGTCATGCGTGATGACCACCGCGGACGAAGCACACGATCGGCACCGGTCACGCACCAGCCGGAACATCATCGCCTGATGCGCAAGGTCGAGATTCGCGGTCGGCTCGTCAAGCAGCAGGATCGACGCCCCGGCAGCGAGGGCCCGTGCAAGCACAACCCTTTGCCGTTCGCCGCCCGAAAGGTGGTTCATCAGGCGCGTTTCATATTCGGCGAGGTCGCATTCGCCAAGCGCCGATCTCGCATACTCGATGTCCCGCTCCGTTTCCCAGCCAAATGCTCCGCCGTGAACGAATCGGCCTGAAAAGACAAATTCCAGCACCGTGACCGGAAACCGCGTTTCATTCTCCTGCGCCACGACCGCGATCTTCTGTGCGATCTGTCGTCGGGACATTTTCGTGATCGGCCTTCCGTCGATCACTACTTCGCCACCTGTGAAAGGCACGGTCCCATTCAATGCTCGCACAAGAGTAGACTTTCCGGCCCCATTCGCCCCGAGCAAAGCGACGATCTTGCCCGCACTTAGAGTCATCGAAACGTCGCGCAAAACCTCGCGATCGCCGTAACTTACCGAAATGTCCCTGACCTCAAGCATTCTTCTTGTCAGAACCGGGAGCGATAGCGACTGGTTTCCTTGGTTCGCTATTGATCGACCCGGTCGCTATCGCTCCCGGTTCTGACCTCAATTCCTTCTTAACAAATAAATAAACAACGGTGCACCGATCAATGCAGTAACCGCCCCGACCGGCAGTTCACGCGGCGCGATCACAGTCCGTGCGATCGTATCGGCAAAAACCACAAACGCGGCTCCTCCGATGGCCGAAAACGGCACGACCAAACGGTTATCGCTTCCCACGGTCAACCGCACGAGATGCGGGACGATCAACCCTACATAGCCGACCGACCCGCTCGCGGCGACGGCTGCCCCGACCACTAAACTTGACGCACCAAAAACGAGCATTCTCACTCGCCCTACCTCGACACCAAAATCGAACGCATCGCGTTCCCCGACCATCATCAGGTTCAGCGCCCTCGCCTGAGATGCGAGCACCACCGCACCGATGATCGCGGCACCAAGACTGATATAAACTCCATTCCGCGTCGCCTGCGACAGATCGCCCAATAGCCAGAACGTAAAGCTGCGCAGCTTTGCCGCATCAAGCAGCGTCGTGAGCATCACGATCACCGAAGACAAGAAGGTGGTGACGATCACACCCGACAGAACCAGCCTCTCGACGCTCATCCCAGTCCGGCTCATCGCCATTCGATAAACAGCGATGGTCGCCAAACCCGCTCCCGCAAACGCCAGAACCGGCCGGGCAAACTCAAAACTCTGAAAAAACACAAAAGCCACCATTGTCCCCAACGCGGCCCCATTCGACACACCCAGCAAATAAGGCTCGGCAAGCGGATTCCGCAGCAGCGACTGCAGCCCCGCACCCGCCACCGCCAAACTCGCCCCAACACAAGCTCCCAACAGTATCCGCGGCAGCCGTATGTCATATAGGATCGACGCCTGCTGTTCGCTCGGATCAAAGAGATCCAATCGCTCCGCACCAAACAAGACCGCCCCAGCGAGCGCCAAAAGCAAACTGCCCCCAAATATCCCACTTAGTTTTATCGCTCTTCGATTCAAAGCTTGTAACCTTCGGAATAAGTGATAAGTGATAAGTACGAAGTGAAGAGTTCTGACTTATCATTTATCACTTATCACTTATCACTTATTCCGGAAAAGATTCCGGATGCAGAAGCTTCGCGATCTGCTCCAATGCATCGACCAACCTCGGCCCGGGCCGCGAAATAATATCCGCATTTATCTTGTAAACCCGACCGTTCTTTACCGCCGGTGAGTTCCTAAATGCATCGTTCGGCTCCTGATTGTCGGGGCTGTCCGAAAGGATAATTACCTCGGGATTCAATGCCGAGGCGGTTTCCTTGCTGAGCTTCGGAAATGCCGTATTTACATCCGAGGTAACCGATCTTCCGCCGGCCGCGTTAACGATGTCGTTCAAAAATGCCTCCCGGCCTATCGTAAAGAGCGGTTCTTTTGAGATCTGAACAAAGACCGGAAGGGGAGGTTTTTCGGGATGATCACATTCCTCATCAGGCGGGCATGTTCCCAGCTCATTATGGATCGCGTGGCGCCGGTTATCGAGCGTCGTCGCCGCCTGTTCCGCCTGAGAAGCTGTCTGCAGCAAGGCCCCCAACTTACGAAGATCTTCGGACACGTCAAAAAGTGATTCTGCGTTCATAACATAAACCGCGATCCCGTTCTGATCTAGCACCTTCATAAACGCTTCGATCTGCGATGCTGTCGAGACGAAAACGATGTCGGGCTTGAGCGCGATGATCGTTTCTATATTGGGGTTCATCGTATCGCCGATCTTTGGTATCGCTTTCACTTGTTCCGGATGATCACAGAATGTAGTCACCCCGACGAGTCGATCGCCGGCACCGACCGCGAAGATCATCTCCGTCACACTTGGTGCCGTCGAAACGACACGCGTAACCTTCACAGGTACAGAGATCTGCCGTTCCAGATCATCCGTCACGATTTGCATAGGGATCGGCTTCGAGGCTTCTGGAGGAGTATTTTCGCTCCCGATCTCTGCTTGTCGCTGGCACGCGATCAAACAAATGCCGACCGCAATATACGCTGCGAATTTCCTTCCCCGCAATCTCATAGACCAGTCCAAACCCTAAAATCTAAAACCCAAAATCGAAAACGCCCCGCTTTTCACGGTCGAGTATCGACCAGAAAAACGAGGCGTTCTAAAATTTATAGAAATCCAGGTCTGCCTGCGATGCTTTGACGCGAAACATCAATCCGGGCAATTGCCTTCGACTCAGGAAATCTGACTTAGCACTTTATCAGTGCATCACAGCGACGCGATCGTGCGGGAATCTCACCCGGCTTACCCTGTCCGGCCGCGAATTTCACGGCTGTTCGAACGGCATTGTAATTAAAAGAGCGGATTTTATTGTCCGCCGAATCGGTTTCGAAGTCAAAGGCCTGCATTTAGGGGTCCTGAATCGAATAGGTTACCCTTAGTGCTCTCAGTGTTGGTTCTCTGAGGCCTCTGTGTTTAAACTTACTTTTGAACACAAAGGCGCTAAGCGAAGACACAAAGGACAGAGAATGCACATTCTCACCCGGACTAAGCCTCGAAATATCGAAAAAGAAGCGGCCGGCTCGGGCTCGCATCCGCCGCAAACGGAGCGATCTGAAGATTGAGGGCATATTCGCCGTCGGTTACGGCGTCCGGTACATAAATAAATTCTGTTATGGTGTTCCCCGCCCTGGTGCCCTGTTTCGTTTCATAGCTCCCCTGGTCCACGTTCCAGAATATGCGATGGTTCGACAGTTTGCCTTCATCGTGCATTCGATCGATCGACGGCACATCAACAAGCAAATGACTAAATCCACACGCGACGATGTATTCCATCGCTTCGGTCGTGAAATACGGCGGTAGCGGTTCGTCTCCATATGCCCGCGTTAATTTAGAATCGTGATTAGGCAGCGTCCGCACGATCAATGCCACCGGAACGCCGGCATCCCTGGCGGCGTTTGCTGTCTTTGGCATTTCGGTCTCTTCCAACAATGGCCGAGTGATCACCCGATCACCGCTCCCGAACTGCACGGCATACGATTCACTCGTTCTTTCAGCATCGATCACATTAACACTCACTAGCACAACCGGCACTAGAATATCTTGCAAACATTCCGTGACGGAGATCCTCTGGTGCGTGATATGTCCGACGCACTCGGTATGGGTGCCATTGCAATGGGGGATAAACGTGTACTGTTCAAAATTACAACTGCCGCCGCGGCGCGTGTCGCCGACGAGATCGCCTGCTTCACAAGGATGGGATACGGCACGCTGCGCGCCAAATGCATTCGGCTGCGGCCCATTAAATTTCAGCGGGATCGAGATATCGATCGGCCGAGCAAGGTCGACTGAGCGGCCATTGACAGTGAGATCAGTGCTCAATCCAGCTCCTTTGAGATCGCCCACAAACGCAGCCCGACAATACCGAATGCGATGATAAAGGCGGCACCGCTTAAAAAGACTCCGACTGTCGAACCAGCGATGCGGCCCAAGGGAAAGGCGATAGCACCGATAACGAGCAGTATCGGTACCGCTATATGGATCGCTCTTGTCGTGAGGCACGCGATGGACAGCAGGATCAACCCCAAAGGCCAGCCGAGGCCGATCATCTGTGTTGACGCTACAAGCTTAAAGGTTGAACTCAGCTGCTCGATAGTCGCCGTCGCCCCCTGCTCCTCGAGAACGGAATAGACCCGGAACAGCACCTGCATACTGGCGCCAGCTACGAGCCCGAAATAAGCGATAAGTCCGCCGATGACGGCAAGCCGGCTTCCGCTGGCGGCCAGGATGTACGTGAGCCCCATGACCGCCGGGATCAATAGCATAAAAGCGATCCAAAGGCCGATGGTCCATTCAAATGACGGCGTAGTTAGCAGAAGGTCCGAAGCAAGCAGAATGAGCGGTCCTAGAAACGCGCATACGGCCGCGACCTTCAGCATTAGCGGGAGAGCGTTGGGCATAGAGCTGACCTCCTTCTGATTAGCCGAGTATTATAAACTGAGCATCGCACGAATTTCATCATCGACTCGCTGTAGATCGTCAGCCGAAAGAGTCCCCAGTTTCTTGATGATCCTAAGTTTATCGATTGCTCGCATCTGAAAAACCATGACGACAGAACTAACGTCGAGCCCGTTTTCATTCGAAGGTTCGATAAGAACTGTGAAATCAAATCGAAGCGCAGCTTTATTTGAAGTAATCGGAGCGATCATCAACATGGGCTGATCCGCAACCGCGGTCTGCACAGCGACGGCAGGACGTCGGCCGGCTTGTTCACGCTTTTCGCTTGTGGGAAGTGCCACGAGCAAGACATCGCCTCGAGCCATTACTTATCATTTTTTAATTTTTTTTCCAGGCGAAGAAAGTCAAGATCGCTCGCTTCATCCCAAATTTCGAACTCTGATCGCAGTTCGTCTTCAGAATCGGTTTCAATCGTAAGGCGGACCTTTTCATGCTCTTTTAAGTTCTTTGGCACGCCGGCGATCGGCTTAAAGATCCCATTCTCATAGATTGCTTCGACCTTGGTCATAAAATCGATATTATCACAGACTCACGAGACTTTTTAGACGATTCCGCACAGATTCGATGTCGACTTCGTCTATGCTTTTCGCTGATCCGCAAATCTCCATCAACAGCCTATCCTGAGCGTTACCTCTATCCTTTGCCACCGAATAAGGCAGGTCCTCCCGAAACGTCACCATCGAGTATTTCGAGAAATAATCGGGGTACGTCTGCTCGAGCAGAGTTTCCAATTCGCGTTTTCGCTGAAATACCGGGTCGGCAGTGGCGTCGCGCATTTCGTAGAAATTATCCTCAGCCATATCGGCGATAGCGTCGGTGTTGGGCTTTCGGAGCCGTCCATATTCCTCGTAGACCGTTTCCCAATCGGTCCCATGCTCATCGATAAGCCCATCGAGCACACGAACATCCTCAAAGGCGCAGTTCATCCCCTGCCCATAAAACGGCACGACAGCATGGGCCGCATCGCCGAGCAGCAAAGCCTTCCCGGCGATGTTCCAAGGGAAACATTTGACGGTGCCGAGATTCCCTGTCGGATTAGCAAAAAAGTCATCGACCAGCGTTGGCATCAGCGGCACGGCGTCGGCGAATTCACTTCCAAAAAACTCTCGCACCGCAGCTTCGTCGGTAAGTTGATCGAAAGCGTTTTGAGTCCCTGCTTCAGCAGGCCTATCCTTGGAATTTTGCCGACTAAAGTCGGGACTCAGAACGCGGGCCTTATGTGCCAAAAACAGCGTACACGTAAAGCTCCCATCAAAATTAGGCAGGGCGATCATCATGAATTTGTGCCGTGGCCAGATGTGCAGTGCTCTCTCATCCATTACGAAACGCTGGGCTCGCGGTGATACTCCCGGCGGGAGTACGTCGAACTCGGCAACTGATGGAATGACAAGTTCCTTATACCCATGCTCAAGCCACTTTTGAGAGTAATTAAATCTTTCGACCCCGCCATTGAGCATCGCCGTCCGGATCGCCGACCCGGCACCGTCGGCCGCTATCACCGTGCTTCCGCTAATTCGCGAACCGTCAGAAAAGACCGCTTCACCAGTCTCACGGTCAAGATCGACACACCTGCGACCAAAATGAAAGCGCACCTCATCGTATTTCTCGGCCTCGTTGATAAGGGCGATGTTCAGCCCCGCTCGCGAAACGGAATTAATATACTCACCCTCGCGGCCCGAATACGGGAGCAGTTTCGTTTCCCCCGCGGCTGAGTGAATTAACCTCCCATACATCGGCATCGCCTCGGCGAGCATATACTCATCCATCCCTACCTCGCGAAGCGCGGCAATTCCACGGTCGGACAGCGCAAGGTTAATGGAACGCCCGGCCGCGACCTCTTCCAACCGCATATCGCCGCGGCCCTCGTAGATATCAACAGCGATACCGCGTTTTGCGAGATAGATCGCAAGCAGCGAGCCAGCCAGGCCGGCTCCGATAATGATCACTTTCTGGTCTGACATTAATTAAATACTAGGGGGTTTGCCCGTCCACTTTATCGATCCGCACGGCGGTCACCTTGAATTCAGGTGCCTGCGTAAACCTGTCGCGGGTTGGGCCGGTGGCGTAATTCAGAAATACCGCCGGATCGTGAAATGATGCAAAAAGCTCCCCGACCCTTACTCTATCACTGATCTCGACCGGAAGGTGGGCCTCGCCGTAGCGGCTGGACATACGCACCACGTCGCCCGCGGCGAGCTCCAGCCTTTTCGAATCAGCGTGCGAAACCACGAGAAGGTCCGTGGGACGCAGCTCGACATTCGGCGTTCGCATCGTCATGGTTCCGGCATTGAAATGCTCGAGTACGCGCCCGGTTGTCAGCAGGAAAGGAAATTCTTCTGAGATAGTCTCTTTCGTGGGGCGAAACTTGATCCGCCTAAGTGCGGCGGTAGGGCCATTGGAAAACCCGGTCTCGTGTAGGATCTGGGTTCCCGGATGCCCGACTTCCGGGCACGGCCACTGGATGCCGCCGACCTCATCAAGCCGCTCGTATGTGATTCCGAAACCCGGGGGCCAGACGGCACGAACCTCATTCCAAACCTCTTCGGCGGTTGTGAAGTTGAAAGACGCTCCATGCCCCATCTCAGCCCCGAGAGCACAGATGATCTGAAGATCTGACAGCGAATTTCCTCGAGGCTCGACTGCTTTCCTTATCCGCTGAACGCGTCGCTCGCCGTTCATAAATGTACCGTCTTTTTCGAAGGACGATGTGGCAGGAAAAAACACGTGTCCAAACCGCTTGGCGGTCTCGTTCATGAAAAAATCCTGAATGATAACCAGGTCCATATTGACGAACGCCTTTGCCGTCTCGTGTGCGTTCGCATTCGACAAAAAAACGTCGTACCCGATGGCCCAAAGTGCCTTGAGCTTGCCGTCGCGAGCCGCGTCGATCATCTGAAGTTGATTCAGCCCGGCCTCGGTTGGCACAGGCGTCTTCCAAACCGATTCAAACAACTCACGTCCCACTTCGATCGCGACCGAGCCCGTCAGGATACCGGGATCGCAGCCCATGTGTGCCGATCCCTGAACATTGTTCTGACCGCGAAGGGGATTTACGCCCGAGCCCGGTTTGCCGATGTTTCCTGTTAGCAAAGCAAGGTTCACGATCGACATCACGCCCTCGGTCCCCTGCAAATGCTCTGTCATGCCGAGGCCGTGCATCGCCATCGACGGCTTATCGCCGGCATATATCCGCGCCGCCTGTCGTATGAAACCGGCATCAACGCCGCACCTTTCTGCTACAGCCTCGGGGGAATAATCGGCGACGAATGAGCGAAACTCCTCGAATTCCGTCACCCGCGTCGAAATAAAACTGTGGTCTGCCAAATCTTCATCAATGATCGCATGGGCGAGAGCGTTGAACATCAGGATATTCGTTCCCGGCCTTAGCTGTAGATGAACATCCGCGATCGCGGCAAGCTCGGTCTTTCTGGGGTCGATAACGATGAGCCGCGTACCGCGTTTCAGAACGGCCTGTTTGATCCTCGCTCCGGGTATTGGGTGGTTTTCGCTCGGGTTCGCACCGCAGAGCATTATAGTCTCGGCCTTTTCGATGTCATCGAACGAATTCGTCATCGCACCCGTGCCGATCATCATTTTCATCGCAGCAGCCGACGGAGTATGGCAGACACGCGCACAGCAATCAACGTTGTTTGTGCCTAAAACCACGCGTGTGAATTTCTGCGCGAGATAATTCTCTTCATTCGTGGCCCGGGCAGAACCAAGCACGGCAACGGCCTCTTTCCCATTCTCGTTCACGATCGCTTTCAACCTGTCAGCAGTGTATCGTATGGCCTCTTCCCACGAAACAACCTTCCAATCTCCGTTTTCGCGTATCATCGGATCTGTAACACGGTCTTCGGCATCGATGAAATCGAACGCATACCGGCCCTTAACACAAAGGTGGCCGTAATTGACCGGCGCATCCATCACAGGGCGGACCTGGACTACCCGATCCTCGCGGGTTCCGACCTCCATCTCGCAGCCTGTTCCGCAGTAGGGGCAAGTGGTTCTGGTCCACTCGGTCGGATACCCGCGCTCAATCACGGTCTTGTCCTCGAGTGCTCCGGTCGGGCAGGCATCCGAACACGCCCCGCAGGAAACGCAGGTGCTGTCGCCAAAAGCCCCAAATGAATCCGGTACGATCCGCGAATCTTCACCACGGCCGATCACATGCCAGACAAATTGCCCCTGCACGTCCGCACATATCCGCACGCACGCGTAACAGTTTATGCACCGCGACATGTCGGCCCTGATATACACATGAGAGTCGTCGACCGCGGTAGACTCTCCCATAAAATCGGCATCGGTGAGGCCATATTCGCGGGCGATCTGATGAAATGGTTTCTTTGGAAAATCTCTGTATGCGTCTGCCGGATAGCTTTTTGCCAGCATCCTCAAGTTCCATTTGCGGGCCGTTTCGACCGCCTGACCGTGAGTCTCGATCTCCATGCCGTCTACCAGTTTGGTTGTACACGAGACTACCTCCCGCGGCAGCCCGGCCACGTCCACCAGGCACATCCTGCAAGCACCGACCGACTTAAGCCGCTCATCCTCGCACAGCGTTGGAATATCCGCGCCGGCCGCTCGGGCAGCGTCGAGGATACTTAGGTCTTCAGAAAATTCGTATTCACTGCCGTTGATCTTCGCGCGCATCTTATTTGCTCCGGAAAGGACCGCACTTCAATTATAACCTTGCCACGAGTGACAAGCGTCACAATTTGATCAGCTCAGCAGACCTCTCAGAACAGAATGAAAACGGAAAATATCTGTGAAGGAATTATAGAGCGGCACCGGTGCAAGGCGTATTACATCCGGCTCCCGCCAATCCGCCGAAATACCCGCCGCCGTCACCCTTTCATGGAGCGTGCGATCGCCGCCTTTTACGCGGATCGATAATTGACATCCCCGCTGTGCCGCATCGCCAGGAGTGATGACCGAGATGCGATCGTCACCGATCAAACCGATCAAAAACTCGAGATACCCGGTCAACCGCCGCGACCGTCTCGACAAGTCGGCCATCCCCACCTCGTCAAAGATCTCCAGCGACGCCCTCAGGGCAGCCATCTGCAGGATAGGCGGATTTGATATTTGCCAACCCTCGGCACCCGCTATCGGCCTAAACTCCGGCCCCATGAGAAATCGGGTTTCCTTGTCATGGCCCCACCAGCCGACGAATCGCGGCAGGTCAAAATTCCGGGCGTGCCGCTCGTGCACAAAAGCCCCCGCGACAGCCCCCGGTCCGCCATTTAGATACTTATATGAACACCACGCAGCAAAATCGACACCCCAATCGTGCATCTTCAGCTCGATGTTCCCAGCGGCATGGGCAAGATCAAACCCGACGATCGCCCCTGCCTTGTGGCCGGCGGTTGTGATCGCCTCCATATCAAACGCCTGTCCGGTGTAGTAATTTACGCCTCCCAGCATCACAAGCGCGATCGAGTCGCCCTCACGTTCGATAACATCGATGATATCCTCGGTCCTCAGAACCGCCTCTCCCTCACGCGGGGCGAGTTCGATCAACCCGTTCTGAGTCCCGCCTTCAGGCGGCATTTTGTTCTGAGTCCCGCCTTCAGACGGCCCGCTTTCAAGCCGCCTAAAGGCGGTACTCCAAACTTTGATCTGCGATTCCACCGCATACCTATCCGAAGGAAACGCTCCCTTCTCGATCACGATCTTGTATCGCTCCGCAGTCGGCCGGTAAAACGAAACCATCAGAAGATGCAGATTGACGGTCAACGAGTTCATCACCACCGTCTCGATCGGATTCGCCCCTACTACCCGTGCCATCGGCTCAGTCAGAAATTCATGATACGGCAGCCACGGATTCTGTGCATGCAGATGCCCCTCGACACCGAGACGTGCCCAGTCCTCCAACTCTTGCTCGACATACCCTCGCGTCGTCCGCGGCTGCAGCCCGAGCGAATTTCCCGTAAAATAGATGATGTCGTTCCCCGTGGAGTCCTTCGGGATAAGAAACCGATCACGATACGCCGACAAGGGGTCGGAGGCGTCCATCGCTGCCGCAAATTCACCGCTCGCTTCGTATCTCATCGGTACTGCTTTCATAAATATTTTAAACTTGAATGTAATGTAATCGCCCCAAATTAACAAAGCCTCACCCCTTTGTGATCTCGATCATATTCGAATCTCGCGATAACCACGAAACTAATATCGGAGGGCCTCTCCGGGCGTTTCTTTGTATGCAAGTTATCAGGCGACGACCCCACAACGCCTCGAACGGATTTTCCCACAGCTTCGCAAAAGCCTATGCTTCCTACGTGGCATCAAAACCGCAAGTCCAAAAGCCCGCCGTCCCACAAATAAAGGCGAGCAAGATCGCGCTGCCGACCGAGCACGGCGGATGGGGCTTTCTTTTTGAGCCGATAGTCGCGGGCCTGGCGATCGCTTTCTCGACCGGTGGTGTGTGGATAGCGGTTATGACGATCGGGGCGTTCCTGGTCCGGCAGCCGCTAAAGATGCTCGTCATCGACCGCATGGGGATGAAGGTCCCCGAGCGGGCCATGACCGCACTCAAGTTCATCGTCATTTTCGGCGCGGTTTTCACAGCGGGCCTTATCGGCACCGTTATCACTGCCGGCACTGGCCCGCTCCTGCCGTTTGCCTTCGTCCTGCCGCTTGCTGCGGTTCAGATGTATTTCGACTTTTCGCGGCAGGGCCGTCATCTCTTGCCCGAACTCGGCGGGGCTGTCACGATCTCGGCCTCGATCGCGGCCATCGCGCTGGCCGGCGGCATGACAGTGCCTGTTGCCCTGGGTTTATGGGCGATCTTTGTTGCGAGGCTGATACCGTCGATCCTATACGTCCGCGAACGCCTCCTGCTCGAAAAAGGCAAGAGCTTTTCCCGCACCCTCCCGCTGTCGGCCCACGTGGTTGGAGTCATTCTCGTGGCGATCCTCGCCTCATTTGGGCTGAGCCCCATACTCGCGGTCCTGGCGATGCTGATGCTTCTCGTCCGTGCGATCGAAGGCCTCTCAGCCGGCCGTCGCAAAATGAAGGCAATGAAGATCGGCATCTTTGAGGTGATCTACGGTACGATAACCGTAGTTGCCGTCATCATCGGCCACTACACAGGAATTTAGTTCAGATATGCCCGTTTCAATGCACAACGTCGACATCGATATCGTCGAAATGTCGCTCGACGTCATCAAATTCGCCATCCACCGCATCACCGAGGCCGATCCTCCGCTAGGCTTCCCCAAAAAAGCCGAGGAACTTCAGAAGCTCGTCGGCGAGACCATCACGCCCGAGGGCATAGGCGGCGAGCGGGCTTTTCAGCTATTCCGCGATGTCCTGCTCAAATCGAGCGTGTCGATCGATCACCCGCGGCATCTGGCGTTCGTGCCTGCGTCGCCGACGCGCGCGGCGATCATGTTCGACCTCGTCACCTCGGCGTCGAGCATCCACGGTGCCTATTGGATGGAAGGCGCCGGGGGCATCTTCGCCGAGAATCAGGCGATGGCCTGGCTCGTTTCCCTG